>JANQHR010000015.1 GCA_028282585.1 Bacteroidales bacterium | reverse complement strand
AGCCAAAGTCTTGATTTGATTTTGACTCTTACTTTTCTACTTTTGATATCAAATTTGATTAAAGGAACTGAAGTCTGGCTTTATAACCGTCACCGTCAGCAGCAGATCGAAAAAGAAAAACTTGAGGCTGAATTAAATTTTCTGCGCATTCAAATAAATCCGCATTTTCTTTTTAACACGCTGAACAACATTTATTCGCTGGCTTACACAAAGGATGATAAAGCCGCACCGATGATCGCGAAGCTTTCGCAGATTATGCGGTACATGCTGAACGACTGCAAAGAAAGCCGTGTGCAGCTCGAAAAGGAAATTGCGATACTGAAAAATTATATCGATCTGCATTTGCTTAAAATAGGGCAGGACAGGAATATCGATCTTTACACGGAAGGTATTAATACAAATCACAGAATAACACCGCTGCTGCTGTTAACTTTGCTTGAAAACAGTTTTAAACACGGCGATATTGATTTAAACGAAAAAGGCTGGATAAAAGTAGAATGTATAATTGAAGAAGATATTCTGTATTTTTACATCGCCAACAGCACGGGCAAAAAGAAAAAAACCGCAGAGGGAAGTGGAATTGGTTTAAACAATATTCAAAAACAGCTTGAGCTTAATTACCCTGACAACTTTGAACTGAATATTGAAGAACTTGAAACTGAGTACAGCGTGAAGTTGAAAGTAAATTTGGATTGAAAAAAGGTCTGTCATCTTATGTTGAACTTAATGAATCCCGAAGGGATGATATAGTTATAGATGAATAAATAAAGTTAATGATAAACTCCGAAGGAGTGATATTGTATTTTATAGCTATTCTTAATGTCACCTCTTCGAGGTTAACATTATAGATTTATACAGTTTATTATAATATTTACACCCCTTCGGGGTTAGTTTAGGTTTTCAAAAAATTTTATTTGAAGCCTATGAGTTAAATGCAAAGGGGGAGAAAGAGAAAAGAAAATGATTTACAAATGCCTAATAGTCGACGACGAAGAACCGGCGCGCAATTTAATTAGAAGCTACATTGAGAAAATTCCCGATCTGGAAGCTGCGGCAGTTTGCAAAAACGTGATGGAAGCCAAATCCGTTTTGCTCAACGAAGAAATAGACATTATGTTTTTAGACATTCAAATGCCGGAGCTGAGCGGAATTGAATTTCTGCGTATGCTGAAAAAAATTCCCGCTACTGTTTTGATTACAGCCTATTCCAATTACGCAATTGAAGGCTACGAGCTTGATGTTGTTGATTATTTATTAAAGCCAGTTGAGTTCGGAAGGTTTTACAAAGCAGCAACGAAAGCAATAGATTTTGTAAAGAAGCAAGACCCATCCGCACAAAAAGGGGAAACTGCAGCCCCAGCCGAAAAGGGCTCTGTGAAACAGATCTTTGTGAAAGCCGACAAAGAAATTTTGAAGTTTGACGTTGACAAAATAATATTTATTGAAAGCCAGCGAGAGTATGTAAAAATAGTTACCGCAAAAACTAAAGTTATGACATTGCAGTCCCTCAGTAAATTTGAAGAGATTTTACCCGCTGAAAAATTTGCACGTGTTCACCGCTCATTTATTGTGAACATTGATACAATTGATAAAATTATCGGCAATACAATTTTTATTAAAGAACACAGAATCCCCATCAGCAGAGGACAACGGCAGACTTTTATTGATATGATTAATAAGGATAAGTTGTTTTAGTTCTTAATCTTACTCTTAATCATAATCTTAATCAAAAAGACAGAGTAAGAGTAGGATTATGATTAAGACTAAGATTCTTTTTGAACCTCCGCTATTTTATCTGATATTTCCTTATTTGATTGAATTAATTCATTAAGAGCTTTCTGTTCAGCTTCAAGTCCTTTTTCTAATTCTGCAATATGTTTTTGTATATCTGCCGGATTTCCTGAGGAATCAGTAATTTCACTTATCGCTTTAGCCATTGTAGCAAGAGTTACCTGGTTAATTGCTTGCTGCTGCGAGATTTCCATTTGTTGTTGTAAATTAGTATTTAATATTTGATTTGCCAGAGCAAGGTTTGCTAAAATTGCCGGTTGTTCGCCTACCGGTTTGGCATTTGCAATAGCTATTGCATTTATAATTTCTTTGGGAAGCGACAAGTTTACCTCCAAATAAAAAATTGTTTGTGGGAATACTCCATATAATAAAGTAACAAAGCGTATGATGCAAATAAATTAATTACTTAACAAATTCAGGAGCACCTATCAGCAGAGAGCAGCGCCAGACTTTCATCGATATGATTAATAAGGATAAGTTGTTTTGAGAATTGAACAATTTCCTTTATTGGCAGAATGCTGTATTCTTCCTATTATCGGCTTGCGTGATCGGTAAATTAATTAAAACAAGGTTTTTGTAATCTTTTCCACACCAGAGATTAATTCTTGAGCTTCTTCTTTTGAAGGTTCTCGATCTTTATTATGATCGCAAAGATTTCTAATATCGCCAAGTCTTTGAATTTGACGCCAGGAAGGTGTATCAAGGACATCATGTTTTTCCAGTAAATCATTAAAGTCACTGATAGTTGGATTTTTTTTTCTTATGGAGATATTATGATTTTCTATCACTTGTGATAAATGTTTTTCTAGGACTACACCAGCAACAGCTCCACTCGCTCTAATAAATCCCTTTTTTAATAAATCTTGAGAAGCGGATAGTTCAGAGTCGAACAAATCAGCTTGCACGAGTTGTTTTATATCAAACAAAGAACTTTCAAATCTCGATTTTACAGCATTTAGAATTGCTATTTGTTGATGAAAGTGAGGTAGTGCTGCATCTAGACCAACCACTTTTTCCTTTTCCCATCCCCTTGTAACTTCTAGTCCTTGTAGATAATCTTCTATTCTATAGTTTTCATATCCAATATCTTTTCTTGATTTAGGCTTTTCATAGTGTCGAATAAAATCATTTAGTCTATCTGGTAAAAGTTGTTTAATTAAAACTTTTGATTCAGAATACCATGTTTGGTATTCTTTGTTAAAATCAGGTAAAGCTTCTATCACTGTCTCTGCATGTTCACCTAAAGTTTCTTCCATTTTATCAGGAAAACATTCATATTGCATTGACATTTGTAAAGATTTTCCTTTGCCAATAAGCTTTTCTAAATCCTTTTTATACTTTTCAATATTACTTTGCATAAAAACCTATTTATTTTGGCTAACATTTTTGCAGATAAGCCGTCCGCTTTGAGTGGCCATTAAATTGTTCAACTCATCTTCGATTTATATTCATTATAAGTACTATAATTTTTTATTCCCTTTCTTTTATTAACTTTTCCAAGAATTGTATTATCAATTCTATATTGTATGTATTCTATCAGTTCAAAAAATCTTTCAAGTGGGACAAGATCCCATTTACATTTAAATTTTCTTTTAATTGCAGTATAAATAATTGAGTATTTAAAGTCACCAACGCTCTTATCAGCCTTCTTAAACTCATTAAATCGGTCAATCAAATGTTTCACATAATTTCTTTTGTTTAAATCTGAGGCTATCGATCCAAGAGGTGGATTCATTTTGGGCGATTGCTTTGAAGAATTTTTAATGTTTATTGTGTTTCCAATTATTCCAGTATTAACTGTGCTATCAAGTTTTATAATATTTGGCTTTGATGCTTTATCTTTTTTAATGCTCTCTAATCGATTTAACAATCTATATTTTATTCTCAAAACTTCTGAACGAGTTATTTCTTCATTAGTGATTTTATTATGGCAATTTGAACACACCAATAATAAGTTCTCCGGCTCATTGCCCCTCCTTTCGCTTGTTCATAAATATGATGTATCTCCAAAACGTTTATGTTATTCTCATAACAAATTGCACAAGAGCTTTCAGCTTCTTGGAACACAAATTTCTTTACTTTTTCAGGAACTCTTGTTTTCATACTTAACTTTAGACACCCATGAATTGTTTCTTAAATTCTTTTGAATTATCCTAATAACTTTATCTTCTAACACATTATAACCATGATCAAATGAACTAATTTCTCTATTGCAATCTTCACAATAAAATCCAATGTCATCAATTATTTGAAAAGAACCTGTGCGGTGGGGATGTACTTGCAAATCACAAATTGGACAAAAACTGTATAGATTTATTATGTCCCCATTGGATGAATAATCCCAACGCCATTTTAGACCAAGAATATTATCTTTATTATATTCAAGAAATGATGGTTCGGAATCATTAGCTACCTTGGGAATTGAATTTATAAATCTCAATACTGATGATAAAACGAAAATTATGAATATAATGAATAACCATATAGGTATTGATATCGAATCTACTAAGAAGTTATAAGTAGAATTAATTACATTTAAGATCAATTCTATTAATCCTATGATATAACTAAGAAAACCAAATATTATTGCACCCAATACTGTTGCTATTACTTGGTTTCTAATTGATATTTTATCACTATTCTTAAACATATTTAATTAATAACGTATATTTATATAAACGATTAAAATGCAAAATATATAATGACCATTAATTATTCAATTAAAATGAAATGAGATGAGTTGTGTTTTGCAAAATAGATTCCGGCTCCGAGGCCTAAATGACGAAGGAAATCATTCTGTCGTCAATGACCACTCATTGACCATTAGCATTTAGTTGTCACGGAGTGGTCCGCGACAACTATCGAATGGTTAAGCGATCTTGTTACACATCTTGATGAATTCTTTTTCACCAATCGTTTTAATTTTGTTTTGGTTTTCAATTAAATCTTGACCGTACTTTTGCCAGGTTGCTGAGAACTTTTTGAATCTGGCGCAGGGAAAGATGCTGCATTGGTAACAGAATTGGTGTCCTCTTTTAGTTACGCAGCATTCATAAATGCTTTTGCATTTCCGGCAGCTATTTTGTGCTCCGTCGCATGGGTTATTTTGCCTTTCATATTTCGGGCAGCCGCCGCAAAAAATGCCGCAAGGAGGAATGATTCCACTGTAGTTTTTCATCTTAGTTCTATTTGCTTAAGATTGCATTGTATGCTGTCACGGAATGGCGAGGCTGTCTCAATATTATGTTTGTCATTTCGAACCGAACAAAGTGAGTGTGAGAAATCTTTCTTTTACTCTGGGATCAAAGATTCTCACGTCGCTTCGCTCCTCAGAATGACAATTTCAAGGCTTTTGAGACACCTTCAATAGTCCGTAACAACTCTTAAAAATTTTCAGTTCTTATCTTTTCTTCTAATTCTGTTTCTCCTGCTTTTTCAGCAAGGCTTGCAGATTTATTTTTCCAGTATTCGGATTTTAATATGTTTCCTTCTTTATCATAGAGTTTAGATAGTTCCATAAATCCTGTTATATAATTCAGATTTAGCCTCTGTATAATAGATTTAGAAATATGAAATTCGTTTAACCAGTCTTCCTCCATGTAATCAATTCGGAATTTTGCTTCAATGTTTTCTTTTAACTTTTTTGAATTATCAAATTCATTTGTACTGTACTTAAATGCCAAACCTGTAATATGAAGGTCTTTTTCAATTTCCCGAATTGAATCATAAGACATTGTCGGAACAAAATAAATAGGAACTTCCGGATTATTTTTTTCGATTTGAATTACCGTTTCCTTAATAAAACTGCTTAAAGGGACATCGTCGTTTGGTAATTTCTCGAAATCGATTTTTATTCCCGTTCTTTCAAATTTAATTTTCATATAATCACGAAGAAACTGCAGTGCGTGAGCATTAACAACGGATACATCTTTTCTAATATTTTTTGCACCTTGAAGTATCCACATCGGGTAAGTGTCGTTATCACCATTTGTAAAAACTATTGCATTTTCTTCCAATGAACTAAATACATTCAGGCTGTAATCATATAAGCTGGAAATAATATCATCACTCTTATAGAGTTTTTGGCAAAACTCATTCATTTTTTCTGTATTTCCCGCTGTTTCATAATATTGGATGAATTCCCAGTATAAATCTGTTTTATCAGGATTTATTTTGTATGCAGCTTCCAGGTGTTCAAGTTTTCTGTCATCATTATAATAAATTAAATAGTGAGGAAGATATGATTCAGGCAGGGCAGTACGACATTCTTTAACAATGGATTTTAAAAGTTCTTTTCTTTTTTTCCAGTCGCTGCCCATTGTTGCGTACCTATTCGCAAAATAATATGAATACCAGGCATCTTCATTCATCTTATCTTTTTCGATTTCCATTTTCCAAAGCTCAGCTTGATTCTTGTACCACTCTTTTGTTTCAATAACATAACAGTACCTGTGGACCTTTTGAAGTTTACTTTTTTCCTGGGCAGTTAAATTTGAATTGGGTACAGAAAGAAATAAAACAAAAAGAAAAGGGAGTAAAAATTTCATAAGAAAATCCTATTTTGTTTTTCATTTTCGATGATGCATAAACCAG
>JANQHR010000165.1 GCA_028282585.1 Bacteroidales bacterium | reverse complement strand
AAAAGGCTGTTGCACAGAGAATCACAAAGAAGACACAAAGTTACTCAAAGTAAAAAATACGAACAAAATTCAACTATTGTACTTTTTGGACACCCCCTTGTATATGATTTTGAGTTTAATTTTCGAGGATTTTGTACCTTTCTTTGACACCATTGTTCCAATATCCATCCTGTTTCATATACTCTTTAATTCCATGATCGTATAAGTCTTTAGGATCGGTTATGCCTTCTTCATACAGCTTGGTATATATCTCCATAAATGCTATAGGATCGGCATGTTTAAAATTATAATAATCATTGGTTTTCCTTTCATTTATTCTAATATTAAAAAAAACAGAAAGCATTTCAAACGCCATCCAATATGCGCGACCAATCGTATATTCATTCTGATAATCTGGATATTTTATTTTGTATTTTTCAACCAATGGTATTATGCTATCGTACATGAGAAAAATTCCAAATTCATGACTAAACATATCAACCAGGAATTTTTCGTCTATTTTATAATAGCATGTATTAAGATTTGCGGAAAGATTGTTAAAGGAAGGTCCATTTTTGCCTGCTCTGAATAAAAGGTAGTTATAATCTCCTTTTTCCCATTTATAATTGGTTTCATTTTCCCATTGGCTTATCATGTCGTTATTTTTGATTAAATAATTTAGCCGGTCTTTTTGATTTTTTAGTTCTTTGCTAATTATTGGGTATACTTCGTTCATGTATGTATCTACGTTTCTTAAATAAATCCCGCTTATTTCATTAAATTCTTTTTGAACCTTCAAGAATTCATTAATAAAATTCTCATTAAAAAATGCCAGATACTCATCCGGAATATATTTTTTTATCTTGGTAATTGATTTTTCCTCCATTGATGAAACAATGGCTGTAAAATAGTCGCGATATTCATTATGAGTTTTTAAATCTGCATAAGCCGGTATAAAAAAGAAAAACGCGGTTAACTTACCTATTTTACCCTGACCAAATTCTAACAAGTCTTTATATTGCAGAAAAATATTTTTGTCTTCTTCAGAAAGATAAACACTATATTTGTCTTTATACTCCTTATCATCAAAACCCAAATTCCCTAAGGTATATAAATGGCTTACATAGTTAATTCCAGGTCTGTAATCAATTCCAATATTCGAATTAGCTCTTGTAATTACAGTGTTGCATGTTACAACTAAAAATAATGTTACTATTAAAACTAATTTAAAGAAGGTATTTTTTGCTTTCATTTTTTCTATGGTTTATTTATGCTTTCGATAATAACATTTTGATGCAGTTTAAATTACGTAAAAATATCTTCATACCTGAATAAAAAAGATGGCAATAGTGACAATATTAACAGCAATACTGCCAAATTAAATTTTACTTACTTTTAAGTACCTCTTATGAAACCATGGTATGTTTTAATGATATTATAAATGTAAATTGAGTAACAGGGAGCGTCAAATGATTGGACCGGCAAAAAGGGATATAAAACATATGAAGAATGTTTATATCCCTTCTTTTATTTTATAGTATTAAAAACTTTTATTAGATCATGAGGCCATGAATATATGTTCTTAATCCATTAAACACCTAACATAACGACCATAATTACCCACTCCGTAGCCACCACCTAAGCCTGAATGACTGTTGCTTAAAGTTGGAAAGTAGGATGAATTACTGGACCAGAAAGAGGTTTGTGTTCCTTTATATTCAAATTGTCCGGATAAACAATTCCTTATTCCTCCACCTAAGGCAGTAAAGCCACTTTCATTGGTTGCACCTGTGTTGGGGCTATCCCAAGTTACTGTTCCAGCTTCTTTTAATTTGCCTCCTCTATCTAATCCTAAATAATTTTTTAAAACATCCCACTCTTCTTTTGTAGGTACATGCCATCCTTGCGGACATAACTTTTCTGTTTGTACAGTATAAAGTGTATAAAAAGCACCGAAATTCTCTTTATATGTACTTTCATCATTATCATACCAACAATAAGCCGGTGTTGTTAAGTTTTTCCACTCATTGTTGTCAGTTACCAGTGGAATAGGTGTCCCGTCGTTGTATTTTGTCGTTCTAAGATTTTCAGCCATCCATACCTGATCGCCAATTACAACCGCTGTATAAGAATTACCATCAATATCGTTTACGGGAAACAAACCATTACTAATTAGTACATCGATAATTTTCGCTTTTGCAAGATCTACATATGCCTTGGTTGCTGCATCCTGAGCTTCGGTTGGGTCAGTAAGATCCTTTATTTGTCCGTTCGCAGTGTTATCATTTGAAATAACATCCGATAATGTTTGGGTTTCGGTATAACTATCAAGCTTATTGTTCCAACTCGCTGTATCAGAATTACTAATTCCTGATGCTACCGAAGTTGAAAAAATAGGATCCACTTCGGTAAAGCTATCCAGCTTGTTGTTCCAGTTTGATGTATCAGAATTATTAATTCCTGCAGCAACTGATGCAGAAAACAATGGATCTGTTTCCGTGAAGTTATCAAGTTTATTGTTCCATAAAGTTGTATCTTTTGCAGTAATTCCTCCTGCTACTGATGATCCATAAACAGGATCAGTTTCACTGGTTACATACGCCTGTAAATCCGATATTTGATCTTCTGTAATAACAATTCCTGAAGTTTTATCCCAAGCCGTAAAATTCGGGTCGGTTTCTGCAATTGTTCCTGTTATATTTTCAGCTGTTTTTGCATGTAATGCAAATGGAACCGATATTAACTGGCTGGTGCCAATAATCGAATAATTCTTGCCACCTGCAGGGTCAATCTCTGTTTTAATAAAGTATGGGCCATCCGACCAGTTCATTGCCGAAAAATCATCGCTTGAAACCCCTGTACCGATTTCAATTGATATTAAACCATTCGAATTTGTGGTGGGCGATTGGGTTTCCACATAAACCGCTGTTCCTGTTATCGATCCTTTCAATATACTAATTTGCATGCCAACCACCTGGCCGTTTAACAGCTCATTGTTATGATCCCTTATTACAGCCTGGTAACTGAACTTTTCCGGTACCTGGGCATTTAAGAAATTAAATAAGAGGACAGATAAAATAGTAAATAATACCTTTTTCATAATTCATTAATTTTTTACGATTTTGATTGTTTTAAACTTATTGTTATTCATTCTGATTTTTAGTAAATAAATAGATGGCTTGTAACCCAACATATTTATTCGGTTTGCATTGCCTTCTAACTTTCCGTTCTGGAGCATTTTTCCGTTCATATCAAAAAGCTGGAAATAAACCATGGATTGGCCATCATCTTCAACTTCCAAGAACAGGTAATCACTCACGGGGTTAGGATAAACACGGACAGGTAATTCACTCATTGGCAATTCACCTACTCCTGTGATAGCGTAAAATTCAGAGGGCTGCTGAATACCTTCTGTAATTGTATTCTCTGAATTTACCCAGGTATTAAAAAAGGTTTGTCCTACAGAAAAGCTTACCAAACCATTGCCTGAGGATATTACTCCACCAGAGGAAACGATTGCTTCCTGGGCACATAGTTTGCCCGTTAAACAGCAGAATACAAGTGCTGCTTTTAATAAAAAAGTAAAAGTCTTCATTTTTTAAAATTTAGTTTTGTTTTATACTACCCTGTGTTTCATAGCTTGATCTGTTGCATATGATTCCAGAAGTTTTTATTTTAACCTACTTGTAATCAAATTAAAAAAAGCATCTTTATTAGATAGCATCGCCGGATGGTTCCCTTCTTCAAATAAATGGACATCAATGGCTCGATTCTTTATTTTTAGTTTATCATAAATTCTATCAAGATTATTACAATACTCATCTTTCTTACTTCCTGTAATCAAGGTTGGAACATTTAATTCAGCTATCGACTTATGAAAAAATGATTTCCCGGTTTTATAAAACTCAATATTTACATTCGTATCTTTATCCACAATACTTTTCCAATCCAAACCATGATTATACAGCCAGAATAATTTTGCCAAGATTTTTCTTTTATCCTTTTGTCTGTCGTTACGCAAAGATTTAATATAAGAGTCTAATGGTAATTCGCCTTCAAAACTGTCGGCAATAAGGTAACTTACAACATCGGGATGTTCCAGCGCCAAATTAATTGCAACAAGTGCTCCTCCACTGGTACCAACCACTGCTGTTTTTTCAAATCCCAGTCCTTGTATTAAAGTATAGCAGACCTTTGAATTATAATACCAAAAATCTGTTTCAAATTCTTTTAAACGTTCCGATTTTCCATGTCCCGGAAAATCAATCAATATTACCTGGAATTTCTTTTTGTATTTTCTTAAAATGAAATCAAACATTTTAGATGAAACAGTATTACCGTGCAAAAGAAGCAAAGGGTCGCCTGTTCCTGTTATGCGGTAATGTACTTTTCTATTTTCAAAGTTGAAATGTGCCATTTATCTACCCAAACTTTTTATTATCATTGACTTTTTATTATCAATTCTTATTATCTTTTCTTGCTTATTTTTAGCATCTATAAGTTTACTTTCATACATAACTATCAAGCATAACGATAGGCTTGTTTAATAATCATTTTCAACTTTAAAGCTTTCAACCAGTGGTATCATTGCCTTTTGCAAAGCGCCTAAAAAGCATATCTCATAAATGTTTTTATCTGTCCATCCCAAGTTTCTTAAATCGGTTAAGCGCGATTCAATATTGTTATGATTACCTTCAATTACGTCTATAGCAAAAAGCAAGAGTGATTTTCTTTTTTCATCTAAAGATAATTCGCCAGGATCATTTTTTGCCTTTTCGATTTCACCATCGGAAACACCAAGTGTCTTAATAATTTTTGATTGAAATTTTACACAATAGGTTCCGCCATTTCTATGGGGTATTATAATTCTTAAAAAAGTAAGTGTAAGGGGATCAATCTCAGAATTATTGGAAAATTCATTTAGTAATCCCATTAAGTAATTAAAAGTTGTTTGGCTGGCCGAATGAAACTTTATTACATTTGGTACTTTACCAAATACAGATTGATAACCATCATATACTTTTTTAACAACTGATGTTGCTTCTTCTTCTGATATTGTCTTCAATAATGGCATTTTGCTATCGTTTAATTTTTTTGTAAAAATATCTCCATACATTATTATAAAAGATGCCAATAGTGATAAAATTAATGGCTATAATGTCACTTTATATTTTTAGTTTTGTCTCAAAATATTTGCAATGAAAGTTGGAATACTTATTCATCCGAATTGCTCTATCTGGAGTGCATCTGCGGCGATGGAGATATTAAAAAGAGCTAACAGGGTTTGGAAATATATTAACGGGAACACCGAAAAATTAAAATTTTTTGATGTACGTTATGTGACTTCATCAAAAAGTACGTTTAACAACTTATTCAATTTAAACGATCAAACCGAAACTATATTTAATAATGTAGTATTCGATTTAATCATAATACCTGCACTAAAAACCGAAGATGATCAAATACTTACCAATCCTTTTGATGTTCTCGATCAAAAACTATCGGAATCGCACGATTCTATTAACTGGATAAAAAAACAATATTTTAAGCAAACTAAGCTTGTTAGTTTTTGTTCAGGTATGCTGTTATTGGCGGAAGCCGGTTTACTTTCTAAACGAGAGGTAACTACTCACTGGAGTTTAAAACATTATATTAATAAAAAATTTCCGGAAATTTCAATGGACCTAAGTAAGTCTTTTATTGAATATGAGGATATTATTATTGGTGGAAGTTCTATTTCAAATATTCCACTAATTATTGGTATTATCGAAAAATATATGGATAAAATTACTGCCACAGCTATTTCTAAAATATTTTTTACTCATAACCCGGAATATTGCATTAGTCTTAACACTATTAATATTAATGATATCCCTCATACCGATCAAAAAATCCAGGAGGTGCAAAGCTATATAAAACAGAATCTTTACAAGATTATTACAATTGACGAAATTGCTGATTATATAAAACTTAATAAAAGAACGCTTTCCAGAAGATTTAAAAATGCAACGGGAGACACTCCTATTAATTATATTAATAAATTAAAAGTTGAAAGGGCCAAATATTTAATCGCTTTTGAGAAAAAAAGCTTTGATGAAATTTCATTTAGTTTAGGTTATCAGGATACATCCTCATTTAGAAAGATTTTTATAAAACAAGCCGGTGTGAACCCTAAAGTCTATAAATCCAGATTTTAATTTCCATACCTGGATTTTGCTTATGATTATAAGAATTTATATGGCTTGCGTTTATAAAATCTGATTTTTTCTGTTCGACATTTTCTTTTTTTGTTTTTTAGGATTAATAATTTATTTAATTCAAGAAACTTTAGGGGCTCCTTCCAGCCGTTTAAGTTTCACTACGAGCCGGTGGTCTATTCCTACAGGAGCTTCATGCGTTCCTACCAGACGTTTTTCTATTCCTACTCGTGCCTGACAGGTTCCTACCGGACAGTTGTGCATTCCTACGCGATGGTTTTTGATTCCTACCAGCCGGTTGGCTGTTCCTACCTGTAATGCCCTAAAATAACTTGACAGATTTTACATTAATTTTTAGAAGAGTATACAAACTTAAAATTTATCTCTAAAAGATGACTCATGAA
>JANQHR010000151.1 GCA_028282585.1 Bacteroidales bacterium | reverse complement strand
AAGTATAAATCCAAAAGATTTTTATAAAAAAGTAGCTGTAAAACTTAATCTACAGCTTCTCAATTTTTATAGTTTACTTACTTCTGAAATTGCCTATTTTAATATCTATAGTGGTCTGCTTTATAAGGTCCTTCTACCGGAACTCCAATATAATCAGCCTGGTCTTTCGTAAGTTTAGTTAATTTAACCCCCAATTTATCAAGGTGCAAGCGAGCTACCTTTTCATCTAAGAATTTGGGCAAAGTATATACTTCATTTTTATATGAATCATTGTTATTATGCAATTCAATTTGAGCTAAAGTCTGATTTGTAAATGAAGCTGACATTACAAAACTTGGATGTCCAGTCGCGCAGCCTAAATTTAATAATCTACCTTCAGCTAAGATAAGAACACTATGTCCGTCGGCAAATGTCCATTTATCAAACTGAGGTTTAATATTTGTTCTTTCGATACCAGGTATAGCCATTAATTCCGCCATTTGTATTTCATTATCAAAATGGCCAATATTACCTACAATTGCCATATTTTTCATTCTACTCATGTGTTCAGCAGTAATAATATCTTTGTTACCTGTAGTTGTAACAAAGATATCGGCATATTCTATCACATCTTCAACCGTTTTTACTTCATAACCTTCCATTGCAGCTTGTAAAGCACAAATCGGGTCAATTTCTGTTACAATAACACGAGCACCTTGTCCTCTAAGCGATTGAGCCGATCCTTTACCAACATCGCCATACCCACAAACAACTGCAACCTTGCCCGCAAGCATTACATCCGAAGCTCGCATGATACCATCAGTTAAAGAGTGGCGGCATCCGTAAAGATTATCAAATTTTGATTTTGTAACTGAATCGTTAACATTTATTGCAGGGAAAGGTAATTTCCCTGCTTCTGCCATTTGATATAAACGATGTACTCCGGTCGTTGTTTCTTCTGAAACACCTCGGATATTATTTCTCTTTTCAGTCCAACAAGTTGGATTTTCAGCTTGTACTTTACGACATAACTCTAAAAATACGCCTTCTTCTTCAGAATGTATTTTTGGATTGTAATCCGGCACTTTTCCTGCTTCCTCAAATTCAGCTCCTTTAACAACAAGCATTGTAGCATCACCACCATCGTCAAGTATTAAATTCGGACCACTTCCATCGGGCCATGTTAAAGCTTTATTGGTGCACCACCAATATTCCTCTAATGTTTCACCTTTCCATGCAAAAACCGGAGTTCCTTTAGGCGTGTCAACGGTTCCTTCTTTACCTACTACAACTGCTGCTGCCGCATGATCCTGAGTTGAAAATATATTACAAGATACCCAACGTACGTCAGCACCAAGCTCAACTAATGTTTCAATTAAAATAGCTGTTTGTACAGTCATGTGCAGTGATCCCATGATTTTTGCACCTGCCAAAGGTTTCTTTCCTTTATATTCTTCTCTTAATGCCATCAATCCTGGCATTTCAATCTCGGCTAAATCAAGTTCTTTTCTGCCCCATTCAGCTAAAGAAATATCTTTAATCTTATACTGCAAAGTATCAACCATCGTATCCATTTTTTATATTTTAGTTTTTTATTATTATTGTTAGAAATGCAAAATTACATTAAATACCTATTAGCTCAAAACTATACGATAAATCTTAGTAATTTGTTCACTTAAATAATGTTAAATACTGATTTTACCTCTTCTTTATCTCTTTCTAACTGTTTTGTAAGTTCACCCAGACTATCAAATTTTATCTCATTTCGAATACGTTTTACAAAGTATACAGTAATGGTTTGATTATAGATTTTCTTATCAAAACTTAAAATATGAACCTCAATGTTTTTGGTTCTTAAAGTAGACTCAATAGTAGGTCGAGAACCAATATTCAGCATTCCATAATAAGATTCTCCGTTTAAATTTACTCGTACAGCATAAACCCCATCTTTAGGGACCTGTTTATACGGTTCTGGAATTTTAATATTGGCTGTTGGAAATCCTATTTTTCTTCCTATCTGATTGCCCTCAACGACATTACCACTTATAAAGTATTCATAACCAAGATAACTATTTGCGACATCTAAAAAACCTGCAGTCAAAAATTCACGAATCTTAGTGGAACTCACTTTATCATTTTCAACTAATTTTGCATCAAGTTTTTCTATACTAAATCCAAATTTATTAGCACACTCACTTAAAAACTCAAATCCTGCTTTCCTATCTTTTCCAAATTGATGGTTATAACCTACAACTAAATGTTTAACTCCTATTTGTTTAACCAAATACTCTTCGATAAATTCACATGCCGATAATTGTGAGAATTCCTTCGTAAATGGAAGAATAATCAAATGATCAATTTCTGTTTTTGATAGAAGATACTTTTTCTCTTCAATATTATTAAGTAATCGCAATGAATCTACATCTTTTCCCAGAACAATTCTGGGATGTGGCCAGAGTGTTAAAACTACCGATTCTCCATTTCTTTCATTAGCTATTTCCTTCAATCGATTAAGTACTTGCTTATGCCCCAAGTGCACGCCATCAAAAACACCAATTGTCAAGATTGGAGTTTGAACGTTAAAGTATTTTAGATCAGTATGAATTACCACAGTTATCAATATTTTGAGTTGACAAAAATATAAAAAATATAATATTCCTTTTAAACTGTGTTCTCATGTATATATAAAATAATTACTAAATTCGCCATAAATTGAGAAGTGCGTATACAATAATTTAATAATATTATTGTTTTAAAACCAGCACTTTATAGTAAAAAGATAAAATGTATGAAAAAACTACTTTGGATTATAGTACTGATAGCAACAATAAGTTCATGTGAAACTGAAACCAACCATTTTACAGTTTCTGGCGAAATTAAGAATGCAAATGGAGAAAAGCTTTATTTAATTGAATTACAGTCTAATAACGTTGTTTTTTTAGATTCAATTATTTTAAATAATGAAGGAAATTTTAACTTTAAGGGGATTACAGATATACCTAAGTTTTATGCATTAAGAACTTCTTCTAATAACTATCTCACGTTAATAGTAAATCCATTCGAACAAATTACGGTAAAAACAGATGGTAATAATTTAGCTAAAAACGCAACCATTGAAGGATCAACAGAAACTCAAAAAATAACTGAGCTTAGGAAACGGCTTGACGAAAGTGTAAATAGACTTGATTCGTTAGGCAATTATTATCGTTCTTTAATTGGAACAAAAGATTTGATTAGAGTAAGAGATTCTTTAAATCAGGTTTCAAAAGAAATCATTAATAATCATAGAGAATATACCAAGTTATTTGTTAAAGAAAATAGCCATTCATTAGCCAGCTTAATGGCTCTTTATCAACAAATTGCTCCCAGAAGGTATGTTTTAAACCCTGCCGATGATTATGAATATTTTGTTTTAGTCGATTCAACCCTAATGACAAGATATCCTGAATCAGATGCAGTAAAGGCATTGCATACACAAATGCAAGAGATAAAACGACAAAGAAGTATAGAAACTGAAATAAACAGTGTAGTAGGAATGGGAGTTATGGCTCCTGAAATTTCTTTACCAAACCCCGCCAGTGACACAATTAAGCTATCTTCATTACGAGGGAGGTATGTTTTAATCGATTTTTGGGCATCATGGTGTCGTCCTTGCAGAGTAGAAAATCCACATCTTGTTAAAAGCCATAAAAAATATCATGATAAAGGATTTGAAATTTACCAGGTTTCATTGGACAAGAAAAAAGAGTCTTGGATAGATGCAATTGAAAATGACCAACTAAATTGGATTCACGTTAGTGATCTGAAATACTGGAACTCTTCAGCCGCTCAATTATATAAAGTTCAGGCAATACCAGCAAATTTTCTTATTGATAAAAATGGAAGGATAATTGCAAAAAATCTTCGTGGTGATGCTCTGGACGCTAAACTTTCAGAATTATTTGATTAACTTAGCCACTTTGTGAAAATATATGTCCGGTTATTTTTGAAAAAAGGTAACCGGATTCTGATAAAAACAATTTAAATACAAAATATAACATGAAACGCCTTATTCTTTTTATTTGCGCAATCATTTTATTAAACTCATGTACAAAAATAAACCAGTTTCAGATTTCTGGAAATATTGAAAACGGGGAAGGTAAAAAGCTGGTTTTAAAAGAATTATTAGTAAATGGAACCGAAGAAATTGAATCTGTAAAAATTAATAAAAAAGGAAACTTTAAATTCAAAACTAATACTGATATTCCGAGATTTTATCAATTATCTGTTTCTGAAAATAATTTTTTAACATTACTTATTGAACCCGGAGAAAATATTACCATTAATGTTGACGCAAAAAATATGAGTAATGCAGTTATTGCGGGATCTGAAGGATCTATTCTAGCTCAGAAAATAAATAATCAATTTGCTGAAACCAAACTCAAATTAGACTCGATAATTAATTATATAGAATCGATTCAAGGAACAGATAAATTTAATGAAGAAATCGAAGAATTAAATAATTCATATGCTAATATAGTAAATACTCAAAGAGACTCATCAATAGCATTTATTATAACGAACCTAAACAGTTTAGCAAGTATTATCCCTCTTTATCAGAAATTTGATGAACAAAATTATGTACTTTATAAAAATAGAGATTTACAATATATAAAGATAGTTTCTGAAGCATTAGCTAAGAAATATCCGGAATCTCAACATGTAAAAGCTCTTTTAGCAGATAAAAACAATCTATTAAAACGTTATGATCAACTAAGAACTAGTGCTCATTTAGAACAAATTGCTAAAGCAAAGACAGTTCATAATATTCCTGAAATATATTTGCCGGATCAATCAGGTGACAGCTTATCTTTAAATGCAGTAAATGCCAGATATATTTTATTAAATTTCTGGGCTTCATGGAATCAGGAAAGTATTAAAAGAAATGTTGAGTTATTGGATATATATAAAAAATATCATACTAAAGGATTTGAAATTTATCAGGTTTCGCTGGATACAAAAACAGAAAACTGGATTAAAGCTATCAATTTCGATCAATTACCTTGGATTAATGTAATTGATCAAGATGGAAGGTCATCTTACTATGCTAGATTGTATAATGTTAAAACTTTACCAACAAGTTACCTTATAAATCCGGATGGGGAAATCGTATTGATTAATCCTTCAAAAGAGCAAATGGTAAGTACTTTCGATTATGCGTTAAAATAGAAATATTGAACCTTAATAAAAAAATATATTTTGCTTCAGATGTTCATTTAGGACTTCCTAGCTTCGAAAAAAGCCTTAAAAGGGAAAAGTTATTCGTTCAATGGCTTGATGATGTTAAAAGCAACGCAGAAGAAATCTACCTATTAGGCGATATTTTTGATTTTTGGTTTGAATACAAACGAGCTATTCCTAAAGGATTTTCAAGGTTTTTAGGTAAGCTATGCGAAATTACCGATGCTGGTATTCCTGTACATTTTTTTACAGGAAACCACGATATGTGGATTTTTGATTACCTACCCAAAGAAACGGGAATAACTCTTCATAAAAAACCTGTAATAAAGGAATTTTCAGGTAAAAGATTTTATCTGGCACATGGAGACGGTTTAGGCCCTGGTGATAGATCATATAAATTACTCAAGCAAATCTTTGCAAGTAAATTTTCGCAATGGTTATTTGCTCGTTTTCATCCAAATTTGGGAATATGGATTGCAAATACATGGTCAACTCATAGTCGTTATTCGAGAGAAACAGCTCCTTTTGAAGGTGAAGATAAAGAATGGCTTATTTTATATTCTAAGGAATTACTTAAAAAAGAGGAATTTGATTTTATGGTTTATGGTCACCGGCATTATCCCTTGGACTTGAAACTAAATGATAAATGCAGATATATAAATCTTGGTGATTGGTTAAGTCATTTTACTTATGCTGAATTCGATGGTAGTGAAATGTATTTAAAAAATTATTCAAAAAGTATAGAGCAACAACAATAAACATTTACTTTTGCCTTTTAAAGTAAAAAAAGCATAATGAAATTTTCTAAATACATTTTTATTATACTTGTTTCTTTTTCTGCTTTTTCGTGCAGTGATGACGTTTGTAATGAGGAAACAAAATCTACTCTAAACCTTACATTTAATGTTAAGGATGAAGCTTTGACAGATTTAGGTTTTGTAGATAACTTATCAATCTACTCTCCTGAATGGACTGATAGCATTCACTTTTCGGATGAAAATGAAAGTGGAGATTCCTTTCTTGGATTTATGCTATCTCCATATTCCGATACTTCGGAAATAATCATTACTTCTACCACTGCAACAGAACAAGATACTTTGATTATTTTAACACAAAGGGAGCAAATATTTTTATCAAAAGAATGTGGTTTTATCACCAAATTTTTGATTGATACTGTTTTATATACCCTGAACTATATTGACTCAATTGAAATTAACGAAGACGAAATTACAACTGCAAAGAATGGTGAGATTCAGTTATATTTTTAGTTTAATTTTTCTGGTATTCTTTTCATATTATTCATATGGACAGGATGAAGACACTCTTTACGTTCCCCAAAAAGAAAAAGTACCTTTAGTGCTAAAAGGAATGAAAGTTGGTGTTAATGTCGGTCGATTCTCCGATTATCTTTTTAAGCCCGAAAGGACGTCGTATGAGGCATCTTTTGATTTTAATATAAGTAATAAGTATTTTGGGGTAATTGAAGGAGGATTTTCTGAAATAAGCATAGAAAAAGACAACTATGATTATACATCGGAAGGAAGCTTCGTTAAGGCTGGTGTAGATTTTAACATGCTAAAAAAATACCCCTCAGATTATTTTGGAATTGGTGTTCGACTGGGTAGAGCCTCATTCAAACACTCTGCTTCTAATATAATATATAATGATATTCATTGGCCAATACAATCTTTTTCTGTTGATTCAAAATCATATACTACTTATTGGTTAGAAGTTTCATTGGGAATAAAAGGTGAACTTTTAAAGAATGTTTATTTTGGCTGGTCAGCTCTTATTAGAGTTGGGATTTCAGGTCGAAAAGATGAACAATTCCAACCTTATGATATTCCTGGATTTGGTAAAGGAGAAAGTACTGTTAATTTAGGTGCTAATTACTATATTTATTACCAAATTCCTTTTAACAAAAACAAATAGTTAGTTATAATAATTCATTAACTTTTGTTGAAATACCTGCTTATTTACTTCATTAATATTAGCTACTATTGAATTAATTTGATTAATTCTTTCCAGTCGTGTTTTGATAGAAATAAATCGTTCGTCAACAAATACAATTTTATCAATTTGATAACCCGTTTCGTTTAAGCTCATCGCAACTGCAGCATTAAAATTATCAAAAATAATTATAGAGGGTAATTGATCTTCAGAATAATCTACCATGGCTTTTAAAACCATTGATTTTATATATTTAATCTGCGTTTCTCCCAAATAATTTGCTCCAATCAACATTTTTACCAAATCAATTCGCGCTTTTGCCCTGCTTCTATATATTTGATCCAATTGTTCATATTGTTTTTGACTGGTATTTAGTAGTAAGTCAATAAATTCCTGAGGTATATCATTTAAATGTCCAAGTTCATCATTCTTCTTTTTAATACTATATTCTTTTATAGCAAGTTTTTGATCAACAGGGACATAATATTCCCATTTCTTTGTTCTTTTATAGGATTCAGTAACTGGCTTAGGTTTCCAATTACTCTCCGGACGCTTCATAAGAGGCGCCTGAATATCTAAATATCCTTTTTCTAAAGAATACAATAAACAATTAACAAAATGAACCCATCCTCCACCTATCGTATTATGAAGAGCGCTCCATAATGTTTTATAAGATTCTTCTAACTTTTCGTTTTTTAAGCTAGTATCTATTTCTATCTGCTTTAATTTTTGTACAAATTCATTTTCCAAATTTGTTGGTAAATACGTAAAAGATTCTGATCCTTCACCTTGTACATTTGCATGATGAAGTTCCTTTATATCCAGAATGTAGTTTGAATCATTTGCTAATGTAATATGTATTTGAAATTCTTTATCCCATTTCATGGATTCAATGTTCTGAGATTTTATAAGCTGAACATTAGCAATTAGAAAAATAAATATTACAAATAGCTTTTTCATGTTAATTTTAATTGAGTTTGATCATTTAAATTTACTGAAAATTTTAATTTTTAAGGTTAACCTCTTTAAAAGTTTCTGCAAATAATTACCCTTGAGGGGGGATGTCCGAAGGACAGGAGTGTGTAATTTTCTAATTTTATTTATCTTTATTTTTATGAACTCTCGAAGAAAAATAATTCCATATAATCCAAAACTAAAAGAATTAGCTCGTAGGTTATGTAACAATAGTACAAAATCAGAAATAAAACTTTGGAAATGTTTAAAAGGAAAGCAAATGCATGGTTATGATTTTCATCGTCAAAAACCAATCGACAACTTCATTTTGGACTTTTTCTGCCATGAGCTAATGCTAGGAATTGAATTAGATGGAATCACACATCACTTTAAAAATGTTCAAATTAGAGATCAAATAAAGGAATCAAAACTAAATGATTTAGGAATTACCGTTCTACGGTTTAAGGATGAGGATGTTTATTATCGTATTGAGGATGTACTAGAAACAATCGAATGGTATGTAACTGAATTTGAAAAGACACACCTCTAACCCCTCTCAAGAGGGGAACTTTTAGGACAAAAAGAAAAGGCCTGGCATAATTGCCAAACCTTTCCATAATATATGTAAATTGAAATTAATTTTAATCTTCTAACATTATTTCCAGCATTTTAATTGCTGCAACAGGAATAGAAGTTCCAGGGCCAAATACACCTGCAACACCTGCATCATATAAGAATTTATAATCTTGTGCTGGAATAACACCACCAACAATAATCATGATATCTTCACGACCTAATTTCTTCAATTCTTCCATTACTTGTGGAACCAATGTTTTGTGTCCGGCAGCTAACGAAGATACTCCCATAATGTGAACATCGTTCTCAACAGCTTGTTTAGCAGCTTCAGCAGGAGTTTGGAATAATGGTCCTATATCAACATCGAAACCTAAATCGGCATAACCTGTTGAAACAACTTTTGCTCCACGATCGTGGCCATCCTGACCCATTTTAGCGATCATAATACGTGGTTGACGACCTTCTTTCTCTGCAAACTTTTCAACTAATTCCTTAGCTTTGTTATAGTTTGTATCATCTTTTGATTCTGACATATATACTCCCGAAATTGATCTGATTACAGCTTTATATCTTCCTGCAGTTTTTTCACAAGCATCAGAAATCTCTCCTAGAGAAGCACGCTTTTTAGCAGCATCAACAGCTAACTCAAGTAGGTTTCCTTGACAATTCGCAGCACAATTTTCTATTTTGCGCAATGCGGCCTGAACTTCTTCTTCGTTTCTTTCAGCTCTTAATTTAGCTAAGCGTTTAATTTGAGCTTCGCGAACTGCAGTATTATCAACATCCAAAATATCAATTGGATCTTCTTTTTCTAATCTGTACTTGTTAACGCCAACAATAGTATCCTTACCAGTATCAATTCTTGCTTGCTTACGAGCAGCAGCTTCTTCGATACGCATTTTTGGAATACCTGTCTCGATAGCCTTAGCCATACCGCCTAATTTCTCAATTTCCTGGATATGAGCCCAAGCTTTGTCAGCGATTTCCTGAGTTAATTTCTCAACATAGTAAGAACCAGCCCATGGATCAACAGCTTTACAAATTTGAGTTTCTTCCTGAATGTAAATCTGCGTATTACGAGCAATTCGAGCAGAGAAATCTGTTGGTAATGCAATTGCTTCATCTAAAGCATTTGTGTGTAACGACTGAGTATGTCCTAATGCTGCACCCATAGCTTCTATAGCTGTACGAGCAACATTATTAAATGGATCTTGCTCTGTTAAACTCCAACCAGAAGTCTGAGAGTGAGTACGTAATGCCATAGATTTTGGATTTTTAGGATTAAATTGCTTAACCAATTTAGCCCAAAGCATACGTCCAGCACGCATTTTTGCAATCTCCATGAAGTGATTCATTCCAATAGCCCAGAAGAAAGATAAACGTGGTGCAAACGAATCGATATCCATACCTGCATTTACACCAGTTCTTAAATATTCTAAACCATCGGCTAAAGTGTAAGCTAATTCGATATCAGCAGTAGCACCAGCTTCTTGCATATGGTAACCAGAAATACTAATAGAGTTAAACTTAGGCATATTTTTAGAAGTGTACTCAAAAATATCAGCGATAATCCTCATTGAGAACTCAGGTGGGTAAATGTAAGTATTACGAACCATGAACTCTTTCAAGATATCGTTCTGAATTGTACCACTTAATTTTTCTAATGGAACCCCTTGCTCTAAACCGGCAACAATATAGAATGCTAACACAGGAAGTACAGCACCATTCATTGTCATCGATACAGACATTTTATCTAATGGAATCTGATCGAAAAGGATTTTCATATCTAAAATTGAATCTACTGCAACACCAGCCTTACCAACATCACCAACTACACGCTCATGGTCTGAGTCATACCCACGGTGAGTAGCAAGGTCGAATGCAATTGATAAACCTTTCTGCCCGGCAGCTAAGTTTCTTCTGTAAAATGCATTTGATTCTTCAGCAGTTGAGAATCCTGCATACTGACGAATAGTCCATGGCCGCATTGCATACATACCTGAATAAGGCCCACGTAAGAAAGGAGCAAGCCCTGCAGCATAATTTAAATGCTCCATGCCTTCTAAATCTTCCTTAGAATATGCGTTTTTTACATCAATTTGTTCAGGAGTTTTCCAGTTCTCCTTTATATCGTTCTCTTTTTCCCAGTCTTTTGCTGAATTGTATTTCGACTTGGGAAGATCTAAATTTATATTTTTAAAATCTGGTTTCATTTTTTCTAGATTTTTAGACTGATAGTATCAAGTATCAAGATTTTTTTATCTTGTTTCTGAAGCTATAAATCATTTTTTGAACTTCTTTAATTTTATCTATTATAATGTCAAATTCAGATTTGTTAAGATATTCTAAATCAAAAGAAAAAATAATTAAAGTTTCTAATTCGTAACTTGAACCATTTGCAATATCAAGAAATCTTCCAAAATCTTTATCGCTATTTCGCCCAGCTCCTTCTGCAATATTAGCAGGAATTGAAACACTTGCTCTTTTTACTTGAGATATAATTCCAAATTTCTCATCATCCGGGAATGACTTTACAGCAACGTAAACATCTTTTACAAGTGTTCGTGCTTTTTGCCAGATAATAAGTTCTTTAAAATTATGCATCTCGTTAGTCTTGAATGTAATATCTTAAAATCTAAAATCTATATATTTAAATTCCCAACTCGTTTTGAAAACTTTCTAATGTTTCAATTAAGTTTGATTTCACGTGAATAAAATGCTTTAATCCTTTAGCTTTTAATTCATCAACGCTTTTTGGATAACCTGCAACAACAGTGATAGCTTTATCTCCTAATTGCTCTAATGCAGCAGGAGCAGCTTCTGTATATTCATCATCTGAACTACAAACAACAACGATGTTTGCATTTTGATCCATTGCAGTTTTTACACCTTCTTCAACAGATTTGAAACCTAAATTATCGATTACTTCGAAACCAGCACAAGCAAAGAAACCTGAAGCAAATCCTGCTCTAGCCTTCCGCATAGTTAAATCACCAATCGTTAATAAGAAAACTTTTGGAGTAGTTGAAGCCTTTTCAGTTCTTAAACGCAATGATTCCATTTGTTCTGCAGCTCTAAAAATTTTAATTGGTTCTGCAATAGCATCATCTCTTTTTGTTGAAAAACAGCAAGATTCTTCAATGTTAACTTCAATCTTTTCAAGCGCATTTGGATATTGGTTTGTCCCTAATAAAATCTCTTTACGAGTAGCAACATTCAACATTCTTTTATTTGCAGATTCAGTAACCTGATCTTGGATAAATCCAGCTTTGAAAGCCTCAACATAACCACCTTTAGCTTCGACATCCTGGAATAACTTCCAAGCATGCTCTGCGATTGAGTTTGTTAAGTTTTCAATATAGTAAGATCCACCTGCCGGATCAGTTATTTTATCAAAGTAAGATTCTTCTTTTAACAAGATTTGAGTATTACGAGCAATACGGTCAGAAAATTCTGTTTCCGTTTCAAATGCTTTATTAAATGGAGTAACAGTTAATGAATCAACTCCAGCAATAGTTGCCGACATAGATTCTGTTGTTCCACGAAGCATATTTACATAAGGATCGTAAATAGTTTGGTTAAATTTAGAAGTTGCAGCATGAATATTCATTTTAGCTACTTCTAAATTATTTGGTTTATACGCTTCAACTATTTTTGCCCATAACATACGAGCCGCTCTGAATTTAGCTATTTCCATAAAATAGTTTGAACTAACGCCAAAGTTGAATTTCATGTTTTCAGCGATTGTGTCAACATCTAACCCTTTTTCTGTTAAAAGATTTAAATACTGATTACCCATTGCCAAAGCAAATGCTAATTCCTGAACAATTGTTGCCCCTGCATTTGTAAACATTTCACCGTTTATACCTATGGTTCTGAACTTAGGTAAATCTTTTGCTTTTTCGATTAATTCCTTTGCCGTATCAAAAACTTCAGTTTGAGCTTTACAGAAATTACCGTTTGTTGTTAAATGAAACAACGGGTCAAAATTAACCGATCCTTTGATTTCATTTTTATCGATATTTTCTGCTTCAATCTTAGCTTTTAAGAAATCAACAAAAGGATGAGCAGCAGTAGCATCGGTAATGTTTAATTCGATGTCTGCAATGCTAATATCTTTTAAAAGTGTTTCAAATTCTTCTTTTGAAAACTCATCTTTGCAGCAAGTTTCAAAACCTAAAGAATCAACACCTTTCATTAAAACATCCAATGCTTTTTCGTTAGCTACTTTTGCATCGTTCGCATTAATATTCTGACGAATATACCAACAATTGCATTTTGCTTTATTTCCACGTACATAAGGGAATTCTCCAGGTACGTATTTTAGGTGGTTCAGTTTCTCAAGGTCCTCAGCACGATAGTAAGGCTGAACATTGAATCCTTCAATAGTTCTCCAAACCAGTTTTCTTTCGAAATCTGCACCTTTTAAGTCAGTAATGACCTTATCCTTCCACTCTTGCGTCGAGATAGAAGGAAATTCTTCAAACAGTTTTTGTTTTGTTTTGTCTGCCATAACAAATTATAAAAATTGAAATTTTGCACAAAATTATGGCTTTTCAGGTTAAAAATCATGACTTTTAACATAAAATGATATGCTATATAAAATAGCATTAAGTGTATTAATTTTAAAATCCAAGACAATACTTAAGCCTAAAGATGTATGATAATCTTCGAAGTATGATGCCACTAAAAAAATAGGAACTAAATGATATATTCGTAATTCAAATACATAAACTCCTTCTAAATGAAAAGATGGTTCTAATAAAATTACCTTTTGTTATCTGACAATTCCGTGGATAAAATTAAAGAATAGCAGCAGAATTGAGCCGTAAAGTCTCTAAAGCTTGCACTATTATTCTTGTTTTCATCAAATATCGCTTCGCAACTGGTAAACCAAACCGATCATCCTCACTTATAATTTCTAAAAAGTGAATGTAAGTTTCAGGTGTAGATTCCTTTAAAAGTTTCAAAAATACTTTATCTGCTTTTAAAAATACTTCCGCCAGCAGGATATCCAATAGGCATGATATACAAAGGTTCTTCTTCATCAGGGAGCATCATAACATTGTTTACCATTCTGTCTTCGAATGCACCAACTGTACAAGTACCCAATCCCATTGCAACCACCTGCAAACAAACATTCTCTGCAGAATGTCCGAGATCCATACAAACGTATCTTTCACGTCCTCTGCTTTTATATTTTTTTGTAGTACGGGAAAAAACTGCTGAATAGAATAAGCTAATGGGTGCCTTTTCAATAAACTCCTGATTTAAAGCAGCTTCAGCAAGTTCTTTTCTAACATCCTGATCATATATTTTCATTAAAAAATGCCCTTCAGGTAGGTACTTATAAATTCCTTTTTCAAGCCCTTTTACATTTCCTACAACAACATAAATTTCTAATGGATATAATGCACCTGCTGATGGTGCTGTTTTTAATCCACCTCTTAAAAAGGAAGGAGTGGTCATTTCCTTTGTAACTCCATAAGCAGCCCATAAAACCTGGGAAACTTGTTGAAGACTTAGAGCATCGGATTTAAAATCCCGGATGGACCTTCTGTTTAACATTGCTTCTTCAACGGACACTGAACTTTTTAGCTTTGGCTCTGGTAATTTAATCATATCATTCTGATTAGAATTAAATCCAGCATTAGCAAAGTAGCTAATAAATATTACCAGTGTAAAAATTAAAATACGTTTCATTGCCTAGTTTTTTAGTAAAACCCTTACAAGATACAAGAAATGAATTAAAATCTAATATTGAAAGTAAGAATAATCATCGGCCTGTTGGCTATCATCCATCTGCCCATATTCTTTTGAGATTCCATCTAAGGTTTTAAATAAATCAGGAACATCTAATAAAGTAACCAATTTCATTCTGGTTTCTTTAAAATTTGGCAATCCTTTAAAGTAATTTGAAAGATGACGTCTGATTTCAAAAATTCCCCGAGGTTCTCCTTTCCATTCAATAGATTTTTCCAAATGTAGTTTAGCTAAATCAACTTTCTCTTTTATAGTTAAAGGCTTCATTATTTCACCTTTCTCAAGATAATCCTTTATTTCTTTAAATATCCATGGCCTGCCAACAGTAGCACGTCCAATCATAATACTATCAACCCCATACTTGTCAAAGGCATTTTTTGCAGATTCAGCACCGTTAATATCTCCATTTCCAATGATTGGTATTTTCATTCTCGGATTGTTTTTTACCTCTCCGATCAATGTCCAATCTGCATCTCCTTTATACATTTGCTGCCGAGTACGACCATGAATTGCAAGTGCTTTAATTCCCTGATCCTGTAGTTTTTCTGCCAATTCAACTATAACTTTGCTATCATTATCCCAACCCAATCTTGTCTTAACTGTTACCGGTAATTTTACAGCATCTACAATAGCTTTAGTCATTTCCAGCATTAAAGGAATATTCTGAAGCATTCCTGCCCCTGCACCTCGTGTAGCAATCTTTCGAACAGGACATCCAAAGTTTAGATCAATAAAATCAGGTTTTGCCTCTTCTGCCATTTTCGCTGCCTGAATCATCGATTCAATTTGATGTCCATACAATTGGATTGCTGCAGGTCTTTCAAAATCAAATAATTGTAGCTTTTTAAAACTTTTTTTACAGTCTCGAATTAATCCTTCCGAAGCAACAAACTCTGTGTAAACCGCATCAGCTCCAAAATGCTTACACATATAACGAAATGAAGGATCTGTTACATCTTCCATTGGTGCTAAAAACAATGGTTTCTCACCTAACTCAATATTTCCTATCTTTACCAACTCGTCGATTTATTGATTAAATTTAGCCTGACGTTTTCATAAACATAATTATATTCTCAATATTTTATGAATAGTACAGGCTAACCTTAACAAGAAATAATAAATGATAAAATCAATAAACTATTTATTATTTCTCCGTTATAAGATTAATTCGTAAAATTTATGAATTAATCAGGTTAGGCGCAAATTTATATAATTTATAATTAATCGTTTTAAAATGAGAAATTCATTATCTGATTCACACCCATTTTCAAAAATCGTATTTTCGGTTTTCATCATTCTAGTAAGTTTTTTAGTTATTATTTTGATAGGAATTTTATTCGCTATTCCTATTTTCCAAATTAATCTATCAGATTTTACAAATCTTGCAACCAATTATGATGATCCTGTTACTCTTCGATTTTTAAAATATTTACAAATTATTCAATCCATAGGACTTTTTATTGTACCTGCATTTATTATTGGATACGTTTTTCACAATAGATCTTTAGTTTATTTAAGGTTTATGATCACCAAAAAAAATCTAGTTATTTTAACAATTTTCATATTTATAGCATCGATTCCTTTGATAAATTCGCTGGCAATATTAAATGAATCTATGCAGCTTCCAGATTGGTTAAGTGGGCTTGAAAAGTGGATGATTGAGCAAGAAACAAATGCTGCGGAACTTACAAAAGCCTTTTTGAAAATGGATAATTTGGGAAATCTTGTTTTTAATATTATTATGATTGGAGTATTACCTTCGCTTGGAGAAGAATTAATTTTTAGAGGAGTTTTACAACGATTATTTGCCGAATGGGCCAAAAATATTCATTTAGGAATTATCATCGCTGCAATTTTGTTTAGTGCCCTTCATATGCAATTTTATGGATTCCTTCCCAGAATGGTTTTAGGTATATTACTTGGTTATCTTTTTTACTGGAGTGGATCTATCTGGATTCCTATTATTGGGCACTTTGTTAACAATACAATGGCAATACTATTGTATTATTTTTATGGAGATTCTTTAACAAATAATATTGAAGGTATAAGTGTTGGTTCAAGTATTGTTATTTACTTAGTAATTGGTGTTTTGTTAGTTTTACCCTTGTTAAATCTATTTTATAAAAAAAGTAAGGCTTTTTAACTATAAATTAAGAATTCGTTGTTCATTATCTTTAAACAGACTAATACGACCAATCTCGTTTTTTCTATAAACATAAACTAAACCATATTCCTGAGATTTTTCTCTTTTTAAATCTTCTGGTAAATCGTTATACGTTTCTTCCACTTCATTCCACACATTTAAAATTATATCATCTGCTTCGTCTCTTAAATCAGCCAAGTTGCTTAATGCTCTAGCGTGATTTTTTTGTAAAGTTTTCTGGAATTTATATGCTTCCATAAAATTATCATAATGAACACGAACAACAGCAATTGTTGGATTTGTCACAGGTGTATGTCCTTTTAACTTTCGTTGAGTTTCTCCTTCAATTAATTTTTTGCCCCATTCAATTACGTCTGCCTCTGTATTTAATGATGGTAATTTACTATTTTCTTCTTCTATACCAAAATAAGTCCTTACAGATGGCTGAATCTCACCGCGAACTATAGCCATATTTACCACTTGAATAAAATGTGAGATATAAAGTTTTGCTTTCTTTAGTTTCTTTTGATACTCCTTGTTATTTTTTATCTGAATATCATAGGTGTTTTTGTGCTCTGTTATAGCTTTTTCCCATTTCGGCAAAAATGACCTTACCTTTTGGAAAGTACCCTGTTTAAAAGCTAAATCCATAGGAGTTAAATCTTTCCCTTTTTCTAATGCACTATGAAGTGCCTTTAGCCTGGAGCTATCGGTGTTAGGTAATCTTCTGTAAGGCATAATTCGTTTTATTAAGATGATTTATTAACAATATGTTAATAAAGTGCGAATATAACATTTTAATTAACATTTGCAAGTGTATTCGCAATTTAATTTTATGTTAATTCTTCCTGATTCATAATCTGTTAAATAATCGAATTGTGAAACCATTATTCCACGTGGAATACAGCATTATTTTTATAACCTTTGGTTGGTATATGAACTTTGTGTTAATTTTTTTTGGTGATAATTTTTATCAATTTATTTTTTATTATTCAAAATTTTTAGTCCTTTGTTTTTCTGGAATTAGTAATTTAGTTTCGCCTAAATTTTGAAGTGTTAATTATCAAATAAATCGATATATTATGTTTAAGAAAGATGTTTATATAGAACGCAGAAGAAAACTGAAAGAAAAATTAAAGAGCGGCCTAGTTTTATTTTTAGGAAACAAAGAAGCTGCATTTAATTATCCGGATAATACTTATCATTTTCGTCAGGATAGTTCTTTCCTTTATTTCTTTGGGCTTGATTTACCAAACCTTGCAGGAATAATTGACTTGGATTCGGGTAAAGAATATTTATTTGGAAATGACTTTAGTATTGATGATATTATTTGGATGGGGCCTCAACCAAGCACCAAGGAACTAGCAAATGATATTGGAGTTGAAAATACAGAACCTCTTGATCAGCTTAAAAATTATTTATTAAATGCGAAAGCACAAGATAGAAATATTCATGTATTACCTTTCTATCGAGGTGATTCAATTATTCAGTTCAGTAATTTACTTGAGATCAATCATTCGGAAGTAGAAGATTTCGTTTCTATTGAGTTAATAAAAGCTGTAGTCGATTTAAGATCAATCAAGGATCAATATGAAATTGAAGAATTAATTAAAGCTTCAGCAATTGGGTATAAAATGCATACTACCGCTATGAAAATGGCAAAACCTGGTATCTATGAACAAGAAATTGCCGGTACTGTTGAAGGAATTGCGTTGGCTCATGGTTCCATGTTGTCTTTCCCAATAATTTTGTCGCAAAACGGAGAAACTCTTCATAACCACGATCATAGTAATATGCTACAGGAAGGAAGATTAATGCTTACAGATACTGGTGCTGAAACTAATATGCATTATGCTAGCGATAATACAAGGACGGTTCCGGTTGGAGGAAAATTTTCACAAAAACAAAAAGATGTTTACAACATTGTTTTAAAAGCTCTCGACCATTCAATTACTTTAATTAAGCCTGGCATTGCTTACCGCGATATTCACCTTGAATCTGCAAAAATTTTAGCTGAAGGCTTAACAAACCTTGGTATAATGAAAGGAAACCCAGAGGATGCAGTTCGTGAAGGAGCTCATGCAATGTTTATGCCTCATGGATTAGGTCATATGATGGGATTAGATGTACATGACATGGAAAATCTGGGAGAAGATTATGTTGGGTATGATGATGAAATTAAACGAGCAACGCAGTTTGGATTGCGCGGCTTACGATTGGGACGTAAATTACAGGAGGGATTTGTTTTAACTACAGAGCCAGGAATTTATTTCATTCCTGATTTGGTTAAAAAATGGAAAACTGAAAAAATAAATGCAGATTTCATCAATTTTGATAAAGTACTTGATGAGTATGCCACATTTGGAGGAATCCGGTTAGAAGATGATATTCTAGTAACTGAAACAGGTTACCAGATGCTTGGGAAACGAATTCCAATTACTGTTGAAGAAATTGAAGAAACCATGAGATCTTAATGTCAATTTTATATGTTTGCAAACCAGGTAGTAAAAAGCTACCTGGTTTTTTATTTTATACAAAATTAAGTTTGATTTTATGTATTCTGAAAAGTAGTAATTTAGAGGCCAAAATCATTTAATATTCATTTTAATTCTTGAAGTAAATAAAAACAATGACAGAAAAGAATTTATTTGAATTAATTAAAGCTTCAGATGAAAAGGCATTTGAAATACTTTTTAGGATGTATTATGAGCCTTTAGTAAGTTTTTGTATCAAATATGTTAACGACAGAGATTTGGCTAATGGGCTAATTCAAGAAGTATTTGTAAACATTTGGGAAAATAGAAAAAACCTTCGCCCTCAACAACCCTCGCCTTACTTATACAGAGCTGCAAAAAACAAGTGCCTCAATTATATCCGTCATCTAAATGTAAAGCATGAACACCACAAAGAATTTGAACTTGAAGAATCATTTGAAGAAATAATTACTGATGAAACCAATGACAAATTAGTTCTTATTTATAATTCTATTGATAAATTACCTCACCAATGTAAACGTATTTTTATTATGAGCCGTATGCACGGTTTAAAGCACAAAGAAATTGCAGAAGAACTAGGTATAGCAATAAAAACCGTGAAAAACCAAATAGGCAAAGCACTAAAACACTTAAAAACAGATCTTTCCCATTTAGATATTTTATTGGTCATCAGCATCTTAAAATTATTCAGCAATAAATTTTAAAAATGCATAGGCCCTTTTTCAATCAAGGGTGTATTAATAACAAAAGGATATGAAAAAAGAAGATTTACATAATGTAAACTGGGATTTAATTAGTGATATATTAACTGATAAAGCCTCAGAAAACCAAAAAGCAGAATTTGAAAATTGGTTAAACCAAAATGACTCAAATTCATCCTTTTTTAATAAAATAAAAGAAATTTGGTTAAAAACAGGAAACTTATCCCACTTTTATTCTGCTGATACAAATTATGCATGGGAAATCGTTAAATCCAAAACGGTTCAAAAGCATACTAAAGTTGTTAAACTCAAGCGTACGTTATCCTGGGCTATTTCTGCAGCTGCCAGTTTACTTTTGATATTTTATTTCAGTAAAAACATCCGATCCCCGAAAGAGGCTACTCTTTCTACAACCAATAATTCTATCATAGCTTATAAACTACCAGATAATAGCGAAGTAGACTTAAACTATCAAACCGAAATAAAATATAATAAAAAATTTATCAGAAAAAATCGTGAATTGCGGTTAAATGGTGAAGCCTTTTTTGATATTGAAAAAATGAAAAGCAAACCTTTTATTATTCACACCGAGCAAGGTAGCTTCAAGGTTTTAGGAACCTCTTTCAATATTTCTTCATATAAAAATGATAGTTTACTTTCTCTTTTTGTAAAAACGGGCGAAGTGGAATTCTTTTCTGAAAATATAAAAGGTAGCGTTATTGTAAAAAAAGGAGAACAAATTCATTACAATAAAATCAATAAGAAATTATCTAAGAAAAAGAACAAAACTGAAAATTTTATTGCATGGAAAACTAAAGAATTAACATTTGACGACCTAACTCTTGAAGAAATTGCCGCAATTCTTAAAAGAGTATATAATACAGAAATTAGGTTCGAAAATGAGAATATACAACAAATTCGATTTACAGCGCAATTCAAAGGCCAATCATTAGATAAAATATTAAAAGTTATTGCAATAACTTTTGAACTAGAAATACAAAAAACCGATGATTACATTAAATTACTGGAAGTTAAAAATGAACAAACCAAAGGTCAAAATAATTAAAATCCATGTTATCTTATTTCTTCTTCTAAACAGTATATTTTTCTTGAAAAATGCACAGGCGAGTAATAATGCCTTAAGAGATTCCATTTCCATCAAATTAAAGGATCATTCCCTCTTAGAAGCTTTTGATATAATCTCAAAAGAATCCGGATATTCGTTTGCTTTTTCAAAGAAATTAATACCAACAGAAATTAAATTTACTAAAGAATTCCAAAATGCAAGCATTGACGATATTCTCTCTTATTTATTGCGAGGCACGGGTATTAGCTATAAAATTGTGGAGGAGCAAATAATTCTTATCAAAAAGAGAAATCTAAAAAGGTATACCATAAGTGGATTTATTAGAGATGACAATACCGGAGAAGCTCTTTTTCAAGCAAATATTTTCGATAAAGAGAGTTTTAAGGGTACAGTAAGTAATCAATTTGGTCATTATAGTTTAAGCCTTCCTGAAGGCGCATATACTTTGGTTTATTCTTTCATCGGAAGGAATCCAATAGAAAAACACATTTTATTAGATCGCAATATAAAGTTATCAATAAACCTTGAACCAAATATTGAGCTTGAAGAAATTGTAATAGTCGGCAATGAAAGAAAAGAGATTATAAAAAAAGAGGATCCTTTAGGTAAAATAACTATTGCACCGGAAAAAATTGAAAGCCTTCCGGTAATCATGGGGGAACAAGATCTATTAAAATCCATTCAACTAATTCCTGGAATACAGGGAGGATCCGAAGCCAATGGTGCAATTTATGTACGAGGAGGAGGTCCATTACAAAATCTTTTTCTATTGGACAATGTTCCCATTTATAATTGCTTTCATTTATTGGGTTTATTCTCTGTTTTTAATTCCGATATAATAGGAAATACCCAAGTTATAAAAAGTGGCTTTCCGGCACGTTATGGTGGAAGACTATCTTCCGTGGTTGATGTAAAAACGAAAGATGGAAACATGAAAGAGCTTAAAGGAAAGGTTAGTTTAGGACTTATTTCATCAAAACTATTTTTAGAAGGTCCTTTAATCAAAGATAAAACTAGCTTTGCTGTTGCCGGCCGATTAGGGTATTATTATATATATGGAGAATTATTACCAAAGGAGATAGGAAGTGAAAATAACATTAGTAACTATAACTTTGGAGACTTTAATGCAAAAATAACACATCGATTAAATGAAAATCAGAATCTTTACCTTTCAGTTTATACTGGCAATGATAAAGGTGAGGAAATAAAATTCTCAGAAAGCGAAGATCCAGTTGATATGACTTATGATTTTTCAGAATTTACTGACGGTCAAAATTGGAACAATATTATAGGCTCTTTTGGTTGGGCTGGAAAAATTTCGAAAAAAATATTTGGTAATATACAAATTTCAACCAGTCAATATAGTTACTCTGGTTATGTTAAAGACTCTAGCTATTATAGATCTCCTGTTGATACTAATCATTCATCGGTAAATACGGATTTAAATAACAATGTTATTAATTATACTGGAATGGCTAGTATTCAATACCAGATATTTCCACAAGCCAAAATATCTTCAGGTTATTCTTATAAAATACTAAATTATTCTTCGGAAAATAAGCAGAGGTCTAGTTATAAAGAAAATCTTATTCCTAACTCACATTTAATAAATGATACTGTTTTTGCTTCATATGAGTACAAAACAACCGAACATTCCGGACATCTTGAATTTCAACTTGGTTTTTGGAATTCATTAAATATAAATCCTGGTGTGCATTATTCATATTTTACAAATGAAAGCTATAATAGCTCAATTATACAACCGCGTATTACAAGTAGTTGGGAATTTATTAATGACGCTATATTAAAAGCCTCATACAGCAAAATGGCTCAGCATATTCATTTGTTAGGAGCTACCAGAATAAAGCAAGCATCAGATTTATTGGTTTCTGCCTTAGACAAAGCTCCGTCAGAAGAGTCCGAACAATATTCTATAGGAATCAGCTACTTACGTCTTAAAAAGGTAAACATTCATATCGATGCATATTATAAAAAAATGGAAAACTTAATAAATTTTTCTGAAGGTGCATCATACTTTAGAGATACTCCTAATTGGGAAGATAAGATTGAGATTGGAAGTGGTGAAGCCAAAGGAATTGAACTTTTAGTGGAAAAAAATACAGGTCAACTAACCGGTTGGTTTGGCTATACTCTATCTAATACTACCAGGCAATATGAAAACATTAATTTAGGAACACGTTTCCCTTATATTTATGATCACCGCCATTATTTCAATATAACCGGGACATATAGCATTAATGAAAAATTCAACCTTAGCTTTAATTGGTTATTTCATTCAGGAAATAAATCTACCATACCAGGAACATTTTATTATATTTCATCCAACAGGATTGACGGAAGAATGTATGGCCCATATGGTTACGATAAAGTGTTTTACAATGAAAAAAATGCATACCAATCACCAAATTATCACAGATTAGATTTTTCGATAAATTATAATAAGATACGAAACAAAACACAGAGAAAATGGACACTCTCAGTTTATAATGTATATAACAGGAAAAATGTATATGTCTCAAACTACAACGAAGATTGGGCTCATGTAGTGGGAGGAATGGGGTATTCAAGAAGATATATTGATGAAAGAAAATTAATAGGCATTATCCCTTCCTTAAGCTATACTATAAGTTTTTAATTAAATTCTAAATACAAATGAAACACCAAAAGTATATTAAGCTACTTTATTTTTTATTAACTGGTATTATGTTATCATGCGAAAGCAATGTTGAATTAAATAAGGCACAGACTGTATTAGAATGTCATCTATATAATGGCCAGTTACCAAAAATAGTATTGGTAGAAACATTAGAAGCGTTTCCACAATATGCATTTAATGTAGAATATTACGAACAGCCATATTATATTAACGAATATCATTCAAATATTGAAATATCGGTCTCAGATGGCAATAAAGTTTTTAATAATTTTAAAATGCATTATGAAGAAATTGATAATCGTTATAATTCAAAGGATGTATACAGCCAGCGAATCACTTATTTTTCAGATGAAAATTTTATTGCTGAGGCAGGTAAGGAATATGAAATAGAAATCATAGAATTACCAGAATATCAAGATCATATGTTTAGATTTAATTATTTAAAATCAAAAACAAAAGTTCCTGAACTAATTCCGGTTAATATTGAACTTAAAAATGATCCAAGTGCATATGTAAGATACAATGCTGAAGTTACTTTTGATGATCCAATTGATGACAATTACTATTATCTTACAGCAACGCTTGTCTATGGTAGTGATTTCTTTTTAATGGATACCGTTGACATGGAAAAATTATGGAGAGAGGAACATTATTCTTCTATATGGATGACAAATCTTTTGTTAGATAATATGTTTTATGAAACAATAGATGGAGTCACTTATTATCCTGATTCATTTACAGCATTTAATGGATACCTTTTAAATGATGATGAATTTAACGGTCAGACTAAAGAATTTAATTTTGACATACAGGAATACAATGTTGAATTCGAGTCTTTTTATTATGTGGTTGTAGAACTAATGCACATTAGCGAAGAATATTACAATTATTATAATGCTATTGAAAAACAAAGAAGATCGCAAACAGATATTTTTAGTGAGCCTGCGCAGTTATATTCAAATATTGAAAACGGTTTGGGTATTTTTGCCGGAGCAACTATCTCAACAAAATACATTCTAATACCTTAGTATATAAAAAATAGATTCTATAATGATACCCCGCTTTTACTTTTGTGTCGGACTAAAAAGTTTGTTAAATTTAGTAAATACCAGATTTAATAAAGTGGAAAATAATATTAGAAGATTATATTTTAGTTGCTGAAAGCGATTATTGTAAAGTTAAACATCCAAAGTTTTAATAATTTCGGATGTTTTTTTATTATTTAACTGTATGTCTTCCTGTATTTAAAAATCCAATACTTGGTAATTTATTTGTTTCATTGAAAGTATCATATCCCTTTTTTAAGTCAATCCAAAGACTAATCTTATCATTATCGGAACTAAATATTCGCTCTTAACCATTAAAATTTGATTCTGTTAATTCGGCAGGAAAAATTGTTACCGGAATTGTTTTCTGCCCACTGTTTTTAGCTTCAACACAAATAATATACAGCTCTTTAATTTTATCATTGGTTATAGGTAAACATCCAATAGTAACACATGATCCGTGAATAAAAATATCTCCTCCTAAATTATTTTTGTCACCTAATATTCGATCCGACTTGTTTGGATAGTTAATCCCCAAGGATAAATAAAAATTACTATACGGATTAAACCTGTTAATGTGGTAATATCCTTCGGGAATTTGTTTATCTCCTTGTTTTCTTTTAGGACCCAATTTACCTGAAGTTTTGCAAATCTTATATTCTTTAACCAATTTATATTTTGAATCAGAATTATTTTTTGCCCAAAGTTCTATTTTCTTTTCTTCCTTAAATGCTCTTAAATAAATTCTTAATTCATTTTTATTAATTGAATTATCATTTAGCAGCTTTTTCATATTAGATTCCTTTTCTTTATAAGCTTCTCTAACTCTAGCATATCTAAGCTGATCATCTTTAAATGAATCCACGGAAACTGAAAAAATAAATATTATTATCAAATAAAATATCCGGACCATAGTTTAAAAATTTAATGTTCCATAGGTAAGGTAGAAAATTCTACAGCACAAATTACTGTTCCTTTCACAGTTATCAAGCAATAAGCTCCAAAATAATTATGTAACTCATGAAAAAGTCCTTTTCTGTGTCCTCTGTCTAAAATTCCGTCATCTACTATCCATCCTAAAACAATTTCCTGAGCAATATCCTGAATTGAATCTTTTATTTCATTTTCAGAATATCGTCCTGGAGTTATTTTATTTTCTAGTTTTGCTAATACCTCTCCCACCATCTTTAGTCCATTACCTTTTAGATTCTGCACATAGTCTAATCCGTTTCCATGCGGACGTGCATGAGTCAAAATTCCAATTTCCTGAATATACTCGCACTGCTTTTTGGCTTCTAATTTTAGCCCTTTATCATATTTATAAGGCTTCATTTCTTTCTGTTTTAGCAAGAAATTACTAGCTTCTTGATAAGCCGAAATGCCCTCATGTGTGGTTACTCTTGCAACAAAGTATTCGCTTCTTTCACGTATAAACCATGTTCCATTTGGTGTAACCTCATATCTTAACGGATCTAATCTTCCAGATTTTTCAATAATGATGTGATATTTATGCGGATTTTGCCGAACATAATTAATTTCATTTTGCACTTCTATGTTTAGAAGTTCTGTTAATTCTTTTATGCCATAATACTTTTTTTCCTGTGCAAACAAACTAGAAGCCGTTAGAAGAATTAGAAATAATAATGTTTTTTTCATTTGTATAAACATATTATATGATTTTCTTCATTTGTCCCATCCTTAAAAGATGTGAAGAAAATCAATTTATTTAAGTAACTCATATTACATAAAAAGGATATTTAATCAATCTTAATTCTATACTTATAAAACAAAAAACCTGCCTAAATATTTTTAGACAGGTTGAGTTATTTCAAAATTAAAGATTACTCAGATTCTGAGAAAGATGCACTTAAATATTCTCGGTTCAACTTTGCAATAAAGTCAATCCCGATACTTTTTGGGCATTCGATTTCGCAAGCTCCTGTGTTTGTGCAGCTGCCAAACCCTAACTCGTCCATCTTTGCAACCATACTAAGTGCTCTTCTTTTTGCCTCAACTTTACCTTGAGGCAATAATGCCAATTGGGAAACTTTGGCTGCAACAAACAACATTGCTGAAGAATTTTTACATGCGGCAACACATGCTCCGCAACCAATACAAGCAGCAGCATCAAATGCCTTATCCGCATCCACTTTACCTACCAAGATTGAATTTGCATCAGGAGCCTGTCCGGCATCAATGGAGACAAATCCGCCGGCAGCCATAATTTTATCAAAAGCGTCACGATCAACCATTAAATCTTTCATTACAGGAAAACCTTTAGCTCTCCATGGTTCAACAGTTATTGTCTCACCATCTTTAAACGATCGCATATGTACCTGGCAAGTAGCAACTTCTTTTCCTGGCCCATGAGGATACCCGTTTATATATAAGCTACAGCATCCACAAATCGCTTCATGACAATCGTGCTCAAAAGCTACCGGTTCCTTACCTTCTTTAATTAATTTTTCATTTAGCGAATCTAACATCTCAAGGAAAGACATTTCTGCATCAACACCATCCAATTCATACTTTTCAAATCTTCCTTTAGCTTTAGCATTTGCTTGTTTCCAAATATTTAGTTTTATTTTCATCTTCTTTAGATTTTAGATTTTAGTAATTAGTATCAAAGATTCATTTTCTCAAATCTTACAGTTTACATCTCAATACTATTTATAACTTCTTACTTTAACCTCAACATTTTCGAACTTCAGTTCTTCTTTATGAAGTGTTGGCTCCTTATCGTCTCCTTGATATTCCCAAGCAGCCACATAAGAGTATTCTTCATCAATTCGCATTGCTTCGCCACCTTCTGTTCTACTTTCTTCGCGATAGTGACCACCACAAGATTCTTTTCTATTTAATGCATCAGTAACTATTAATTTGGCTAAATCAATAAAGTCTGCAACTCTGCTTGCTTTCTCAAGTTCCTGATTGATTTCATCCATTTTACCAGGTATCTTCAAATCACTCCAGAATTCTTTTTTAAGTTCATCAATTTCAACTAGAGCTTTCTTTAATCCTTCTTCATTACGTTGCATTCCAGCATGTGTCCACATGATATTACCTAATCGTTTATGGAATGAAGTAGCTGTTTTGGTTCCGTTAATGTTTAAGAATTTTTCGAGAATTACTTTTGCGTTATTCTCTGCTTCAACAAACTCAGGAGAATCTGTTGATGGAACCTTTGTCGTAATTTCATCAGCTAAATAATTTGAAACTGTATAAGGTGCAACAAAATAACCATCGGCCGCTCCTTGTAGTAATGAATTTGCACCTAACCTGTTTGCTCCATGATCTGAGAAGTTTGCTTCACCAATTGCAAATAATCCTGGAATTGTGGTTTGTAGGTTATAATCAACCCAAAGACCTCCCATTGTATAATGTCCAGCTGGATAAATCATCATTGGTGTTTCATATGGACTATCACCTGTAATTTTTTCGTACATGGCGAATAAGTTTCCATATTTATTCTTAATAACCTTTTTACCTTGTTTGGCTACTGCATCCCTAAAATCAAGATAAACAGCTAATCCGGTTTTACCTACACCGAAACCATTATCGCATCGTTCTTTAGCTGCACGAGATGCAACATCACGCGGAACCAAGTTTCCAAACGCAGGATAACGGCGCTCTAAAAAATAATCTCTCTCTGCATCCGGAATCTCTTTAGGTTTGCGCTTATCTCCTTCTTTTTTAGGTACCCAAATTCTACCATCGTTTCTTAATGATTCTGACATTAAGGTTAACTTAGATTGATATTCGTTCAGTACCGGAATACAGGTTGGATGAATTTGAATAAAACTAGGATTTCCAAATAAGGCTCCTTTTCTATATGCCTGCATAGCTGCTGAAGCATTTGATTGTACAGCAAGGGTTGATAAGTAATAGATAGTTCCGTATCCACCCGTTGCTAAAACCACACAATGCGCAGCATATCGCTCAATTTCACCGGTAACCAGGTTTCTTGTGACAATTCCTCGTGCTTTACCATCAATAATAACTATATCAAGCATTTGCCGACGCGCATACATTTTAACTTTCCCTAAACCAACCTGACGTTTTAGTGCAGAGTATCCTCCTAAAAGAACTTGCTGGCCGGTTTGTCCTTGCGCATAATTTGTTCGTGATACCTGAACACCACCAAACGTTCTGTTAGCTAATGTTCCTCCATATTCGCGTGCAAATGGAACTCCTTGTGCAGTAAGCTGATCTATAACGCTAGCACTTACCTCAGCAAGACGATAAACGTTTGCTTCGCGAGCACGGTAATCTCCACCCTTTATCGTGTCATAAAATAAACGATAAGCACTATCTCCATCGTTTTTATTATTTCTTGCAGCATTAATTCCACCTTGAGCAGCTACTGAGTGAGCTCGGCGGGGAGAATCCTGAAAACAAAAAGCTTTTACATTATAACCCATCTCTGCAAAAGAAGCAGCAACCGGTGCTCCAGCAATTCCAGTTCCAACAACAATTATATCAAGTTTTTTTCTATTGTTTGGACTAACAAGTTTTTGTGTAGCTTTATATCTTGACCATTTTTCGGCTAAAGGGCCTTCTGGTATTTTAGCATCTAATTTACTCATAGTGTATATTTTACAACCTGCTTGTCGAACGCTTTGGCGGATAAACCAGCAGGCCAGTTTTTATTTAAATTAATTTATACAACGTATTTTATAAGAAAATACATAGGGATAAAAGCAAATCCACCGCATATAATGATTGAATAAATGTACCCGATTACCTTTAACCTTGGCATCCATTTTTCATTGTCCCAACCAATCGTTTGGAAAGCAGACCAAAATCCGTGCGTAAGATGCAAGAAAAGAAAGATCACTCCAACAATATAAATAACATTATACCACCACCAACCTTTGAACAACCCAGCGACTAGAGCATATAGGTCATGTATTTCTTTTCCTTCTACCATTATAGTTTCAATGTTACCGAACTTTACTTTCCAGAAAAAGTTAGCCAGGTGAATAACTAAGAAGATGAAAATCAAAACTCCTAAAATAAACATGTTTTTTGAAGCCCATGATACCTTAGTTTTAGTCGTAACCTTGTATCCCTTTGGCCTTGCCTTCACGTTTTTTAGTGTAATGTAAGCTGCATAAATAATATGCAAAATAAATCCCAACCCTAATATGGGTTCAATGACTTTCATAACCGGATTGCTGCCCATGAAATTTGCAGCCTGATTAAATAAAGTACCATCCCCAAAAAGCAATAAAGAATTTATTGTTAAGTGGACAATTAAAAACAGCATGAGAAATAATCCTGTTATACTCATGAAAAATTTTTGTCCAATGGATGAAGTGAAAAATTTGGTCATAGAATAGATTTTTTGTAGAACATTATTTTTAACTTGCAATTAATTAGAAACATGTATATGTTTATAAACAAATATATTTTCTAATAAATACATTTCCAATGTTTAGAAACACAATATCAATAATTTAAAACAGTTCTAAGTTATGAAGTACCCTCAGTTAAGCAGCTCACTATTTGAAAGAAATAGAAAAAAGGTTGTGAAATTTTTACAGCCAAATTCATTAGTAGTTGTTCACTCAAATGATCAGATGTATAGAAACGGAGATCAATACTATCCTTTCCGTCAAAGTTCTGATTTGTTTTATTTAAGTGGTATCGACCAGGAAAAAACAATACTAACTCTTTGTCCGAATCATCCGAATAAAGAATTAAGAGAAATACTATTTATAATTGAGAGTAATGAAAAAATAGCTGTTTGGGAAGGTCATAAATATACCAAAGAGGAATCTGAAAAAACATCAGGAATTAAGAACATTAAATACTTGTCAGAATTTGAATCAATATTTAGGGAACTAGCCATCAAAGCCGAAACGATATTTTTGAACCTGAATGAAAATCCAAAATTTAAACCTGATACGGCATCTGCAGATGAACGTTTTGTTGAAAGTGTTAAAAAGGAATTTCCTGCACATGAACTTGAGCGACTAGCTCCACTTATGAAAAGTGTCAGATTAAAAAAAGATCAGGAAGAAATTGAATTGATGAAAGAAGCTTGTAAAATTACAGCCAGTGCATTTGACCGAGTCTTGAAATTTGTTAAGCCCGGAGTTACGGAATATCAGGTTGAAGCAGAAATCACACATGAGTTTTTATGGAATAAAGCTACCGGTCATGCCTATTCACCAATTATTGCCAGTGGGAAAAGTGCATGTATATTACACTACGTAGAAAATAACAAAACATGTAAAGATGGTGATCTACTTTTAATGGATTTTGGAGCAGAATATGCTAATTATGCAGCAGATTGCACAAGAACCATTCCTGTTAATGGAAAGTTTACACCAAGACAAAAAGAATGTTATGAGGCGGTATTAAGAGTTATGAAGAAAGCAATAAGCTGGCTTACGCCTGGTACTACAATTAATCGGGTTAATGAAAGGGTTGAAAAACTTTTGCAAGAAGAACATATAAAACTTGGGCTTTATACTCAAGAGGATGTTGAAAACCAAGATCCTAAAAATCCATTGGTCAAGAAGTATTATCCGCATGGCACATGCCATTTTATTGGACTGGATGTGCATGATGTAGGAGAAAAAACAACAGTTTTGGAAGATGGAATGGTTTTAACATGTGAACCAGGAATTTATATTCCTGAAGAAAATATTGGAATTAGAATTGAAAATGACATTATTGTAAACTTGAAACCAATAGATCTAATGGCAGGTATACCCAAGGAAGTAGAGGAAATTGAAGAATCTATGTCTAATAAATAATTTGAATAATTTATTGTCATTCAAAATTATATAACCACATAATTATTAATGATATGACATTTACTATTAACTGGGACAAAAATGGTGTTTATGTTAAATTTCGTGGAGTTGTTAATGCTCAGGATTTGATCGATGCCAATAATTATGTAATTAGCAATGCTAATTTTGAATCTATTAATTTTCAGATCTTTGATTTTTTGGATATCGAAGAGTTCAAGATTACATCTTATGATATAAGCATTATCGGTGTAATGGATAAATCGCAAACGGATGTTAAGAAAGATATGAAAGTTGCGGTTGTAACACAAAGCGATTATGTGAGAGAAATTACGGCAGAATACGATAAAATCATGTCTGGAAGTAATTGGGAAACTAATATATTTCCCAGTCTTGAAGCAGCTCGAGAATGGGTCATAAGTGAATGAAAAAACGCCTACTACTTAATAGAAGAAAAATAACGTATGCCGACGTTGGTACTGGTAAGGTTATTATTTTATTACATGGCTATTTAGAATCCATTGAAGTCTGGAATAATTTTTCTTCTGAGTTGTCGAAATCTTTTCGAGTAGTTTGTTTTGATATCCCAGGTCATGGAGATAGTGAAATATTATCTGAAAAACATTCCATACAACAAATTGCTTCCATCATTTATGATTGCCTAAATACTCTGAATATTGATAAAGTTTTTATGATTGGTCATTCCATGGGAGGTTATATTACTTTGATGTTCCATAAACTGTTTCCTGAAAAACTTTTTGGGTTTTCGTTGCTTCATTCTCATCCATATTCCGATAACAAAACAACCGTTAAGAAACGTTTAAGAGAAATTGAATTAGTAAAAGATGGTAAAAAAGACTTGATTGCAAAAGTTAACATACCTAATGCCTTTGCCACAAGTAATCTTGGAAAATTTAAAACCGAGGTTAAAAAAACAATAGAAATTGCTTTACAAACGTCAGAAAATGGAATAATCGCAAATCTTCACGCAATGATGAACCGTCCTGACCTTTCTGAATCTTTAAAAAAAACTGAGATCCCATTTTTATATATAGCCGGAAAAAATGATAATTACATAGATTTTGAAAAAGTTGCTTCAAAAATTCAACTTTCTAAAGAATCAAAGTTTTGTACTTTAGATAATTCCGGGCATATGGGCTTTATAGAAGAAATGGAAGAATCGGTAAAAATTATCTTAGATTTTATAAAACAAACGGCTAACCAACTTAGTTAGCTTTTTCTTAGGATTAATTGGCCATTTATAATCTCTTACTAAAATTGAATAATCGAAGAACCGCTTGAATATCCGCCACCAAAAACAGTCAATCCAACGCGAGTTCCAGCGATCATTTTCTCCATATTCTGAGATAACGTAATTAATGTGCTCGCACAACCGGTATTCCCAAGTTCTTTAATATTAGTAAGCATTTTTCCCTCGGGTAAATTTAAAGTGTGTGCTATATGGTCAATAATACGGATATTCGCCTGGTGTGGAATTATATAATCAAGATCTTCGATGGACAACCCGGATTTTTTTAAAACAACCTCCAACGCATCTACCATATAGTTACACGCATGCACAAAAACATCTTTTCCGTAAGGCATTTGGATGCCTCCGTTAGTTGGATGGTTATAAACTCCCGTAGTTCCTCTTCCAATGTGCCCCAATCCAATAGTATATATATCACCTATTTTGGGTTGATTTGGGCGATTTTCATGTTTAGAAATAAATAAACAGGCCGCACCATCTCCCCATAAGTGCCCGCTTTTTTCATTTGTTTCATCATTATACAATGAATTTTGTTCCGATGCAACAATAAGAGCATGCTCTGATTTTCCTGTAGCAAAATATCCTTCAACTATTTCTAAAGCATTCAGAACAGATGAACAAGCTGAAGAAATATATACCGATTTTGCATCATCTAAGTTAAACTCTCTTTGAACAGTATGAGCTAGTGTACCAACAGTATCGTAAGGTGTATAAGATGCACCAATAACCAGGTCTACCTGATCAAGGTTGTATGGTAAATTTTTAGAGGCCTCTCTTACCGCCTCAATCCCCATTGTATTTGTATTTTCGTTATCTGATGCTTTTGTCCTTGTTTTTATTCCTGTTCGCGAATATATCCATTCATCAGACAACCCATTTACTTCCAAAAAATATTCATTCGGAACCAACTGGTTTGGTAAATAATGTCCAATAGAGTCAATATACATTTTATATAATTTTAATTAAATACCTTAATAAGAACTACTACATAATTCCTTTTATTATCATATCAATAAAAAGGTTTAACTGTAACTTACAATCATCATTCCAATTATTTCTTATGAAATCAATTTCCATACCTTTTAATCCAACCTGAATGTTTTTTACCGTTAATTCTATATTATCAATTTTAAATTCTCCTTTTACAGATCCCTCTTTTACTATTTTTGTCAGCAATTCCGAATCAAAACGATCAAAACGCTTTCTAAGTTTTAAAATCACTTTATCGTTTTGTATAAATCCAATTTTAAACGCATTATGATTTTCAGCAATTCGGTTTATTGAATTTATTCTTTGATGCGCGTAATCCCTTAATTTTTTATCAGGCGTTAAATCAGATTTAACAATCGCTTTCATAGGAACAACCATATTTGCAGTTTCTTTTTCTAAAACGGCTTGGTAAATCTCCTCTTTACTTTTAAAGTATTGATAAATTGTACGTCGCCCTTTTTTAGCAGCTTTAGCGATATCGTTCATGGTAGTTTTATACACTCCCAATTTACCGAAAACCCTAAGAGCCACCGCAATGATGCTATCCTTAGGATTTTTTATGGTTACTTCCTGCTTTTGCACACTTGCACACTTTTTGTGTTTTTGTGCAATTTATGATCAATTTTCGAAATGACCAAATAAAAAATCTTCTGTAAGGTTATATTTAGGCTAATTTTCTGTTATCTGATTAACAAAAAAACAGGAATAAATATTCCTGTTTTTAAATTGAAATAATCAATAATATTTAAAATGATTTTAATCCAACTCCTATATAAAAAGTTCTTGGTGCTGCCGGACCATATACGTAATTACTATCTCTGTTTTTTCCGGAATCAAAATCATTTTGGTAAGCATTGGTTATGTTTCTCACTCCCCCAAATAATTCAACGCCCGAATCAATTGATTCAAAATCGAAAGTATATCCTAATTTAATGTTTAATTCCGTAAACGATGATGATGTTCTATATTCATCTGGTTCAAAACGTGCTAATTCCATTGGACCAGTATAAACGCTGCTAATTGAACCGTTTATTTTTTCTGTGGGAGTTAGTGTAAGTGTTAAATATCCGTATTGATTTGGTGTTCTAAGAAATTCCCTTTTTGCTTCCAACCCTTCGATATTTTCAACAGCTTCATCAAATAAGCTCTGTTGGAAAGTAAATCCGGCTTCCATTTGAATCATTCTGTTATAATTAGCTCGCAACTCTATAGTTGCTCCTTGTACCGTTGCTCCAGGTCCATTTCGTTTTTCAAAGAGTTCTCCTAATGCATCTTCTCCAATAGGTTGCAGATAAAATGCATCTTTCAGATTCGTATAAAATCCTTCCAAAGTAAATCCTGCAATAAATTTTTCGGTTGGATAATCAAAATTAACTGATGCACTTAAACTATTAGAGCGCTCTTCTTTTAGATCGGAAGCCAATAAAATTCTTGAAATTCCTCCACCTGCAAAAGCAATGTGCATATCTGCATCAAAAGCCTGTGGAGCCCTAAATCCTGTTCCCCATGTTACTCGAAACTGGGTCATATCCTTTAGTTTATAAAGCAGAGAAATTCTCGGACTGTAGATTACCTGATCAACCAAATTATGTTTATCAATTCGTAAACCTGCTAATAGATTCAGACTTGATAATATCTCCCAATCACTTTGCAAGAATCCACCCAAGTTTCTTGTAACTTGATCTGTTTCATAACCATATGCAGGTATAGTATCAAACACATCATCAAATAAATATTCTCCTCCGATAGTAAGTACGTTTGATCCTCCAAGGAAACCACTTAAACGATGATTTAACTGCGTACCTACTTGGACAGTAGTATTCTCAGTGTAACCATATGGAGGATCTTCTAAGTGAGTTTCGATATCCACAGGATCATCCGGAAAAATTCCTGTATAATGATCTCTATCTGTTAACTGACCAGCAAAGTACGTTATTAATGAGCTATTATCATCATTAAAATTTATTTGGTAATCAATTCCACCCATAAAAACATGGTGAGTTCTTTCTTCTGACTGTAATGCCAAATGTGCCGGATCATTTATTATTTCACCGCCATAACGATATTCATTTAAACTCGAGAAATTAACTTCTAACTTTTGATTAGGAGTTAGTTTGTAAAATATATTAGCGCCAAAAGAATTTGTTCTTAACTCGGGTAGTTCTGAGAAATTATCTCCATTATGATCATAAGCCTCTCGGTGGCGGCGATTAATAAAAATTGCAGCTCCCGCATTACGTTTTTGAGTCATCACATTAATATTACCATTTAAAACATAATCGGTTGCACCCTCATCTATACTAAAAGTCGTCATATTAATATTATAATCATTTTTAGTTGGGATTTTAGTAATAATATTTACGGTTCCTCCTATGGCACTTGAGCCATATAATGCTGAACCTCCACCTCTTACAACCTCAATTTGCTCAATCATATTCGCAGGAATTTGTTCCATACCATACAAGCCTGTTAAAGGACTAAATATTGGGCGTCCATTAATCAAAATTTGAGAATAAGAGCCTCCAAGTCCATTCATTCGTAGCTGGGTATAATTACAAGTTTGGCAATCAGTTTCAACCCTTAAGCCAGGCTGAAAACGCAATCCTTCCGAAATGTTACACGCCTGAACAGCTTCTAAAGATTTACTGTCTAGTACATTTACTATAACCGCCGATTCCGTAACCCTTTTAAATGTTTTTGTTCCTGTTACAACAATTTCAGCAAGTTCCATTGTTTCTTCTTCAAGTTCAAAATTTACCTCAATTGTTTTCCCCTCCTCAACTTTAATAGTCTTTTCTTGGGTAGTAAAACCTAATGCTTTAGCTATTAAAATATGTTCTCCGGGAGGTAAGTTAATTAGCATATAATGACCTGTTTCATCTGTACTTGTACCAATACTGGTTCCTTCAATATAAATACTTGCGAATGGTACATGTTCATGATTCGATTGCACATCTCCAAATATGTTTGCATCTGTTTCTTGTGCTTGTATATTTAAGGAATAAATTCCCAATAAAATCATAGATAATAGTTTAGTAAGTTTCATATTATTTTCATTTTAAATTATTTCTTTAACATAAATTCTTTTGGTAAAATCTTTATTTAAAAGCAATCTCTTGCCATAGAGTTCAACTTCAGTCATCTCATTTTTAGAAAATTGTTTATTTATAGTTAATTTCGATCCAATTTTAATATTGTTTACGCTGCAGAATTCAAATAATTCTTTATCTAAACCAAGAAGTCGGGTTATAATATAGCTGGTACCTTCTTTCGTCTTGGTCAAAGTAATATTTTCACCATCAAAACTGATTTCGCCCTTAACCGAAGGTATAGGGTCTCCATGGGGATCAAAAAGCGGGTTGTCTAAAAACTGTGAAATTTTATCTGCTAAAAAATCAGAAGTCTGATGTTCCAATAATTCCGCTTCGCGGTGAATTTCATGTAGAGAAAGATTGAATATTTTATGTAAAAAGGTTTCCCATAAACGATGTTTACGAATTACATTTAAGGCTAACTTCTTACCTTCATCAGTTAGTTTTAACTCTCTGTATTTCTCATAAATTAGCAAATTTTTCTTAGCCAGTTTGCGCGCAATATCTGTTACAGCAGCATTACTTATACCTAACGATTTAGCAACAGAACCGGGCCTTGAATCAAATCCTTCATTGATTTCGTATTGATATACTTTCTTAATAAAATTCTCCGTTGCAATTGACATTATTTAGCATATTTAAATTAATTTTTAAGCTTACTTAAATATTTAGACAAAAAGAAAAAGAATTTGTTCAATTCATTATAAATTAAACTTAATATTCAACAGCCCTAACTTATAGTTAATATCAGTTTACCAAAATATCGTATATTTGCTCTGACCTAACCTTCTTAAAATCTTCACCTATGAAACTTAAGCTAAAAATTAAGCATAAGATCCAGCTTTTTATATTATTAACCACGTTAATAATTTATATACTCGCAATAGGTTATATTAGTATTACCAGTAAAAATATGGCCTATGAAGATGCTATAAAAATCTCGGATAACTATGTAAAAGGTGCAGCACAGCAAGTTAAAGTTTATTTAGAAAGTTATTATTCATCAGTAGTTGATTTAAGTACAACATTCCTAGTTTATAAAGACATAAATGAAGAAAACAGAAGAGATGTTATAGCTAATATTTTAACTAAATCATTGCAATTTAATCCCGATTTTTTAGCAGTTTGGAGTACGTGGGAACCAAATTCAATTGATACTTTGGATGAACAATACAAAAACAAAAAAGGTAGCACTGTTATCGGAAATTTTGGCCATCTATATTACAAGGATGGTGGTGTAATTGTATTGGATGAATCGATAGAATCCAATGCGGTTAGTATTTATTCAGGTGATTATTATCAATTGCCTAAACAAACTAAGAGACCTGTTATATTGGATCCATATTATTATTCATATACCGGTAATAAAGCCGATGAAGTATTAGAAACTAGTATTGTTGCACCTATTATAGAAGATAACCAATTTCTTGGGGTTGTTGGAGCGGATATAAAATTAAGTCAGTTTCAGGAAATTGTTGATAAAATAAAACCTTTTAAAAATAGTAATGCTTTTTTGTTGTCTAATAATGGTGTTTATGTAGCTAATCCAAACCCTGATTGGGTTGGTAAATCTGTTGAAGAAATATCTCCGGATGAAGCAGAAAAATATAATATAATTGAGGCTATTAAAACCGGGGAGACTCTCTCGTACAAATCTTTAGGGCTGGATGGTTCTTTGTTTTATATTGTTTACAGTCCTATACCTATTGGAAATACTAGTACACCTTGGTCAATAGGAATTGCAGTACCAATTGACCAGGTAATGGCTAAAGCCGAAAGAAATTTCAGAATTTCAATCCTGGTAGGTATTATAGGCCTTTTAATTTTAAGCTTAGTAATATATACAATATCTAACAGTATAACCAATCCTATTTTAGTAATAACAAACTTTTTAAAAAACCTATCAAAAGGACACATTGGTAAAGAAATGAGAGTAGATATAAAATCAGGTGATGAAATTGAGGAAATGGGTGATGCTCTAAATAAAAGCATATCCGGGCTTATAGAAAAAACAAGATTTGCAAGTGAAATTGGTGAAGGAAATTATGATACAGAAATAGGACTATTAAGTGATTATGATATTTTAGGACAATCACTTATTGATATGCGGAATAAATTAAAAATAGCTCGAGAGGAAGAAGAGGCAAGAAAAGTTGAGGATGAAAAAAGACAATGGACAAATGAAGGATTAGCTTTGTTTAGTGATGTGTTGAGGCAAAATAATGATAATCTGGAAGAACTGGCATTTCATGTAATTGTTAACCTAATTAATTACATGAAAGCAAACCAGGGAGGATTATTTATTAAGAGTGATGAAGATAATGCTGATACCTGCTTTGAATTAATTGCAGCTTATGCGTTTGATCGAAGAAAATTTACCAAAAAGAAAATTGAACTTGGCGAAGGATTAGTAGGTATGTGTGCTATGGAAAAAGAAACTGTTTATATGACCGATATTCCTGATGACTATATTAAAATTACATCAGGTTTGGGTGGCTCTAATCCAAAATGTTTATTAATTACTCCTTTGAAAATTGAAGAGGAAGTACTGGGTATAATTGAAATTGCTTCATTTAATTCTTTAGAAGCCCACGAAATTGAATTTGTTGAGAAAATTGCGCAAAGTATTGCATCGACTTTATCTTCTGTTAAAGTGAATGAAAGAACAACACAATTACTTGAAAAAACACAACAACAAGCTGAAGAGATGGCAGCTCAAGAAGAGGAAATGCGACAAAATATGGAAGAATTGCAAACAACTCAGGAGGAAGCCGCACGTAAAACAGTTGAAATGGAAAGTTTTATTAACGCATTAAACTCAACAAGTTATGTTGCTGAATATGATTTAAATGAAAACATGACTTTTGTAAATGATGCTTACCTAAATTTATTTGAGATAAGACGAGAAGAAGCTATTGGAAAACGTCATTCAGAAAATATTGACTTTACACAAGAACAAAAATCTCAATATACTCAGTTTTGGAATGACTTAAGAAGTGGAAAAGTTAAAAAGCAAAAGACTCAGGTTAGTATAAAGGGAAATACTTACTTGTTTATGGAGTCATATACTCCAATTTATAATGAAGAAGGTGATATTTATAAAATCTTAAAAATTGCAAACGATATTTCTGAATATATCGAAAAGTAAACTACTTCCAAACAGTGCTTAACTATTTGGAGGTAGTTCATTGTATTCCATTTCTTTAATTACTAGTTTCTTCTGTATAGTAGTTGTACATACCAAACCCTTCTCCACACATTCTTCTTCCGGCATTTCTCATACCTTTACCATACGTTGAGCCACGCATTCGTCTGCTATCTAAAAATAGTTTTTGCTCATCTGTCAATAGATTTCTTACTTCTTGATGATGCTTAGCGGTTGCTTTCATCATTTTGCTTTGGATATCTGTCATTTTATCAATTACAGAATTTATCTCTTTAAGATTAGCATTATCTGATGTCATAAGAGTTTGTTTCCTTGCTCTTAACTCATTCACCTGATTACGAAAAGGTTTCATTTCTTTTAGATGATCAACCCTAAGCTCTTTGATTTTAGCTTCTTGTTCTTCAGTTAAATCAGGAATTATTTCGCAGATCCCTTTATTATTAAAATTTCGTTCTTTAGTATAAAACCTTCCTCTTTGAGCATGTAAATTTGAAGCTGTTATCATCAACAAAACTATAGTTAATGCACTTAATGTTTTAATTCTTTGTGTTTTCATTTTTCAAGTTTTATGTTCTACTTAGTTTTTCAAGTTTCTATCCTTATGACACAAAGAATCTTTCTTTATTACACCGCTTTACAAAAAGTAATCTATTTTATTTAAATAAAAACTCTCTTGTTTATAATAAAAGAGGCACTCTTTAAAAGAGCGCCTACTAACCTAAAAACCCAAAATTATGAATTAAATTTTTTATTTAATCCTAATTATTACTTAGATAATATCTTTTTATGTAGGTTTAATTCATTGCTGATTTTTCTTTCATATATTTTATCGCAACTTTTAATGTTGTATCAACCTCTTGTATAATTGGATAAAACCCTTCATTATCAATTACATTCCTTGCAATGTTTGCTTTTAACTGAGTATTTACTAATTGTTTTGAATAGTCAAACCCTTTTGTAGTTTTTGGCACCCCGTTTTCTTCGGCAAAATCAGCAAACTTTTCAAATATTTTAATTGATTCAAGGTATTCGTTTATGCTATTAGCATTATCAAACTTATTAAGTTCACTCCGGTGATTATCAACGTATTGAAATGCAAAATTATAGAGTATTCCCTTACGCACTGTTTCTGCATAATATTTTGAATAACCCGTTGTATCAAATGGTACAAAAATATCAGGCATAATTCCGCCGCCGCCATAAACAATATTTCCGCCCGGGGTTATAAATTTTAATGAATCTGCAAAATGTATACTATCCACTTCTGAAAATTCGCCATGTTGATATCTTTCCATCAAATCATTATAGTATTCGTCTTTATCATCGGAATATGGTTTTTGAATGCTTCGTCCTGTGGGAGTATAATATCGTGCAATGGTCAACCTGATTACCGATCCATCTGATAATGGATATGGTTCCTGAACCAATCCTTTTCCAAATGACCTTCTTCCAATGATTGTCCCACGGTCGTTATCTTGAATAGCTCCGGCTAAAATTTCACTTGCCGAAGCTGAAAACTCATCTTGTAAAATTACTAAATCAAGATCCTTACATATTCCACGGGCAGTTGAATAAATATCCTGCTTCGGACTTGCTTTACCTTTTGTATATACAATCATTTTACCAGCATCTAAAAATTGGTCTGCTATGTTAGTCGCAGCTAACATAACTCCTCCAGTATTACCTCTTAAATCAATTATTAGTTTTTTTAGGTTATATTCTCGAAGTTTTTCAACACTTTCAACAAATTCTTTAAAAGTTGTTTCAGCGAACCGATTAATCTTTATATAACCAATCTCTTCATTAACCATATATGATACATCAACACTATATAAAGGAATTTCATCGCGAATTATTTCAACCTCTATTAAATCTGGAACACTTTTACGCTCTAAGCTCACTTTAACTTTAGTACCCTTTTCCCCCTTAAGCATTCCAACCACATCATTGCTTGGAATATTCTGTCCTGCTATTAAAAAATCATCTACTTTTATAATTCTATCTCCGGGAAGAACTCCCACTTTATAAGACGGTCCTCCCGTTATAACACTAATTATTATTGCAGTATCAGTTTGATGATTAAAGACTACACCTATTCCCTCAAAATTACCCCTTAAATCTTCACTTACTCTTTTCATGTCCTTGGCAGGAATATAAATAGAATGAGGATCTAATTCTTCCAGCATAGCCGGTATAGCCGATTCTTCTAATTTAGATCTTGAAACAGTATCCACGTAACGAGTTTCTATATAATCTAGAATTTTGCCAAGCTTATCTGAAGATTGGTACAAATGCGCATATCTGTTATGGGGATTATTATTCAAGGCTTTTCCTAGCAAAATTCCGGCTGCTAAGATTCCGGCAAATAATATTGGTAAATATATTTTATTGTTTTTCATATTCTAATTCTTTAAAGTTCAACATGTTTTATCTCTATATTAGCTCTCTCCAATAATCTCAGACCTGATTCATCACGATACTTATTATTAAAAACTACTCGCTTTATTCCAGCCTGTATAATTAGTTTTGAACACTCCATACATGGCGATGTTGTAACGTATAACGTAGCATCCTCGGAACTATTATTAGATTTAGCAACTTTTGTAATTGCATTTGCTTCTGCATGTAAAACATATGGTTTAGTTAAAAAGTTCTCATCTTCACACACATTTTCAAATCCTGATGGAGTTCCATTGTATCCATCCGAAATAATCATTTTATCTTTTACGATTAAAGCACCCACCTGGCGTCTTTTACAATATGAATTTTTTGCCCAAATAAGTGCCATTTCTAAATATCTTTTATCGTATTCGTCTTGTTTCTCTTTATAAGGGTGTAATGGGTTTTCTTTACTCATGGCCTTTTGTTTAAGTCGCATAAAGATAAAAAAAAACCCTCACTGAAGGAGAGTTGATTTTATTATTTGTACCTGGAGTCGGGATCGAACCGACACGGACTAATGTCCACTGGTGTTTGAGACCAGCGCGTCTACCAATTCCGCCATCCAGGCTGGTAGATTTAAAATATCGGATTGCAAAAATATGGAATTGTTTGATATTCGCAAACTTTTCTATTACAAAACTATCCTGCACTCGATAAAAGATTAGGCTGAACCATTGATTTAATTACACTTACAATACTTTTAGTGTCAAACCCACATTCTTTGTGCAACTCTTCGGGAGTACCATGATCAATAAATTTGTCTGGAACTCCTAGACGTTTTACCCGAACATTGTAACCATTGTCATTCATAAATTCCAGAACAGCACTTCCGAAACCACCAACTATGGTTCCATCTTCTACCGTAACAACCGATTTATAATTTCTGCCTATTTCATGCAATATCTTCTCATCTATTGGCTTTACAAACCTCATATCATAATGCGTTACATCGATATTCTTTTTTACTAATTCTTTTGAAGCCTCTACAACAGAATTTCCTATATGCCCTATTGATAGTATTGCAATATCAGTACCTTTTCTAATCAAACGCCCTTTCCCTATTTCAACTTCCTTTAAAGAAGTTTTCCACTCTGGCATTACTCCTGTTCCTCTTGGATATCGGATTGAAAATGGGCCTTTACTAGGTAACTGCGCAGTATACATTAAGTTGCGCAGTTCTTCTTCGTTCATTGGTGCAGAAACGATCATATTTGGAATTCCACGCATGTAAGCTAAATCATAAACACCATGATGTGTAGCTCCATCCTCGCCCACTAATCCGCCTCGATCTAAACAAAATACAACATTTAAATTTTGAATTGCGACGTCGTGAATAACCTGATCATAAGCTCGTTGCATAAAGGAAGAATATATATTACAGAATGGTAACATTCCTTCAATAGCTAATCCAGCAGAAAAAGTAACAGCATGCTGTTCTGCGATTCCAACATCAAAAGTCCTTTCCGGCATTTCTTTCATCATTATATTCAATGATGATCCGGTTGGCATAGCCGGCGTAATACCCACTATTTTTTCATTTTCCTTAGCTAATTCAAGAACCGTGTGCCCAAATACATCTTGATATTTTGGAGGTGTTGGTTTATCTGTTTTTATTTTTAAAATTTCTCCTGTCTCTTTATCAAATCTCCCGGGTGCATGAAAAATGGTTTGATTCTCTTCAGCTTGTTTAAAACCTTTTCCTTTTTGAGTAACAACATGTAACAACTTTGGACCTTTAATATCCTTTAGGTCATTAAGTATCTTTGTTAAATATACTACGTCATGTCCATCAACAGGTCCAAAATACCTGAAATTTAGCGACTCGAATAAATTACTTTGACGTAATAAAAAGCTTTTAACTGCATTATCTATTTGTTGTGCCAGCTTTCTGTAATTATGTCCAAGTTTATTTAGATGACCCAATAAGTGCCAAACGTCATTTTTAAGCTTATTATAAGTTTTTGAAGTTGTAATATCTAATAAATATTCTTTTAAGGCACCAACATTTGGATCGATGGCCATGTTGTTATCATTGAGGATTACCAATAAATTTGTCTTTTCAATTCCTGCATTGTTTAATCCCTCAAAAGCCAATCCAGCTGTCATAGAGCCATCACCAATAACGGCTACAATTTGTCTATCATCATCTTTACTGAAACCTGCAGCTTTTGCCATTCCAAGTGCTGCTGATATAGAAGTCGATGAATGTCCTACACCAAAAGAGTCATATTCACTTTCTGTGATTTTCGGAAATCCACTTATTCCTTTGTATTTTCTGTTTGTGTTAAAAACTTCCTTACGCCCTGTAAGAATTTTATGCCCATATGCCTGATGCCCGACATCCCATATAATTCTGTCATATGGCGTATTAAAAACATAGTGTAAAGCAACGGTTAGCTCCACTACACCAAGGCTTGCTCCAAAATGTCCAGGATTTGATGATACAACATCAATTATAAATTGCCGCAACTCCTCACTTAGTTTAGGAAGTTCCGTTAAATCCAATTTTTTAAGATCGGATGGAAATAAAATATTTTTTAACAAACCCTTTGACATACAACAATGTTAATTAGCACAAAGATATGAATAATTTTACACTGTTCTAACGAACTTAACGCTTACATATTTTATATCTTTGCTATTTACTAAATTCGTATATTTAACAATCTTAAACTAAAATAGTTGATATGTCATTTAAAATCAAACTAAGTACATTAGTAATTATTGTATTTATAGCTTTTACAGCATGTGTTCCAACAAAACAATTCGAAGAACTGCAGTTAAAAAATGTTAAATGTGAGGAAGAGCTTGAGTTAACTAAAGAAGAAAACCAAAGACTTGAAGTTGCAAATACTGAATTAAACTCGAAAGTTGATATTATGTCTAAAAGGCTTAAAAATTATAGCGAAGACAGTCTTGAAAGAGAGAATAAATATAGATCAATTGACATTAAATATGATAAGTTGAACCGACAATATGAAGATCTGCAAAAAGCTCAAGATCAATTATTAGCGGGCAACATATCTGAAACCAGGAAACTATTGGAAGAACTTCAAAATACGCAGGCTGGAATAATTGAAAAGGAAGATCGGCTAAGACAACTTGAAGATAATCTTAAAAGAGATCAAAGTAATTTAAATAAATACAAAAAAGAACTCGAAGAGAAAAATACTAAATTAGTTGAACTTGAAGCTATATTATATAAAAAGGATTCAGTTGTTAATGCACTAAAAGATAAGGTTTCTAATGCACTTTTAGGATTTGCTGATAAAGGTTTAGCCGTTGAAATGAAGAATGGTAAAGTATATGTTTCACTAGACGAACAATTGCTTTTTAAATCGGGGAGTACTGCTGTTGATCCTAAAGGAGTTAGTGCCATAAAAAAGTTGGCCGATGTATTAGCTGTTAACCCGGATATTAATATCATGGTTGAAGGTCATACTGATGATGTTCCATATATCGAAAGTGAAGCTATAAAAGATAACTGGGATCTAAGCGTAAAGCGAGCTACAGCTATTGTCCGAATTTTGGTAGAAAACAAGAAAATAGAAGGCAGTAGACTAATTGCAGCTGGTAGAAGTAAGTATCATCCAATTATTAATTCTAAAGCTCCTGATGCAAGAAAGAAAAATAGAAGAACAGAGATTATCTTAACCCCAGAATTGGATGAGCTATTCCAAATACTAGAAACAAATTAGATTTTAATACTAAAAACTTAAAGGCTGATAATGATATCGGCCTTTTTTGATTTAAAAATGATTTGGTATAAATACATAAGCTTCAAAAAAGTAGTAAATCTTTTCAAGATGTATTTGAGTTATTTGTTATCTATATTAACTAGAAAAGCCATTGTGTGGGGATATCCGTTCAGTATAACAACAGAGCCAACCAATAAATGTAACTTAAAATGCCTTGAATGTCCAACAGGCAACAACTCTGCGAACAGAAAAAAAGGCTTTCAGGATATTAAACTTTACAAAAAACTTATTGATGATATAAAAGATTTTACAATATATCATATGGTATATTTTCAAGGCGAACCATTTCTGCATCAAGATCTTTACGAGTTTATCAAATACGCAAATCAAAATAAAATTTACACCAGTATATCAACTAATGGGCACTTCTTAAATAAAGAGAATTGTAAAAGAGTAATACATTCAGGATTAAAAAAGATAATTATTTCAATAGATGGGACCGATCAGGAAACATATGAAAAATATCGCCTGGGTGGGAACTTTAACAAAGTAATAAGCGGTATTAAAAACCTTGTTTTGGTCAAGAAAGAACTAAAATCAATTTATCCAAAAATTCATCTGCAATTTTTGGTGCTTAAACATAATCAGTACCAACTTGCTGAAATAAAACGCTTAAGTAAAGTCCTGGGGGTAAATAAACTTAAACTAAAATCAGCACAAATCGAAAACTTTACTCAAAACAGTGACTTAATTCCTAATATTAGCAAATATTCGAGATATTTTAAAAAATCTCATTATCAGACTAAAACTAAATTGCCAGATAAATGTTTTAGAATATGGAGCACAGCAGTTATAAGTTGGGAAGGAATATTAATTCCATGTTGTTTTGACAAAAACCTAGAATTTAATTTAGGTAACATAAATAAAAACAGTATGCTAAAGCTTTGGAAACACAATATTTTCAACAATTTCAGGAAAACCATTTTGCATAATCGAAAAAAAGTTGCGATTTGTAGAAACTGTTCCGAAGGATTACGTATAAGGTATTAAAGTACTAATTAGAAATTTAAACTGGACTTAAAACTAGAGCTTTAGCAATTTATTCTTAACTTTCCGATCGTTGGCAAACAAATTGAGGACTATGAAATATCGAATTTTATATCTGTTCTTACTTCTTTTATTATTTCAAGTAAATAGTACTATATCACAAGAAATTGATACTACTTCAACAGAAGCTCTTTTTGATCTTTCGCTAGAAGATCTTATGAATATTGAAATAGTTTCGGCAGTACGTCAGAATCAAAATATAATAGATGCTCCTTCTATTGTATCAGTTATAACAGAAAAACAAATAAAGGAAAGGGGTTACCTTAGTTTAGATGAAGCTTTAAACAGCATTGCAGGATATGATGTAATAACGGATCATTTTCAACCTAATCTTGGTATTCGCGGAATTAATGGTGGCTTGAGAACCTGGTCACGATTAATAAAAGTTATGGTTGATGGTCAAAGCGTTTCTTTTAGGTCAAGCTCAAATAATTTTCTGGATGCTTCTCTTATTCCGATTGAAGCAATAGAAAAAATTGAAATCATTCGTGGTCCTAATTCGGCACTTTATGGGAAAAATGCGTTCCTTGGCGTTATAAATATTATAACAAAATCCGGATCAACGTTACAAGATAATGCAATTTCACACTATATAGCTGATATTAGCGACAATTCTTCATTTGGTATTAGTACTGTTTGGGGAGGAGAAAAAGAAAAATTTAATTTCATTTTTGCCAGCTCTTATTCACAAATTGATAAATCAGGTCTTGCCCTTACTAATGTTCCTGGAAATGAAATATATTCTAAAAGCGATATTGGCAAGAAAAATGAATCCAATCCTTTAAGTATTTTTTTGAAACTAACATATGAAGATGGTAAGTTTGGTAAAATAACACTTGACGGAACAAAACAAATCATAAACTCTTACGCCGAGTTCTTAGACTGGGGAGCACTTACACGTAACAATTATATTAGTTTAATTAATGCCTACGAGCGAGTATCATATAATAAGGATATATATGAAAACCTAAATGCCACGTTAACTTTATCTCGATCAACTGGTAAGCCTTTTAAAGATGAAATTCTTGAAACAAACACTGATCCAACAGAATGGATTGAACGAGAAGTAAGTTATACAGGCTATGATGTAACCGGTAATCTTTCCTATAATTTTGACGAAGTTAACAATTTCTCAATAGGCATAGACTATACAACTGACATTCATGATCACCAAAAATTTTATACTGTTAATAATGCAGGAACCAGAACTTTAAATCCTGGTGGTACCGAAGGTAAGGATCAGTTCAATAATCTGGGTATATACTTACAAATGATTTTTAATGCAAGTGAGTTTTTCGGCATAAATTATTTACGTAACTTAACTTTAACTGCGGGATATCGGTTTGATTATCATAACATATATGGAGATGTGTTAACTTATAGAATTGCTGCTGTATATCATTTAACAAATGATATCAGTACGAAAATAATGTATGGTACGTCTTTTAATGCTCCATCATCAGAGCAGTTATATACTAATTATATTTATCCGGGAGGAATTGTTGGTAATCCTTCATTAAAACCAGAAAAAGCTAATACGTTGGAATGGGCGTTAATGGGAAAAATAACGGAATCGGTTAACTTCAGTACAAATGTATTTTACACGGAAATTGATGATAAAATAGAATATCTGCTTCCATATGGCCAGATCACAAATATTATGGCAGAGAATGTTTCAAATATTTATTCAGGGGGGATTGAAGCCGAGCTAAATGCCAGCTTATTTCAGAATACAGCGTATGTGAATTATTCATATCAAAAGAGCATTTTAGAAAAAAATGATCCATTGTTACAGGAAATTAAAGTTAATACGGCGTTGTATCCAAATCATATAATCAAATTTGGAGATATATACCATTTACCAAAATTTTATTTAAATATAAATCTTGAAGGAAAGTACATAAGTTCCAGAATAGCTAGTGATCAAAACAACTTTGTTTACGATCCAATAAACTATGCTACAAGTAGATATAAATTAGATCCTTATCTGGTATTAGATTTAACAATCTCTTCTACAGATATTAATATTTTTAAGGATAGCAAAACTAAAATTAGCTTAAAATTACAGAACCTATTAGATACTAAATATAACTATCCGGGCTTTAACAATTATGATATACCTGGAATAGGTCGTTCGATATATTTTCGATTTACTCAATTTATTTAACATTATGAAAAAACATAAACTAATTGCATCGGTAATTTTCTTGTTTTTTCTTTTTTCGATTGGATGCGAAAAACTTGAAGAAAACTATAATATCCCTCAATATGATCATTCGATTAAAATTGGAGTTGTTGGCGATGTTTCTGTTTTAAGAGAACAAGTTGAAAACATGTTTTTTGGAGCAAAACTTGCGAGCGAAGAAATCAATCATATGGGAGGTTTAAATATTAACAATACAAATTATAGTATTGAACTTATTTTTAAAAACTCAGGAGGTTCTCCTGAAGAAGGAATTAAAGTTACTACCGAACTAATTAATGATGGTGTTAACGTAATAATAGGTCCCACATTTTCTTCCGTGGCAATTGAAATGGCGGAATTATGTATTGAAAACGGAGTATTAATGATGACTTACTCTGCGACAACGCCCGAGCTTACTATGTTAAATGATCAAGACTTCATTTGGCGGACGTGTCCTTCTGATCATACATTTGGAACAGTATCCGCTCAATACTGTTTTGATTCCCTTCAATATGAAAAAGCTGCAATTTTTTACAGAGACGATAGATTTGGTCAGGGACTTTCAAGTATTATTAAAGAAAATTTCCAGGAACTGGGTGGGCAAGTTACGAATCATGTACTATACCCTGGAAATGTCCCAAATTTAGAATCATATAATTTCAGTTATGAATTAAATACCTTACTTAGTGAAGAGGTTGACGTTATATTTATAGTTGCCTTCTCGTCTGAGGTTGCTATATTAACAAACGAAATTTATAATAATGAACTATATCAACAGCTTGAAAATAAACCAAAACTTTTTCTTAATGATGGAATAGTTCCTGAAGAACTTATAATTAATGGGAATCCTGAGATTTTAGAAACTATAATAGGCATAACTAGTACTAATGAAGGTAATGCTAACTATAATATATATAAGGAAAATTATATTGAAAGATTTGGCTTTTCTCCTTCAACGTTTTCAGAACATGCTTATGATGCTGTTTATTCAGTCTTATATGCAACACTTCGTGCGGGTTCAAAACAACCAGAAGATATTATAGAGTTTCTAAGGGAAATATCTGGTTCTGAATTTTGTGTAGATTTTATTACCGATCCTGTAATCATTAATGTTAATGAATTTGATGTTGCTAAAAACATCATAGAAAAAGGACAAACAATCGACTATGAGGGTGCATCGGGCCCTTTAAATTTTGATTGCAATGGAGATCCAGTTCCTAAGATTGTTATTTGGGGAATTGAGAATAATGAATATAAAGAAATAACTTATTACGGAAAATAATTCTTGGCGTCAAAAAAGTTAACATATAATTATAACACACTCTGTAAAAAAATCATCCTTATTTTGATGCTGATGTTTGTCTCCGCGTATGGATTTACGCAAGCAAATGTATATGTACTTAAAGCTGTTTATCTCGAAAAATTCACCCGTTTTGTTAGTTGGCCTGAAGAATCAAGGATGGATAATCCTGAATTGCCTTTTATCATTGCGGTAATCGGAAGAACTCCACTAACCGAAAATCTGGAACAAATTTATTCCAACCAAAAAATCAATAATAAAAAAGTAGAAGTAAAACGTATTTCTAATCTTTATGAAATTGAAAATGTTCATATATTAGTCATCGCAGAAACTGAAAGAAAAAACCTGCAAAACATTTTAGCTTTAACGAAAAAATCACCGGTGCTAACTATTAGCGAAGCACCTAATTTTGCTGAAAAAGGAGTACTTATTAATTTTTATGAAGATAGAAATAAGCTGCGTTTTGAGATAAATGAAACTGCAGTATTACAATCACCTTTACAAATGAGTTTTTATTTACTAAACTCAGCAAAAATTGTAAATCCGATAAAAGAAAATTAATGAAGCTATTTCAAAAAATATCGATTAAAAATAAAATCATTACAATTATACTTCTTGTAAGTACAGTTACCATGATTATTGGATTTACGCTTGTTGGAATAAGTGACATTAAGAGTTTAAAACAAGAAATGTTACTTAATAACCTCATGAATACAAAACTAATAGGCGAATACGTTGTTGCGCCCCTTACTTTTGATGATAATGAAGGTGCTGAAAATATTTTATCAAAACTATCAACAATTCCAGGAGTAAATAAGGGAACTCTATACGATCGTAATGGGGTCTTATTTGCGTTTTATAAAAAATCAGATGATATTTTTGTTAATCCACTTTATGAAAATCCTGATGAACTTGAAGTTTCAAGAACTAATTTCTCAAAATCCGCTTTATTAATAGAGCACCCAATTGTATATGAGAATTTCAGGTATGGTATTATTATCATTGAAGTTGATGCTTCATTATTAACTGAAAAAATGAAAGAATATATTTTCATTCTTTTTGGAATTTTAATTGGAATGATTGTGTTTTCATTTATTCTTGCTAACAGGTTACAAAAACCAATATCCCAGCCGATATTGGAATTAGCAAAACTAACCAGGAAAATTTCGGGGGAAGGAGATTACAGCGTAAGAATAGAAAGTAAAAGCAATGATGAAATTGGAATTCTTTATGATAACTTTAATGAAATGCTTCAGCAAATACTAAATCGTGAAGCAGCTCGAGATGAAGCAGAAAAAAAACTGGTAGAAGCTAAAGAAAAGGCAGAGGAAAGCGATAGACTTAAGTCGGCTTTTCTGGCAAATATGTCTCACGAGATCAGAACTCCGATGAATGCTATACTTGGTTTTGCAGAATTAATTACTGTACCTGATTCTGAGATTACACCAAGTGAAAAAGAAAGTTTTATAAAACTAATAAGAAGTGGTGGTGATAATTTATTAAGGTTAATCGATGATATTATTGATATTTCAAAAATTGAAGCAGGTCAAATCAAGATTCACAAAAAGGAATGTAACTTAAATCAAACCTTAAAAGAAATACAACAGTCGTTTTTTGAAATTAGAAAACACAAAGGCAAAGAACAAATTGATATTCTTTTAAATGAAAACGCCCGATCTCAAAATATTGTTATTAAAACTGATCCTTTAAGATTAAATCAGATTTTAACTAACCTGATTGATAATGCCGTAAAATTCACTGAAAAAGGTTTTATAGAGTTTGGATATGAAATATTGAATGAAGAAAAGATTCTTTTTTATGTAAAAGATACAGGAGTTGGAATGGATCATAAGAAAAAAGATTTGGTTTTTGATCGGTTTACTAAAATCGAAGATGATAAAACCAGGCTCTATCGAGGCGCTGGTTTGGGATTAGCAATAAGTAAAAGTTTAGTTGAATTATTAGGTGGTAGTATTTGGGTAGAGTCAATATTAGGAGAAGGATCAACTTTTTATTTTGGGTTACCTTTCGATAAATTAAAAGAATTAGAGAAACCTGAAAAACCACTTGTCATTTCCGAAGACTATAATTGGGCAAACAGAACTATTCTTATTGCTGAAGATGAACCCGCCAATGTAATTTATATTGAGGAAGTACTTAAAATTACAAAAGCCAAAGTCTTAAGGGCTATGAACGGTAAAGAGGCAGTCGAAATATTTAAAAGGAATAATGATATTGATATTGTTATCATGGATATAAAGATGCCCGAAATGGATGGCTACGAGGCAACGAAACAAATCAAGAAATTAAATAAAGATATTCCTGTTATATCACAGACTGCATATGCAATGCCGGGAGATATAGACAAAGGCCTTGATTCGGGTATGAACGACTATCTGGTAAAACCGGTAAAACCTAAAATATTATTATCAGTATTAAATAAATATTTAAACAGATTATCACCTACAGGATGAAAAAACTTGTAAAAATTTATTTGCCAGCAGCAATTATTTTCATGCTTTTATTTTTATTTATACAGCCTAATCCCTATTTCCGTCGAGCAATATACTATTTCACAGCTGATATTTCCGATTATAAAATATTCCCGGAACGAACTGTTGAAAAAGGAGAACATCAGCCATGGAAAATTTCCCCTGAGTTTAATACATATCAGCTTAGTTCTGAAGATATTCATCTAATGGATCATTTTCAAACCACAGCTTTTATAGTTATTGAAGATACATCTTTAATATTTGAAAGTTATTGGGATGATTATACTGAAAATTCTAAGTCAAGTTCTTTCTCAATGGCAAAGAGTATTGTTAGTTTATTAATTGGAATAGCCATTGATGAAGGATTAATTGGATCGGTTGATGATCCGGTCTCAAAATACATTCCTGAATTTGACAATAAAAAATACAATATTACCATCCGAGATTTACTTACCATGGGTTCAGGTTTAAAATGGAACGAAAGCTATTTTAATCCATTTTCGGTTACAACTAAAGCTTATTATGGAATAAATGTTAATAAGTTAGCTCTATACGCTAAATCAATAAAACCTCCGGCCGAAGATTTTGAATATATAACAGCAAATACTCAACTATTAAGTATTATAATAAAAAAAGCTACGAACAAACCAATTAGTGAATATACTTCGGAAAAACTGTGGAAACCACTTGGAGCTAAAAATAATGCTACCTGGAGTTTGGATCAAGAAAATGGAGACGAAAAAGCATTCTGTTGTTTTAATTCTAACGCCAGAGATTTTGCTCGTATTGGCCAGCTAGTTTTAAATAAAGGAATGTGGAATGGGAAACGCATTGTTTCTAAATCTTATTTAAAAGAAGCTTTAACACCGTCAACTTTTCTTGTGGATAATGAAAATAAACCGGTTGGTTTTTATGGTTATCAATGGTGGATTGGATCGCATAAAAAGATTGATTTTTATTATGCTCGAGGTATATTGGGCCAGTACATTGTTATTATTCCTGAAAAAAATATGGTGTTTGTACGTTTAGGTCATAAAAGAAGTAAAACTAAAATCAATCATCATCGAGAAGATATTTTTCATTACATTGATTTAGCTTTAAAAATCTCAAATAAAAATTAACGAACCAAGCAGCTTTGTTGAGCTGCTTTTATTTATTATTGATATTGATAAAACGATAATCTAAATTTTCATAATATCTTCTTCCTTAGCTTTTACAATCTTATCAATTTTTTCGCCATATTGATCAGTAACTTTTTGAATCTCATCAGATGCAGTTTTCGATTCGTCCTCGGATAATCCATCTTTCTCCAGTTGTTTGATTTCATCATTTGCATCTTTTCTAGAACTACGGATACTAACCTTTGCGCTTTCACCTTCTGTATGAACCTGTTTTACCAAGGTTTTTCTTCTTTCTTCGGTTAAAGCGGGAATATTTATTCTAATGATCTCGCCGTTATTCATAGGGGCAAAACCTAAATTCGCATTAATGATAGCTCTTTCAATTGGCTCTATCATAGTTTTTTCCCAAGGTTGTATAGCAATCGTTTTAGGGTCCGGAGTACCTATATTTGCAACCTGGTTTATTGGAGTTTGGTTTCCATAATAATCAACCATAACAGTATCAAGCATCCTTGGATTTGCCTTTCCTGCTCTTAACGAACCAAGTTCTAATTCCAGATGGTTAATTGCCTTATCCATTCTTTCCTTGGCTGAATCTATAACAAATTGAACTTCTTCAGTCATAACTTCAAATTTTAGGGTTAGGGTATTGTAGCAACAAATTTAAAAAAAAAACTGATATCTGAAATCTTAAGAATTCTACTTACTTACGAATGTGCCTATTTCTTCTCCATTTAAAACTTTTAACAAATTTCCCCTTTTATTCATATCAAAAACATAAATGGGTAAATTGTTTTCTTTGCACATCGTAAATGCTGTTAGGTCCATTACATTTAGTTCCTTTTTAATAACTTCATCAAATGTAATAGTATTAAACTTTGTAGCATTTGGATCTTTTTCAGGATCAGCAGTATAAACACCATCAACTCGAGTTCCTTTCAACATAATTTCTGCCCCAATCTCAACAGCCCTTAGAGCCGATGCAGTATCTGTGGTAAAAAATGGATTACCTGTACCCCCGGAAAGAATCGCAACAGTTCCCTGTTCCAAATTCTCAATAACTTTATCTCTGCTATAAAGCTCCCCAACCGGTTCCATTCTTATTGCAGAATAAACTATTGATTTTAAACCGATGTTTTTCATTGCAGACTGTAATGCTAAACTATTAATAACAGTTGCAAGCATCCCCATTTGATCGCCTTTAACTCTGTCAAACCCACTTGTCACACCTGAAATCCCTCTGAAAATATTTCCTCCACCAATTACAATTGCAACCTGTGCACCTGCTTCATGCAAATCTTTAATTTGTTCTGCATATTCATTAAGTCTTTCCGAATCAATACCATAACCCACATTACCCATTAATGATTCTCCACTCAGTTTTAAAAGAATTCGTTTATATTTTAGCATAAGTTCTAATTTTTGTTGTGCAAAATAACATAAAAAATTGATTTTTTCTTGGATACCTAAATCAACCCTTCTACTTTCATTGCATATCAACCTTTTTTGTCCTTAATTTATCAATAACTGAAGGGATTCAAGTAATCAACCACTTAATTAAATTAATTTTTCTGTAATGTTTATAACTTTTACACTGTTTTTACGTACACATTATTAATTTAAAAGTCTGATAATTAAATTATTCAATACTCAACATTAAATTTTATTCTACTTAAAATTTTATATCAAAAAAAATACTATTTATTGCTAGAGTGTTGATATTTAATTATTTTTATATTATTTCAAGGATAAAAGCCAGATTTACAAACATTTTATTAACAGTTTTTGTAAATTCGGAGGTTTTATTGAAAAGCAAATCGAAAGGATTTGTAACAATAGAGCGTATAGAGTAGGACTATATATATAACGATTGAGGTTAAACCAAAATAACACTTGCTTTTCTCTTTGTTGTCTAAGCATTTTTGCAAAAACACTAGAAAAGAGCTTTGGTCAATGTATTATCCAAATATTGACTAAAGTTTTCTCTATTGGTTTTCTTCCTATTTTAAAACAAGAAATTCTTATAAGCTACAAAATATCAAATCAATATAATACTTTTTTTAGATTAACAAATTACCATTTGTTTAATCCAAATCAAATCACCAATAGCGTAAAAAATGAAAAATATCATAAGGAGGCTAGTCATGGATACAAAATTTAAAACATCTTCAGGAGCTCGTATGGAGGTTAGGAGCCGAAGTGAAAAACTAAAAGGTATCGTACATGGAAAATTAGTGTTAACAATACTGACCTTGTTTCTGGTGCTGAGCGGGCAAAAGATATTTGCCCAACAAGGAGTCGGAATTAGCGAAATTTTGATAACTCCGCACAATTCTGCTATTCTTGAGTTAAGATCGACAGAGAGGGGATTTTTAACTCCACGAATGACAGAAGCTGAGAGAGATCTAATAAATGGTGGTTCTCCCGAAACAGGATTAATTATTTATAATACAACAACTAACAAGCTTAACATTTATGATGGAACAACTTGGAGAGTACTTTTTTCAGGTGATACAGGAATAAATGATATTTTTGGTACTGCCAACAGAGTCACTATTGATAAAACAGATGCTGCCAATCCAATTATTGATATAGCCGGCACTTATGTGGGACAAGCCTCAATTACCACATTAGGAACAATAGGAACCGGAACCTGGGAAGCCGATGTTGTTGAAGTTACGTATGGTGGAACAGGGCTATCTTCTATTACCGCTAATAACCTCCTTTACGGTAATGGAACAGGTTCTATAAATCTACTACCTCCAAGCTCTACAACAGGAGAAATATTAATGAATACGGATGCCGGAGCTCCAAGCTGGTCATTATTAAGTAATATTCCAAATACTGGTTTAACCGCAGATCGTGGAGTTTATACAACTACAGGTGGACAATTAACCACCACAATTCCTAACAATGGCACATTAGGATTCTGGAACCGTACAGGAACTACGCTATCCCCTTCTAATTCGGGTGATGATATTTCTACAACTGGCGATTTAAATGCAGATGGTATTGTAAACCTAGCTGCTTCTACGGTCCTTACCACAGTGGAAGGTACACTCCTGGTTACAGAACAAGCAGACTTTACCGAAAACCTTGATGCAAATAATGGTATTGATGTTATAGGGGCTGATTTAACCGTTGCTACAAATACGGACCTTAACGGTGATTTAACCGTAGATGGTTCAACCTTCAGCTTAGATGCTAATGGTGCTTCAAATGTAACCACTTCTGCCGGTGCACTTACTGTAACCGGTGAGGATGGTGTTAATATAACTTCTGCAACTTCTGCCGGTATTACCATTGATGCTAATACGGCTGGCGATGTGGACATCAACTCAGCTACTGGGGCTGTCAATGTTGCCTCCGATGCGGTAGATGGAAATGTAAATATTGGTACTGCAGCAACTGCAGGTAGAACTGTAACCATAGGTAATAACACCGGAACTACTGCTGTGGACATCCTTGCTGGTTCTGGTAATGTAGATATAACGGGTAACTTAAATGCTACAGGGGGTGTGGATATAACAGGTGCACCATTAACAATTGACAACATCCAGATAGATGCTAACACAATCAGTTCTACTAATGTAGACGGAAACATCACCTTAGCTCCAAACGGAACAGGTGTTGTGGCTACGGACAACTTAAGCCTTGATGGGAACACACTGGCTTCTACCAATGCGG
>JANQHR010000158.1 GCA_028282585.1 Bacteroidales bacterium | reverse complement strand
GTGGTTTGATGTAATTTCAAGATGATAAGAAACATTTCGAGATTTCCGCCTGGCATGAGCGAGGTTGTGGTTTGATGTAATTTCAAGATGATAAGAAACTCTACTTTACCATTTAAATCACAGGCACATGTTGTGGTTTGATGTAATTTCAAGATGATAAGAAACAGTTCTATGAATTTTAGCCCAGCAAATACAGTTGTGGTTTGATGTAATTTCAAGATGATAAGAAACTAAATATTGATAAACCCAGTATAGCAACTTGTTGTGGTTTGATGTAATTTCAAGATGATAAGAAACTTATAGAAGCTTTACCTGCAGACAGTGAACGTTGTGGTTTGATGTAATTTCAAGATGATAAGAAACGGATATTTGTATTGAACTAATCATCCAAGAGTTGTGGTTTGATGTAATTTCAAGATGATAAGAAACCTTGGATCAAATATTAACTAATGTTAATTCGTTGTGGTTTGATGTAATTTCAAGATGATAAGAAACACGAAGATGGAGCGGGTCATGGTCATGGAGTTGTGGTTTGATGTAATTTCAATAGGGCAAAGCGCAAAAGTAGTTTGCCTTTATGGTTGAGTATTGTAACTTAATAGATCAGAAATGAGCCTCAATAGAAAAACATCTTGCCGCATGGCAAAAGAAGCCTCTCGCAACAGAAAATCATCGTGTCCTATTACGATTGTCAATGTGCCTCAATGGAAATCCTAGTTAAACATTTAGCCAGTAACTTAACTTGAGAACAAACATCAGATCTTTTTGGCTAAAATCATAGGAATTGTAATTATTGGTTACAACGAAATAAATATCCGACATAGGTTTGTATCGCCATTGAATTCTGCTGTTGATATTAAAGTTTTCTGCTTGCGTGTTGTATTGTAAAAAAGTTGTCCAGAAAAGTTTTTTCGAAAATGATATTTCTGTTTTCGTGCCTAACAGGTGTAAGTCTTGCTTTCCATAACCTTCGGCAAGTTCGACTTTGTTTAGCTGGTAATCAATGCTAAAATTGCCCCAGGGTTGAATACGGTAATTTACAGATGTTCCAACAGTTAGTCTTGTTCCATTAAAGAAGGAACCGTACCCTCCGAATAAAAATCCGCTTACTTTTCTGTTTGGACTGGTTCTATACCTGGCAAAAAAACCGTTATAATCGTAACGCTGTGCAGGAAGGGAATTGTCGCTGTCAATTATTTTAGTTGGAAACGGCAGATCAACCATAGAGAAATAGTATCTGGCATATAACCAACTTCTTCCCTTAAATCGAAGAAATATATCACCAATAAGTTCATATTCTGTTAAGTTATTGGCTGTATTGTAAAATAGCCTGGTCATTCCTCCGAATCTATACATATTAAGAATACTATTTTTGGGATAGAATTTTATTAGTTGTCGCGAAAACAGTTCTTTATATCCTAACCTGAATGTAGTATCTCTTTCAGAATCATAATTAAATAACCTTGGTGTGAACCCTACATCAGCAATATAATTTCTATCCATTTGAAATAGAAAGAGTGACCCATAAATTTTTCTTGAATTATAGGATGCTCCTGCACTATAAAACCCACTACTTGTGTATTTTTCGGGAGTGAAACTGTTATGATAAAGAGCAGATCCCTGAACCTTTCCATCCTTGGATAAGTAGTTAAACTCTACTCCACCAACACGGTTATAATCGTTCGAAATAAATTGAGAGTTATTTACAGCCTGACGGTTTACAAAAAAAGTTTTAATGCTCGACCTATCCAATACCTTTTGCTGAACCGAAGCAATAGCATAATTCTCAGCAGTTATATCACTTTTCTGACCGGTTTGAACATCCATAAATCCAATTCTGGTTTTTTCTGAAATGTTACCGCTTAACCTTGCGCCCATTATAATTGGAACATTTTCACCATCCTTTAAACCAATTTTTCGAGTGAAAATTGGCCTGGCTTCTCCTGAACCTAAATTTGAAAACAGATCACTATTTTCTAAAAAGAAGTTTCTTTTTTCCGGAAAATAGGGATTAAAACGAGATAAATTAGTTACCTGTTGATCAACTTCTACCTGCGAAAAGTCAGGATTTACAGTTAAATCTAAATTTAACGAAGATGAAATAGCTATTTTAGAATCTAAACCAAAATTACCAGATGATGTAGTTGGTACTCCGTCTTCATTGTCTCGTTCAACGTTACCTAATGTAGAAGGAATAATAACAAACTTTTTTGAACTCGAATTCGGAAGATTCTGGAAAACGACACTTCCGGTGTGCCCTAAATCAATACCCTGAAAGTTCATAGGGAATCTTGTCCAGGTAGAATAAGTATTTCTTTTCATATCATTTCGAATGAAATTAATTCCCCATTCCTTGTTACTATTGTATTTCAATGAACTAAAAGGTATAGCCATTTCAATATCCCAATGATCTTCAGCAATACTTACATCAGAATACCAGATATTATCCCAGTTAGGATCAATTGAGTTATAACTGCCTTCTACGGCAATAAGCCCGTCAAACTGGGCACCGCCGGCATTTAAACCAAAAATATAACCATTACTTTTAGAGTTAATAGGATCAATAACAACAGCAAAAGCATCACTGTTCCAATATTCATTTTCAGAATCACGTTTTAGCGTTTGTATTATTTTATCCCTGTTATTGTCATTCATTTTAACAGCAAGGTAAAGAAACTCTTCATCATAAGTAACTTTAACTTCTGTTTGATACTCTGATAATGTACTGTCTGATGGCCAGTGATCCCAGAAATTATTGAAGGTATATGCATTTTTCCATTCGTTTTCATTAATTATACCATCAATTTTCGGACTAATTTTGGCTGGTTTTACGTTTACGGTATATTCTTCTATGTTGAATTCTGTCTTCTTTGCTTGCAGGTTAAAAGTCAAGAAAACTATCATAATCAAAGCAAGTGATTTTTTCATAACCCTAAAATTTAATTTCCTGAATCAAATGTATAAGGTAAATACATGTATTTCAGAAAATATAGCTTGTTGTCCATTCAGGTTCGATAGAAAACCGATTTAAAGGTTTAAGTGCAGTTCGCAATTGTTTTGGTGATCTTAATCACCCATTTTGCGTAATCGGTCGATATTTTAATATTTCATTCTTTTCCTGTATATTAATGCTTTATTTTTACCGTTGTAAATAGTTTAACTATGCGGGGATTCACTTCAAATACACAAGGCTCATCATTTAACAGAATAAAGTGGCATATTTTATTCTGGCTTGTTTATATATTCTTTTACACTTTTATGCCGATTGCTCTTGGTGAGGATGATACTGTTATTAAAGACTTACAATTTGTATTACTACAGCTACCCTTAAAAATATTTGCTACCTATACGTTGGTTTACTATTTCTTACCTAAATTTATTTTAAAAAAGAAATATTTAGCATTTGTATTAGCTATTCTTCCGTTATCATTTGTTCTTGGGTTAGGGCAGAGATATTTAATGGCAGCTATTTTATATCCCATTTACTATCCGGAATCTTTAGAAAAATGGGGTTTAATTTATTGGCCAAAAGTATTCTATGCGGCAATAGAAACATATGCCATAGCTGTAGTTGCTGCAGTAATAAAGCTGTTAAAACAGTGGTTTCAAACACAACAATTAACAAACTCTTTAAAACAGGAGAAATTAGCTGCTGAATTAAAGTTCTTAAAAGCCCAGATTCATCCGCATTTTTTATTCAATACGTTAAATAATTTGTATGCTCTTACTTTAAAAAAATCACCTAAAGCACCGGAAGTAGTTTTAAAACTTTCCGACCTGCTAGATTATATGTTGTATGAATGCAATGTGTCAAAGGTTACTTTAGAAAAGGAGATTAAAATGCTTGAGAACTATATCGAACTAGAAAAAATTCGATATGGTGATGATTTAAAAATAAAGTTTAGCAAAGAAGATGATTTATCAGGCTTTCATATTTCTCCAATGTTACTTTTACCGTTGGTTGAAAATTCGTTTAAACATGGAGTAAGTGGTGAAATTCACGAAAAATGGATAGAGATTAATCTAAATACGCAGGAAAGAACAATACAGTTTGGCATTGAAAACAACCGAGATGTTAATACTTCGGGGAGAAAAGAATCATATACGGAAGGTATTGGGTTAAAAAATGTAATCAGGCGTCTGGAACTTGTTTATAAGGACAAACATCAAATTAAGATCGATGATAAAGGAGAGAGCTTTAAAGTTATTCTAACTATTGATACAAGAGAAGATTAATATGCAAAAAACAAAATGTATCATAGTTGACGATGAACCATTGGCGATTGAAGTTATTGAAAATCACTTATCAAAGTTCGAAGATTTCGAAATTGTTGCAAAGTGTAATAATGCCGTTACTGCTTTTGAGATACTTCGTAAAAAGCAAGTTGATTTAATATTTCTTGATATTCAAATGCCAAAAATTACAGGTGTTGATTTTCTGAAATCATTAAAACATCCGCCAAAAGTCATATTTACAACCGCCTACCGTGATTATGCAATAGATGCTTATGAATTAGATGTAATTGATTATTTGTTAAAACCAATTTCGTTTGAACGATTTTTAAAGGCAGTTAACAAATACTATGAGGTCTCAGGAAGGGATCTAACCATATTTGGTTCTCAAGAAAGTACGATGGTTCAAAACGAAGCTTATACATACGTTAAAGCTGATAAAAAAATGTATAAAGTTTATCTAAGGGATATGATCTATTTAGAGGCTTTAAAAGATTATGTAAAAGTTATATGTGAGAAAAAATCCCTGGTTACTAAGCACCCAATAAGTGCCTTTGAAGAAAAGTTACCACAAGATCAATTTATTAGAATTCATAGATCATACATTGTATCGATCGCAAAAATAGAGGCATTTAGTTCAACCGAAATAGATATTGCCGACCGCCAACTCCCAATAGGTCGTAGTTATAAAAATCAAGTATTAAAAGTTCTAAATATTAACGAAGGAAGTATTTGATCTGATTAATGCTCAGATCAAGTAAATTAACCTTGTGTAAAAGAAATATTAAATGTTTTATTGACTTCAGATTGTTTGTTATTACTTGTCAAGTTTAACAATTACTATTTATAAATATTAAAAAGTAATAATAATTATGAATACGTCGGGCTAAATTCCCTTTTTTCTTTATTTTTGTTATTTTAATTTATTCTAAATAATTCAAAAATGAAGAAATTAGGGATTTTGTTATTGTTCGTTTTATTTCTATCAGCTTGCAATAACGCTAAAAAAAATGAATCTACCGATAAACCTGTAGTTTCGGTTAGTATTTTACCACAGAAATATTTTGTGGAAAGAATTGTAGGAGATCATTTCAAGGTTAATGTAATGATACCACCAGGAGCAAGTCCTGTTAGTTATGAACCAACTCCTCTCCAAATGAAGGAATTATCGAATTCAGAAGTTTATATTAAAATAGGCCATATAGAATTCGAAAAAGCATGGATGAACAAAATAAGAAGCATTAATTCGGAAATGGATATTATTGACCAATCTTTGAAAGCTAATTTGATTCATGCGGAACACAAACATGATGTAGATCATGATCATTCAGAGCATCATCATCACCATCATCATGGAACTGATCCTCATATCTGGATATCACCAAAAGAGGTAACAAAACAAATTGAATTCATATATAATCATTTTAGTAAGAAGTATCCTTTATTAAAACCTGATTTAGAAAAGAACTATTCCGTATTTCAAAGTGAAATAGATTCACTTGATTTATACATCCAAAATAAACTAAAACCTTTACAGGGTAAGAAGTTTCTAATTTTTCATCCGGCTTTAAGTTATCTTGCAAGAGATTATGGACTGGAGCAAATATCTATAGAAATAGGCGGGAAAGAACCAACTCCGGCAAATATCAGGGAAATAGTGGATATTGCAAAAAAGGATAATATTAAGGTTGTATTTGTTCAACAGCAGTTTAGCACACATAATGCAGAAGTTATTGCAAAAGAAATTGATGGTAAAGTGGTACAGATTGATCCATTAGCCTATCAGTGGACAGAAAGTGTAAAAATGATTGTTGATGAAATTGTAAAATCATATGCCAATTAATGGGTAAAATTGTTGAAATACAATCAGTTTTTGCAGGATACAATAGTAATATAATTCTAAGTGATATATCACTTGATATTTTCGATGATGATTTTATCGGTGTAATTGGTCCAAATGGAGGCGGAAAAACAACATTATTAAATGTGGTTCTTGGTTTAATTAAGCCGTATAAAGGATCTGTTAATTTTTTTGATGACCTGAAATTTGGTAGAAATAATAAGATTGGTTATTTGCCACAACAAAATAATATTGATAGAAAATTTCCTATTACTGTTAAAGATGTTGTTCTCTCAGGTTTAATTTATGGGCCGGGTTTTTTAAGTAGGCATTCAAAACAGGATAAATTAAAAGCAGATGAAACGTTATTAAAAATTGGAATCGCAGATTTAAGCAAATACCCCATTGGAGAATTGTCAGGAGGGCAAATGCAGAAGGTGTTGCTTTCTCGGGCCATTGTTTCTTCGCCGCGATTATTAATTTTAGATGAACCAAATACCTTTGTGGATAATCAGTTCGAGGGTGAGCTTTACGAGATTTTGAATGAGCTTAATAAAGAAATGGCAATTATTATTGTTACGCATGATGTTGGTACAATTTCCAGCTATGTAAAAACAATAGCTTGCGTGAACCGAACTTTGCATTATCATAAATCAAATATTATCACTGAAGAGCAATTGGAATCGTACAACTGCCCAATTAAACTAATCACTCATGGTGAAGTACCGCATACGGTTCTTAAAAAACACAGTCATTAAATGATTTCCGAGCTTTTACAATATAAATTCATTACAAACTCTTTATTAGCTGGTATTTTAGCAAGTATTAGCTGTGGAATTATTGGTACCTATATAGTTACTCGACGTATGGTTTTTTTAAGCGGTGGAATAACGCACGCCTCTTTTGGTGGTATCGGAATCGGATATTTTTTTGGCTTAAATCCCATAATTTTTGCCGCGATTTTTGCGGTTTTATCAGCATTAGGTATTGAGTTTGTTTCAAAAAAAACGGAAATACGTGAGGATTCCGTTATTGGTATACTTTGGTCGTTTGGAATGGCATTAGGTATTATGTTTGTATTCCTAACTCCTGGCTATGCGCCAAACTTAATGTCGTATCTGTTTGGAAGTATTCTTACTGTATCTACCTTGGATATATGGATGATGTTGGGATTAAACCTCCTATTGATCATGATTTTTATATTATTTTTTCGCGTTATTCTATTTATTTCATATGATCAGGAATATGCAAAAACACACAAAATTTCGGTTGATCTAATTAATTACCTGTTAATAGGTTTGGTGGCTCTAACGATTGTTTTAAATATCAAAGTTGTAGGAATAATTCTGGTAATTTCACTATTAACTATTCCCCAATCTATAGCCAACTTATTTACGGAAAATTTTAAAAACATTATCATTATTTCGATTGTTATAGGTCTTATTGGTGCTTTTATGGGATTAGTTATATCATATAAGATTAATATCCCTTCCGGAGCATCAATCATTTTTTCGCTGGTAATGATTTTTATTATAGCAAAGTTATTGCAGGTATTAAAACAGAACGTTAATTTGAAAAGGCAGAAGATCTAAAAAATTTTAAAATCAAAGAAATAAGCTATAATTTCGCACATATTTTATGAATTAGTAACATACAAAAGATAATTAAAAATGAATTACGATTTAATTGTAATAGGAAGCGGACCAGGAGGTTACGTTGCTGCCATTAGAGCATCGCAGTTAGGAATGAAAGTTGGTGTTGTGGAGAAAGCTGAATTAGGCGGTATATGTCTTAACTGGGGTTGTATCCCTACAAAATCATTATTAAAAAGTGGTCAGGTCTTTAATTATGTAAAACATGCAGCCGATTATGGAATAACCATTGAAGGTAATGCAAAACCTGATTTTGTAAAAATGGTAGAAAGAAGTAGAGGAGTTGCCGATGGAATGAGTAAAGGAATTCAATTTCTGTTCAAAAAGAACAAAATAGAAGTTATTCAAGGTTACGGTAAGTTGAAAGCTAAACAAACTGTCGAGATTACTGATAGCGAAGGTAAAACTCAGGATATACAGGCTAAGCATATTATCTTGGCAACCGGAGCAAGATCAAAAGAACTTCCAAATCTAAAGCAAGATGGTAAAAAGATTATTGGTTATCGTGAAGCTATGACTTTACCTAAACAACCTGAATCGATGATCGTGGTTGGCTCAGGAGCTATTGGTAGTGAATTTGCTAACTTTTATAATTCAGTTGGAACAAAAGTTACATTGGTAGAGTTTTTACCAAACATTGTTCCTAATGAGGATGAGGAAGTCTCAAAACAATTGGGTCGTTCATTTAAAAAAGCAGGAATTAAAGTAATGGTAGGTTCATCAGTTGAATTAGTTGATACTAGTGGAGACCTTTGTAAAGCTGTTATAAAAACAAAAAAAGGAGAAGAAACTCATGAAGCGGAGATTGTTTTATCAGCAATTGGAGTTACTCCTAATCTTGAAAATGTTGGAATTGAAGAATTAGGAATTGAACTTGAAAATGGAAAAGTTAAAGTAGATGACTTTTACAGAACTAATGTTGAAGGAGTGTATGCAATTGGTGATATAGTTCATGGTCCAGCCTTAGCGCATGTTGCATCTGCTGAGGGAATTACATGTGTTGAAAAAATAGCAGGATTAGATTCGGAACCAGTCAATTATGGCAATATCCCAGCGTGTACATATACTTCACCAGAAGTAGCTTCAGTGGGTATGACTGAAACTACAGCAAAAGAGGCTGGATATGATATCAAAGTTGGAAAATTTCCATTTACGGCATCCGGCAAAGCAAGTGCAGCAGGCGAAAAGGATGGATTTGTAAAATTAGTTTTTGACGAAAAGTACGGAGAACTGTTAGGTGCCCACTTAATAGGTGCTAATGTTACCGAGATGATTGCAGAGTTGGTTGTTGCTAAGAAACTTGAAACAACAGGACACGAAATTATTAAATCAGTTCATCCTCATCCAACAATGTCAGAGGCAGTTATGGAAGCTGCAGCGGCAGCTTATGACGAAGTCATTCATATGTAATAATGGAAAACCTTTATAAATGAAAAAGTGGATGATATTTCATCCACTTTTTGTCTATAATAACAATGTTATGAGCTTTCTTAAGAAGAAAGTTGAAAATCAAAATATTTTTACTTTCTAAATTCAGTTTTTTGACTACTAAATAACTCTTTGCTATAATTACTTAAAGTTAACGAGAGTAAAAACATTACAGTAACAATTATAAAAATTATCATTACTCCAACATTAATTTCTTTTTTATGAACTGTTTTATAGTGCGTACGCGCACTCATGTTCATAATGCTTAGATTAATTCTCACAATTTAGGTTTTTGGGTTCGTTAAATTAAAAATAACTTGTTTCTTAAATGCCTAAAAGCAGCAATTTACAAAAAAATATTAACAATTATATATATTTATTAACAATTATTTGCAAAACGCAATGATGTAAGTTAGACGTTATTTGTTGAAAAAAGGTTGCGTTATTATTAATTTTTCAAAAACTTCTTTTTGTTTACACGCAACCTCATGAATCATTTATTCATCTAAAAAATGTAAATAAACAAAAAAAAATTGCAAGCTTTTTGTAGTGAAATTATTCATAAATTTGTATATCAATGTAAAACTTGCGATATATTTTGAATGATTATTCCGAAATCATAAAAGCTTGCTTAAAAGGCAATCGTGCAGCGCAGAACAAACTTTATCAACTTTTTGCGGATAAAATGTTTGGTGTGTGCTTAAGGTATGCTGATAGCGAAGATGAAGCAAAAGATATTTTGCAAGACGGATTTATAAAAGTTTTTATAAATCTAAAACAATTTAATAACAAAGGTTCTTTTGAAGGTTGGATAAGGCGTATCATAGTAAATACAGCTTTAGAAAAGTTTAGAGATAAAAATTATTTATTTGCTGTAAATATGGAATCTGAATACGATCCTAATATCAACAAATATGATCATGTTTTGAGTGAGTTGTCAGCAAAAGATTTACTACAATTAATTCAGAACTTATCTCCTCAATATAGGATGGTATTTAACTTATATGCTATAGAAGGATATTCTCATAAAGAAATTTGTGAAATGCTAAAAATAAAAGAAGGTACGTCTAAATCTAACTTGTCAAGAGCTAGAGAGATTTTAAAAGAAAAAGTAAAAAAATATTATAACATTAGTGTAAGCTGGATGTAATGGGAGCAAATTTTGATCATATAGATGGAGTTTTTAGGAATAAATTAAAGGACTTTTCGCGTCCCGCTCCGGACGGTATGTGGGATACTATTGAATACTCTTTGAGTTCAAGAAAAAGTGTTAAGCGATTTAAATTTTATAAAATTGCTGCAACAATAGTTACATTAGTAGTTATAGGATCTACATTGTTGTATATTTCAAATAATAAACTCGATAAGGAAAGTTTTGCAGTCTCGGAAACTTTTAATAATCAGGAGCAAATAAAGAATGAGGTAATTGAGAAAGAAATTCGGGAAGAAAATTTAGATTCAGGTACTTCAAAAGAAAAACATGATAAACAGCCACATACCCGAGAGCCTTTATTGGCTAAAGCAGAACCAGCCCAAAAAAGTTCTGAGCAAATAGTTATAAAAGAGAAAATAGAACCTTTTACTGAGGATAAACGCCAGGAAAAACTAAGCAGACTGGAAAAACTTGAAAATGTAGCTATTTCGTTGAATTTAAAAAGCAATAAGCCACAGTTAATTGATGTTAGAGAAAATAAGGTTGAATCAATTATATATTCCTTACCGAACTTGCATAATTTCTATGCTTTAAATGAACCGGTTGAAACACACAAAGACGAAAAACAAAAATGGACCATAGGAGGGGAGTTTTCGCCTTTGTATTCATATAGACATATTGCTGAAACAGGTGGCTCATATGATAAAGATTATTATAATGATTCTGAGAATGCAATTATGTCTTACACAGGGGGAATTAATGTTCAATACAAAGCAATTGATCGGTTAACTATTCAAGCGGGGGTTTATTATACAACAATGGGGCAATCATTTGATTATGTGGCAGTTTATGCTAATGCAGCATATGATATGGTATCTGTTGAACATCAAGATCGGTTTATCAATTCTTACAATATTTCCAATTCACTTGGAAATGTTTCTTTTAATTCACCTTATGTGGTTATTGACGAAAAATTAGGCAGAGTTAGTAATTTTACCGATAGCAAAGGCTCTCCCGACGTATCTGATCCTATTTATAGTGATTTGAATGCTGAAATTCAGCAAAATTTTCAATATGTAGAAGTACCATTCCTTTTGAGATATAAGTTGATTGACAAAAATATAGACCTAAATTTAATTGGTGGAGTTGGTGCTAATTTTTTAATTGGTAATGATGTTTATTTAAAATACGGAGGGAATAAAGAAATTATTGGAGAAACACAAGGAGTAAGTACAGTTAATTATAATGGAACATTAGGATTAGGTATTGAATATCCTTTAATGAACAGGTTAAATCTTAGATTAGAACCTTCGGTAAAATATTATATAAACGAAATTAATTCAAGTTCATCCGTTCAGTCACATCCATACTCAGTTGGAATATATACTGGAATAAATTATTCTTTCTGATTTTCCTCATACTTAAGCTTAAAAAAAATATCTAATTTTGTAACCTTTATGGTATTAATATTGTTCTTAACTACAAGAACAAATTGAATCGAATTAGCTTTACAATGAAAAAAAAGATTCCCTTTTTAACTATTTCTGTATTAATTATTGTTTTTGTTATTTTTATTAATTCAGTTAACGACAAAAGTACACCAGATGATTATTTTCATCAGGCATTTCAAAAAAAGTATTCGGTATTTTCATTACCAATACCCGATAGTCTTATGTTTGCCGGGGAACTAGTACCTTTGGATTATTTTGATGTTAGAGAAGCTCTGGATCAAGAATTATTAGTAAATACTTATTGGCAATCACAAACCTTACTTTTTATAAAGCGGGCTTACAGATATTTTCCGGAAATTGAAATTATGCTAAAAGAAAATGGAATACCTGATGATTTTAAATATCTGGTTTTGGCAGAAAGTGATTTGAAAAATGCAGTTTCTCCAGCTGGGGCAGTTGGGATATGGCAGTTATTAAAAGGTACTGCAAAAGATTATGGGTTAGAGGTTAACAGTGAGGTTGATGAACGCTATCATTTTGAAAAATCAACTCAAGTGGCATGTGAATATTTGAATGATGCATATGATCTTTTCGGAAGCTGGGCGATGGCAGCTGCATCATATAATATGGGAAGAAGAGGATTAATTAGGCAAGTAAACAGGCAAAAAGAAAATAACTATTATAATCTGCTTTTAAACAGTGAAACCAGTCGTTATGTATATAGAATTCTGGCAATTAAACTTATATTGGAGAATCCTGAAGGTTTTGGATTTCATGTCCGGCATGAAGATTTATATCATCCTATCCCCACATTTGAAGTTAAAGTAGATACAGCGGTAACTGATTTTGCAGATTTTGCTAAGAAATTTTCTATAAACTACAAAGTATTAAAGTATTTTAATCCATGGTTAAGAGATTCTTTTTTGACCAATAAAAATGGAAAAGAGTATTTTATTAAAATTCCTAAAGAAGGATATAGAAATTATTCAAAAATTATTGATTACTTTGAAATTGATTCTACAAGTATTAAAGATTAAATTCTAAAAATTGGAGAAAGAAATACTTCAGCAATTAGAAGAAAAAGTAAAAAAAACATCGGAGGTTACCGTTCTTGGAGCAAGGGTTCATAACCTTAAAAATATCGATGTTTCGATTCCTAGAAATAAGTTAACTGTAATCACAGGATTAAGTGGAAGTGGTAAATCATCGCTGGCTTTTGATACAATTTATGCCGAAGGCCAAAGAAGGTATATCGAAACTTTATCAGCTTACGCTCGACAATTTCTGGGAAACATGGAACGCCCCGATGTAGATCAGATAACCGGATTAAGCCCGGTTATTTCTATTGAGCAAAAAACTACAAACAGAAACCCTCGTTCAACAGTTGGAACTGTTACGGAAATTTATGATTTTTTAAGGTTACTATTTGCTCGGGCGTCAGATGCTTATTCTTATGTTACAGGTGAGAAAATGGTAAAATATACCGATGAGCAAATTATAAACTTGATTCTTGAACGGTTTGCCGGTAAAAATGTGATATTACTAGCTCCTGTGGTTAAGGGGCGTAAAGGTCATTACAGAGAACTTTTCGAGCAGATGAGAAAGAAAGGCTTTTTATATGCTCGTATTAATGGAAAAATAACGGAATTAACACATGGCTTAAAGTTAGATAGATATAAAACGCACCATATCGAAACGGTAATTGATAAATTAAAAATTACTGAAGGTGATCTTAAAAGACTAAAGAGATCGGTTAAAACATCTATGGATCAGGGCAAAGGAGTATTAATGATCCAGGAAAAAGATACAGATAATGTTAAGTATTTTAGTCGAAAGTTAATGTGTCCTACAAGTGGTATATCTTATAATGAACCGGCACCTCACAGCTTTTCGTTTAATTCACCTCAAGGAGCTTGTCCTAAATGTAATGGTCTGGGATATGTTCGAGAAATTGATATTAAAAAGATCATACCAGACTCAAGTCAAAGTATAAAAAGTGGAGGAATTACACCATTAGGTAAGTATAAAAATATTCTGATTTTTTGGCAACTAGAGGCTATTGCAGCAAAATATAAATTTACACTCGATACTCCGGTAAAGAAAATACCTGAAAAAGCTCTCGATATTATTTTATATGGATCAGATGAAACCTTTAAATTGTTAAATACGCCACTTGGTAAATCATCTAATTATTTTTTAAGTTTTGAAGGAATTGTAAATTATATTAATAATTTTCAACAGGAAAAAGCAGCTGACAGTGGCAAAAAATGGACAGATCAATTTGTAAAACGAGTGACATGTCCTAAATGTAATGGGGCGCGATTAAAGGAGGAATCACTTCATTTTAAAGTTTCTGATAAAAATATAGCCGAGCTTTCATCTCTGGATATTGATGAATTATCTGCCTGGTTTAAAAACATTGAAAAAAATCTTTCCGAAAAGCAAAATGTAATTGCGCGGGATATTTTGAAGGAAATTAGAGAACGAATTTCATTTTTATTGGATGTAGGACTGAATTATTTATCTTTGAATCGAACTGCTAGAAGTTTATCAGGTGGAGAAAGCCAACGAATTCGTTTGGCAACGCAGGTAGGATCAAAATTAGTTAATGTTTTATATATTTTGGATGAGCCAAGTATCGGATTGCATCAAAAGGATAATTTAAAACTAATTAATTCGTTAAAACAACTTCGCGATACCGGAAACTCAATCATTGTTGTAGAACATGATAAGGAGATGATATTATCAGCCGATTACGTTTTAGATCTTGGTCCGAAGGCTGGTAGACATGGAGGAAAAGTCGTTGCTGAAGGTACTCCTGAAAAAATAATGAATTCTTGTTCTTTAACTGCTGCTTATCTGAATAATACAAAAGGCATAGATGTTCCCAAAACCAGGAGAGAAGGAAACGGTATGGAAATTGTATTAAAAGGTGCAAGTGGGCACAACCTAAAAAATGTAGATTTAAAGCTTCCTTTAGGTAAATTTATTTGTGTTACAGGAGTATCGGGAAGTGGAAAATCTTCTTTAATAAATGGAACTCTGCATCCAATTTTAAGCAAACATTTTTATCGAAGTAATAAGCAAACTTTAGAATACAAGTCGATAGAAGGAATTAAAAATATCGACAAAGTAATTGAAGTAGATCAATCGCCGTTGGGGCGGACACCCCGATCTAATCCGGTTACTTATACAGGAGTTTTTTCTGATATCAGAAAATTATTCGAACAAACACCGGAATCTAAAATAAGGGGCTATAAAGCAGGTAGGTTCTCATTTAATGTTAAAGGAGGTAGGTGCGAAACTTGTCAAGGTGCAGGATTGCAAACAATTGAAATGAATTTCCTGCCAGACGTTTATGTACAATGCAAAGATTGTAATGGAAAAAGATATAATCGTGAAACTTTAGAAGTAAAATTTAAAGGGAAATCTATTAGTGATGTCTTGGATATGACAATTAATCAGGCAGTGGATTTTTTTGATCAGGTACCATCAATTAGACAAAAGCTTAAAGCTTTACAAAATGTTGGATTAGGTTATATAACCTTAGGACAACCATCAACTACTTTATCAGGAGGTGAATCGCAGAGAGTAAAATTAGCTTCGGAATTAGCCAAGAAAAGTACAGGTAAAACACTTTATATATTAGATGAGCCAACAACTGGCCTGCATTTTGAAGACATAAGGGTATTGTTAAAAGTATTGAATAATATTGTTGATAAAGGAAATACGGTTATAGTAATAGAACACAACTTAGATGTAATTAAAGTTGCAGATCATATTATTGACCTTGGGAAAGAAGGTGGTGCAAAAGGAGGTGAGATACTTTGTACAGGAACTCCTGAAGAAATTATTAAAAACAAAGAAAGTTATACAGCTCAATATTTAATCAAAGAACTTCAATAAAGTAACATTGAAAAGATTAATTTTACAATTAAAGAAGCTCATAAAAATTACAATATATGACAAATGAAGATAAGATTAAGGATGCATTCGAGGAAAAGGACTGGAATGAAATTCAAACTACCGATACCTGGACAATTTTTAAAGTAATGGCAGAATTTGTTGAAGGTTTTTCCAAGCTTTCGCGAATTGGTCCTTGTGTTTCGATCTTTGGATCAGCTAGAACAAAACCTGATAATAAATACTTTAAATTAGCTGAAGATATTGCTTTTAAACTTACACAGCAAGGTTATGGTGTTATAACCGGAGGAGGCCCTGGAATTATGGAAGCTGGAAATATGGGGGCTAAAAAAGGAAATGGGAAATCAGTAGGATTAAATATTGACTTACCATTCGAGCAATCAGGTAATTTCTTTATTGATCCGGATAAACTTATAAACTTTGAACATTTTTTTGTGCGAAAAGTAATGTTTGTAAAATATGCGCAAGGTTTTATTGTATTACCCGGAGGATTTGGAACATTTGACGAATTATTTGAAGCTATTACACTAATTCAAACCGAAAAAATAGGCAAGTTCCCTATAGTATTGGTTGGTTCCGATTATTGGAATGGATTAATGGCTTGGATAAAGGATGTTGTATTAAAGGAAGAAAAGAACATTAGCGAAAAAGATCTTGACCTTATTCAAATAGTTGATACAGCTGAAGAGGCTGTAGATAAAATCAATGAATTTTATTCTAAGTATTTATTGAGTCCAAACTTTTAATTTATTATTTTTAGTTTTCAGTACTTATTAATTATTAACAAAGACTTTAAGTTATTAACATTTGTTGATAACTAATGTTGATATTTTGTTATTATTGTTTTAAATAGCTATTTTTATTGGGTCTTGGGAACTTAATATGATTTAAAATGTTTAAATATTTATTGCTTCTGGTACATATGTTTGGCCTTTTTATTCTGAATTCTTTTTTTTCAGATGTTAGTGTTTATATGAACACTGCCGGGCAAGTAGAAGCAGGAAATGAGATTTTAGTAGAGGTAACTCTTGATAAATCTGATTTCGAAAGTTTTGCCAGATTCCAACAGGATATTCCCGGAGGTTTAACTCCAGAGCCTGTGAAAACTGCTAATGCTGATTTTAGTTTTAAAGATCAAAAGGTTAAGTTCATTTGGTTAAAACTTCCATCAGAACAAAAAGTTACGGTTTCATATAAACTAAAAGTCGACCAAAGACTTAAAGGTACTTTTAATCTAGGTGGTACATTTTCATACATTGCAAACAACGAGAGAAAATCTGTTCAGGTTGCTTCTAAAGCAATTGCAATTAATCCAAGTTTAAGCGTAGATCCTAAGCTGGTTGTAGATGTTAATGACTTTAAAACATTAGCAGCACCGGTTCTTGTTGCTGAATCAGGTATTGATCAAGTAAAATGCATTCGTCAGGTTCCTTATTTAGCTGATGGTAGTAATGAATATCAGGTAAACTTATTAGTAAATAAAGGAAATAAGGAAAAATTTGCAAAAATTCAGGAAACAGTTCCTGAAGGATATACCGCAGTAGCATTAGAAAGTAAGAATGCAATTTTTACTTTCAAAGATCAAACGGTAAAATTACTTTGGATGAACCTTCCATCAGATTCATATTTTGTATTGTCATATAAATTGGTTCCAAATGAAGGTGTTACAATGTCACCAAATTTGGATGGCACATTTTCATACATCGAAAACGATAATACGATGAGTATTGGAATAATTGAAAGGGATGTAAGTTTACAAAACGTATCCGATGAGAATTTATTGGCTATTCTTTCTACAACCGAAGAGGGCATTTCAACTCCGATTGATTATGTTCAGCCGCAAGATTATTCAGGAACCGTTAAAATAGAAATAGCAGAAAGTGCTTTAAAGCTAATTCAAGCAGATACAAGACTGACAAATATGTTAGAACCCGAATCAGGAGTTTATTACAGAGTTCAGATAGCTGCAGGTCATCGTCCGATTAATATAAACAGGTATTTTAAAAAATATAATTTAGATAAAGAAGTTCGCACCGAATTTCACGAAGGTTGGAGAAAGTATTCTGTTGGATCTTTTTATTTGTATAAAGCAGCTCGGGATTATAGAGTTCAAATTTGGAATACAACAACAATTGATGATGCATTTGTTTCCGCATATAACAATGGAAAAAGAATTACTGTGCAGGAAGCATTAATGATTACGAATCATGAATGGTATCGTTAATTAAATTAGATTGATCTCATGAGATTTAAAAAGTTTTTACCCCTATTAATAGTTTTTGCTTTTAGTTCTCAATTTGCTTTAGCCCAAGGGGGCTATGAAGATTTATTATATCGAGAAGTAGAGGTTGTTAACCCGGTTTATATGCCTGTGATTGGTATAGGAACAGGGGTAATTAACTATTATGGTGAACTTAAAAACGATTACGCAAACTTACTTCAAGGACAGCCATCATTTCGATTGAATGTATATCAATTTTTGGATAATCGACATTACTGGAAAGCTAATCTAAATCTGGTATATGGTACGTTATCAGGAAAACAACGTTCCTATGCTTTTCCTGATCAAAATGCAAACTTTGAAACTGAGTTATTATCTGTTGGATTAAATATAGAGTATAGTTTTGGAAACATATACAAAGGAGAGAAAAAGATTGTACCTTTTATTTCATTAGGTGCCGAATATATTGCAAGTTTTACAGCAAAAACAGATAGAGCTAATAAAGATGGAATGTTATATGAATATGCAACGGATGGAACCATTCGTATAGGTGATGAAATTGTTGTTTGGGATAATGAATATGAAACAAATATTAAATCGGATGATCCATATCTTAATTCAGGAGAGTACGATGCAAGTTCTTATGCCGCTGTTTTAGATGCTGGATTTGATTTTAAAGTTAGTAACAGGGTTGCGCTGCGATTAGCTTCTTCTTTTCATTACACGTTTACTGATGATTTGGATGGTATAAATGAAAATAATACCAGAGGAGTTATTGGTGATTCCCAAACTGACATGTTTTCGTTTACGTACGTCTCAATGAATATTGATTTATTCTCAAGTCCTAAAACGATTAGGCAAGATTTATTATTTGCCGAAGTTGAATTTGACGCAGTAATGTTAGGTGACAGTGATAGAGATAGAATATTGGACTTGGCCGATGATTGCCCTGATACACCGAGGGGGGTTCCGGTAGATTCGGTTGGTTGCCCACTAGATGGTGATAATGATGGGGTTCCGGATTATATTGACAAAGAACAATTTACGGCCAAAGGGGTAATTGTTGATGAATTTGGAGCTGCATTAAGCGCTAATAAAATTCGCGAAAACTTATTTCAGGATGTAGCTGCTGTCAATAGGGAAGAAGTGTATATGGTTCCTGTAGGCATGGGTTGGTCCAGATATTCAGAAATGACCAGTGCTGAGATTCCTGAGAAGTACAAAAAACTTGATAAAGATAAAGACAATTATATATCTTTTGATGAACTCCTGGAAGCAATCAATGAATTCTTCGATTTCGATTCAGAGTTTACAACCGACGATATATATGATCTGAATAGTTTCTTTTTTGCACAGTAGGTTTTAAATGTAATGTTTCGGATTTAAAACTGAGGATTCCCTTGAATCAATTATGGCCATAATTTGAAACCTTCAATTAGAATTTTCTAATTCGCTCCATATCACGTTTAAGATCTTTTTGTTTTATATCGTGTCGTTTATCAAATTCTTGCTTACCTTTGGCTAACGCTATATCAAGTTTTGCTAGCCCTCTTTCATTTATAAAAAGTCTGGTTGCAACAATAGTAAATCCCTTTTCCGTTGATTTACGTTCTAGTTTTTTTAACTCACGCTTCGTTAGCAGCAATTTTCGATCTTGTCTGGGATCATGGTTATAGTGAGTTCCATAATCATATTCGGTAATATTTAATCCACGAACAAATAGTTCTCCATTAATAAAAATGCAATATGCATCAACCAGACTGGCTTTACCTAAACGGATAGACTTTATTTCAGTTCCGGCCAATTTAATTCCGGCAGTAAACCTTTCAACGAAAGTATAATTAAAAGATGCTTTTTTATTTTTTATGTTGATAGCGCTTTGCATAAAGTTTAAATAATCTGGTTTGCAAAGGTAAATATTTATTTTGATCCAACTGTTAAAATATATTCTATAACCTGGCAGTATCTTTAAGACCTGTCAGTGTTATTAAAAAGAAATCGGTAAAAATCTTTAAATTAGCAGAAAACATTAATAAATGAGTATAATTATACCTCTTGAAAATGACTGGTATTTTCAAATTTACAACCGAGGAATAAATAGGGAAGTACTATTTCGAGGAAAAAGAATTATGAACATTTTCTACTTTTATACAATAATTATAATGATCTGGTTTTTAAAAAAATAAAAAGAATAAATCTGGGAGAAACAATGGGCTGGCTTAATTCAAAAGAAGAATTTAAATTATTTCATAGAACAAAATAGATATTTTTATGAAATAAAATGAAAGATGTATTTTAAATTACTGTTATGTCATTAATACCCTGATAGGATTTTAGGATCATTAAATAAGAGTAAATATATGGAATTGAAATATGACATGCTTACAATACTGGGAGCTACGGCAGGGGGGAAAACATCTGTTGCAGCTCGAATGGCCTATATTCTCAATGGAGAAATCATAAGTGCAGATTCCAGACAGGTTTATAGGGGAATGGATCTGGGAACCGGGAAAGACCTGGAAGATTATATAGTGGAGGGTAGGCAAATACCATATCATTTAATTGATATTGTGGAAGCCGGATATAAATACAATATTTATGAATATCAAAAGGATTTTTTAGATGTATATGCGGATATACAATCAAGAAAAACATTTCCTGTTTTTTGTGGAGGATCGGGAATGTATCTTGAAGCGATACTCAAAGGTTACAAATTGATTCAGGTTCCTGCAAATCCTGAGTTAAGGAAAGAGTTAGAAAAAAAAGAAACAGAAGAACTGATTCAAATTTTAAGATCATTTAAAAAACTTCATAATACAACTGATGTTGATTCCAGAAAGCGTGTAATACGAGCTATTGAGATAGAAACATATTATGATGAATCGAAAGATATCGATGATTATTTTCCTGATATTAATTCTTTGATCGTAGGAATTAAGTTCGATAGAAATTCACGTCGTAGAAGAATCTCGGAAAGGTTAAAGCTACGCTTGAAAGAAGGAATGGTTGAAGAGGTAAAAGGAATTCTTGATCGGGGAGTAGCATCGGAAGATTTAATTTACTATGGATTAGAATATAAATACCTCACTCAATATATAATAGGAGAAATCTCTTATGATGAAATGTTTAAACAGTTAGAAATTGCCATACATCAATTTGCAAAACGCCAAATGACTTGGTTTAGAGGAATGGAAAGAAAAGGATTTAAAATTTACTGGATTGATGGTTATGCACCAATGAAAGAAAAAACAGATCGAATTTTACAATTACTTAAGGATTAAAATAAGAACCAATTAAACTGCTCGAGTTTATAAATGATAAACACTGTTATCGCTAAATTTATAAATGAAAAGATGTAATTATAATGTTCGCGATATTTTTTAAAGTTTCTCCTGAAAAGTATTCCTAGGTTTGGAATAAACAAGCTAAATAACAATGAAAAGAAAAAGGCTTCGCTTAATTGATTTTCTATATCGCTGGGTCCGTAAAACATGAACAGATAAACGCTAATTAATAGCACCAGAAGATATAAAAGATAGGTTATCTTCAGGCTTAATGTTGAAATTAATCTTTTATGATTTAATAATAAAGGTTTTACAATTATAAATGCTAAAACATAAATAATTAAAAACACTACCATTAAAAGAAAATGAAAAACTGCTTGCATTGTTAACGAATCAATAAAGAATAAATTTACATTATTCTAACATAAAAACAAAAAGCTGGATTTACATCCAGCCTTTGAAAGAATATTGCAGTTCATTTTGTTTTATTCTTCGTCCTTTAGCCATTGATCAAGCCAACTAAAGAATTCGCGTTGCCATAAAATTCCATTCTGAGGGCTAAGTACCCAATGGTTTTCGTAAGGAAAGTGTAAATATTTGCTTGGTATTCCTCTTAATTGTGCAGCATTAAATGCACTCATTCCCTGTGTATAAGGAATACGAAAATCCTTTTCACCATGTATTACCATGATTGGAGTATCCCATTTGTCCACAAACCTATGTGGCGAGTTGTCATATGTATTTTTGTTTGATTTATCCCAATAAGGACCACCCATGTCCCAGTTAACAAAAAACATTTCTTCAGTTGAAAGATACATTGCATCAAAATTAAAAATACCACAATGAGATATAAATGCATCAAAACGCCCTTCGTGATGTCCTGCAATCCAGAATACAGAGTATCCTCCGTAGCTTGCGCCAATAGCGCCTAAATTGTTTTTATCTACAAATGGTTCTTTTGAAACCGCATCGATAGCACTGAAATAATCCTTCATGTTTTGACCACCATAATCACCTGAGATCTGATCGTTCCATTCTTTACCAAACGAAGGTAATCCGCGGCGGTTAGGAGCAACAATGATGTAATCGTTAGCGGCCATCATTTGGAAATTCCAGCGGAATGAATAAAATTGACTAACCGAACTATGAGGTCCGCCCTGGCAATAAAGCAACGCAGGGTATTTTTTGTTCGGATCAAAATTAGGCGGATAAATTACCCATACAAGCATGTCTTTATTATCCGTTGTTTTTACCCAACGTTCTTCAACCTTACCATAGGTAAGCTGATCATGGAGTTTTTTGTTAATAAAAGAAAGTTGAGTTTCTTTTCCGGTTTCAGGATTTATTGCAAAAACTTCTGTTGGTTTAGTCATGCTTTGTTTTGTACCAATTAGTTTATTTCCAAAAGGATGAGCAGACCTATAATTATGAACGCCTTCGGTAATTTGATTTATTTTCCCAGTTTCAACATTTAAATTGTAAATCTGAAAACGAGCATGATAGTCGCTCGTAAAATAGATCGATTTACTATCATCTGCCCACGATAATCCATGAACATCCTGATCGAAATCTGCTGTATAATCTTTTCTTTCACCAGTTTCAAAGTCAAGAATAAAAAGACGATTTTGATCAGATTCGTAACCATCACGTTCCATGCTTTCCCAAGCAATCATTTTTCCGTCAGGAGAGAAAACAGCACTTACATCATAGCCCATTAATCCTTCGGTTATGTTCTTTGTTTCTTTGGTTTCAAGATTATAAATGTAAATTGCAGAATTAGTTGAAAGTGTATATGCCTTCCCAGCCATTTTCTTGCAAGTGTATGTTAATTCTTTACTATCAGGGCTCCAGTTAATTTGTTCCATCCCTCCAAAAGGATTCATGGGGCTGTCGAATCTTTCGCCTTCCATAATATTTATAGAATTGCTTAACGAATTTCCATCATAGTCGGCTATGAAAATGTGGCTATAAGCATAATCGTGCCACTCATCCCAATGGCGGTACATTAAATCAGTTTCTACTCTTGCCTCTGCTTTTGGTAAATCAGGATGAAGTTCATTTACTGTTTTATCCAGTTTAACATCTTTAATATAAACTACTTTTGTTTGGTCTGGAGAGTATTTGAATCCATTTATACCACCTTCGATATTTGAAATTTGAGTTCTGCCTGAACCGTCCGGATTCATTTCCCATAATTGTAGATTACCACTTTCCGTGCTAAGAAATCCGATTTTTTTTCCATCTGGGCGCCATTTTACCGAATACTCACCAAATTCAGTATTTGTAATATTTATTGCTTCACCACCATCGGTAGGCATTATAAATATTTCTCGGTTACCTCTATTTTCCTCAATACTGTAAAATGAAACCCCAAACAAAAATTGAGAATGATCGGGAGAGATTTCTATACCGTTAACTCGACCAAAGGACCAAAGTACTTCTGGAGTCATGATACTTGAAGTTAGTTCAATTTGATCAACAGGATTGCCGATATCCATTGCTTGTTCATTTGTGCAAGAAATAAGCAAGCTTGATAATAGAACTCCTGTAAGGATTAATAGTTTTTTCATGATATATTATTCTTGGTTATTTTTAAACGAATCAGTGATTTTAGTTTCCAGTTCTTCTGCTAATTCAGGATTATCTTTAAGAAGTTGTTTTACAGCTTCACGTCCTTGTCCTAATTTGGTTTCTCCATAACTAAACCAAGATCCACTTTTTTTAACAACTTCTCGTTCGACACCTAAATCAATGATTTCGCCAATTTTCGAAATCCCTTCTCCATACATAATATCAAACTCAGCTTTTTTGAATGGTGGAGCTAATTTATTTTTTACAATTTTAACACGTGTTCTGTTTCCTGAAACATCTTCACCATCCTTAATCTGGCCAATTCTTCGAATGTCGATTCTTATTGAAGCATAAAATTTTAGAGCATTACCACCTGTTGTTGTTTCAGGATTTCCAAACATAACGCCAATTTTTTCACGTAACTGGTTAATGAAAATACAGCAGGTATTAGTTTTATTAATATTTGCAGTAAGCTTACGTAAGGCTTGCGACATTAAACGCGCTTGTAATCCCATTCGGGAATCTCCCATGTCACCTTCTATTTCTGCTTTTGGTGTAAGAGCAGCCACGGAGTCAATTACAATAACATCAATTGCTCCTGAACGAATTAAATGGTCTGCAATTTCCAGTGCTTGTTCACCATTATCGGGTTGAGAAATTAAAAGATTTTCAACGTCAACGCCCAGTTTTTCTGCATAAAAACGATCAAATGCATGCTCTGCATCAATAATTGCTGCAATACCTCCTGTTTTTTGAGCTTCAGCAATGGCATGGATAGCTAAAGTAGTTTTTCCGGAAGATTCTGGCCCGTATATTTCTATTACGCGACCTCTGGGAAAACCTCCAACACCCAAAGCCATGTTCAGTGAAATTGATCCTGATGAGATAGAAGGAACGTCAGCAATAGCATGATCACCCATTTTCATAATGGTTCCTTTTCCGTAATCCTTATCAATTTTGTCGAGTGTTAGCTGAAGAGCTTTTAATTTTTCTTTATTAATGTTGTTGTCTTTTTTTTCTTTCTCTTTCTCCATGGTAATGTAATTAGCTTTTTTAGATTTTTAATTCCTGGTATATCTGATTGGTGTGATCTTTTGTTTTAACCTTTTCAAATATAGCCTCTATGGTTTGATTTTCAGAAATGATGTATGTTTTTCTTAATACTCCATCATAAGTTTTTCCATACATTTTCTTTTCGCCCCATGCATTATATAAATTTAATATTTCTTTGTCAGGATCAGAAATTAACTTAAAAGGTAATTCATACTTTTCAATGAATTTTTGGTGTGATTTTTCCGAATCAGGACTAACTCCAATAACATCTAATCCCTTATTGATCAGATCTGAATAATTATCTCTTAAATTACAGGCTTCGGCTGTACAACCTGGAGTATTGTCCTTAGGATAAAAATATAGAACTACTTTTTTACCTTTATAGTCATCTAATGATATTGATTCCCCATTTTGATCAACTCCTGAAAACTGAGGAGCCTGATTTCCAACTTTTAAATTTGCCATAACGATTAAGTTTAAGATTTGTAAAATTAAAAAATATCATTGATAAGACGGTATTTGAGTTTTATTGTTTACCATTCTTTTATCAACAAAATGATTATTGAAGTTAAGCTCTTGAATTGTAAAATTATAAAACTTATCGGTGATTTTCTTTTTCGTGTGTTGAAGGTGTATTAAATTTGTTGAATTCAAGTATGTATTCGAATTAAATGGGAAAATATCTTTTAATCTTTTTTTTATGTTTTTTGGTGTTGTTTGAAATTAGTGCTCAAACCAATTCTGAGTATGATGAGTTAAAAGATGCTTTTGAAAATATTGAGAATAAGAATTACAAAGAGGCTTGTCCATATTTTCTGAAAATGCTTAGACAATATCCGAAGGACCCTACTTACCAGTATTATACGGGGTTATGTCTTTTGAATTTGGAAAAAGACCCAAATCAGGCAATACCATATTTGAGATATGCTTCTTCAAAAAATATTACTGTAGATGTATATTATTATCTGGGAATAGCATATTTGCGAAATTATCAATTCGAAAGAGCTGTTAAAAGTTTTGATTGGTTTGAAAAAAATGCGGATAGAAAAAGATTAAAAAACACAGATTATCAAATCTACAAATCAATGGCTCAAAATGGACTTTATCTTACTAAGTATATTCAAAAACCTACAGTTTATAGCAAGAATAAATATGCTGAAAAAGAATTTTACAGAAATTATACGTTGGATAACTTAGAAGGTTATTTTACTGATGCATACGATTATTTTAACCTGCAAAAGGATTCATTGGATGATAATTCTATTTTATTTGTTCCGGATGATGGTCGTGAACGTTATTTTGCTAAAAGAAATGATAAACGTGGTGATTATGATATTTACAAAATAACTCAACTTAGCGATACATCGTGGAGTGAGCCTGAGAATCTGGGTGAGGTTATAAATACTCCTTTCGATGAGAATTATCCTTTTCTGCATTTTGATGGTTCTACTTTATATTTTGCTTCAAAAGGACACTATAGTATGGGAGGTTATGATCTTTATAAAAGTACCTGGAACTGGAGCGAACAAAAATGGACAGAACCAGAGAATCTTGATTTTCCGGTGAATTCTCCATATGATGACGTTTTATTTGTAGCCTCACCTAATAAGCGTAGTGCGATGTTTGCGTCTAACCGCGAAAAAGAGCCAAACAGGTTGGATGTATATCATATAAAATTGACCACTTCAGAACCTTATGTTGAGATTAAAGATCATAACGAGATTTTAGAATATGCGAGACTAAAGGTAAATGCCAGCATTGAAAATGAAGGCGAACCGGAATCCAAATTGAAATATCAGACCGACCAGAAAGATTTGATAAAAATAAAAAATGACGAGGACTTTTTATATAAAACAAGATATGATAGTTTATTAAATTTAGCTATTAGTTATCAGCTTAAAGCAGACTCTTTAAGATGGATTATAGATGAAAAGAGAAGTATATTTGATGTAACTGGAGATGGACAAGAAAGAGCTCAATTATCTAATGTAATTGTTGAACTTGAGCGAGAAATTTACGGTTTACAAAGAAATGCAGATAACTGTTATGCGCAGGTTCGAGAAATAGAGCAGTTAAATTTAGCATCAAAAAAAGTGATTTACGAGGAAGTAAAAAAAGAAGAAGAAATTGAAGAAACAAAGGATGAGGAGAATAATTTCTATTATGAACCCATTCCGGATTCAATAAGTATCAAAAAATTAGTGTTAGTTGAAGATACTGTTGAAGAGGATAGTTTAAATTTTCTTGATTTCGGTTTAAGAATTGAAAATCCTTCCATTTATAATGCTCAAAACCCTATACCTTTTAATGAATCGTTACCTGATGGAGTTATTTATATGGTCCAATTGGGAGCTTTTAGTTCCGAGAAAGCCCCATCAATATTTAAAGGACTCACGCCTCTATCTGCGATTAAAAAAGAAGACAGTAAAATAAGAAAGTATTTTGCAGGTAAATTCTTTCAGTTAAAAGAAGCGGAAAAAAATATGGGATTAATAAAGTCCAAAGGCTTTAGGGATTCATATATTGTTGCTTTTAACGATGGAGAAATAATTCCTGTAAAAAATGCGGTTAAGATAGAATCTGACAGAGAGATTCCTATTCCGGATGAAAATCTGGGAAAGGAGGTTTCTGATTCCGTTAAAGATCAACCAAAAATTATTTTTGTTTTAAAAGGACAAATAAATCTTCAGGATTCAACAATGATTGATAGCATCCGGTACTCCTTGACAGAGAATTTAGAATTTTATATCGAAGATAAGAATGAAATCTCAAAGTTTTTAATTAGGTCTTTTACCTCTTATGATGAAGCCATATTTATAAAAAATAAATTGGACCCTATGTTGCCTGTTAAAGTCGAGATACATGCGTATTTTGACGAAAATCAAATTCCACTTGAACAGGCCAGAAAAATCACCCAATAACATGAAAATTTAATATTTTTATAATAATTTAAATTGTATATTAGCCTGATTATTCATAAGTATTTTTATTTCTAATATTTATGAACAGTATAGATTAGTTTTGACAAGAAATAATAAATTATTTATTATTTCTTCGTTACAAAATTAATTCATTAATTTTATGATTTAATTAAGTTAAAGCTTTGGTAGGTTAAATTTAAAAGATGATGAATAGTAAAAGAAAATTTGAGAAAAATCCAAATTTAGAAGAGGATCCGCAAGATGGGAAGGATTATTCTTTGATTTTGCATAACGATGATGTTCATGATTTTATGTATGTAATTGATTCGTTAATTGAGGTATGTGATCATGATTCTGTACAAGCGGAACAATGTACTTATTTAGTTCATTACAGTGGGAAATGTGATGTTAAAATTGGGAAATACAATCGGCTCAAAGAAATGTATAATGAGCTTTTAGATAAAGGATTAATTGTTTCAATAAATTAAAATTATGTCATTAACCGCAATTATTATATTAATCATTCTGGGAATTCTGCTTTTTTATGTTGAATTCCTTATTATACCAGGAGTAACGGTAGCAGGAATAGCAGGTGCAATTTTAGTTATTGTTGGTGTTTTTTTTGGATACAAAGATTTTGGAGTGCCAACAGGGCATTATATATTAGGATCCACTGCGGTTTTTTCCATTTTCTCGATAGTCATAATGCTAAGGTCTAAAACCTGGGAGAAGATCGCCTTGGACTCTAAGATTGATGGAAAGACGAGCACAGGGCTTGAAGTTGAATTAAAACTCGGTGATCAGGGAGAAACAGTTACAAGATTAAATCCATATGGTAAAGTTCAAATAAATAATAAATTTTACGAAGCGAAATCTTCGAGTTCATTTATAGATCCTAAAACGAAAGTTGAAATTAAAAAGATTGATGGATCACAATTAATTGTTAAACCTTTAAATTAAAATACTATGGGAAGCGTAGGAACATTATTAGTAATTATTATTGTAAGTATTATTGGTCTTTGGCTAATTTTATATTTAATTCCAATTGGGTTATGGTTTCAGGCACTGGTTTCCGGTGTAAGAATATCTTTAGTTCAACTTATTTTTATGCGTTGGCGTAAAGTTCCGCCCAGAGTTATTGTAAATGCAATGATCGAAGGTAAAAAGGCCGGTATTGAGTTATATCGAGATTTATTGGAAGCGCATTACCTGGCTGGAGGAAGGGTTGCTGACGTAGTTCATGCATTGGTATCAGCGGATAAAGCAAATATTGATCTACCTTTTAGTATGGCAACAGCAATTGATCTGGCCGGTAGAAATGTATTAGAAGCTGTTCAAATGTCGGTTAATCCAAAAGTTATTGATACACCACCTGTAACCGCTGTGGCAAAGGATGGTATTCAGTTAATTTGTAAAGCGAGAGTAACAGTTCGTGCAAACATTAAACAATTAGTTGGTGGTGCTGGTGAAGATACAGTTCTTGCTCGTGTTGGTGAAGGTTGCGTTTCATCGATCGGTTCGGCCGAATCACATAAAGAAGTATTAGAAAATCCTGATTCAATCTCAAGAGTGGTTCTTGAGAAAGGTTTAGATGCCGGTACTGCATTCGAAATCTTATCAATTGATATAGCTGATATTGATATCGGAAAGAACATTGGTGCTGTGTTACAAATGGATCAGGCAAATGCCGATAAAAATATTGCTCAAGCTAAAGCAGAAGAACGACGTGCAATGGCAGTTGCATTAGAGCAGGAAATGGTAGCAAAAGCTCAGGAAGCAAGAGCAAAAGTTATCGAAGCTGAGGTTAAGATTCCATTGGCAATGGCAGAAGCATTTAAACAAGGTAATCTGGGAATTATGGATTATTATAAGTTCAAGAATATTGAGGCAGATACTAAAATGAGAGATTCTATCTCAAAACCAAAGGATAAAAAATAGTACATGAAAAAACTTCTTTTCATAATCAGTTTTTGGATTTACGTAATTAGTGTTAGTGCCCAACAAGACACAATTATTACCGAAACCGGTTTGAAATATTTTATTTTGCAGGAAGGTGAAGGTGAGAAGGTAGAAGAAGGAAAAGAAGTTTCTTTACACGGTATAGGCACATTTGAAAATGGAGAAGTTTTCTGGGAAACACGAGAAAGCAATTCTCCTTTTCATTTTGTTACAGGAACTAATAGTGTTATTAAAGGAGTAGAAGAAGGAGTAGGCAAAATGCGGGTTGGCGATCGGTGGATTTTTATTTTACCACCGAAACTGGCTTATGGAGATAAACAAAGAGGACCAATTCCACCAAATTCGGTATTGGTTTTCGATTATGAAATTTTGGATGTTTCAAACCCCAAAAAATCTATAATAGATACTTTATACTATACTATAAATAGCCAAGGTATTGATTGGGCACTGGATTTATACAATGATTTAAAAAAGAAAGATGATATTTTTAATTACAGAGCAGATCAATTAAATACCTTAGGGTATAAATTGATGAAGGAGAAAAAGCTGGCAGCAAGCAAAGTGGTGCTTGAGTTAAACGTCAAGGAGTATCCGGATAATTTTAATACCTGGGATAGCTTAGGTGAGATTTATATGAAATTGGGAGAAAACCATCTTGCTATAGAAAGTTATGAAAAGTCGTTGGAATTGTATCCAAAGAATACCAATGCAGTTGAAATGATTAAAAAAATAAAGGCAAAGGAATAAAAAGAATTAGATAATTTTTGGTAATATCGATCTATTTTTTACTTTTGTGCAACTTTATTGGAGAGGTGGGAGTCCTGATAGTTATCGGGAGGCTTAATCCTCAAAAAAAGGAGAGGTGGGAGAGTGGCTTAATCCACCAGTTTGCTAAACTGGCGTACTCGATTAGGGTACCGGGGGTTCGAATCCCCCTCTCTCCGCAGATATAAAATCCAGGACTGAAAGTTCTGGATTTTTTGTTGGAATATATTGGGGATGAGAACAGAAGGGATCACTGGATCACTTGAAAATTATGGTGGATTTATAAAAAGTTAAGCCCATATTTTAGCTACACGAAATAAGAAAAATTTAATATCCACCACTCCCCTTAATGT
>JANQHR010000153.1 GCA_028282585.1 Bacteroidales bacterium | reverse complement strand
AGTAAAAATATTGTATTTTTCTTTATCTATCCATTTTGAAACTTGTTCGGCACTGTTAATAGATACAATATATTCTGAAGAATCTCCTCCGGCTACAATTGCAATGTTTTTTTTCATTCTAACTATCTAATTAATTATTATCAAAAATAAGATTTATAGCTGATAATGCGATAAGAAGTAATTGAAAATATAGATTATTGTGAAATTTGGTAAATAAAAAAGGAGCCTTTACAAGCTCCCCACGATTTCGGTTCATTATGAAATTTAGTTGCAAAAATATATCAATTAAACCATCCGAATTTAAAGCTAATAAAAGCTCCAAAGTCAGAAAAATCATTGTCGTTATAATTTACAAATTGATCTACATCAAATGTAAATCGATAATTAGCTCCAACTCCGACACGTAAGAATCTGGCAACATTAAATTCAGCCTCTAAACTTGGAGTTAGAACAAATATGAAATCATCTTCTACCCATTCATTAAGGAAATCGTCGTAAAGCTCCAGATCACCTTTTCCTAACATAACATTCGTATTAAAGTGGACAATTCTTTTAGGCATAAATATGTACCCTAACCAAATCCCTTTATGATTAAAGTCTATTGTTGATTCATAATAATTTATGTTATCTGATTTTATATCATTTTCAATATCAAGATTGTAAAAGCCCAATACAAAATGGTCATTAAAAATACCTGCAACATTCACTCCTGTCATATAAGCTGTTTCACCATCGATTGTAGTAATGTCGGTTAATGGTCCAACGTAGCCCCTTATTTTAGAAGGTTTCTCGAAAAATGTTTCAATATTATCAATCTCTTCATCATCCTGAGCGAGTAAATATCCTGTTGAAGTAATAATTAGTAATAGTATAAATATCTTTTTCATATTTCAAATTTTTGTAATTTCTATTTTAGCATCACAAATAGTTTGCCAAAATAATATAATTTAAAAACAAAAAAGTAAATAATTGATTTTCAAAAAGATGTAAAGTAAAATGCTACATCGGGCGATGTAGCATTTTTCAAACGTTGTGTTTAATTCTCGGCCGGAGCTTTAATTTTGCTCCAATTTTCCCCTCTCTTAATTCTGGTAACCTGCATTTCACTTATTGAAAAAAGTTTAGCAATAACATTTTGCTTAATACCCTTCTCTAACATTCCTTTTAAGATCTCAACATCTTCAGGTTTTAATTTTGAATTTCTTATTATACCCTTATTTTTTATTTTATTTATTTCTTGAAGCCTAGGCATTATCCTCGCATAAGCTTCAGTCTTTGTAACCCACTTTAAATTCTTGTAATGATTATTTCTTTTATTCCAATCAAGGTGAATGGCAATTGTTTGATCTTCATTTTCTTTTGGGACAAAAACCAATGCTACTAACTTATGAACCAGGAAAGTCTTTTTTTTCCCCTCTGTTTTAAACGTAACCGTATGAAATCCTTTAGTTAATCCCGGTTTTAAAACTTTACCTTTTATTTTATCATAGCAATAGCTCTTAACTCTTCCATAATTGCTTACTTCATATTTTTTATCAGCAAAAGGAATTTCCTTCCAAATTTCATCATCCAGTTTTCTAAGTTTTCTATCAGTCATTTTTTTATAGTGTTCAGTAATAGTGTTTCTATGCTACGTTACGGACGGATAATGGAATAGTTTAAACGTTATGATGAACGTTTTCTTTTTCATGATTAATGTGCATTTAATTCACATTAATTTAAGCTGCGGGTATAAGAACTTCGCTATTTTTAAGGTGAAATAATTGAACTATAAAAGGTATTTTATTATCTTTTGAAGCTAAATTTCATGCTATGAGTAGAAAAGAGTTGAGTTTTTTATTGACGGGATACCTTCAGGAATTTGAAAAGGAATATATTAATACAGTTAATACAGACGAGAAAGAAGCTATACATGAATTACGCGTTTCAATTAAAAGATTAAGAGCGTTGCTTAATCTATTCGAAGAATCTAAGATATGTACTAAAAAAGAACTAAAACCTTTTAAACAAGTAAAATATATTTTTGGAATTTCCGGTAATTTAAGAGAACATCAAATTAAAAGCGGATTATTGGAGGTATATAAAGAAAAACTAAATCAGAATTTCGAGAATTTCAGAAAGAGTATTTTACGTCAGTCAGGACAAGCCAAAGAAGAGTATTGGAGTGAAATGACAAACATCTCATTTATTGAGGTTTTTAGAAGTGTGGAATATTTAAAAGAAAAAATTGCAAAAAAAAATAATAATACAATTAATAAAAATATCAAGAAGTTTGTCGATTCAAGGGTAGAGCAATCATACAACTGGCTTGGGAAAGCAAACTTCAGAGATTACTTGCATGAAATAAGAAAATATTTAAAACACATAAGGTTCACTACTGAACAACTTGAAGTAACATCGAGCAAACTTTTTAAAGGAAAATTTAAATTTAAGAACATAAAAAAAGCTGAAGATTTACTAGGCGAATGGCATGATCTGGATTTATTCTTAATTGACGTACAAGAATATAAGTCAAGAAAAACAGGGTATACCGTTGGTGTTTATGATAACTTGATTGAGGCTATTAAAGCTGATTTATTAAAAATGGAGACAGAAATGCGTCCTGTTTTATTGGAATTATTTGAAGCATATCTAAAATTAATAGGTAAGAAAACTAAAATAAATAAAGCCTGGGTTTTTCCTAAAACAGAGAATCATGAAGAACTAGTTAAAAGGGAAAATGAATCTATTCAATAACTTTTCTGTTTAACATATCATATTTATCTCCTGATTTGAGAAAATAGAATTCTTTTCTGCTACTATTTAATTTTATAACCGTATCTCTTTCTGCTGACCACCTGGTTCTGTCATAAATAGCAACATAATGATTACCTACAACCTCAAAAGTGTTGCCTTGCACTATAATTCCCGTATTTTCGTCTAAACCGATTCCTAATAGCTCTTTCTTATTGTTTATTATTTCGAACATGTCGAAGTGCCTGTTTCGAGCTAATAAATGCTGATCAATTGCTATATTTTTTATAAGGGATAATCCTTTTTCATGATCTCCCATCATTATTGTGTTTGCTTTGGTGTCGCCTCTTGCCAGGTATGAACCCTGTATTGTGGCACCAGCAGATGTTCCTGCAACAACACCGCCTCTGTGTAAAACGCCATAAATTTCTAAATGCGTTAATGTGTTTAAATATGAATCAGCTAATCGCCATTGTCTGCCACCCTGAAACCATATTCCGGTTGCTGTTTTTAAAGGTTCAACGAATTCAGGAGAATTTGCTTCTTCGGGGCTTCGAGTATGTAGAATAGTTATTTTTTTGAAATTATATTTTTCAAACCTGCCAATTAATTTACTAAAATCAGGATCTTTTGATAAGCTTTCTTCACTTCTTGCTGTAGGTATAATAACTATTTCTGCCTGTCCACCACCTGCTAAATCTTTAAATATTGGTAAAAAGAAAGTGTCGCTTGCATTACCACCGATGATCAATAAGGTTCCTGATTCCGGTCCGGTTGTTTGACAATAAGATATGGTTGCAGTTCCTGTTATTACCAAAAAAGAAACCAAGCTTATTAAGATTCGTTTCATAATGTTTAGTTATTGGATGGTTTTATCAAAAAATTGACTTTAAAGGTAAAAAATTATTCGAATGATTCGCGACCTGAAAGATATCTTCTCCATTTTTCAATTACCATTGTCATATCATCAGGTATTTCTGAATCAAAGCGCATAGATTCTTTGGTTGAAGGATGCATAAAACCTAATGTTTTAGCATGGAGTGCTTGCCGGGGTAAAATGTCGAAACAGTTTTGAACAAATTGCTTGTACTTTGTGAAAGTTGTCCCTTTCAAAATTTGATCTCCGCCATACTCAAAATCATTGAATAAAGGATGACCAATATGTTGAAAATGAACACGAATCTGATGTGTCCTGCCGGTTTCTAATCTGCATTCAACAAGGGTAATGTATCCTAGTTCTTCTAAAACTTTATAGTGTGTTACAGCGTGTTTTCCCTGCGATCCATCCGAAAAAACCTGCATAACTTTTCTGTTTTTTGTATTCCTTCCAATATGACCAGTTATAGTACCTTCCTTTTCTTCGAATGTTCCCCATACCAGAGCATGATACCTACGTTCGGTAGTTTTATCAAAAAATTGTTTTGCCAGTTTGTTAAGTGCTTGTTCCGTTTTGGCTAAAACGAGTAATCCGGAAGTATTTTTATCTATTCTGTGAACAAGACCCGGACGCATATCTCCGTTATTGAATAGAGGTAGGTCTTTTAAATGAAACATCATTGCATTTACTAATGTTCCCGTATAATGGCCATATGAGGGATGTACTACCATTCCAGGTTTTTTATTTACAATAACCAGGTCATCATCTTCGTAAACAATATTTATTGGAATATCTTCAGGGATCAATTCAATTTCTCGTGGAGGATAGGCCATAACAATGGAAATTATATCATTAGGCTTTACCTTATAATTTGATTTTACAGGTTTTTTATTTACAAGTATATTGTCGGCATCGGCAGCACTTTGGATTTTACTTCTCGATGCATTCTCAATTCGGTTAACTAAAAACTTATCTACCCTTAAAGGCTTTTGTCCTGGATCTACTTCAATTCTATAGTGTTCGAATAACTCATTTTCTTCGTTTTCGATAATTTCTTCTTTCATAACGCTTAAGTTAACGAACTACTATAAACTTTTTAGTTGTAAAATTCTGATTCGAATTTGAAAATCGAATGAAATATATACCTGAATTTAAGTTGGAAACGTCTATAGGTGATTGTTTATAGTGTTCATTTTTATAGACTTTACCATAAGCATCAAATATAGTGTAAGAAATATTTTGTGTTAAATTATTAAGTTCAATATTTAAATAATCGCTTGCCGGATTTGGATAAATATTAAAATTAATAGTTTCAATAGCAGGAGTTGTTGTTCCAGTAGAAACATTTAAGTTTTCTCCAAAAAGAGGACGTATCATAATTGTACCTTCAAACTGCGATTTTGCCCAGTTTCCTGTAAAATTATAAAATAGCTTGTCGTTATTGATTCGATTAACATCAAAACCAACATTTAGCATCTCTGAAGTGTTATTTTTTTGCCAACCAACATAAAAATTGCCATCTAAAGCTATAGCAGTATCTAGCACAAAGGTTGTAAACTTGTTCAACTTATCTTCAATTTGAGGTTTTAGTCCTTCAATAGTATGAATAATATTTCCAGGTTCACCAGCTGATTCGTTCCAAATATGGAGTCTGAACGTATTGGTTTGAGTAGCGTTATTTAAAACCGAATTAAAAAAGATTTGAACAGCTCTTAACGTATCTTCTTTGTATGTGTTAAATTTCATTGCCACCATAGCTCTTTCAGTTCCTTCTCCTATTAAACCATAACCGTTCTCTGCAGTTCCATCATCATAAGCATAATAGTTATAGAATTTCTGAAGGAAACGCACAGTATCGTTTTGTCGATAAGATTCTTCGACAATATTGGTTCCAAGATCGAAAAAGCTTCTAATTTCAAATAGTGCAGAATCTGTTAAAGGATCATAAGGGAAAATATAATCTATAAATCTTTTATATGTTTCTTCGGTAAAAGGAGGAATATTATCTCCAGATTCACCCGTAAATGGATAAATTCCGGTAGCTCCTATTAGATCTTCAATCTCAAACTCACGATCAACGTTTTTTACATTATCGTTTAGATTTCGATATGTAATTGAAATAGAATCTTCCATTTCGTAAGCTAAAGCACGATTATAATGAGACCATGGAATGGCATCGTAATTTTTTAGCAAAGAACCCATAGGTTCAGAAAATACGATATCATTTATAACAGTATCATTAATATTTCGATCCTTATCTAAAATCACAAAATCTAAATGCCAGTGGTCGGAGTTGCTAGCCTTACTTTCTATACTTGAACTTGTTGATAAACTGGCATAATTTCTAAATCTAAACTGAAAATCCTTGTGTAAAAATTTTTCATCATCGACAGAGAGTATAACTTGTTGAAAAACAGCTCTCAAATCAGTTGTAGTATCGCCACTCGCGATTTTTGTTGTTGTATCAGTAATTCCAAAATATTTCTGGGTTAAAATAGAATCGGTTGCATTAAAAACGGCATGCCATTTTTTTACCCAGACAGTATCTAAGGAAAGAAATTCCAAAAGCAACGAATCCTTGGTTTCCGGAGTATCACCCAATCCACCTGGCTGAAAATAAAAACTTAAGAAAATAGTATTATCCCCGGGATAATCAAGATTTATGACATTTGAAGTTAACGTATCTGCTCCAAAAGATGAGGTGCTTGCATTGGAATGAATATTTCCTGTTCCATCAATAGCATCTAATGTAGCTACTCCAATACTTACGGGATTGATAGCATAAGTTTGGTTTACAAATATATAGTCATCCATCCATAAAGAATCATCTGTATAGCCGATAGATTTTGCAAAATCATCAATAAAGGGTAAATCAATATTTGATTTTAATGCTTTAACCTTTCTATAAGATTCTACCTCCGATTTTTTTACATAAAGAGACTTAATTTTTGGATTTTGTTGTAAACCGGTTATAACTTCCTGAGATTTTATAGGAATTGTAAAAATCAATAAAAGAGGAATTATATATGTATAGTATTTTTTCAATTTATTATTCGTTAACAATAAGGTTAGTCGTATCAATTTCAACTTCAGGGTAAAGTATTGTAGAATCAACGGTTAACCACAAATCAATTGTCGATCCCAATCTAATCATTTTATTTTCTCTGTATGAAGGATATTGGCGCCATACTTTAGCTTCAATACTATCTGTTCTATCAATAATGGATTCATCATATATAATTGCACCTAAATTTAAAGCTGAACGTAAAATTCTGTTTTTAGCGTTTCCCAAGGAGTAAAAATTTAAATCAGGAACCTGCGTTTTTTGATTGCTTAATCCCATTCCTAATACTAAATTGATTTTTGATCCTTTTGGTACTAAAGTACCTTCTTCAATTTCTTCTCCTTTATATTTTTGACTTAGTACGTTATTTATAGCAATATCAGGGACGTGAATTAATCTGCCTATCTCAAGGCCGGCATTTCTTAATACTGCTTCTGCTTGTCTGTGTGAAACGCCAATGATATTTGGCATTTTAACTTTCTCGGGATTTGAAGCATTCATAATTAAGAATATTCTTCTATTCTTTTTTACTTTGAATTCAGGATTTGGATTTTGCTCAATAACAGTTCCTTTTGGCTTGTTATTATTAAAAACAGAATCGGCTACTTCAATTCGGAGTTTGTTCTTTTTTGCTTTTTTATGTACTTCTTCTAAAGTCATACCCGTAAAATCGGGAACTGCCAGTGCCTGGCCATGATGGGTATAAAGCCTCAGAATTTGAAAAGTAAAAAATAAAAGTACTATAACTCCTAAAAACGCAAATCCTAAATGTTTAAAAAATGTTTTACTTGCTAAAAATTTGAATAGGGTCATTATCAGTTGTGCAATTTATATAATATAGTTAACGGTGAGACAAATATAAAATTATGTAAGCATAAACTAAAATTAATTCGGTGCAAAATGAATCTAATATTCCTTTACAACATTATAAACAGTGTCTCGTTCAACGGGTCTTTTACCACTAGTTTTTATTAACTCAATAAGTTCTTTAGTGGTCATAGTAGGTTTTTGATCTTTTGCGCCTGCCATAGAATAAATCTTTGTTGAGTCATCTATGGTTCCATCAATATCATCGACGCCAAAAGATAATGTGATTTGAGATACATCTTTCCCTAACATGGGCCAATATGCTTTAATATGATCGAAGTTGTCCAGAAATATTCTTGAAACGGCAAACATTTTAAGATCCTCAAATGTATTTACTTCACCCAAATGTGATAGGGGGTTGTTTGCCATTTTAAATTTTAAAGGGATGAATGTATTAAAACCATTTGTTTTATCTTGAAGTTCTCTTAATTTAAACAAATGCTGAATTCTATGTTGATGATTCTCCAAATGACCATATAGCATTGTGGCATTTGAGGGTATGCCAACATTATGCGCAGTTTCATGTATTTCAAGCCATTGTTCAGCTGTTGATTTTTCATGACAAACTTTTTTTCTGATTTCAGGCTCAAAAATTTCTGCTCCGCCTCCAGGGATACTATCTAATCCATATTCCTTAAGCCTTAATAAGCCTTCTTTTGTACTCAATCTGGCTTTTTTTATCATAAAATCGAGTTCTACAGCGGTAAAAGCTTTTATATGGATATCCGGTAAAATTTCTTTTATTTTTTGTATCATCTCACCATAATAATGTATATCACGGTTTGGATGAACTCCACCGACAATGTGAATTTCTGTAACCTCGGAATTTATGTATGCTTTAACTTTTTCGAGAATATCATCAATGGAATATTCCCAACTACCAGCCTCATTTATTTTTCTATGGTATGAACAAAATGTGCAATCATAAATACAGATATTAGTTGGTTCGATGTGAAAGTTCTTATTGAAATATACCTTATCCTGATTTTTTTGTTTATTTACATAAGATGCCAAAATTCCTAAAGTACCCAGATCGAAGCTAAAAAGTTCAATTCCTTCTTCTCTGCTTAATCTTTCCTTATTATGGATCTTATGTACAATTCCTTTTTGGAATTCAGTAAAATTCTTTGATAATATAATATCTTGTATCAAAACGAATATTTTTGTTGCAAAATTAGAAGAAATTTATTTGATATAAGATGAAAACAACTAATAAGAGGAGTTTGTTGAGATAAAACTTGATGTGATAGATATAAAATAAAAAAGTAAGGAATAAAATACTATCCCTTACTTTGCTTTTATATAAGAACTATTAAATTACTTCTTTGAATTGAATTCGTCTGATACACTCAATTTCTTTCTTCCTTTTGCTCTGCGTGCAGCAAGTACCTTTCTTCCATTCACAGATGACATTCTTTCTCTGAATCCGTGCTTGTTCTTTCTTTTTCTGTTTGAAGGTTGAAATGTTCTTTTCATCTCAAATATTTTTAAAATGTTTTACTTTTTCTTTTGGAACTGCAAAAGTAATGTTTTTTTCTTTCCTGCAAAAAGAATTTTAAAATATTATTAAATTAAATTGGCAGATAAATTACTTTTTTAGTTTCAAAAAACGATTCACTAAAGAATTCAGAGATATCGACACTTGTAATTCTTGATTTGAAATTTTTTAGTTCTTCTTTCAGGTTGCCTCCTTTTAAATATAATATTCCATTTTTTAAATCATTCTTGGAATCCTTTTTTACTTTACTTCTTACCCAGTTATAAAATACAGGAAATGCGGTTACGGCCCGGCTAATAATAAAGTCATATTGTTCCTTTATTTTTTCTGCTCTTTGTTGTTCGCATGAAGCGTTTGTTAATTGAATTGAATTTATAACTCCATCGACAACTTTAATTTTTTTTCCAATTGAATCAATCAGGTGGAATTTGCATTCTGGAAACATAATTGCCAGTGGTATTCCAGGAAATCCACCACCGGTTCCAATATCCAAAATACTTGTACTGTTTTTAAACTGAATTACCTTGGCAATTGCTAAGGAATGAAGGACGTGCCTTTCGTAGAGTTGTTCTATATCTTTTCGCGAAATAACATTTATTTTAATGTTCCATTCCTCATATAGTTCTTTAAGTGAATTGAATTGCAATTTTTGCTTTTCCGTTAAATCGGGAAAGTATTTTTTTACAATTTCCATTTAAAACTTATTTTATATTTGGATTAGAGCTTTTAAGTATATTGAAAAGTAATTCTCTTGCTCTAAACAATTGAGCTTTTACAGTACCAATAGGAAGATCAAGTTCTGTAGCAATTTCTTCGTATGAATATTCTTTAAAATATCTTAACTCAACAAGAGTTCTGTAACGAGGCTTTAATTTTTCTACAACATCACGCATTAATGCCATTCGTTGACTTTTTATCATATCTTCTTCGGGATCAGGTGTATCTGCTTGTAGTGGTGTGCCAATTGTTTCTTGTTCATCAGTAGTTTGATCCAAAGAAACTACATTTGCTTTCTTTTTTCTTATAAAGTCGATACAATTATTTGTGGCAATTTTAAAAAGCCATGTGCTAAATGCATAGTTAGGAGTGTACTGAGCAATATTTTTAAATGCTTTCCCAAAAGCCTCAATGGTTAAATCTTCTGCATCGCTTTTATTATTAACCATTTTAAGAAGCATATAATAAATGGCATCTTTATACCTGTCCAAAAGTTCCGCATAGGCTTTCTCATCACCAGCTATAGCTAATTTTACAAGTTTATAATCTTGTTTTGCCTTATCGGATAGGTTGGGATTTAATTCCATTTACGTTTTCTTGTGAAATAATTTGCTAAAATAAATGAAAAACTTAAATATGGCATTATTAAATCGTAAAGAAGTGATGGAATTAATAAATTCTTTTCTTCTAATCGATTCATAGCTGTCTTATATATTGTTAGTTGTAAAAACATTCTAAAGCTAAAAACTGCTAATATATAAATATAAAAATGTTTAAAAAAGATTAATGACAATACAAATAAAACATAAAATGTTACTCTGCTTATATTTTCCAGGAATAGTCTCCACTTAGTTCCAAATTTATAAAGTTTACCCGTTGATGTATGTCTTTTCTTTTGTTTAAACCAATTTGAGAAAGTCTTTTCAGCTTCGGATCTTGTAAACGATTCCTTTGAAATTTCGATTATTGTATTTTTCCTGGTTGCAACTTCGTTAACAAATAAGTCATCATCGCCCGATTCTATATGATTATGACTTGCAAAACCTTTGTGTTTAAAAAATAATGATTTTTTATACGCCAGATTCCTACCAACACCCATATAAGGTTTTCTAGCTATAGCAAATGTTAAATATTGTATTGCAATAAATAATGTGTCAAACCTAATCAAATTGTTAATAAGTTTCTTTTCTTTTTTGTAGCCACTATATCCTATTACGAGCTCTTTTTCGCTAATGAAATTTTCCTGCATTTTTTCAATCCATTTGTTGCTTTCCGCAACACAATCTGCATCGGTTAAAAGGAGTAATTCATTTTTTGCAGCTTTTATTCCAATTGTTAAAGCAAGTTTTTTATTATGGAAAAATTTCTCATCCTGTTTAATGGTTGTTGTTCTTAAATGTTTGTACTTCTTTTGGAAGCGTTCCAGTACAAATTCCGTTTCGTCTTCCGAACAATCGTTTACGACAATAACTTCGTATTTGGAATAATCTTGAGTTAAAATTGAAGGAAGGTTTTTTTCAAGATTCTCTTCTTCATTGCGTGCGCAAATAATAACGGAAACAGGTTCTTGAGTAGATTTAGAATCTTGCTTTTTACGATAAAAAATTATTCGGGAATAGTAAAACAAATAAAAATATAATTGAACTAATAGACTTAATCCAAATAGTACAAGTATAATGTAAATTGGATTCTCTAAGACAAAACTAACGTATTCCACTTTTATAAGCCGGGATTTAAATGTTAAAAGGCAATTTTATTAAACATTTTTGGGTTAAACAAGAATTGTGTTTCGAATAAATAAAAATTTATTCACATTTTTTATCTTTGCCACGAAATTTGATCCATATGAAGTTCGAAATATTCGCAAAAGAGCCAAAAACAAAGGCAAGAGCAGGGGAGATTAGTACTGACCACGGAAAAATACAAACACCAATCTTTATGCCGGTGGGCACTGTTGGAAGCGTGAAAGGTGTCAATCAAAAAGATTTAATTGAAGATGTTAAGGCTCAAATTATTTTAGGGAATACTTATCATTTGTATTTACGTCCCGGCATGGAAACTATGAAAATGGCCGGCGGGTTACATCAATTTATAAGTTGGGATCGTCCAATTTTAACTGATAGCGGAGGTTACCAGGTTTTTTCTTTGGCAGAGAACAGAAAGCTTAAAGAAGAAGGGGCATATTTCAGATCACATATTGATGGTTCAAAGCATATTTTCACTCCTGAAAATATAGTAGATGTACAAAGAATAATTGGAGCTGATATTATTATGGCTTTCGATGAATGTACACCATATCCTTGCGATTATGATTATGCAAAAAAATCGATGCAGTTAACACATCGTTGGCTGGAGCGAGGACTTAAAAGGTTTGATGGGACTGAACCTTTATATGGTCATAATCAAACTTTTTTCCCAATCGTACAGGGAAGTGTTTTTAGGGATTTACGTACTGAATCAGCAAAAACAATTGCTTCAAAGGAAAGAGATGGGTATGCCATAGGAGGATTATCGGTTGGTGAACCTATTGAAGATATGTATGATATGATTGAAGTAGTTAATGAAGTTTTACCAGAAGATAAGCCTAGATATCTAATGGGAGTTGGAACCCCTGTAAATATTCTTGAAGCCATATCTCGCGGAATAGATATGTTCGATTGTGTTATGCCAACCAGAAATGGTCGAAATGGAATGCTTTTTACAAAAGAAGGTATAATAAATATAAAAAATGTTAAATGGAAGAACGATTTCTCAGCAATTGAAGAAAATGGTGCTTCCTTTGTAGATACTAAATTCTCGAAAGCTTATTTAAGACATTTAGTCAATTCAGGCGAAATATTAGGTGCACAAATTGCAAGTTTACATAACTTAAGTTTTTATCTTTGGTTGGTTAATGAGGCAAGGCAAAAAATCATAGAAGGAACTTTCCATAAATGGAAACATGGAATGGTTCAAAAATTATCGGTAAGATTATGAGTTTTTTAGGACTTAAAAAGATTGATTTCTACATAATAAAGAAGTTTCTTGGAACTTACTTTTTTGCTATTGTTATTATTATTAGCATAGCTGTTGTATTCGATGTAGCGGAGAAGGTAGAAGATTTTATTGAAAAAGATGCACCTCTGAGTGCTATAGTATTTGATTATTATATGAATTTTATACCTTATTTTGCCAATCTTTTTAGTTCGTTGTTTACCTTTATTGCTGTAATATTTTTTACTTCTAAAATGGCTTATAATACTGAGATAATTGCAATTCTGAGCTCAGGTGTAAGTTTTAGAAGAATGATGTATCCGTATTTTGTTTCTGCATTAATTATTGCTATTTTTTCATTTATACTTATGGCGTATGTTATTCCGCCAGCAAATGAGGAAAGAATTGTATTCGAATATACCTATGTCAAGAAACCCGTTCGTAATACTGATAAAGATATTCATCGCCAGATTGAGCCAGGTTTATTCGTTTATATGAAAAGCTACAATGTCACAAATGATATTGGGTATAAGTTTGCTATAGAGAAATTCGAAAATGGTATTTTAAGGTCTAAGCTTATTTCTGACTATGCTAAATATGATACCACCCTATCTAAATGGGTTATACGGAATTACTTTATACGTGATATTGATAGCTTAGGAAATGAAACAATTTCAACCGGAGCAAGAATTGATACCACATTGAACATGCTTCCGGAAGAATTCGAAAGGATGGAGAACTTTACGGAGATGATGAACCTTCCTGAGTTAAATGAATTTATTGATCATCAACGCATGCAAGGAGCTGACAATATAACCGAATTACTAATTAATAAGTACGGACGTTTTGCATATCCTTTTTCAACGTTTATATTAACTCTTATTGGAGTTTCTTTATCATCCAGGAAAGTTAGAGGAGGAATCGGAATGCACATTGGATTCGGATTGTTATTAAGTTTCTCATATATACTTTTTATGCGTTTTACAACAATGTTTGCGATAAACGGTACAATGAATGCTTTATTTGCGGTTTGGTTTCCAAATTTACTTTATGCAATAATTGCTGTTTTCTTATATCGATTAGCTCCAAAATAATCTGTTATTATATAACTTATTTCATACCTTTATCTCCGACATCTGAATAAACACTGAACAAATTATAGGTCTGGATATTAGTAATTTGACCTACAAGGTGCAATTTAAATCATGATTAAATTTTCATAAATAAGATGGATTTTGTAATGTTGCACTTATTTTTTTGAAAGAATGCTTATGAGAAAGCTAACATCATAAGTAATTTATTAACTAAATGAACAATTTATGTCTTTGAAAAGAAAAATTCTTGAACTTCAAAAGAAACGAGAAAAAGTTCTTCAGGGTGGTGGTGAGAAAGCCATAGAGAAACAAGTAGCCATGGGGAAAATGACTGCTCGTGAAAGAATCATTACGCTTTTGGATGAGAATTCGTTCCATGAGTATGATTTGTTTGTTGAGCACGAAGCTCGTGACTTCGGTATGGCAACAAAAGTTCTTCATGGTGATGGTGTTATAACTGGTACGGGTACCATTTTTGGAGCACCAATTTGTATTTATGCCCAGGATTTTACTGTTGCAGGTGGATCTTTGGGATTAATGCATGCAAGAAAAATTACAAAAATCATGGATCATGCCATGAAGATGAGAGTTCCTATTATTGGGATTAATGATTCCGGTGGAGCAAGAATTCAGGAAGGAGTTAACTCGTTAGCGGGTTATGGTGAGATTTTTTATAGAAACACAACTGCTTCTGGTGTTATTCCTCAAATTTCTGTAATCCTTGGTCCATGCGCAGGTGGAGCCGTATATTCTCCGGCTTTAACAGATTTCGTTTTTGTTGTTGATAAGATATCAAAAATGTTTATTACCGGTCCTGAGGTAATTAAAACGGTTCTTGGCGAAGAAATTTCAATGGAAGATCTAGGAGGAGCAAGAGTACACAGCGAAACAACTGGTAATGCCCACTTCTACGCAGAAAGCGAGATTGAATGTTTTGATCAGATCAAAAAGCTTATAACATACATACCATGGAATAATAGTAAAAAAGCTCAACCTTTCGAGTCTAAAGAACCTAAGGTCGAAGAGTTTAAAATTGATGAGATTGTTCCGGGAAATCCAAAAGAACCTTATGATGTTAGAGACGTAGTTCGTTCAATTACCGATGATTCCGATTTCCTGGAAATTCAGGAATTATGGGCTTCTAATATGGTAATAGGATTTGGAAGAATTGATGGACAAACAGTTGGATTCGTTTGTAATCAACCGCTTGTCTTAGCTGGTGTTCTTGATGTTGATTCATCTTGTAAAGCAGCCAGGTTTATTCGTTATTGTGACTCGTTTAATATTCCGATTGTAACACTTGTTGACCTTCCGGGTTATCTTCCTGGTGTTGACCAAGAACATGCAGGTGTAATCCGTCATGGTGCTAAAGTACTATATGCTTATTCTGAAGCTACAGTTCCAAAAATCACTGTAATTTTAAGAAAAGCTTATGGTGGCGGTTACATTGCAATGAATTCGAGACACTTAAATGCAGACTTCGTATTTGCATGGCCTGGTGCCGAGATTGCGGTTATGGGGCCTGAGGGGGCAGCAAACATTATCTTTAGGAAAGAAATTATGGCAGCTGAAGATCCGGAAAAAGTTAGAAAACAGAAGGTTAAAGAATATAAAGAAAAATTTGCCAATCCTTACGTTGCTGCAGCTAAAGGTTATGTTGATTCGGTTATTGAACCGGAGGAAACAAGAAAAATGCTTCTTCATGCATTAGAAGTGTCTCAGAATAAAGTTGATAGGAAACCTATTAAGAAACATGGAATTCCTCCATTTTAAACCTGGAAGCTTATGGCAACAAAAGAGAATACCGAAAATAAAGCTTCAAAGGCAAATAAAGAAGAAGCTCAGAAAACTCGTTTTAGCAGCCTGGTAATTCAGGAACAAGGTGCCAAGTATAAAACACTTTTTACCGAGAAATATAAAAACAGGAAGAAGTGGGAACAACCCGATGTAAGAAAAATTAAATCGCTGATCCCTGGAACTGTTATTAAAGTTTATGTTGAAGAAGGGCAAAAGGTTAAGGAAGGCGACCTTATGATGATTTTGGAGGCTATGAAAATGAAGAATAAGATTTATTTTCCAATAGATGGAAAAGTAAAGAAAATCTATGTTACGGAAGAAGAAAAAGTTCCAAAAGATCATTTAATGATCGAATTAGAATAGACTCATAGAAAACGTCCGAAGCAATTTGTTTCGGATGTTTTTTTATAACCACTCAGACCAAACAAAATACTTGTTAAATATTTGCTTTAAGTTTATTTCGTCTTTAAATATTCCATAAACTGCAGAACCGCTGCCTGACATGGAAGCATATATTGCTCCCTGAGTATATAATTCTTCTTTGATGACTCTTAGCTCAGGATAATTTTTAAACACCGATTCTTCAAAATCATTAACTAGCTTACCTTTCCAGTTTTTGATTGGTATGTTAATAAGCTCAGCCAGGCTCTTTTCCGGTTTTTTTGGAGTAACGTTAGAATAAGCTATAGCTGTATTTACATGAATTCCGGGGTGAATTAATACTAAAAAATACCCTTTTAGATTTAAATCAGATTTGGTTAAAATATTTCCTTTTTCTACCGCAAAAGCTGGTTTGTTTAATAAAAAGAATGAACAATCACTACCTATTTTTTCGGCATATTTTTGCAATTGAGTGTTGTGTAATTTTAAATCAAACAAAGAGTTTAAAAGTTTGAGGGTAAATGTGGCATCTGAAGATCCTCCACCAATTCCGGCTCCAAAAGGAATGATCTTATGCAAGTGAATATTGATTGATCCAAGATCATAGTCATCATTTAATAATTGATAGGCTTTATAGCAGAGATTTGATTCAAGCTTATTATTTTCAACTGTTAAGCCTGTGTTTTTAAATTCTAGTTTATTGGATTTATTGATTTCTAAAATATCTGATAATCCAATAGGATAAAAAAGTGTTTCAATATTATGAAAACCATCAATTCTTTTTTCAATGATATTTAAACCAATATTTATTTTGGCATTTGGGAATAGGATCATCTCAATAATTTTAAATCAAGAACAAAAGTAGTAATTTAACCTGACGTATTCATAAATATTAAAATCTCCAACATTTATAAATAATATAGGTTAAGCCTACAACAAATAATAAATGATATGAAACCAACAACTACTTATTATTTCTTCGTTACAAGATTGATTCATAGATTTTAAGAATTAATCACGCTAGAATCAAACTAAAATGACAAAAAGAAATTAACAATTGTTAATAACTTCGGTTAAAAAAATCAAGGAAAGAAAAAGCGATAATTTAACTCATTTTGGGAAAGGTATGCTTACCTTTGATTTTCCAAAAAATTAAGGACTGAATACAATGGCTGGAACGAATAAAAACTCTCCAAGAAAGGCAAATATTGACCAAATGCTGGATTACGGGAAATTACCTCCACAGGCAATTGATCTAGAAGAAGCTGTATTAGGTGCAATCATGCTTGAAAAAGATGCGATTATTGCCGTAATGGATATTATTCGTCCGGAAAGCTTTTATAAAGAAGCTCATCAAAAGATATTTAAAGTTGTACTTGATTTATCACAAGAACTTCAACCTATTGATATTTTAACGGTTACAGAAGAATTGAGAAAGAGAAATGATCTGGACCTTATTGGGGGGCCTTTTTATATAACTCAACTTGCAAGTAAAGTATCTTCAGCAGCACATGTCGAGTATCATGCCAGAATTATTGCACAAAAGCATATACAACGAGAATTAATTCGTGTTTCTACTGAAATACAAGGTAAAGCTTACGATGACAGTATTGATGTAAATGACCTGATAGATTTTTCTGAATCTGAATTATTTAAAGTAGCAGAAGGAAACATAAAAAAGGAAACTACCAAGATAAACCTGATTATACAGGAAGCGATAAGTCAGATTGAGGAAGCGGGGAAGCGCGAAGATGGTTTAAGTGGTGTACCTTCCGGCTATACAAAACTAGATCGCGTAACTTCTGGTTGGCAGCGTTCCGATTTGGTAATTATTGCGGCCCGCCCTTCGATGGGGAAAACAGCTTTTGTATTATCGATGACCAGGAATATGGCTATTGAGCATAAACAAGGTGTAGCGATATTTTCATTAGAGATGTCATCGGTACAGTTGGTTAATCGTTTAATTGTGAGTGAAACAGAGTTATCTTCGGATAAGATCAGAAACGGAAGATTAGAACCATTCGAATGGGAACAACTTGAGTACAAGATCAAGCGAATGGTCGAAGCTGATATTTTTATTGATGATACTCCGGCAATCTCTGTATTTGAGCTACGTGCCAAGTGTCGAAGATTATTGAGTCAACATAAAGTAGATATTATAATTATTGATTACTTACAATTAATGACCGGTCCGCCTGAAACAAAGGGAAATCGAGAGCAGGAGGTAAGTATGATTTCTCGATCGTTAAAGGGAATTGCAAAAGAATTAAATGTACCAATTATTGCATTATCGCAGTTGAACCGTTCGGTTGAAATGCGTTCGGGAACCAAACGGCCACAACTTTCCGATTTACGTGAATCTGGTGCTATTGAGCAAGATGCCGATATGGTATTGTTCATCCACCGGCCGGAAAAGTATGGATTTATAGAGGACGAAGAAGGTAATTCTTTGTTAGGAATGGCTGAAATTATACTGGCTAAACACAGGAATGGTGCATTGGCGGATATTAAACTAAGGTTTAGAAATGAATTGGCTAAGTTTGAGGATTTAGAAGAAGATTTTATCGGTGACTTCCCTGTTGAAAATGATCCTGGTGGAGGAGCAAAGACCTTTAGCTCCAAAATAAATGAGGACTCAAGTTCCGGACAACAAAAATCGGATGATGACATTTTTGATCTGGGAAGTAACAAGAACTTTGATAATGAAGCTCCATTTTAAGGAGCTTTTTTCTTTTCAATTATAAATCTTAAAATAGTTTTTAGTTTTTCCGGTGCTACTTTACGGGCATCAGACAAATATATTTCCCTGTGGACTTTTGATTTTCTTATGTATCCCTCGTTAGAAGCAAATTCTTCCATCAGTTTGAAGCTTTCAGGTTCGTTGTCATAACTTCCCAGATGCATCATTTGAACACACAAGCCGTCGCTGATTTTTTCAAACTTTACTTTACTCAATAACTCGTGTGGTTTCTTTTCTTTAGTTAATTCAATGATTATTTGCGCAAATTCTTCAGTAACAAAATCAGGTTGGCGAATCATTAGTTTAAAAATCAGGTCATCCTTGTTTAGTACACCATTATAATTCTTCTTTGCCTTTTCATTTAAATCCCATATACCCTCTAAAGGATAAACTGTATAATCAAAATAACCTTTAGGTTCAATTCCCTTTTTGGGGCTCATTTTTATTGCATATGAAAGTGAATACAAAACTCCAATATATTCAGGGAACAACCCGCTGTTGGGATTACCTTCACCTTCGATAGTGAAATATTTGAATTTAGGGATTTTTATTAACTCGGGCTTGTTTTTGGGTATATAAATAGATTTTTCCTTTTTTTTCCATTCGTGTTTCATAGCCGTATGTTTTAAACAAAATCAAAGTTATTGGTTTGCCGAGTAATTTTTTTGACTAATCTTGCTCTTTTTTAAACAAAAGCCGTATTAGGTGAGACTAATTTATCATTTTCAACTCAAAATTGCGCATCAAATTCTTGTTTCCAACCAATCAGGTAAGTTTCGGAAGTACATTCATTTTAAAAAAAGCTATATTTACAATCAAGGCAAATAAACTCTGGTTTGTATATGATTAAAGTACCATTTCAGGAAATATTAAAGAAACCCTTGAAAATTTATTTAGGTGTAGCAATTATTTTTTCCCTGGTGGGGTTAAGCATTGATCTGGCAGAATACATAGATCACAATCAACAATTCCTGATGTACCTTAATGCCATTACATTAGTTGCTGTGCTTGTCAGTTTGCTATTCTTTCTTTTCGATAAAAGAAATATTGTTGTTCCATCATTAATATTAATCTTATCTATAGTTATATGTTTTATTGCTTCACATATTTTTTTACTGCTTGTTAACGACCCCTTATGGCAATTTTATTTTTTAAGAGATACTGCGGTATATATGATTCTTATTCCGTTCTCCGGGTTTCTTTTACATAGGGTTTATGTATACATACTCAATATATTATTTTGTATTGATGTTATTATCATGTGGTACTTGTCACAGGATGGATTTGTTAAAGAGAATGCAGCATTCCTTATTATTATGATGTGCGGTTTTACGTTTGGAATTGATTTGTTTTCGAAAAGGTTAAGGGCATCCTTCAGGAACAATGAGAAACTTAATATTTTACTGGCACAAAAAGAAAAAGAAATCCTTGAAAAAGAAAACCAAAGAATTGCCGAGCAAGTGCAGCTTTTAAAGGAATCTGTTGAAATAAAAAATAAGGAACTAGTTAGCAGGGCCATGCTGTTAGCCGAACAGAAGGAAAAAGCCAATCATTCGGCTAAAAGGCTTGAAGCACTTGAAAATTTTATACCACAGGAAAAGCTTAAGGATTTAGAAAGTATTGCAAGGGACATACGATCAGAAAATAGCTCTCACTGGGAAGAATTCATGGTAAGGTTCAAAGATATTCACCAGGGTTTTTATACCAATATTAAAAAGGATTATCCCAAGCTTACAGCCGGAGAATTAAAACTTGCAGCTTTTCTTAAATTGAACCTTACAACAAAAGAAATTGCCCTTCTTACCAATACGGAGAAAGGCAGTATTGAAGTGTCCCGCTCAAGGTTAAGAAAGAAACTAGGCTTACAGAAAAAAGATACATTTTCGCAATTTCTTGATAAATATTAGTCAAAATCCTTCTTTTTAGCTGCTAAACTAAATACCATGTAATCAGACACATAGCATAACGCTAAATTACTTCTCAGTTGACCGTTCAAATTTGCTAAGTTTTTGTTAAGGTAGGTTTTTTCATTAATAAGCCTGATTATGATATTTTGCGAGCATCGAACCATCAATTATTAATTATTATGAAAGAACGTATACTTTGGTTAATCATTTTTGTATTTTTTTATTGCATAAATGCAAATGCAGTAACTGTTGCCCAGCAGCCGGCTGATTGGGTAAGCGGAACAGGAGGAACTATAACAAACTTGGCAGAACTAAGATGGCTAAGCGAAACCAATTCGGTTTGGGATGAAGATTGGGGTTTGGGAGCAAACATTGATGCATCCGAAACGAAAACCTGGAACTCCGGTGAAGGGTTCTCTCCTATAGGGAATAGTACAACAAAATTTACCGGCACATTTAATGGCCAGGGGTATCATATTAGCAATCTTTATATAAAAAGGCCATCTAATAACCACATAGGTTTGTTCGGATACACAAGCAATGCAGCCATATCCAATGTTGGGATGGAGAATAATTACTGTGAAGGGCAAAATCTTGTGGGAAGCTTAATAGGATATAATTATTCTACAAATATATCTAATTGCTATTCCACAGGGAGTGTAATTGGTAACAATACAATTGGAGGATTAATAGGGTTCAATTACGAAGATACAATTAGTAATTGTTATGCTACTGGCTATGTGCAAGGTGCTGGAACTGTCGGCGGATTTATAGGAGAAGGAGATTTTAATTCCAAAACCATTAATTGCTATTCCACAGGAGCAGTATCCGGAGGGACTAGTGGCGGTTTCATGGGAGTAGTGTACTTTGCTGGAAGTATAAATAAATGTTACTATGATACAGAGACGTCTAATCAAAGTTCAGGAATAGGTTTTGGTTCAAGCTCAGAATTAACGGGCCTTACTACCGAAGAATTTAAAACCGATTCATTAGCAGGGTTTAAATATGGGGCAGATGAAAACAATCCCTGGGTAGCTGACACAAGCGGCCGTCCTTATTTATATTTTCAGGATGTTAAAATAAGCAATTGGCTGGTATCAAATGATAGTGTTGCTGGCCATACCACTGCAGCAGCGGGAATAAATATAGTTGAAACAGGCCTATGCTATCGCATAGATACTGCTGAAGCCTGGACTTATGCAAGTAATGGTCCGGGGGATAGTGAAGGTTTTCTTAAAGAACCATTGCCCAGTTTGGAAATAGCTTTGTATATTATGCAAGCGTATGCAATAGATCAAAACGGTAATTATTATTATGGAGATGCTTTTTTTTATAACAAGACTGAAATTCCCGGTTCCGGAACTGAAACGGATCCCTGGCGTATATCAACATTAGCGCACTTGCAATATATTTCAGAAAACCCATCCACATGGACTAAATATTTTATACAAACAGCTAATATTAATGCGGCAGAAACTAAATCATGGAATTCCGGTGAAGGCTTTTCACCCATAGGTAATTCATCAACTGATTTTACAGGAAATTATAACGGGCAAGGTTATACTATTGATAGCATTTATGTAAATTCCCCTTCTGCCGCCTATGTAGGTTTCTTTGGTAGTATTAATGGAGCAACAATTGCAAACATCGCACTCGAAAATTCAAACATAGAGGGTAATATTTATGTTGGAAGCCTGGTAGGGCATTCATATAATTCAGATATAATTAATTGTTACAATACAGGTTTTGTAAATGGAAACCAGAATGTTGGAGGCCTTATCGGATTACAGAGTAGTACAACCATCTCGAATTGCTTTAATTCAGGTGTTGTTTACGGTTATGATCATGTTGGAGGTATAGTTGGATATCAGGTTTCTTCAACATTAACAAATTGCTACAACACAGGGCTTGTTAAAGGAAGTAGTGATGTTGGCGGTTTAATAGGAGTATTGAGCAGTGGCAGTATAAATAGTTGTTATTCTACTGGTTACGTAAATGGAAATAGCAATGTTGGTGGAATAATTGGAGATAATAATTCAACAGTATCTTATTGTTATTATGATATTGAAACTGCAAAACTATATAAAAGGTTTGGAAATCAAAGTGGGTTAAATACCGTTGATTACACCGCAGAAGATTTTAAGGTAGATTCTATGCCCGGATTTACATATGGCTCAAGTGATGAACAACCATGGGTAGCTAATAGCAATGGGCGGCCTTATTTTTATTACCAACCCGCAGCAATTAGCAATGGAATTGTGCAAAATGATACCTTAGAAGCTTTTGTATTAGAATTTGATGAAACAAAAATAAATGAAACAGGAATCAGGTTCAGGTATGATACAGCAAGTATTTGGGTATACCAAAGTGAAGGCCCTGGCGATGTTGCAGGAACATTTTCAGAATCATTACATAGTTTAGAGTATGGAGCATATATTATTCAGCCTTATGCAGTTGACACTTCAGGCTCCTATTATTTCGGAGATGCAGCTTATTATGTAAATACCCCGTTAAAAGGTGAAGGAAGAAGAACAAATCCTTGGTTAATAAATAATTTTGAAGATTTAATTTACGCATCTGAAGATTCCTTGGTTTGGACAGGCCACTATATCCAAACCGCTGATATTGATGCAACAGGTTCGGATACATTAAATGCAGGAAAAGGGTTAATTCCTATTGGAAATAGCACCAACATATTTACGGGTTCTTATGATGGGCAAGGTTATACCATTCATAATTTAACCATAAACCGTCCATCGCAGGATTACGTAGGCCTATTTGGCTATACATATTTGGATACAATTTCTAATATTAAAATTGAGAATTGTTCGGTTACTGGCAATAACTATACTGCTGGTTTAATAGGTTACTCAGGCCAAACAACAATTTATAATGTGGGTATTGTAAATAGTTCAATGGAAGGAAATGATTTTACAGGTGGCTTAGCCGGTTATGTAACCGGTTCGGAAGTGTCTGATATAGTACTTGATAACAATTCAATAACAGGAGCACTGGCTGTGGGTGGATTGCTTGGGTATTCATATACTTCAACAAATATTAGCGATTGCTTCTCAAATGGGATTGTAGAAGGTGATGAGCGTACAGGTGGATTAGTAGGTTCTCATGTAAATTCAGCAATTGAAGAGTGCTATGTTACAGGAACTGTGAACGGAGTTCTTAATACTGGAGGTTTAACTGGTCTTAATCATGGAGCATCCGTTTTTAATTGTTACTCATTGGTTAATATAACAGGTAATGAAAACACAGGTGGGTTTACAGGTTATAATTCATCGTCTTCAACCATTAGTTATAGTTATTCTGCAGGAGTGGTGGCCGGTAATACAAGTACAGGGGCTTTTATAGGAAATAATTCTTCTTCTTCTGTTGTTAAGTGCTATATTGACACCGAAACATCGGGGTTAAGTAATAGTATTGGAAGCGATGATAATAGCCAGGCTGCTCCTGAATATATTTCTTCATTATTTAGTAATATTGATAATTTCATTGATTGGGATTTTGATGAAATCTGGTACATAGGGTTTGAATGCCAACTGGATTCTGTTATAAGGCCATTTTTTCAATGGCAAATGGTAAATGTTAGTTTTTTTGTACAGGGTGATGGCGCACTATCAGGCAATGCAAAACAAAAGGTTGGAATAGGATGCGATGCACAGGAGGTTGAAGCTATTCCAAATACCGGTTATTATTTTGTTGAGTGGCAAGCAGGAAATGGTGAAACCTTAACAACTGAAAACCCATTAACAGTTACAGAAGTTGAAAACGATACCAGTTTAACGGCAATATTTAGTAATATATACTATTTTACCTCAGAGATTGCAACCGGAAAAGGTTCAATAAATATTAGCAGTGTCAGTGCTGCTTATAACTCTTCTGTAATGTATACTATTACACCTGATGCAGGATATGTAATAGATTCCATATTTTATCAAAATAATAAGGTTACTTCCGGTTTAATCCAATCGGAAGAAAGTTACTATTATAATGTCACAGTTGCAGAAGATGGTCATTTAAAAGTTTATTTCTCATTTAAAAATTATGCAATACGCTTTTCTGCGGGTACACATGGAAGTATATTCGGCGATACTTTGCAATATATTATGGCAGGAGATGATGCCATATCCGTGGCGGCAATAGCCGATGATGGTTATCAATTCCATGAATGGCAGTCTTCTGCGGGTGAAAGTATTACTAGTGAAAATCCTTTAATTGTTACTAATGTGACAAAAGACAGTAGCTTAACAGCTATATTTAGAGATACTTATTATTTTACTTCAGAAGTATCAAGTGGAGAAGGTACTATAGAAATAAGTAACTTAATGGCAAGTTATAATTCTTCGGTAACATATACCATTACACCTAATGCCGGTTATGTGGTTGATTCCGTAATTTACCAGGAAGAAAATATTACTTCCGGTTTAATTCAATCAGAAGAAAGTCACCTGTATATTGTAACAGTAAGAGAAGATGGTCATTTAAAAGCTTATTTTTCACATAGAAATTATGCTGTGAAATTTTCTGCGGGACTAAACGGAAGTATTTTTGGCGATACATTGCAATATATATCTACAGGGGAAGACGCATTATCTGTTGTAGCCATAGCTGATAACGGATACTTATTCTCAGAATGGCAGGATAACGATGGAAATTATGTAAGCATTGATAATCCTATTACAATTTATAACGTATTACAAGATACTTTTTTAGTCGCCGTTTTTAAAGAGGATATAACATCAGGAATTGAAAGTAATAAAGATTCAAAAATAGTATTGTATGCGTATAAAAATAATATTTACGTAAAACTCGGCAAACTACATTCAGATGCAATTATAACAGTTTACAATATATCTGGAAATGTTGTGGCAAAAACTACAATTTATAACAAGGAAGAGGTTCTAAAACTGAATGTTGTTCCGGGTTTTTATTTTGTAAATGTTTATGATGGGAAAGTATATAAAACTGAGAAGGTATTCTTAAGTGAATAAATTTATTTTATAATACCTATTTCATTCGTTTAAATATTTAATATTAATAAGTTAGCTCACTCTTCAATTGAAAGTGAGCTAACTTTATTTATATCCGTTTAAGTGTTGATTTTCTGCTACTGTTAATTACCTCTTTTTTCTCCCATTAATAAAATCCGAATATCATTATTTACTTTGAAACTCATTATAAATAAGTAAGCTGAAAGAAAGAACATACCACCAATAGCTCCTAATAATCCCAATAGTAAACCTTTTACGGTAAAATGATTTCGCCAAGCCAGCCAAAGAGCCGATAAAGTCAGAAATAATGAAAGGTCGAAGTTAAATTGCCCCGACCAATTAAAAATTGCAATATCATTAAAGAAAATAGGGATTAGGTTCCACCCGTGGTTAGTAACTGTAATAATAGTATAAACTGTTACTGTTAGAAATAGAATTATCAGATAAATACGAAAAGTCTTCATTTTGTTATTTTTTAAATTATACATCATTAACTTAATGACGCAAATTTGAAGAAAACAAAACGCAGATTTTAGACGTTACCGTACAATTGATTACTGATTTCTTTTTAAACCTTCCACCATTTTTCTTATGTTATTGAAATACTCTGATAACCATTCATAATTTAGAGTTTCTTCGGTTATCTGAAGATAAAAGTTCTCAAGCGCTAATCCAAAAACAAGTTTTGCCAAACCTTTATCATTTGTTAATCCGAGTTCATTTGCCCAAAGACTAATAACCGCCTCGGCAACCAGATAGTTTGATTTTTCAAAGCATACTCTAAATGCTTCATTTGTTCTATCTATTCTAAGTCGTCTGTTAAAAAGTAAATCCAGTTTGCAGTCAACGATCACGTTTATTAATTCTGGATCAATAGCTTTACAATTTCCTTCAAGTTCTGCTAATATTTTAGCTCTTTCGACATGATATTTTAAAAGGAACTCGGTGAAAACTTCCAAGTCAGCAAAGTGATGGTAGAAAGATGATTTACTCTTATTTACTTTTCGGGAAAGCACTTCAACCTTAAGTGCATTTGGCCCTTCGAGTGCAAATATTTCGTATCCTGCTAAAATCCATGGCTGTAGGCTTTTTGTAATCATTGTTTTTAGGGTTTTAAATTTTGAATCTTAAGATTCATGGCAAAACCATACTTTAAATTTTTTTAACTATGTATTAAACCTATTTGTTATTTCCAAAGAACCATAACCGGAGTTTACCCAAAATATATCCATTAATCAAGAGAATGTATATTACTATTAAAATTGATCTTTTTTGATTTTAAAATATAGTTTATCCATTTGACTTTCCTTTACTATTAATTTTTAATTGTAATGATCCTAGTTCATTTTCCGCCTGTCTTCGTCCTTTGTAGGTTGTTAGGTGATCACTCATGTAAGCTCAAACAAATGGTATAATTTGACCAAAATGCGCTCCTCATGCTTACGGCCTGTTGCTTAAAATTTCTAATATATTTATTGTCCCACGGCAATTAATGAATTTTGTGTTCTAAAAAATAATGTATTATCGGAAATAGCTGGAGTAGCCATAACAATATCATGTAAAGAATTTTGTCCAAGAATTTCGAAATGCTCACCTGCCTTTACAACATACACATCACCTTGCTCAGATGTAAAGTAAAGCCTTCCATTTGAAGCAATTCCGGATGCTGTAATGCCTCTTGTTTCAGGTAACTTTTCCTGATAAATTTGCTTTCCCGTTTTAGCCTCGTAGCATGTTAGGCGCCCAATCCAACCTACTAAATTGTAATAATATTTACCATAAACAAAGCCTGTTGGAATATAACCAGCGCCTCTTTTAATACTCCATTGAATATATTCATTTGTAAGGCTATCCTTTTCAAGAGTAATATCTCCTTTTGCACTGGGGCTAATAGCATATATGGGCGAACTTTTACCATGCGCACTATGTATAAAGATTAATCCTTCACCAACTACCGGAGTTGGTACAGGAATATCCCCACCACCACTCATTTTCCATATTTCTTCACCATTATCGAAGTTATAAGCTCCAATATGTTTAAATCCGTTTACAATAACTTGCTTTATGCCATTATATTCATAAATCGTAGGCGCACCATATGAAGAAACTTCGTCACGATCTACTCGCCATTTGATTTCGCCAGTTTCAACATCTAGAGCCATCAAAAAGCTATTTTCTAAAATGTCGCACTGAACTATTACTGTGTTATCATATATAACTGGCGAACTTGAAACATTCCATTCTATATCCGGGGTGAGAAAATATCCCGCATTCATTTTTTCAAAGTCTTTTTTCCAAACCAATTCTCCTTCAATCGTATAGCAATATAAACCGTTTGAACCAAAAAAAGCAGTTACATATTTGCCATTTGTGGCTGGTGTTGGATCAGCATGCGATGCTTTAGTATGACGTTTTGTTTTTGGGATTCCTTTATGTGCTAATTTGTTCCATAATATTTGTCCGTTGTTTTTATCAATACAAATTAACCGGAATTCTTTAATTACTGAATCTTTGTAATTTGCAACATTGCCATATAAACCCACTTTTAGGGAATCATTACCCGAAGTATTTATGGCAGTGGTTATAAATAATTTATTATCCCAAATTACTGGTGATGAATGTCCTAAGCCAGGAATTTCAGTTTCCCAACGGATATTCTCCCCAGTTTTTACATCCCATTTATCAGGCAAGCTATTGGTTTCCACAATACCGCTTGCATATGGTCCTCTAAATTGTGGCCACTGGTTTATATACTTGTCTTCACCGTGGCAAGACGCTAATAAATAAGTAAAGCATAAATAAATAAGTAGGTTGAAGAGATTTTTTAATTTCATTATTATTAGTTTTTTAGTAATAAATTCAAATTTACCTAATTATAAGAATACAAATACTATTAAATTAATTTTTTTATTTAAACAAATGTTTTATTGAAATTATTTTGTGGATATCATTCTTCGAGTAGCCTATTTTAAGGGACTGCCGCATTGTTTCAGTATCACTTTAATAAAATCTAAAAATAGCATTTTTGTAAGACCATTATAAAACCCGCCTTAATTTGAAGCTTTGTTATATGGCGTTTTTTACTTTAAATATTTTTGTTTAAATGTCAATTATATTATCTAAACCCTCAGACTTTCTTATTAAAATCTATTCAGAATTCAATTGATTTAATTTATCCTGTCCAACATATTAAAGTAAAACTATTGTTTCGTTTCTAAACTTACATTTTTCTCAGTTGTATCTTCGTTAAGCACTTAACAAGAGAGCATAAAAAACTTATTATGATAGTTACTTCCGAAAAGCATATTGTAAATTTTTCATCTTTTTGTATATCCAATTACCTTGTAAAAATTTCAGCTAACTTTTCTTTTATCTGAACCTCAGCAAAAAAATAGTTTTTTTAATCCTCTTCCTCTCCAATTCTCCAACTCAAACCTATCGTTGCAAAAAGCATTTTATGATTTATGCCTGTTCCGAAAGCCAGATCCAGTTCGAAATTATCGGTAAACTGATATGCAAACCCTAAGTCAATACTAGCTTCAAGTTCGTTAAGTTCGATCAGGTAACCATAGGTTTCAACAAAAACTCCCGACAGGTCATTGATTTCATATTCTGTTACAAAGGAATAGACAAAATCTCCTTTTTTAGAATCATCTTCGAAATTACTGTATCCAATGTTGTATTCGATACCTATTTTTTCAGTAATTTCGTGCCAGACAAGCACAAGAGTTTCGTTTCCAATGCGTTCATTCGAAATGCCATCACTCCCGGTTGGTAAAAAGAGGTGGCTCATCAGCGCAACTTCAGCTTTTTTATCGTTTCTCTTGAATAATTGAATTTCAGTTCCGATTTCCATATCTGTAAATCCATCCACAGATCCCAAATTATCCTTCAGCGTTTCATATTGATTAGCAAATCTCAATTCAACGCCCCATCCCAGACCGTACCTTATCATTATTCCCGGAAATAATATTTCTGTTTCCCTTTCATCGGGTTCACCTAAAATTTCTATTTCATAAGTACTTTCCATTTGGAGTACTCCTTTTTCCAAAACAGTTGCGCTTTGCGTCTTTGATGGTCTGTTTATAAATGCCGTCTGCCCTTGAAGCATTCCAAACATAAATAGAAAAAAAACGGATAATAAGAGTTTCATTTAGATTTCTTAACAATTCCGGATAAAGGTATAAAAAAGAGAAAAGATAACTTATACTAAAAATGTTTCTTTTTCCAAATGTCCGTTAGCGTAAGAGGGAATGTTTTCTATTTAGAAAATTCTGGATGGTATTATGTATAGAATGGCCTTGCCTTAAGATTGAAACCATGTTATAAAGTGTTTTTAATTCTTTTTCTATGGCTTGAATCATTTCAAGAACTAGATCAAATAAAGGAAGAACAGATTTTGAGTCAAATTTATAAGTTTTCATAATCTCCTTTTTGTCTCTAGTCATTCTTTGAATAAACAAATACAGAAAATGATTCTCATGTCTCAAGTTCTAATTCATAAAGAGCATTGCGAAACTGTCTTTCTTTTGTAATTTTAATAAGATAGTCAGTTAAAATATCCCAATCAGAACCTGATCTTTCGTTTCTATAAGCACGAGAATCGTAAAGAATTATTTGAGCTTTTGGGTTAATTCTTGCAACTTCCTGTTTTATCAAACCGCTTATAATATTTTATTTTTCTATTCATATTTCAGAAGTAATAAAATAATTCTGACAGTGTTTATTTTGCCAAAGTTTTTGTTAATACTTAGAATTATATCTATTTCTTCTGTTATTTGATATAAAATAAGGTTGTATTAAAATATTTATAATTACTTTAACAAAATAAATAAAAACAATCATTGTGAGATTTTCAAAACGCTTGTTATTCATAACAGTTATCTTAATATCAGTTTTAGTTTTCAATAATTGTTCTAACAAAATAGGTTTAGATGGTCAACTTGAGAAAATTATTTCAGAACAATTGTTAATTACTAATCATAAATTGAAAAAATCAGATTTACTGAATTTAAAAGAATTAGAGGTTAAAGAAATTGAATTACAGTCATTAGACGGATTAGAATATTGTATAAACCTTGAGAGACTAGTATTACAAAATTGCAATCTTTCTGAAATAAAACAACTTGAATATTTAACTTCACTAAAATACTTGAACATTGCTCTTAATCCGGAAATTAAGAATATTAGTTCTGTAGGATATTTAAAAAAATTAGAAGTTTTTATTGCAAGTGGCACATCAATCTATGATATTACACCACTACAAAACTGTATAAATCTTGAACGATTATATTTAAACAATACTAAGGAAATAACAGACATAAGTCCATTGAGCTCTTTGCTTAAATTAAGAGTTTTAGAATTTTACGATAATAAAGTAGAAAATCTGAGTTCTTTGTCAAAATTAGGAAATATTGAAAGACTCTGGATTAATCGAAACAATATAAAAGATTTAACTTCTATTCAAAATTTTACAAAACTTGAGTACCTTATTGCTAATCATAACTTTATTGAAGACATTAGTCCTATTCAAAATATGAATAAGCTTACAATTTTGGATATTAGTTTTAATAATGTATCCGATATTTCAATTTTAGGTAAATTAATTAACAATGGCGCGTTCAGGGACACTTCATATAAAGTTTGGTGGATAAAAGGTATAAACCAAAGCCCATTAATAAACTTGGGTGGTAATCCTATCGATTTATCTAAAAATAGTGTAAATACTGAAACCATTAAACTAATAAGTTCCAAGAAGATCAGTTTAAAATATGATTAAACGTTTTGGTCACTCCGTTGCTAAAAGTGTTTAATTGTAGTTTTCACGTTGCCTATCAGGGCAAAAGCGTGTTAGGATACTAAAATATTTTCATGTCATGCTTACCAAACCTTTTTCAAAAGACACTGTCAATTTATTGAGAATAATAAATAATTAAATTGTCCGATAACAAACACCCGAATTTTATTTGAAATGCTGTTATAAGTTGGGCACCAATGCCACCGTGCTTGTCAAGTTAATAGAAACCTCAATATGAAAAACTAAAAAATTAGTATTAGGGTCGGATAAATTGGGTTGACTGTAAGCTTTTTTGCAATTAAGGCAAATTGTCTCGTGCTAAAATAGGTTGACATAATTTTAGCACAAGACATTTAAATAGCTTGTTTATAAAGGTCCTGGCATATGAAGCCATGCGGGAGCTATTCTCTCATTTTGTCAGTCAAACCGTAAAACCTTAACGAATATAATACTTAGTCAGCAAAACACCAAGCACCTACATGCTTTATGACCCAACGTTATACACAGTAAATTTTTTCTAACCATTTATATATCAAAGCTGTCAGTGTCAACGAAGTTAAAATTAAGCAATGTTTTAGCTGAATTTCAAAGAATACTGTCTCGTTAATCAATTTCACTGTTAACAATGCTATACTTATCAAAACAGCAACAATCCAAAATATTAATGCTTCAAAATTGAAGAAAACCTTTTTTACTTTTTCCTTTCTTGTCAACAAATACCTTGCAACTAATCTTGAAGTAAAAGTTTCATCTTCAATTTTACTCATGTTTGCTTTAACATGACTTTTTATTTTATTATCAAACTCTTTCATAATTCAATCTTTCAAAATTTTTGGCCATTTTCTTTCTTGACCTATGTAAAATAACTTTAATGTTTGAAATTGAAAGAGATGTTATTTCTTTGATTTCTTTTATAGATTTTTCTCCAAGATAAAATAAAGTAATAATCAATCTTTCATTCTCTTCAAGCGTATCAAGAGAGCTTTTTATTATTTGTTTTTTCTCATGAGTTTCCAATGTGTCAGAAGAAGCTTCCGTTAAAATATGAGAAACACTTTTGATTGAGTCCATTTTCCTTTGGCTACGAATAAATTGAATTGATAAATTATATACGATTCTATATAACCATGTTGAAAATTTAGACTCATTTCTAAAGTTCTCAATATTCTCCAAAACTTTCAAAAAGCTGTCCTGCGTAATATCTTTTGCATCTTCTTCTTTGTTGACAATACTTATTGCAAGATTAAAAGCAATATCTTTATACTTGTCAACAAGAATAGAGAGTGCATTTTTGTCTCCAGCGATAGCTTCTTTTAGAATTTCAGAACTGTTCATTTTTTAGAACTCCAATTTCTCATTTGGTAATAATTTATCAAAGAGCCAATACCACCAAATAATAAAAACATGGCCAAGTAAGTAATAAAATTATCAAGTTGCTCAAAATTGATAGTTAGGATGTGACCTAAAAATAGTCCCAATGATAATGAAATAAAAAGTACAGCGTTTTTCAAACTGGATTGTTTTTGGAACTCTGAAATACTCTGTCCATCTGGATTGATTCCTTTTTCAATAAGCTTCAACCTTTCTTGATTTTTTGTTCTAATGTAATAAAGAATAAATCCGACAACTAGGACTGCAACAATTGGAAGAATAAGTATCATAGCGTTTAAATTTAATGCTTAATTGTGGTTTAGATAAATTAACCACCAAAAGGTTACAAGCATTTTTCAAAAAATTTATTGTCTATATCGTTCTTAGGGTATCAAGCGAAGTGGAAGGCAGCCGCGTTTCTCCCAAAGCTATCAGGAGTCACCAGACACCAAAATATAAGATTAGCAAATAAATGTTAGGCCATAAAGTTACCCGCTTGGATTATGAGTACCTGCTTTTGCAAATTGTACACCTAAAATACCATACTTTTCAATTTAATTATAAACCTGGCCATGAAGCAAAAACAAATTTGTTTTGAAAGAGCTAAATAATATGTTTTAAATGGGATTTTGAAATAATTTAATAAATTTAACGCCTCATGCTATATATTTAAAACTTAACAAATGAAACTGATTAATAATTCAGTAGATACAAACTAAAACATACCAGTTGTACCGAAGGAATTTATATTGAAGATTTCAATATTGGTTTAACAAATAAATAAAGAAAAATAACAGAATAAGTAAATGTAAAACATGAACACCAGAGTATTATTAATTGTAATTGGTTTTGTGGTAGGATTATTTTTCATTTCATGTGAAAAAGATGATACAACAAACCCAGAACCACTTGTTACTTTATATGAATTAGGTAATAAAAATAGCAAAATTGGGTATTTAGGCAACAAATTACCTATTGAAGCGGAAATAATTGCAGCCGGAAAAATTGATGTCGTTACCATTGAAATCCATATTGAAGGTGAACATGAAAGCAGTTTAAATGTTAAGCATGGCTCATGGGAAGTGGATACAACTTTTACTGAATTTTCAGGTTTGAAAGACACAACTTTTAATAAAAGCATTGCGATTCCTGTGTATGCCCAGATTGGGAGTTATGATTTTCGTTTAAGTGTTACTGATATGGATGGACAGCAAACGATGGTAGAAGAAGGGCTTAAAATTTACCCATTGTTAAATTGAAAGCAAAGGCCAACTTAACATTACAGAGCTAGTGATCAAAGGAGTAAAACAATGTTTCAGTTATAGAAATAGCAAGTAGTCTGAAAGGCAAAACCAACTCAAAGCTATCTTTGTTTTTGATCCTGACAGCGAAGAATTTCGGGGGATGTTTCGCTCTGTTTCATCATCACCCGAACAGAACCAACACGAATATAATATTTTGTCTGTGAACTACCAAAACCCCGCATGTGCTGTGACTTGCTGTTATAAGCTGATTTTATTTGAATTAATTAAATAATTCAGCAAGTTTTATTTCCAAATCTTCACCATGCAGATCTTTATCAATTATTTTCCCTGTATTATCGAGTAGAAAATTAGCTGATACCTGATTTAATGCATACATCTTAATTAATTCATTTGTACTTTCTTTCTGCAGGTGGCAGGTGTTTGTCCAAACAAGACTATCCTTTTTTATAGCATTTAGCCACAATTCTTTTTTCGAGTCTTGCGATACACCAAAAACATCGAAACCTTTATCATGATATTTTTTGTATGCTTTCAGTATGTGTTTATTCTCTATTCTGCAGGGACCGCATGTTGATGCCCAAAAATCAAGTAGTGTATACTTAGATTTTGAATAATGATCTGATAGCTTTATTTTATTACCGTTAATATCGGATATTTCAAAATCGGGAGCTATATTTCCTGGTTCTACCTTTTCCATTCTGCCAACATGTTCTTTTAAAGAAATTAGTCTTTTATATTGATTTAGAGATGTATCAAGAATTGAAATATACTCTTGGTATTCTTTTGCTGTTTTAAAACTCCAATCAAGCTCAATTAAGATTCCTATGCACAAGTACGATGTGGGATTATCTTTTATAAATTGTTTTTGTGCCTTAACCATTTCTAAATCGGCCTTTTCATAGAGTTTTTTAAGTTCTTCTTTTCTACTATCATTAGCTCCTTCATATTCATTTTCAATATCTTGAAACTTTCTCTCATACTTATTAAGAATTTGGTTGTATGTATAATTTTCATATTCAGTTTTTGATCCAGATATTTTCACCTTATCAAGTGAGTCAACGTATCCTAAGAATGATATTTTGGAATTCTCGAGGTAAAATTCTGTTTGATGCTCAAATCCTTCAATTATAATTTTACATATCTCTGGTTTTTGAACTGTACCTTTGAAATTAAATTGTCCATTTTTTATTTCAGCTGTGTCTTTGAAATCAGAATATTCTATCAATGCTTTTCCAGTTGAAATTCCTTCTATTTTACCATCTATAATAAATGATTTATTCTCTTTATTTTGACTACATGAAATTAAAAAGCTAATAAGAATTAAAAAAAATGGATTCTTCATTATTTTCATTTTAGTGTTTATTATTTGCAGAGTGTTCATAAAATTTGCTTATATCGATCTTCGGGTAAAATTTGGCGGGGATCGCCGCCGTGTTTCAAGGTCACCCGTTGACTCCCGATAGCTATCGGAAGAAACAAATATAATAAATGCTTGTCAAACCATCACAACAACCCCCTTGCTTTATGGCCCGATGTTATAAGTTGGGCGACGTGTCACCATACTTGTCAGTTTAGCGAAAACTTATCCATGAAAGACTAAAAAATTAGTATTTGGGCTGGGTTTCTTTACTACTGGAACAGAGAGTTATTAATATTTAGCTAATAGATTATTATGGATTTTACAATTATTAATGAAGAAAAAATAAAAGGAATCAGATTAAAGTAATTATATTGGTATGATTATTGGGAAAACCCAAATGATTACCAAGCTATTAAAACTGATTGTAACAAAATACAATCTTTTTTCGTCCTAATCGAAAAAAATAAAAATAAAGAAAATGAAAAAGCAATTGAATTTAACCTTCCTTTTTGTAATTATTTCTGTATTAGGTATCCAGGCACAAACTAATATAAACACTTTATTAGAATCCCAAAATGAAATTGAGGATTGGTTAACAGAATATAATGTTCCAACTGTTGGGATAGGATTAATTAAAAATGGAAAACTTTCAGAGTATAAAGTTTTTGGAGAAATTAGAGAAGGTACGCCTGCTAAAAATAACACAGTATTTTCTATCGCATCTGTTACGAAAACAATTACAACAGCAGTAATCTTAAAATTAATTGAAGAGGGAATCTTAGGATTAGATGAACCTTTATATAAATATTGGATCGACCCTGATATTGCAGATAATGATTGGCATAAGAAACTTACAGTCCGTAATATTTTAAATCATCAATCTGGTTTGCCTAATTGGCGTACTGCTCTTAAATCCAAAAAACTTGAATTTCAGTTTGAACCTGGAACTGGATACAATTACTCTGGAGAAGGTTTCGAATATCTTCGAAAAGCAATTGAAAACAAACTAAATAAGTCTTTTGAAGAAATATCTGATTCCATTTTGTTTCATCCTTTGCAGATGAGAAACACAAGATTCAGATGGAAAGAGGAAATAGACTCTTCAATTTTTGCATTCAGGCATAATTCTGATGGAGAAGAGTATAAGTATCAAGGAGGATTTAAAGTATCAGCTGCCGGAGGAATATTAACCACAATTGATGATTATGCAAAATTTTGTATATATACAATAAATAAGGCAGGGCTTTCAGACAGTTTATATGAAGAAATGATTTCAATACAAGCAAATATAAAGGAGGATATAGATCAGGGATTAGGTTGGCAAATTGTTAGGAATTTACCAAATGATGAATTTGCATTACTACACGAAGGAGGTGAATGGGGTATATCAACCATTGCTATTGTAATGCCAAAATCTAAATCGGGGATAATAGTTTTTACTAATAGCGATATTGGAGACAAAGTCTATTCAAGAATAATTGAGAGTTATTTTTGTTATGGTAAAGAATTATTCGAGAAACTAAATGAGAAATCTTATGATCCTGAATCAATTGAAACTGTTCAGGTTTCACAGGACATTATAGAAAATTATATAGGTTCATATTATATCGAATCTTTTAAGATGTCCGTCGATATTATTTATGAGGATAAAGCGTTAAAACTTAAATCTCCATACAACACAATGACGCTTTATGCGCAATCGGAGACAAAATTTTTTCTTAAGGATGATGATTTCAGAATTGAATTTATCAAAGATGGAACTGAAGTTTCTGGCATTACAGTTATCTATCATGGAGGTGAGCCCGAATTTGCTAAAAAAGAATAAATAACTATTAATTAGCGAAATTTTATTTTTTTATTATCTATTGGCAACCATATTCTATTCAGATAATCTTGAAGTTCAAAATAGTCCAATATTTGAGCAGATATGGAATGCCTGCGATACAACTAGGCCAATATAAGAAACAGATATATTAGTAGAGTTATGAAGTATTACACGTTAGGCTGCAAAGCGCGTTGGAATACTAATTTTTTATTTATCAAACCTACCGCACCAAGCTCAAAAAACAACCTATCACACCGCTACGAATTGAAATAAATACATTAATTGTCAAGTTGTATTAACTATTCTTTTAGTAGAAATTGTCAGATTTTACTTTTTTCGCCTTACTTATAACAGTCTTTGTTTACCCTATCGCTTGGGAGTTACAGCACTTTTGCTGTCAGACCGTTTAATTAAACTCGAAGATACCCAAACTTTGTCAAACCGCAAAAAAGCCCAAATCTAGGGTGAAACAATGTTATAAATTGGGCGCTTAAGCTATCATACTTGACAAGTTAGTTACAGAATTAAACATGAAAACTCAGAACAAATTTATTTTGATGGGACAAAATGAGTTGGTTTACAAACTTTTGGTAAGCTTGCCTTACTAAAGTGTTTGTAAATCGTTTGATTTTGTCAGATAATTAAAAAAAGGACTGTTAATTCTAACAATCCTTTTTCAATACTTACAAAAGCAAAACTATTGCAGTTTATTTCTTTAGGCTTTTCACTATTTTGTTTATAATCGCATGAAGATGAAATTCATCTGCCTTTTTTATTACTTCTTTGTTCGCCGCCTTAGTTTCTTCACTAAGTTCAGCTTTAGCGTCTTTACTATTTTTTACATTTTCTAAATACTTAAGCATTGTCTCTGAAGTAATATTACCTGTTAATAATTCAATACTCTTTGTTAGTAATAACTTATACGCTTCGTCATTACAGTTTTCTCTTACCGATTTCAAATACTCTCTGTAGTTTACAAGATTCTGAATGTCTTCTTTTGTTAATTCATACATAGCTTAATAATTTTAAATTAATAATATAAAAATAATCTTTGGAATGAATATTCATTCCAATATATAAATAAAAAAATTTACTCTTTAATTCCATCCCAAACCATACGAATATGATTTTTTAGTGATGTTTGCTTTTTATCAGATAAGCTACAAAACCTATTTAAGTAGGATAAAGTAGCTCCACTTATAAATATTAATATTTCTTCAATATCAATGTTTTTGACAATTCTGTTCTGCTGACCACTTTGCAATAATTTAGCCATCATTTCAACTGGTTTTCGACCCTTTTCTTTATTTTCTTTTGTGATTATAGGCGAAACTTCTAACTGCTGAATAATATGGAAATATGAAGGATTTTTAACAAAAAAGTCAATTATAGAAGTCAGGTAAATCTCAAATTGTGTTTTAACGGGCAGATCAGTTTTCAGTTCCAAAAACAATGCTTCTTCCTGTACTCTAATATCCATGTATATCTCATTGATCAGTACTTCCTTGTTAGGAAAGTAATTATAGATGGTTCCCATACCTGTACCAGCAGCTTTGGCAATTTTCGACATAGGTGTATTATGTACTCCTTTTTTTATTAGAAGTTCAATAGCAGCATTTAATATTACTTCTCTTCTTTTCATACTACAAAGATATATATTTTGGAATGTTTATTCCAAATAATTTTTAAAAAAATGAAAAGATGAATTCAATTTCGCAATTAAATAAACAATTAGCTTAAAGCTTTTTTGCGGAGCAAATGTGCTTTACGCAAGCACAAATGCAGCTGAAAGCTACAAAAAGCGGGCTGGAATACTAAATTATTATTATCACACTTACCAAACCAATCTCAAATAAACAAACTGTCAAACTGCTAAGAATGGAAATAATACTTTCATTGTCAGAATGAGATACAGTTTCTAACTTACTAAAAGATGCCAAACCGAAAAGAAAAATTATTTGATTTACGAACCTGAAAAAATAAAAAGCAGTTTACCTTTCTGAAAAAATCGCCTTACTTATAACGGCCCGCATTTAAGCTTTGGCCGGGATTTCCCGCCGTGTTTATCAATCCCCCGTTAAAAAAATAAAGATAATATTTTTAGTCAGAATACAACCAAACACCCGGCTTAAGTTTGAAATGCTGTTATAAAACGTGGTTGTTATTTAATTTCTTTTTTCAACTTGTCCGGATTCTGTCGAGTATCAAAGATTGTAACAACATACAAATTCTTACTGTCAAACTTGTAAAAAACGGTCGTTTGTTTCGTAACAACACACCTGCATAATCCTTTTACAATGCCAGATTTTGGAGAACTATCAGGCTTATCTTTCAGAATTTGTAATGACCTGTCAAGTTTTTTAATAAAATTGTCTTTTACTCTTTTTGACCATTTAGTTTCCAAATATTCAAGCAACTTTTCTAAATTTTTGGAAGCACGTTTGGAGAGGACAATCTTTCTACTCATTACTTATGTTTCTTGATAAAATCTTCGTAATCTACTATCTCTCCATTTTCAATTTCTTCAATACTTTTCAGTATCTCGTCCTTTTGAGATTGAGGTAAAGTATCCCAAAAATCTTTCTTTGACTCTTTCTTTAAGATTTTCTTTATCGAACTGAGAATACTTGGATTATCAGTCTCAAGTATCAGTTTCATTAATTCTATTTTTTCTGCTTGAATATTCATAACTTCTTTTTCTACAAAAATACAATTTTATTTAATTCTTTTCAATCTGGCGCAATGACAACCATGTTTTTATAACCTGGCGTATGAATGCGTGCGGGAGTTATTATCCAACTTTATCAGTCAACCCGCCAAAAACCTTAACGAATATAATACTTAGTCAGGATACAACCAAACACCCGCATGATTTATGAGCCACTATGATAAAGGCATAGGCCCGAGTGGTCTTCCAGATTGAAACCTGGTGCCACAAAGTTTATCTTGTAGTTCTTTAAAACTAAAACTAGTAG
>JANQHR010000138.1 GCA_028282585.1 Bacteroidales bacterium | reverse complement strand
ATTTAAATGTTGATAAAATGGATTGTTATTACCAAATAAAAGATGTGTATAAAGGGTAGCTTCGAGAAGAGAGGCCTGCCTGCTGCAGGCAGGGACGATTGTGTCCCGATGGTTATCGGGATCGCAATCAGGGTGAGTTAGTTGAAAAAAAGTGTCACCATTCATGATATTAGCAAATAGCACTATTTCATACAATTACAGTCATTTTCAGCTTCTAACTTTAAACAAGTTCGTAATCAAAAATGTAAAGGTATGGCACGATTTTTAAAAGATAGGGCTAAAGCCAAAGGGTTAGCACCGGGGTCACTGGTTTTTATCGGAAAACAAAAGATGGATGTCCCTGTCATTCAGCTTATGCAGTATGACTCTGAGAACCTTTCTGAAGAAGAATTTTCATCTATTGAGGACGTAGCTAAGAAGATAAAACCGGAAGGGGTCAATTGGATCAATATTTACGGCATCCATGATTTGGAAATGATGAATAACCTTGGGACACAATTTAATATCCCATTACTTCTTTTAGAGGACATGTTGAATACCGATCAACGCCCTAAATATGAGGATATTGAAGCCCATGATGCTTTTATATTGAAAATGCTCCAGCATGAAAAGCCCACAGACCTTATCCATGCGGAACAGATAACAATCATTCTGGGTGAGAATTACTTATTGACACTTCAGGAAAAAAGAGGTGATGTCTTTACACATGTCCGTGAACGTATCCGTAAAAATAAGGGAAGGGTTAGGTTAAATGACAATGATTACCTGGCATACGCTTTAATTGATACCATTGTTGATAATTATACTATTTTGATCGAAAACCTTGGAGCTAAAGTTGAAGATTTGGAAGATCGTATATTTTCAAATCAGGACACAAAGATTATTGAAGAAATTTACAGGTTTAAGACAGAGCTTAATTATTTGAGAAAAACAGTGCGTCCTGTTAAAGAAGTTATTTATGCTCTTTTAAAAACAGAGAATTCATACTTTCAGGATAAAAACAAGGTATTCTTAAAGGATTTGTACGATTTGGTTGTTCAGGCAACTGATGCAATTGAATTGTATAACAGTTTGGTAGCCGATCAATTGAATATATACAATACCAATGCAAATAACAGGCTAAATGAAGTAATGAAGGTATTGACAATATTTGCATCTATCTTTATCCCTCTTACATTTATTGCGGGAGTTTATGGAATGAATTTTAAATATATCCCTGAATTGGATTTCAAATCTTCATATCCTATTTTCTGGGGTGTTGTAGGTGTTATTATTGTAGGTTTACTTTACTTTTTTAAACGAAAGAAATGGTTATAGGCATATTAATTTAATAAAAATGAAATTGTGTAAAATTTTATAATATGGAATTCAATTATAAATATTGGACAATTGTTACCGGCATTTTAGTGCTGGCTTACATTTTATCATTCGTTGTTAGAAAACTTCTATCACGGGCAATCCGAAAAAGATCAGAATTATTAAAAGAAGATCCCACCAAATTTGTATTTCTCAAAAACAGTGCATTTTTCATCATTTTTACAATTGCTATAATTGTAATTTTTCTTTTAACTCCTGGATTAAATGAAATTGGGAAAGGTCTGTTTGCAGGTGCCGGGATTTTGGCTGCTACCATAGGTTTTGCATCACAAAAGGTATTTGCAAATATTTTGAGTGGAATATTTATTCTCATTTTCAAGCCTTTTAGTGTCCGTGATACAATTGAATTACGTTCAGATAATTTAAAGGGTGTTGTAGAAGAAGTAACCTTAAGACATACAGTTATCCGTGATTACGAAAACAGGCGGATTATAATTCCAAACAGTTTAATTAGTGAAACTACATTGATAAACAGTTCTATTATTGAAGAAAAAATTAAAAAACATATAGAATTCGGGATAAGTTATGATTCGGATATTGACCGCGCAAAGCAAATTATTCAGGATGAAATTTTAAAACATCCTTTATTCCTTGATAATCAAGAAGAAAAGGAGAAAAAAGAATCTGTACCACATGTAATAATGCGTGTTGTAGCGCTAGCCGATTTTTCGGTTATCATCAGGGCTTATGTTTGGGCAAGTACAAATGACGATGCATTTGCTTTACAATGTGATATTATGGAAAGTGTAAAAAAACGATTTGATAAAGAGGGGATTGAGATTCCGTTCCCTTACCGCACTTTAATATTTAAGGAAAAAGAACAAAGTGTTGTACAGGATAATTAACTATAAAATTTTCAATTGCATTGAGCGTAATTTATAATGAGGATTTTATGCGGAGATAAATAGCTTCAGGATGTCCCTGCTTAGTTCCGGTTAATCCAGGCAGTTCTTTGGCGTGCTGACAACAAATATGTTCATAAACCATTCTATTTAACGTGAGTTTTGGATTCAATAAATTGTTTTTCAATGGTTTATGGTGTTAATCTGTATTGATCTCTATTCGCGTCTTTGCGGATTCTTATGTTTCTTTGCGGTTTATTTATTTGGCATTGATAAATTCATATTTATTTATTTCATTGGTTTTCATCGGATTATACCGATTAGTATTTAAAAT
>JANQHR010000133.1 GCA_028282585.1 Bacteroidales bacterium | reverse complement strand
TCTTCTTTGTGGTTCTCTGTGTAACAGCCTTTTATAATTATACCACAAAGTTTCACAAAGCAGGCACAAAGAACACTAAGACTTTTTGGACACCCCCTTATATCCTATTTGATAAACTTTTCGATTTTTTCCCAAGAAACATACTTAAAGTTCTGGTTTATCATAGAATCACCTTCGTAATTAAAGCCATCTTGAGCAACAAATAATCCTTTGGGGAATTTATCATTTAAAGATGCATTTACAATATCAATTCCATCTGTTTCTTCAATTCCATCAACAATACCATCCATAACTATAAAACTTGTCAAGTATTTGTCTGTATTTCCGGTTTCGAAGATTGCAAATGAAAAGCTTCCCTGAATTGATGCAACTAAATAAGTTTTTTCTTCAGTATGATATAAAGCTAATCCTTCAATATCATAAGCAATATCAGTATTGGTTGAATCACTCTCCGCAATCCATTCCAGTATTGTTTCTGTTTGAGTGTTAGCATCTGTTTTTAATATTCCTTCTTCTTCTACGCCTAAATATAAAATACCTTTTTTATCGTCAACCACCATACCTTCGGGTTGACTACTAACAGAGAAACTTCTTAACAATTCGGCTTTAATATTCTTATTATCTGAAGTCAACTGCCATTGTTCAATTAGGCCACCTTTGCCATTTACAAATACAAAATACTCATTATTGTTATTTTTATACATGCATATTCCATAAACTTCATCAACAGCAGAAACAATATTTTTTATGGTGTCTGATAAAACACCAGTTTCATGATCAATATAAAGTACGGAAATTGTGTTAAAACTTCTATTACTTCCAACAACTAAAGCAACTTCCTTTTTTCCATATTTGAAACCATCTCTTATATCCACATTATTTATATTTCCTACTTTTAGAAATTGCAGTTGATTTCCTTCCAAATCATAAACATATAATCCGGCCTTTTTATTGGTGCCTATAACTAAACTTTTTTCAGGATTTGTTTGATTTACCCAAATTGCAGGATCATCAGCGGCATCTTCTCCTTCAAGTGATTCTACAGCAACGGTTTCAAAATCAGCAGTTGTACTATTTGTAAACTTTGCTTGTAAGTGCAAAGCTTCAGCCATTTTTATCGAATCTTCTCGAGCTTCGGTATTTCTTTGTGTTGCCATAACATCCTCTTCTTTCATTTTCCTAGTTTTACAAGAAAATATCAGAATAGGAACAACCAGAATTAATAATATTTTTTTTGTCATAATGATAAATTTAAAAAACAGGTTTGTCTTACAATATATAACAAACCTGTTAAAATTTTAGCTAAATAATTTAAAACTTGAATTTTAATCCTAACTGAAATTTAATTCCATAGTACTCGGCTTGCATTGTTCTTTCAGATTCTCCCCAGTAAGTCCTTAATGGTTGATTCAATAAATTATTAGCGTTTAAATATACCATCCAATTTTCGGTTATACTGTAATCAGCATTTACATCTAAATAATTAACTTTGTCGTAATATACGTCATAAAAAGCTTCACTTCCTATTCCACCATCATCGTTAATATTTAAGAAATCACTGGCATGATTAAATGATACTCTAACATCAAGTTTCTTTGTATCATATGCTAAACTTAAGTTATATGTATGTTCCGGTGAACCACTTAACGGGATATCATCATCTTCGCGACCTGATATTTCAATATTATCCAATTTGGATTTTACATACGTATAGTTACCATAAAAAGTAATATTCTTTAAAAACGATGGTAAAAAATCCAAACGACGACTAAATGCAGCTTCTATTCCAAAAAGTGTTGCATCAGCAATATTCACAGGTTTTCTGGCTTGGTCATAGATGTCGGCACCATATAAGTAATCACTTTGATATTCAGCACCAATAACATCTGTAAGATCTTTATAGAAAAAACCTGCTGATGCCAGACCAATACTTTTAAAAAAATATTCGTACATTAAATCAAAGTTCATAGACTTTGTTGGTTCAAGTTCAGGATTACCAAATTTAATTTCACTATCGTCACGATCAATTTCAACATATGGTACTAAATCAAAATAGTTAGGACGAGCAATTGTATTTGTCCACGCAAAACGAACATTAGAGTTTTTGTTTAAAGCATAATTCAAATGTAAACCTGGCAAAATGCTTAAGTAACTATCATCTTCTTTGGGTGTTGAGGTTAATAGTTCATTATCATTATCCCATTGCTTTCCTTGATACTCTAAGTTCGTTTGTTCTAATCTAACACCTGCAATAATTGTAAATTTCTCTTTGATATCTTGAGTTAACATTAAATATCCGGCTATAATGTCCTCCGTGGCATCAAAATCACCTGCTTCTTCACTTTCATCAAGTTCTCCATCAAAATCTGCGCTATTAAGATCAATTTTATCAGAAATTTCGCGATCAACGAACTGACCTAATTCGTAGTCTCCTGCCATAAAATCATCTTTAGAGATATCCTCTAAATTGGCTAATACTAATGCGTTAAAAGCATCTTCATCTACCGGTTCATATTCTCTAAACCAGTTATCGCGTTTTTTTTCTTTTCCACGATAACGAACACCAAATTTTAACTTATTTGCATAATCACCTGTCAATAAAGGTAATTCAAAATTCAAACGGAAGTTCATATCAATTTCTTCGGTATATTGATATTCTTCTGTAAGCTCACCAAATTCCCATGCACTCGTAAAGTCTCCATAATTTGCAGGATCAGAATAGGTAAATGCAGGTTCTTCCATATTACTTAAATCAAGTATAATATCATCTTCAGCTTCATACTCAATATATCTTTCATTAGGACGTTCTTCGCTTGCTTTTGAGTATGCCGCCATCCAATCGATTTTCATTTTACCAAATAAGTGTTCACCACCTAAGCCAAAGCTCATCATTCGCTGATCTTCCAAACGACTGTATTTATTATCTTCAATACCAAATTTTGTTTGACGTACCAATTCAGTTGCAAATGTACCATCACCATTATCTTCAATGTCTTTAACTTCTAATCTATAACGATTTTCCCAATCATCTCTTTTATTATAAATTCCATTAAAGTAAAGCTGATGACGCTCGTTAAATTTATAATCGAAAGAAGCAGAATAACTTTGACGAAAACGTTCTAAGTAATATTGCCTGTTTTGAATTTCTGAAGTGTAGACGTCATCTCCCGCATCATATAAATCATTACTATTATTATCTTCATAATCCCATTCTGCTTCAATATTATCCGATCCTAACTTATTATCATAAACAGAAAGACCTAATACCATTCCTAACTTATCGTTTAAAAAGCGATCACTATACGATAGGCTTCCTCTGAAAGACATTTTATCAGCTACAAAATTCCAACCTGTACCTATTTTTCCGGAAAGCTGTGATTTATATGGTGCCTGCTTTGTAATAAGGTTTACCGAACCTCCAATCGCATCTGCATCCATATCCGGTGTAACCGCCTTATTATATTCAACTGTTTCAATCATATCAGAAGAAACAAGGTCTAACTGTACTGAACGAATTTCTGCTTCTGCTGAAGGTATTCTTTCTCCATTAATAGTAATGGAGTTTAGTTCAGGAGCAGTACCACGAATATTTCCGAATCGTGCTTCCCCCTGATCATATTGTACATTAATACCAGGAATACGTTTTAATGCATCGCCAATGTTTGCGTCAGGGAATCTTTCCAATTGTTCAGAAGATACAATGTTAGTGATGTTAATAGCGTTTTTTTGAGTATTTAACGCTTTGGATTCACCAACTAAACGGCTGTTGATTACAACCTCTTCAAGTTCAATTCCAGCTTCAAGCTCGAAATTAACTACAAAGGTTTTTCCCTCCTCAATCGTAATAGTTTGTGATTGCCCAGCAAAACCAATATAACTTACCTCAATAGAGTATTCACCTGCAGGAAGTCTATTAAAGAAATATTCTCCATTTACATTCGAAACGGTTCCCAATCTAAAACTATTATTTAAAATAATATTAGCACCTGGAAGAGGCTGTTGGTCGGTGTCTACCACTCTCCCTTTTATAATCCCATTTTGGGCCATAGCAAAACCAGACAGTAGTAAAAAAATAAGGACTAGTTTGATTGTTTTCATAATATACGTTTTAAGTTTAAAAATGAAAACTTAAAATTAGCCCTACCGTAGATTCAAGACCTTAATCGAAACTTATTTTTATGTTAAAGGAAGATATTGATTTGCCGATAATCGATAAGCTTTCTCAGAAACTCAATCGTAGTGAAAATGCATTTTCCAGAAGGTTTTTCTCACAATCGAATTTAAATTTATTTATTTTCTTTTAATTATTCGATATCTTTAATTTACTAAAATATTAATTGTTAGTTATTTCATAAAAAAAGATTCCCTGTTTGGGAATCTTTTTATCCATATGTGATGCAAAGTTATTTTTTCAATACTTTTTTAAGAACCTCTTCTTTGTCTAATTCTTTTGTACAGAAAAACCAATCATAACATTTCATATCTTCTTTTCCTTCCATACGGTCTTTCGCCGTACCACAAGAACCAGCAGGAGGAACGATTACATCATCACCAGGTTGCCAGTCTGCTGGTGTTGCAACCCCAAATTCATCAGCAGTTTGCAATGCGATTAAAACTCTGTATAGTTCCTCAAAGTTTCTTCCTAAACTTAATGGATAGTAGATAATTGTTCTTATGATCCCTTTTGGATCGATAAAGAAAACAGCACGAACTGCCTTTGTGCTATCTTCGTTTGGTTGAATCATACCATATTTTTTAGCCACATCCATTTTTATATCCTCGATTAAAGGAAAAGTCACTTCAATATCCTTCATCCCATTATACTCGATTTTCTCCTTAATCGTACGTAACCAAGCAATATGACTGTAAAGTCCATCAATAGATAATCCAATAAGCTCACAGTTTGCTTCATTAAATTGCTCTTCCATATGAGCAAACGTCATAAACTCCGAAGTGCAAACCGGAGTAAAATCCGCTGGGTGACTAAATAGTATCGCCCATTTACCTTTGTAATCCTTTGGAAAATTAATTTCTCCCTGAGTTGTCTTAGCAGTAAACTCTGGTGCAGTATCTCCAATTCTGGGTATTGAAGCAACCTCTTGTTCGAGTTTTTCTTCCATTTTTCCTATAATTTAATTATTAATAATAACCTCTTTTAGAATTATTCAGCAGGTGTTCCGCTTGAAATGTTTTTACTTCTTTCAATTGATTGAAGTGCTAAATAATTGTCCCCAAATTTTACCAAATTCTCTACCTCATCATCATACTGATTAAAGTGACGTTCTTCATCTTCAACTAACTGCTCAAAAAGTTTTTTAGAAACCGAATCATTGTTTTGAGAACATTCATTGGCCCATTTATTATAATCATTTGCACTTCCTTCTTCCATTTGTGTAGCTAATTCTAACATATCCTTAACCAAATGGATCTTTTTAACCGGTTCCGAAGCGGTCATCTCTACCTCCCCTTTTAAGAACAATATTCTTTCTGCCAGCATTTCAATATGAATCATTTCATCAATTGCAGTGCGTTTAAATAAGCCTGCTAAAAGGTCATAACCTTGATCATCGCAATGAAAATGAAAATACATATACTGGTGAACAGCTGATAATTCGTCCGCAATAGCTTTGTTTAATAGTTCAATACTTTTTTCTTTCATGTTAGTTAGGTTTTATTGTTTAAAAAATTTCCAATTATTTGTAATTTAATATCTTCAATTTTAAAATCTTTAATATTCTTTTTTTCAAAATAACTTTTAAGGATCTGATTTAACTCTTCATCATAAAAATCCTCAATTCGATCTGATTCTGTGCAATATAAGTGATGATGTTTTTCTAAAATCGCATCATAACGCATTACATCTTTATCTGTCTTTACCTTTTTTATGATTTCTTTTTCTACAAAAGTTTCAAGGGTTTTATAAACCGTACCAACGGCTATATTAGGATGATTTTTTTTTATAAAGTCAATGATTTTTTCGGCCGTTGGATGATTTCCTAACTCAATTACAGCCTCTAATACAGCCAAACGTTGCGGTGTAACTTTTAGTCCCTTTTCTATTAGCGTTTCTCTTATTTTTTTGAACTCCATAAATAAACAATATCATATAAGAATAGTTCCTACATAAGAATGAGTAAAATTACAAAATTGCTTATAAATTACCAAATCGCTCCCGTAAAAAATATAAAGTATTTTGGCAGAGTATCAGGTTATCTCATCAGTCCTATTTTATAATATGATTATTGTAATGAATTGCTAGTGTGCAATTAAATTCGAAAGAGCTTACTTGACGGATCTTGCTTTAACAATTTTACCATATGATCATACAAATCAGGTAATTCTTTCTTAAATTTACTCGGTACTTCAAAAAAATGTTCAACTGCAATAGCAAAAAACTCGTAAATATTAGTTGCTGCATATGACCTGAATAAATGATCCTTTTTGCTTTTAATTTTCTCTCTTTCAACCTTCGAAAGCTTTAAAACATTCTTTAAATAAGGATCTAATCCAATTTCATGATCATTACTGTGAATTATTGTGTGCATTAAAGCATGAGCTAATTCGTGTAATCCAAGGTTAATTGTATCGTCCGTAATTAAGTGTCCTTTAACCAATCTTTTCCATGACAGAATAATTATACCCTTTGCATTAACTTCTCCATAGTGCATATTCCCCGTCGCGGGACTTCTATAAGCATTCGGATAAACAAGAATTCTTCTAAAAATGGGCAAATCATACCTTCTAAATCCAAATGTAAGCTGGACTTGTGCTGCAACAACGAACAGCTTAACTTTTTCTGTAATTTCAAACTTCTCTTTGCCTAATATTTGAACTGATAACGAAAGGTTATAAGCTCTTTTAATAAAACTTTTCTGTTCTTTAGGATTTAATTGATTATAATATTTAAAATACTTACTAAAAAAGATATCTAACTCACTAATTTTATTCTTACTGATAAAAAGGCTTTTAAAATCTTTATACCGAAGAAATTGCCTTAAAGTATATATAATAACAAAAATTATAAAAAGTATATAAAAGATATTATTATCAGTTTGCATTAGTCTGTAATTTGCCCTCTCGGCTGTTTGATCTTGATATTAATATTTTTACCAGCTTTCCAGTTAAATGAAATATATAATTTATCTGTTATTATATCATAATCATATGAAACTTGTTTATCATTTATCAATACATCTTTGGGTGATATTCCAAGTTTATTTACAATAAAGTTTATTTTCCTGTCAACAGGTTTATAATTGGCGCCCACCTCACTCTTAAATTCTATATTCAAGTTTTCACCTTCAAACATTCCCGAAAAATAAAGAATTTCATACTCATCTTTTTTGTATGCCATTGGAGTAATTCCGTCATCATCATATAATTTCCCTTGATGCTCCAAAGCGGTTGGGTCTGGATAGTAATGAATATCAAGTTCCTTAGTGTTATAAAACTTTGTTGATTGAACGGGCTTAACCATAGGTATAAATGATCCTCCTTTAACGAATACGGGAATATGCTCTTTTTCAACCGCAACAGTATATTCTTTTCCTCCCATATAAGACTTGTTTGAATAAAAGTCAAACCATGTTGTATTAGCAGGCATATAAACTTTTTTTTCCTTTATTCCCGGATCTGTTACAGGAGATACTAAAAAGTTGTCTCCCCACAAATAAGTATCCGAAATTAAATATAAACTATCATTATCAGGTTCCATAAAAAACATAGGGCGCATTAATGGTATTCCTGATTGACTATTATCAAATGCAATTGTATAGATATATGGAATTAAGCTATAACGAAGTTTAATGGATTCGCGAGCTAATGATTTAGTTGTATCATCATGAAAAACGGGCTCTGATGCTATATGCTCCTGCGCATGCGGACGATATATTGGTTGAAAAACGCCATACTGTAACCAACGGGTATACATCTCCGGTTCGAATTTATCCCCTCCGGCAAAACCTCCTAGGTCCGAATGCATGTAAGCTATTCCTTGTAATCCCATTTGTAATGATATTTCTGTTTGAGGTTTTAATCCTCCCCAACTGCGACTTACATCTCCTGTCCACGGTATAATTCCATATCGCTGCGAACCTGAATAGCCTGCTCGCATTAAAATAAAAGGCCGTTGTTCTGGAAAATCTTTTTGGTATCCCTCATAAATTAACTTTGTCCAATCGTGACCATAGATATTGTGAACTTCATCAGCACTTCCGGTTGCATGTTGCGCTTCTGATGGATGTACTTCAGGTTCGCCAAGATCTCCCCACCAACCACCTATTCCCATTTCGGTAAAATCTTTGTAAATATTCCAAAACCATTCTCTGGTTTCGGGTTTATAAATATCAAGCAAACCAGTGTTACCAAAATAAAAATCAAAAGTAAACGGATTACCATCCTTATCCGTGGCTACTAACTTCTTTTCAACAACCTCATCCCATCTTTTTGAAGTAGTAAGAACAAATGGTTCTGTTACCAATATTGTTTTTACCCCCTTTTCTTTAAAGTCATCAATCATTTTTTGAGGAGTTGGGAAAGAATCCTTAAAAAACTCAAGATTTCCCATGTGCCCGAATATATCAGGACCAAACCAATAAATGTCAATGATCACGGCATCTAATGGTATTGAATCCTCTATAAATTTATTTACAGTTTCTCGGGTTTCTTGTTCAGAATGATACCCAAATCGACTTGAGAAATTTCCAAACGACCAACGCGGTGGTAATGGTTGTTTCCCTGTTAGGTGGGTATATTGGTCTATTAAATCCTCCCAGGTATCTCCTACTATAACTTGATATGTTTTACGCCCACTTATTGTTTCATATTTAAGCGTATTGTTCTTTTTACTATCCAAATCTAAAAATCCAATTGGTGCATTATCAAAATGAATGGTATACATTTTTGAAGAAACAACCACCGGCATCGTAAAATTCATTAACTCGGAATGAGTTGTATAACCATAGTGGGCTCGATTATAAAGTTGTAAACGATTACCGCGACGGTTCATACCTAATACTCTTGCTCCTCCTCCAAAAAGCATTTCAGAATCATCCAAACTAAAACTCAAGGTTTCATATTCTTGTGATTTGACATATCCTTCTTTTTCTGAAATAATTAATTCATCGTTATAATAATAACTTATATTGAATGGTTCTTTTGAAATTACTACTTTAATTCCTGATGTGCTATATTCTATCGAGCTTTCACCTTCAACAATTTCAATATCTAATTCATCCGGTGTTAATACAACTGCATGCGAATTTGGATTATAAGTTTCTCCATCTGGGATAAACGAAGTTTCAAGTATTTTTTCCTTGTAAGGAATAATTAAATACTTGCCATCATTAACGGTAATCTCAAGTTTACTTTTTAGTTTTTTATGGCCTTTATAGATGCGATTCTTACTTTGCCCATAGGCCGTTATGGTAATTAAAAATAAAATAAGAATTAAGGAAAGCTTTGTTCTCATTTAATTTAAGTTTAATCAGTTTTATTTTTATATATTTTTGCAAGTGATTCATTTACCTCCTTTGCATGATCAAATCCCATCATTATGAATATTCTATCATATTCACTCTTCTTGTTTTCAATTAAATCAACTAAATAAATATTCCTATAATTTAGTGTTTCGTTATATACTCTACTTATTTCATTTTCGGAAAAATACAGGTATTTTTTTGCATCAAAAGTTAACCAATTTGAATTATCAATCTTGTCCGTATTAGTGTGAGGTTCCAACAATAATGAAATCTTATCTAACGTGATTTCATCATTAAAATATCCTATATTTTCATCTTCCCATTTTACGTATGCAATAATAATCTCCTCAAAATCCATATTCTTGGGGGATCTACTCCACTGAATCATTTGACGAATTAAATACATCGTTAAAACATTTCTTTTTCCATATTTGCTTATTAAATACTTATTTAAATTTGAATCAGGTGGTTCTACATCAGAACAAGGCAGTTTATTTTGCATTGCTAAATAACTAACATAAGCACTCTCTCCGCTTTTTATTGCAGATATTTCATCTTCAAATCTTTCATCATTAAAATGTCCTTCTACTAAAACAATATCTGGTTTGAAACTATTAAATTCTTCTTTTATATCTCGAAACATAGGGTTTTCAGGATTATATCCATGTATGCCCGAAAACCAAAAAAGCTCTTTATTACCGGTTTTCAAATGTAAGTGGTTTCCTCCTACGCGTTTATATGTTCGAATTTCGGAGTTACAACCGAGAAGAGTTAAACTAAGTATAGATATTAAAAATAAGTTTTTCATTTCTATTATGAGTAAAATTTGTTATGAAGATAGTGAATTCAAATAGATTTGACTTATATCTGTTAATGAGTTTTTTTATAAAAAATGATGAAAATATAAGTAAGGTATGCATGCAAACGTTTGCAAAGTAATGTTCTATTTATTAAAATTTATCATTGATTGCATCGTATATTGCCTGTTGTATATCGGTACGAATATTCATTTTAATCAGTTTCGAATTATCCTGATCAGGATGAATTCTATTTGATAGGAATATATAAACTATTTGCTGATCAGGGTCTGCCCACGCAATAGTTCCAGTAAATCCGGTATGTCCAAAACTATCTCCGGATATACATTTACATGTTGGACCTTCTTTTTCATAGTCCATTTGTGGTTTATCAAAACCTATAGCTCTTCGGTTATCTTTATCTAAAAAAGGGCTTGTTGTAAATAAATCTATCGTTTCTCTTTCAAAGAACTTAGTACCTCCATACTCACCACCATTTAAATACATTTGCATGAGTTTAGCTAAATCGTTAGCGGTTGAAAACAACCCTGCATGTCCGCAAACACCTCCTAACATAGCCGCTCCAGGATCATGCACGTGTCCATGTAAAAGTTGTTTTCTGAATATTTGGTCATTTTCAGAAGGAACAATTTCTGATTTATCGAATTTGTTTAAAGGTAAAAAAGCTGTTCTAAATGCTCCTAATTCCTGAAAATATGTAGAATCAACAAAATCCTCAAATTTTACATTTCTGTAATTCTCAATGATCTGATACAAATAATAGTAACCTAAATCGCTATAGCGATATGCTTTTTCCTCAAGTAAATCTGATTCTTGTATTTTTTTGTAAATCGTATCTCTAAAGTTATCAGAAATGTAAAAATCATCGGCAATTTGAGTTGAATATCCTTCTTTTGGATAATAACTATAAATTCCTTTTTTAAATTTAAAATTCTTTGCCATATATGAATAATTTCCCAGTTTATAAGGAAAGTTTTCGGAAAATCTTTTATTCAATAAGTTTTGATTAGGATATAGCGTTTCCAGTGTAGAATAATAAAATGGAATCCAACCGTTTAATCGAGCTTGGTGCGTTAAAACATCACGTATATTTAAATCGCCTTTATTGGTAGTATCAAGCTCCGGTAAATAATCGCTTAGTTTTCCATCTAAAAAAAACAGGCTGTCCTCATACATTTTCATCAATGAAGGTACCGTTGCCGCAATTTTAGTAATTGATGCAATATCATAAATATCATCTTTTTTTACAGGATTTTTTTTAAAATAAGTGTGATAACCAAAACATTTATCATAAAGTACTGTGCCGTTGCGAGCTACTAATATTCTGCATCCCGGGGTTGCCATAATATCAATGGCTTCCCATGCAATTGAATCAACTTTTTGAAGCTTTTCTGATGACATACCAACTTGTTCAGGGATTCCATAACTTAACCTTATTTTTTTTTTAAGTTCAATTCCATTACCTACCGGGTAATTATTATTGATTGTTACCGGTAAATGACCCGAAAGTTTTATCCCTCCAAATATTGCTTGAGCAGCAGCTGATTGAACCTCTTTTTCCTCTGAGTAAGAAATCAATACCGCATCAATATTTTCAATACGCGCAAAATTCCGAAGACTATACGGATTTGCAAATAGACTAAAAGCTACTTTAGTGTTTTCTGATAAATCTGCAATAATTTCGAGATGTTCAAGATTAACTTTATAGTTTTTTGAGGTCCAATAAGATGTATTATGAACACTTGTAAAGACAATATCATACTTATGAAGTAAGTTTAGAATTGAATCCTTATTTGAATCCTTATAAATAAAGTGATCTACCTTAGCATATTTTGAAAGGGTTTTTTGGAACTCAGTAATTTCATCCGTATTAAAAGATAATGATGCAAATTTATTGCGTTTCAGTTTTTTTACAGGAAGTAAATTCTTATCATTTCTTACTAGGGTTAAACCGCTCTCAATCAAGTCTCTTCGAGAAACTTCATAAACTAATTTATTCAGATCATTATGAAGATTTTCAGTTTTGACAATTTGATTTTCATTGAAATCTCGAGTTAAACCTAAACGGTACTTTGCTTCCAATACCTTTCGACAACTTTCATTAATTCTTTCTTTACTTAAATCTCCTTTTCTTACAGCTTTCTTAATTTTTGAGATTGCTTTTGATACACTGACCGGAAAAAGTAAAATATCATTTCCCGCCTCTAGCGCTAAAAACTCAATTTCACCAGGTTCATAATGATTGGTAACACCTTTCATATTTAAAGCATCGGTAAAAATTAAACCGTCAAAATCCATTTCATCTTTGAGCAATTCCGTTACAACGGATTTAGTTAAAGTTGTTGGTGTATCAGTTTTAGTTCCTAGTTCAGGAACATTTAAGTGTGCTATCATTACTCCTTCAATTCCAGCATCAAAAATCTTACGGAAAGGATATAATTCAATTGAATCCAATCTTTGTCTGTTATGATGAACTGATGGTAAGGTATAGTGAGAATCTTTATCAGTATCACCATGACCCGGAAAATGTTTTGCCGTGTTAATAATACCTGCATCCTGCATACCTTGCATATACATAATACTTTTCTTAGCTACCAATTCGGGGTTCTCTCCAAACGACCTTACGTTAATTACCGGATTTAACGGGTTATTATTAACATCTACAACCGGTGCAAAATTTATGTGAATTCCGAGTCGCTGCATTTGTTTTCCAATATCGTATCCCATCTGATAAATTAACGAATCATTTTGAACAGCTCCTAACATCAATTGGCGTGGATAACTAATTGTTGAATCCAAACGCATTCCTAATCCCCATTCGCCATCAATTGCAATTAATAATGGAATTTTTGATAAGGCTTGATATTGATTAGTTAAATTGGCTTGCCTTCCGGGCCCGCCCTGAAAAAATATTAATCCACCTACTTTATGTTTTTTTATGATATATTTTATTTCATCTACGTGCTTTTGATCTTTATTAGAATAAGCTGCAATCATAAATAATTGACCAATTTTTTCCTCAAAAGATAGCTGGTTCATTATAGAATCTACCCAAATTCTCTGTTTATCTTTTTTGATATTTATATCTTGGGCTATTGAATTATTAAAAAAGGTAACTATCCATAATAGAATCAAATATTGGTACTTATTCATAATTACTTAATTTTCTCTTATTCTTAATGATTTTAATCGATTACATATTTTGATTATCACAAATATAATCTTTTGCAAAAACAAGCCCTACAATGATTTTATAGAAGTTTACAGAATTTATGAACATTTGAAAATAAATTTATTTTTATTTATTAAAATAAAAAAGCCTACCAAATGGTAGGCTCATAAAAGTTTCTTTTAAATCTATTTTTTATAATAATTGGTACTTTCAAAAATCTTATCTGCCGATTTTGCTATAAAACCACCATACAATTCACCATTTTTATCTGGATATCGCTGCGCAAACTCGTAATAACAACCGGGAATACTATAAACTCCATCTGTAAACTCAACATTAATATGGTTCGCCATAATGCTGGATTGTTGTAATAACTCTTCTTTAGTTCCTTTTATTTCACCTCCTGATGAGTTCATTAGAAATCCATTATCTTTTAAGAATTGATTTACTTTCTCAATGGAATCGTATTTTTTTAAACTGTTAATACTCAATGTAAAATGGTTTGCCCTAAAACCATATACATAAACCCATGCTGCATATTCTGATTCTTCTCGAAGTTTAAGATATGTTTTATGATCTGGTGTACCCCAAATTTTTCCTGAAAAGATTAAGTTATCTGATTTAAGGTCTTTTTCCTGGATATTATCTACTATATTAGATACAGTTTTCTGTAAAAAATTACTAAAGTCATTCAATTTAAGCTGACTTATAAAAACCCGGGGAGCACTTTTATCTGTTTTATGCTCGAAATGTTTTGCAAATAAATGCTTTTCTTCAAACTCATAGTGTCCCTTTTCTTCATAGTCTCTTTCCAAAAAAACTCTAGCTAAAACATCAATATTAACTTTATCATGATCAAAAGTTCTAAATGCAATGTGATCATTTAATACAGTTTCTCCTTCATTCGTAAATAAATCAAAAACTTTTTGAGCGGAAGGGTTTTGGGTTGTATAATCGCTCCATAATCTATTAAAAATATCTTCTAAAGTCATAATAACAATGATTTTTTTTATATTCGTTTTCCATAAAAACAATGATTTTTTCATTATGTTCAGAAAAATAAAAAAGTTCTACCTTTATTTTGTAATAAAATTCTAATAAATGTGTCGAACTAAAAAATGATTTAGGATAATCCTGAATGGACGAGAAAATTTTATTAGAAAGAATAGCTAATAAAGATGAGCAGGCTTTTCAGCTTTTTGTTGAAAAGTACCATCAACTGGTTTTGAATGTTTGTAATAACATTTTGAACAACTTTGATGACGCAATGGATATTTCGCAAGATGTATTTATCAAAATTTATGAGTCAATTGAAAGTTTCAGAGGTGAATCTAAGATTACCACATGGTTATACAGAATTTCTGTTAACAAATCTTTAAACTATTTGCGGTCAAAAAAAAAGCGAAAGTGGTTTTCTAGTATTGACGTTATTTTCAATGGCGATAATGCTAAAAATACACCTGAAGATATAGCGCTAAAACCTGGAGAAAATATCGAAATTGAAGAAAATAAAAAGGCTTTGCATATAGCCTTAAATAAATTATCCAAGAAGCAAAATATTGCTTTAACATTGAACAATTTTGAAGATTTATCATATAAGGAAATAGCTGAAATAATGGAAATTTCTGTAACCGAAGTTGGGGTATTAATAAACCGTGGAAAGAAAAAATTAAAAACATTGTTGATTGATTATTTTAACAATAACTGATTTTGAGTGTAATAATTCTAGATATTAGTTGTCAAATAAAAAAAGATTATGGACTGTAAAAGAGTTAAAAGGTTGCTTCCTGATTTGGATTTAAATCTCACTGAGGATTTACAAAAAAAAGTAAAAACTCATATAGACTCTTGTGAGAACTGTGCCAAAATATATTGGAAATTAAAGCAATCTCTTGATCTGTTGAAACCAACAACAGATGTCACAGAGCAAGCATTTTATTATACAAGACTAAAACAAAAGATGGAGCATAGAATTGAATTTGGAAATTCTCTTTTATCAAAGATTTTTTCAAAAAAGCTAGTGCAACCATTCATTTACCTTTCTTCGATTATTTTAGCTGTTTATGTTGGTATCTTAATTGGATCCAGTAACCCATCTTTTAGTTCATATTCTGAAATTGAATCAGGTGAAAACATAAATCCAATAGAAACATTTGCTGAATATAATTATCTTAATGATTATGAAATTGAAACAATTGAAAATTTGATTACAGAATCTGATGATGAATATTAAATATGTAAAATATAGTTAACTTGACTTTAATAACCATGAATGCAAAAACTAAGAAAACTTTATTAATAAGCACGATTATAGTTCTTTTAGTTGTGAATATTTCGGCTTTAAGTACTATAATTTACAACAAAAAAGTTCATGCTAAAAAGCAAGATAAAATTAGTAATGTTCAAGATGAAATACGAAAGCAAGGCATGAGAAGGTTTTTTCAGGAAGAACTTAATTTGTCTGAAGAACAGTTTCACGAATTTAAAATAATAAATACAAAATATAGTCAGGATTCTCGAAAAATTGCTTTTCAGATGAGGAAAAAAAGATATGAAATGATGAAGGAGATTGCTAAAAAAAATCCGAATTCTGGGAATCTTGACCAAATTGCACTTGATATAGGATCATTACATTACGATCTTAAAAAATTAACAATCAATCACTTCATGGAGCTGAAAGATATTTGCAATGAAGAACAACAAGAAATCCTACATAAAATGTTTATCCAAATGTTATCAGTTCAGGATGGTGAACGAATGGAACGAAGACATAAAAGAAAGAATAAAGATGAGCATGGAAAATATCGACAACAACGAAATATAAAAGGGAGCGATTAATTGCTCCCTTTCCTTTAATCTATTTTTATTAATTTTCGTGTATCTATTACTTTATTTGCATTACTCAATCTGACATAGTAAACTCCCGCTGGTAAATCACTGGTATTTAATTCAACTAAACTAGCACCTTTATTGATCAATCCAGATTTAACTAAAGCTCCTACTCCATTATAAATGCTAATTTCCATATCATATGAAACAGTCTTTAATAATTGAATTGATAGAACTTCTCTTACTGGATTTGGATAAATTCTATAATCATGGCTTGCAACATTTTCAACCAACTCATCAATTGATGTAATCGTTAGAAATTCAGCCACATAAGCTACCTGGTAAATTTCTTTAGTCTCCTCACCTTGAACAAAAACTATTGTGATTAAACTATCTGAATTTACATCTACCGGTACCGACCAAGTTTGATAAATATTAATAGAATCATTTGTTAACCAGTCTCTTTCTATTAATGTACCAGCCGCATCCGGGAGCATAGTCCTTAATACATTATGATATTTTACAGAATTTACTTCTACGGTTTTTTCAACAACAGCTGCATACACAATCAAATCTTGACCGGAAATATCTTCTAAAGCCTTTATATCTGCAGAAACAACCAAATTATCATTCTGAATGTCCTGTTTTAGTGAAATGTTAAATACGGGATCTACTAATACCCTTTTATGAATATCAGACTCAGTAAGTTCATTCCCAATTGAATAATCAAATTGTCCTTGACCATCAACAATTGAATGTGGTACATCTGATACACCATAAAATAGTGCTCTGGCACTAGGTCCTGAGGGATAATAAGAATTAAATGAATTCGCTTCCGGGAAACTTGTGTGATAATTCAGGCTAATGGCATCTAAAGAATCCTTTTCTACAATTGGATATATTACGTTGTCCTGAATATCAATTGCATCTTGATCCGTAATATTTGTAAAATTCTCGAGAAGAACCATTCTTTCCCTTTCCTTGAACTGAACATTATCAAAAGCAAATCCTTCGTTTGTAAAATCACCGTTAGAAGCAAAAACAATTCTAAATCTTACCCCTCCTCTACCTCTTAATTCATCAAGTCTAAACATTGCAGTATTCCATCCATCATTATCTAAATCCACAATATCTCCAGTCCATCCTAGTTGCTGATCAGCAGGTGCGCCACTAATAATATACGAAGTATACCAATTTATTCCCTCCGCAGGTACTCCAATTGTTGCCCACGTGCCATCTGATTTAGTATACTGTATAACCGCACCATCGCGATCAGTTTCAGTATAAGAAATAAAATCCATTTTCATCATTGGACGCTCCATAGAAGAAAAATCAAAACACGGACTGGTAATCATACCCTTCTCATCATCTGAATAGTTCCCACTCAAATTAGTTACAAAAGCATTCGTGCCAGATGCCGCAGCATTTATATTAGTCCCGCTAGGTTCTCCCCATTGCCATGTATTATTTGCTCCTTCTTCATAATCTTCTACGACCCATCCAGTAATATCAGGGCTATTTTCAAAATCTTCCAAATATGAAATACTTAGATCAACTGATGGACGAATATTTAAACGTAACGTATCCGCAATTCTGCCACAAGTTTTCAATATCTCCTCATATATAACATCATATACACCCGGAGAATCATATGTAAATTCAGGATTATCACGATTTGTTAAGTCAGCTACTCCAGCTCCTCCAAAATCCCAACCTGTGCTTAAAGTATCATCCGGATCACTTCCTGTTAAAAGTTCGAACAGTACCGTTTCCCCATGGCATTCATTTTCAAAACTAAACTCAAGATCAACTCTTGTGCCCAGAAAGAAAATACTATCAATATCGTTAACACATCCATGTTTAGATTCCAATCTTAAATTTAAGGTATTAAATCCAGGGTCAACTTCGAATACTGCATTTGAACTACTTGAAGTACTATTACCATAAGTCCAATCCCATATTATGATTGAATCTGAAGCTAAGGTATCTGAAATAAACCTTAAAAGGCTATTTGAACCTGGAATACATTTCTCATTAGGATAAAAAGCTACAGTTGGTGTTTTATTTATTCTAACTACATCACTGTATGCTCTCTGACAACCAGAGTAATCTCTTGTATATGTCATAGAAATCGTATTATTGCCAAGATTTGCATCACCAGGAGTAAATATTGCTAAATTATCGCTATTATCTGAATCATTTATACCATTGCCGGTAAAATCAATTGTGCCATCTTCTCCGTAACTCGCATTAAGTTCAACTTCCGTATCATCATCTTCACAAAACGCTTCATCCAAACCTGAAAAGGATACATCAATTATTGAATCAACATTAAATGTTTCATAAACCGAATATGTCGTTGAGCCATCTAAATAATCAAACCGAAGCTCATGGTCTCCATCATTATAATCCTGTGGATTAATTGTTATTTTATTATTCTCCAAAGGTGTTATTAAAACATCATCTATATAAAAACTACCCGCACTTCCATCTGTTGGGTCCGGTGTTCCCGTTATAACATCAGAAGCCGATCCATAGAAACAATATTGAAACGAACCTGACTCACTTGTAATATTGCCTAAGGCTTGCCGAACCTCAATTTCTAATGTGTCACTATTTACACAACCATTTACATCAGTATACACATAATATATCCATTGAGTTCCTAAATCAATGGATTCAGGGTTGATATTTGCAGTACCATTCAAATTATCATCAATAAAGTCTAAAGTAGAAGAAAATACTCCTCCGGCATCTGTAGGTAATCCGGTAATTAAGCTTGCCCCTTGGTCAATATTATAAATTGTATCAGTACCAATTTCAAAGTATACTGTTGGTAATGGGTTAACATCAAAATTTTTAACCACCGGATCACTATCACAACCATTCGGAGTTGTATAAACATATTGTAAACTATAGGATCCTGGATCAACTGAATCCGGATAAAAATACATACTGTTTCCATTCGGGTCATCCACAAAATAATCATCAGTGCTACCCGAGAAAGTAAATAATCCTGTTCCACCAACAGGAGTTAAGTTAAATGCGTCAACATGTATTGTATCGTGATCTTCACAATGGGCTGAGATATCAGTAATATCAATTAAGTTACCAACTGATTCTACCGTAAAACTTCGCTTAACTGTTATTGTACCTCCATCGTCATATTCGTAACTCACTTCATATGTTCCAGCTGATAATTGCGTAATATCAATTTCTGCTTCATTATTGCCAGTTGGAGATAATGCTGTAGAATTCGGACTTAAGGAAAGAGTTCCTATTATTCCCGGATCTGTTACTACTTCTGCCGTTACCGCCATTGTAGTCTCGTAATCACAACGCCAATCATCATCACCGTTATCAAAAGTTATATCTGCATCTGATTCAATTACTTCAAAATCAACTGTATCACTACTCCAACAGCCAGACGATGGAATGGTATAAGTATAAGCAATTTTATGGGTACCTAATCCGGCAGAAGCAGGCAAGAATGTATTGTTAGAAGCTACAATACCTTTTCCCGAAAACACGCCGCCTACTGGATTTCCAACTAATGTATCCGCTACATTATTATTAATATTATAAGTTTGGTTCCCAGGAGGATCAGTAATATCAACAACTGGGTTTTCATAAGCTAATACCAGAGCACTATCAGTTACAGAGATATTAACTATATTACCATTAACATCAGTGATTTGAGTTATTTTATAGATCACTGTATCTGGCTCAACCAAACCGTTAATATCCAAAGCTTCAACCTTATGTATATACGGAGAGCTAGAAATCCCATTTACGACAACAGTACTTGAACCATCATATAACTGAATATTCCATGGGGCATTGCCCGTTAATTGAAAAGAAAGTTCAGCAGAATCTTCATTACATACATGATATTCACCTGTGACTTTTCCTGTTGGTAAAACAGTATATATCGGATCCCCTGCCTGAGTTATAGTTTCAGAATAGGAATTTGAAATGTTTCCTGCGGGATCTGATAAAACAAGGTTTGAAAGATCATATGAATCTCCTGGTAGTATATCAAAACCTAAAGCATTTACATTAAACTGAGCAGTATAAGTATTTAAATCCTGTTTTGAAAGATTAAATAAATCAAATCCTGCTATTTTGCCAGAAACCAAGTTCCAAGTATCAACATTATCATCACTAACTTCTATAATAATTGTATAAGTTTGACCGTATAGTTTTGTTGTGTTTGGAACGCTAACACTTGAAACAGCGGGAGTATTAGCATCTATAGATTTCTCAACATCTGTGGTACTTAAGGTTCCACTTGTATTGCCAGCAGGATCTGTTAATTGTACATTCTCTAATTCCTGTGGCGTAGCCTGATCATCATCTCCTTCTTCTATAGTATAAATAGCTTTAAAACTATCTCCTCCATCATCGGTATACCAGGTTAAAACTTTACTGTTATAAGTTG
>JANQHR010000132.1 GCA_028282585.1 Bacteroidales bacterium | reverse complement strand
TCTTCTTTGTGGTTCTCTGTGTAACAGCCTTTTATAATTATACCACAAAGTTTCACAAAGCAGGCACAAAGAACACTAAGACTTTTTGGACACCCCCTTCCATTATGAATTTTTTCTAATTAATAAGCGATCATATAAAAACAGCAAAAACGAAGCTCCGGCTCCAATTCCTAAAAGAACGATCCAGATTCTACCTGGGTCATAAGTTGTCCATAAATAATTAGTTAATTCCGATTGTGTCATTTCCAATAATTCTGCCCCCTTATTATAAAGGTCGGTTTGAGTAAAACCGTTTGTAATTTCCGGTACCTCAAATCCTTTTGAAATTAAATCATTTTTTAATAGCGTCACTTTATCAGACATTTTTCCATATACACCACCTGAAATATATCCCGCTAACATATTTCCAAAAGTAACTGGTAAAAATGAACACCCCATGTATAAAGCAATTTTGTCCTTTGGAGCTATTTTCCCAATATATTCTGTAATTTTTGGAGACCCCATCATTTCACCAACACCAAAAATGAAAATTGCGGATATAATGAAAAAAGGATTGTTCGTAAATAAAGTTAATGACATACCTACCGAACAAACAAGAAAGCCCGTCATCATTGAGGTTAAAGGTCTCCATTTCATAATTAATGCAGAAACGACAATTTGGAACAAAATAATATACATAGCATCCATATTAGTTATATACTCTGCGGCAATTGTTCCATCCGAACTAATTTTTTGAGCTAACCAGGGCCATACATTATTTAAGAAAATGTATAGAGAGTGAGTATCTACCCATTGATCAATAAAAACCGGTAACGTGTAAAACAATTGGTAATACATGGACCAAAATCCGGCAACTATTAATAAAAAGATAATAAACTTATAGTCGCTAATTGCAATTCCAATGTTTTTGAAAATTATTTTTAGAGACTTTCCAAATGGTATATCAGACTTTTCTCTCTTGGGTTCTTTAAATAAGAACAAAAATGGAATGTTAACTAGTATAAGTAAGGCACTTATATAAAAAACAGGATTGTATGATTCTTTAGCAAACTGAAGAGCCACAATAGGTCCTATAAATGCACCAACATTAACCATCCAGTAGTAAATTCCAAATCCGATAGACGAAGTTGTATCATCTGTTGTTTTGGAAATAGTGGCGGTGATAACCGGTTTAAATAATGCTCCGCCAATTGCAACAAAAATAAAAATTGCAAAAAAAGAACCGAATGATCTGCAATAAGGCATTGCTAAAAATCCAATAGCATATACAATAAAAGCAGAGAATAATACTTTCTTATAACCATATCTGTCTGCAATGGCACCGGTTATAATAGGTAAAAAATATAAAATAGCCGTCCCAACACCCATGATCAAACCTTTTTCTTCCTGGCTTAAACCCAAAGCTCCCATATCGGTTGATCTGGTTAAATAATTAGCTAATAACATATAAAATCCATACCAGGCCCAACGTTCAAATAATTCCATTGAGTTGACAACCCAGAATGTTCTTGGGAATTTTTTAAATACGCTCACTTTTGTCGACATAAGAATTTTGTATTTTTTTTCAATTTAAATGATAGTGATTGGTCTAATAATCTTTAAACAACAATAATCAAATGGCAAATAAATCTCAATATTTAATTTTTTAATTTGATTATTGGTACTGACCTTTATTTGTTTTGGTATTAAAAAATTGTCATTTAATTTAACAAATATGTGTTTTTAATTTTAAAAAACAACTGAAATTTGACAACTCTAAAAATCGAAAGTTTAATTCGCTCTTAACAATCATTAAATCAGGCAGTTGAAAAATTAAATTAAAATCGTTAAAAAAGCACAGAAAAGCTTGGAGATATTAAATTCTTGTTTAATTTTGCGCTTTCGTTTTTAGGGTTAATGTTAATGCGAAAAAAATACGAATAGGGAAATTTAAATTAATTGGTGAAATAGTTTTTTAGAGTTAATATCATTTTTTGTCTGCTTTTTGGCAGGTGTAAATTTTAGGGTTAGTAAAAAGAGAATGGCTTAATTGGAAGTTGTTCTCTTTTTCATTTTTATAATCTTAATAATTTTATTCGCAATTAAAAATGGATAATTTTACAACTTTTGCGCATAAAATATTGTTAATTTACTGCATAAAACTTGACGTGCAAAGTTTACGGGCAGGAGGTAGCGAAAGAAAGTTTGAGTGAGTCTGCATATCGGCAGACAGGTAACTAAAAAAATTGATTTAGGTAAGAAATAAAATTAGATAAAAGAAATTCACATGAGTAATCAAAAAGTAATTCTTCTTATTCTCGATGGTTGGGGAATCGGGAATAAAACAAAATCTGATGTAATTCATAATGCCAATACTCCATATATAGATAGTTTATATACTAAATATCCAAATTCTCAGTTACAAACGTCGGGAAATAATGTGGGTTTGCCAGAAGGGCAAATGGGGAATTCAGAGGTTGGCCACCTTAATATTGGAGCTGGCCGTGTGGTTTACCAGGATCTGGTTCGAATAAATAAAGCTGTAAAAGATAATTCTATTGCATCAAATCCTACTTTGACGAACGCATTTAATTATGCCAAAGAAAACAATGTAGCAGTTCATTTCATAGGATTAGTATCGGATGGGGGAGTGCATTCTTCTGATAAACATTTATATAAATTATGTGATTTAACTAAAGATTATGGATTAGATAAAGTTTATGTTCATGCATTAACAGATGGTCGTGATGTAGACCCAAGAAGCGGTAAAGGATTTATTCAGAAGTTGGAAGATCATTTAGTAACATCAAATGGAGAAATCGCTTCGGTTGTTGGGCGCTATTATGGAATGGACCGTGATAAACGTTGGGAGCGGATTAAAGAAGCATACGATTTATATGTTCATGGTAAAGGGAAAGAAGTCACGAACGCTGTACAAGCAGTTCAGGAATCGTATGAAGAAGGTATAACGGATGAGTTTATAAAACCAATTGTAAAAGTCGATTCGTGGGGTAACCCGATTGGTAAAATTAAGCCAAACGATGTTGTGATTTGTTTTAATTTCAGAACAGACAGACTACGTGAAATGACTATTGTACTAACGCAACAGGATATGCATGAGCATGGAATGCAAACTATGCCTTTGCATTATGTAACCATGACCCGTTACGATGAAACATTTAAAGGTGTTAATATTGCTTATGATAAAGAAAATTTAAACAATACAATTGGTGAGATATTAGCAAATGAAGACAGAAAACAAATTCGAATAGCAGAAACAGAAAAGTATGCGCATGTTACATTCTTTTTTTCTGGTGGACGTGAGGAAGAATTTAAGAATGAAAACAGAATTCTAATCTCCTCACCAAAAGTGGCAACTTACGATTTGCAGCCTGAAATGAGTGCTTATTTGGTAAAAGATGCAATTGTTAAGGGGTTGAATAAGCAAGAGGCAGATTTTGTTTGTTTAAATTTTGCTAATGGTGATATGGTTGGTCATACTGGAATTTATGAAGCTATTAAAAAAGCAGTTGAAGCTGTTGATGAATGTGTTGGTGAAGTTGTTGAAACTGCAAAAGAAAACGGGTACGAAGTGATCATTATTGCTGATCATGGAAATGCGGATAATGCAGTTAATCCTGATGGAAGTGAGAATACAGCTCATTCATTAAATCCGGTGCCATTTATTTTAGTTTCTGATCGATTTAAAAAAGTTAATAATGGTATATTAGCTGATATTGCACCAACAATTCTTTCAATGATGGGAGTTGATCCATCGGAAGAAATGACCGGTAAGAACTTAATAGTTGAATAATTAAGGTTATAATAAGTTAAAAGATATAAAATCACAAATATCAAATACAAAGAACAATTGAAACTTAAAAATTCGACACTAAAGGTCATATGTTTATCAAAAATATTAGTATGATTGGAAATATAGTATTTTGAGTTTGGTTAATGTGATTTATAAATTATTTGAAGTTTGTTATTTTTTAATTGATTTTTAAAACAAATCATTGAATGTTACATAATTTAAGTTGTCTTATAAAAAGTTTTTAAAATGAATTATATGATGCAGGTGGGCAATTGCATTGTGGGAACTGAATTGCTCGAAGAGGATTTTTTATGTAATCTGGATAGCTGTAAAGGCCATTGTTGTGTGGAAGGTGAGGCTGGTGCGCCTTTAGAGGGAGATGAAGCTGAACAAATAGAAAAATATTATCCAAAATTTAAACTATTTCTCAGAAAAGAGTCTATAAGAGAGGTTGAGAAAGTTGGTTATTCGGTAATTGATAAACGCGATAACGAGCCCGTAACACCATTGTTAAAAGGCAAGGAGTGTGTTTACACAATATTTGAACACGGAATTGCAAAGTGTGGAATAGAAAAAGCATTTTTAAAAGGAAAAATACCATTTCGTAAACCAATTTCTTGCCATTTGTATCCAATAAGGATTAAAAAAATTGGAGATGGCATGGATGCTTTAAATTATCATTTCTGGCATGTTTGTGATCCGGCAAGAAAATATGGTTGCAAGAAGAAGGTAAAAGCGTATGAATTTTTAAAAGATGCTTTAATTAGAAAATATGGAGAAGACTGGTACGAAGAGTTAATGGAAACTGTAGAGGCATATAAAAAAGAATTAGTACAATCAGAACAGGTTGAAGATTGTGAATAGTGATCTGACGGAATATTGGATATTTGAATAGATGGAAAGAAAAAATATTAATAGAGGTTATAAAAAATTAATCGTTTGGCAAGATGCAATTGAATTATATGAATTGGCAGCTAAAGTTTGAAAGAGTATTTAAGATACTTAGATATCGCAATGGGCTCTAGCGGAGAATTTCATTCTAGTATATACGCTATGCAAAGAGCAAAGCAAATTTCGAGTAAGGAATTTGAAAATATAGATATATTACATTATAAACTTGAAAATGGTTTAATCAAGTTAGTTCAGTCATTACAAGAGAAGTTGAAGAATGATGATTGGAATGATACTTTATTAGACAATAATCCATAAATCCAATTCTGCATTAATCCATTGTAGTTAAAACTAAAAACATTAAATTAGCTTCACATTTTTTTAGAACATAATAACAATTAAATAAATATCAAATAAAATGGAAAAAGTAAAACAGTACATCGAGGAAAATAAGGATCGATTTTTAGAGGAATTATTCGAATTGATTCGAATTCCTTCAATTAGTTCGATTAAAGATCATAAACCGGATATGGAAAAAGCGGCTAATAAGCTTAAAGAATTATTATTAAAAGCTGGTTGTGATAAAGCAGAGGTGATGCCTTCAACCGGAAATCCGGTTGTTTATGCCGAAAAAATCATTGATCCTGCAAAACCAACCGTTTTAGTGTATGCCCACTATGATGTTATGCCTGTTGATCCTCTCGACTTATGGGATACAGATCCGTTTGAGCCTGTGGTGAAAGATGGAAAGATCTGGGCTCGAGGTGCTGATGATGATAAAGGTCAGGGAATGATGCATATTAAAGCTTTCGAAGCAATGGTTAAAACTGATTCTCTGCCATGTAATGTAAAATTCATGTTAGAAGGCGAAGAGGAAGTAGGTTCTCCAAGCTTACCTCAATGGTGTAAAGAAAACAAAGAACTTGTAAAAGCTGATGTTATCTTAGTTTCTGACACAGGAATGATTGCTCCTGATATTCCTTCAATTACAACAGGTTTGCGCGGACTTTCTTATTGGCAAGTTGAAGTAACCGGGCCAAACAGAGATCTTCACTCCGGATTATTCGGTGGTGCAGTAGCTAATCCAATCAATGTTTTAGCTAATATGATCACTCGAATGGTTGATGAAAATGGTCGTATCACAATTCCAGGATTCTACGATGATGTATTAGAAGTTACGGAAGCTGAACGAGCAAAAATGGCTGAAGCTCCTTTTTCTGAAGAAGATTATAAAAAAGCAATTGATGTAAAAGCATTATTTGGTGAAAAAGGATTTACAACGAATGAAAGAACAGGTATTCGTCCAACATTCGACGTTTGTGGTATTTGGGGTGGATATACCGGTGAAGGCGCTAAAACGGTCCTTCCTTCAAAAGCATATGCAAAAATTTCTTCTCGTTTAGTTCCAAACCAAAATAATGAGAAAATTGCAAAAATGTTCAAAGAACATTTTGAAAGCATTGCTCCTGATTATGTAAAAGTAAATGTAGAATTCTTGCATGGCGGTCAGGCATATGTTTGTCCAATTGATTTACCTGCTTATGAAGCTGCAGAAAAAGCTTATGAGGAAATTTATAATAGAACACCAGTTCCTGTTCGCAGTGGTGGTAGTATTCCAATTATTTCTGAGTTTGAAAAGATTCTGGGAATAAAATCTGTGTTAATGGGATTTGGATTAGAGTCTGATGCGATTCACTCACCAAATGAAAATTATCCTTTAGAGCAATTCTATAATGGAATAAATACAATTCCTTATTTTTATAAGTATTATGCTGAAATAATGGCAAAATAAAATATTCTAAAATATGATTGAAAGGTCCGGTTTTTAACCGGACTTTTTTCGTTGTATTTTTTTTGAAAAATGTATTTTTTAGATGGATGTCAAAAAAAAGAGGGGGTGTTAATAAAAAGTTAGTAAAAATTTTAAAAGTGCATATAAAAAATAGGGGTTGATTCAAAAATATGCATAAATTTGTGATGTTAACACTGAATTTTTAATCTAAACTTAATTTATTATGGCTACAATTAGATTTAAAGCGATTGAGGAAGTACTAAACAGGAAACCCGTTGAAGTTGAACTTCCATCGACAAAAACATCCGATTATTTTGGTGAAAATGTATTTGACAAATTCAAAATGCAAGAGTATTTATCTCAAGAAGCTTTTCAAAGTGTAATTCAATCCATAGATCAGGGAACCAAAATTGACCGGAAGATTGCTAACCAGGTAGCCATAGGTATGAAAGCATGGGCAGTTGATCGTGGTGCTACACATTACACGCATTGGTTCCATCCATTAAATGGATCCACAGCTGAAAAGCATGATGCATTTTTCGAACCAACTGAGGGGGGTGGAGTAATTGAAAATTTTCACGGAGATATGTTGGTGCAGCAAGAGCCTGATGCTTCCAGCTTTCCAAGTGGAGGTTTAAGAAATACTTTCGAGGCTCGGGGATATACGGCTTGGGATCCTTCATCACCAGCATTTATATATGGTAACACACTTTGTATCCCAACAATCTTTGTAGCTTATACAGGTGAAGCTCTGGATTTTAAAACTCCTTTAATTAAATCATTAAATTTCTTAGATCGTTCAGCAGTTGAAGTATGTCAGCTGTTTGATAAGGATGTTGAGAAAGTAAATGTAACTTTAGGTTGGGAGCAAGAGTATTTTTTAATTGATAATGCTTTGTATAATGTCCGCCCTGATTTATACCTTACAGGAAGAACGCTAATTGGTCATGCCTCTGCAAAAGACCAGCAGTTAAGTGACCACTATTTTGGGTCGTTGCCTCAAAGGGTAAAAAATTACATGGTAGATTTTGAAATTGAAGCTTACAAGTTGGGAATCCCAATTAAAACAAGGCATAACGAGGTAGCTCCAAACCAGTTTGAATGTGCTCCTGTATTTGAGGAAGCTAACCTGGCGGTTGACCATAATCAGATTTTGATGACCTTAATGGATAAAGTAGCGCGTAAGCACAACTTTAGAGTATTGTTTCATGAAAAACCATTCAAAAATATTAATGGGTCTGGTAAGCATAACAATTGGTCCATGATGACTAATACTGGTAAGAATTTACTTTCGCCGGGTAAAACTCCGCGCAATAATATGCAATTCCTTACATTCCTTATAAATACCATAAAGGCGGTTTATGATAACTCTGATATTTTACGCGCAAGTATTGCGGTGCCTGGAAATGAACATCGTTTGGGAGCCCATGAAGCACCACCGGCAATTATTTCAGTTTTTATAGGTTCTCAGCTTACCAATATGCTGAATCAATTAGAAGAGAGGGTAACTAATAAAAAAATGACTCCCGATGAAAAAACTGAACTCAAATTGGATGTTGGAAAAATACCAGAAATATTATTAGATAATACTGATAGAAACAGGACATCTCCATTTGCATTTACTGGGAATCGTTTTGAGTTCAGAGCAGTTGGAGCTTCAGCAAATGTGGCTTCACCTATGATAGCGTTAAACACGGCTGTTGCAAGCCAGTTAAAACAATTTAAAACGGATGTAGATGCATTGGTTGAGAAAGATATTAAAAAAGATGAAGCTATATTTCAAGTACTAAAAAAATATATTATTGATTCAAAGAAAGTTAGGTTTGAAGGAAATGGATATAGCGAAGAATGGCTTAAAGAAGCGGAAGAACGAGGATTATCTAATATTGCTGATATACCTGAGGCACTTAAAGCGTTTGTGTCAAAACATACAAGAGAACTATTTGGGAAAGCTCAGGTTTTAACAGATCGTGAATTAGATGCCCGTTATGAAATCCGCTTAGAGATTTATACAAAAAAAGCCCAAATAGAAGCACGAGTTCTAGGTGACCTGATAAGAAATCATATTATCCCAACGTTAATTAAATATCAAAATGTACTAATTAATAACGTAAAAGGGTTAAAAGACTTGTACCCTAACGAAGTTTATAAGCAAATGGCAGAGCCTCATTTAAAGACAATTAGTGAAATTTCTGAAAGAATGGCAATAGTAAAAACTGCTGTAGAGGAAATGATCGAAGAACGTAAAAAGGCTAATAAAATTGAAGATGTTGTAGAGCAAGCGGCAAGTTATTCAAAAAATGTTGTGCCATATTTAGAACAAATCAGGTACCATGTTGATAAATTGGAGTTAATAGTTGATGATGAAATTTGGCCATTCCCTAAATACAGAGAAATGTTGTTCACCAGATAATTTACACGTATTTAATATACAGCTTATATTTACGTTATATGTAAAGTGTAATTTCGTGCAACGATAGGAAGGAAATAAAAATTTAAATTAAAGGAGGAAAGAAAAATGAAAAAAGAAATAAAACAAAAAGGTGTAAATGTAAGATCAAAAGCAAGTGAGAGGGCGGCAATGCTTTCAAAAGCGATAAAGCAGGTTAAGAACCGTGGTATTTCCGTAAAAGCTAATGCACCTATTGAAGGAAAAATGTTTTGGTAATGTAAGTTGCATAATCAATTTTGGTGATACTTAGGGAAAATTAAGTATATTTTAAATAAATCCATATCAGCCCGGTAATTATATTATATAATTACCGGGTTTTTTACAATATTTTATCTGGTTTAACGTAATATGTTAATAGAGGAATCTCAACATTTATCATCTTTTTATTTTATTTAAAAAATCTTACTTTTACACTTTACCATTAAGTAATCGCGAAAGTTATGAAAATTAGAGCCTTATTTGTTTTTAGTATTTTAATTTTAATACATAGTGCTTCAGTTGCACAGATAAGTGTATATAATAAAGCAAATACATATTATGAAAACGGACAATACTATCAAGCAATTGACTTGCTCCGTGACGCATATAGTAAGGTAACCGATAATGATATTAAAACAGAAATTACCTTTCAGGTTTCTGAGTGTTATAGAAAAACTAACCAGCCTCGTAAAGCTGAAATGTGGTATAAAAAGGCTATACAAAAGAAACATTCTAATCCTGTTATTTATTTATACTATGCTGATGCATTAAAAATGAATGAGAAGTTCGAAGACGCTATTGAAAATTATAAAGAATATAAAAAGCTGGTGCCTAATGACCCTCAGGGAGAAATGGGTATAAAATCATGTGAGTTAGCAATTAAATGGACAGAAAATCCTAACGGATACAAAGTTGCTAATATGAAATTCTTTAACTCTAAAGAAAGTGAGTATAGCCCTGCGTTTGCTAAGATTGAGTATGACGAGGTTTATTTTACCTCTTCACGTGATGGTGCAACAGGTGATGATACGCATGGCGGAACCGGATTAAATTTCTCCGATGTATTTACATCAAAGAAAGATAAGAAAGGAAATTGGAGTACACCGGTGCCTTTAGGAGAAAATATTAATACTGAGTTTGAGGAAGGAGCAATTTCAATGAGTAAAGATTTTAATACCATGTTCTTTACTCGCTGTGAACGTCATAAAAGAGATGCTATTGGTTGCATGGTTTATCAGTCTAAAAAAAGGAATGATGAGTGGGGAAAAGCTGAACCGGTTTTAATGGTTGATGATAGTATTATAATTGCACACCCATCCCTATCGGATGATGAACTTACTTTATATTTTGTAACTGATATGAAAGGTGGACAAGGGCAAAAAGATATTTGGAAGGTTACAAGAACAAGCCCTGAAGGAGACTGGGGTTCACCGGAATCGCTCGGTGCAGAAATTAATACTCCTGGTAACGAAATGTTCCCATTTATACATGATGATGGGACTCTGTATTTTTCTTCCGATTATCATTTAGGTATGGGAGGTCTTGATATTTTTAGAGCAACTAAAGAAAACGGAAACTGGAAGGTTGAGAATATGAGATATCCTATTAATTCTACAAAGGATGATTTTGCAATTGTAATTGAAAAAGAAAAAGAAAGAGGTTATTTCAGTTCTTCCCGGGATGGTGATGATGATATTTATTCATTTGTTTTACCTCCTTTGAAATTTAATGTTGAGGGTATTGTGTTAAATGATAAAACAGATGGACCTCTGGCAAATGCAACAATTAAGTTGGTAGGTAGTGATGGTATGACATTAACTAATGAAACTGATGATGAGGGAGCATTCAGATTTATGCTTCGTCCTAATACAGATTATGTTTTTGTAGCATCAAAGAAAGGTTTCTTAACGGGAAAAGAAAAAGAAACTACAAAAGGTGTTACTGAAAGCCAGACTTTCAGTGCAGAAATTAGATTGTCGTCTATTGCAGAGCCTATTGAATTACCAAATATTTTCTATGATTTTGCGAAATGGGATCTTCGTCCTGAATCGATGGTTGCATTGGATAAGTTAGTTGAAACTTTAAATGATAATCCAAATGTTGTTATTGAATTGCGCTCTCATACCGATTCAAGGGGTAGTGCCTTAACAAATGTTGAGTTATCACAAAAGCGCGCGCAGTCGGTTGTAAATTATCTAATCGAAAAAGGAATTCAACCTGCAAGATTAAGAGCAAAAGGCTATGCAGCAACAATGCCAAAAGTTGTTGATAAGAAAACTGCGGCACAAAATTCATTCTTGACTGAAGGGGTAGAGTTAAAACCTGAGTTTATTGAAAGCTTAGAGTCTGAAGAAGAAAAGGAAATAGCTCATCAGGTTAATCGTAGAACAGAATTTCAGGTCATAGCAACCAATTTTCAACCAAAGAATTAAATTAAATAAATTATTGAAAGTGGATTCCCGATTTTTCGGGAATCTTTTTTTTATTTCAAATTTGATCGTTAATTATTAATTTTGCATTCTCAAATAAATCACAAATATGTCTCAAGATTCACGTTATAATTTAAGGGGAGTTTCAGCATCAAAAGAAGATGTGCATAATGCTATTAAAAACATTGATAAAGGCTTGTATCCAAAGGCTTTTTGTAAAATTATACCAGATATTATTGGAGGAGATGAAGAATACTGTAATATTATGCACGCTGATGGTGCAGGTACTAAATCGTCGCTGGCATATTTATATTGGAAAGAGACAGGAGATTTATCTGTTTGGAAAGGTATAGCACAAGATGCAATCGTCATGAACCTTGACGATCTGTTATGTGTTGGTGCCACGGATAATATTCTTTTATCATCAACCATTGGTAGGAATAAGAACCTGATACCGGGAGAAGTTATTGCTGCAATCATTAATGGAACAGAAGAATTGCTAGCAGAGTTAAGAGAATTAGGCATTTCAATTTTTTCAACAGGAGGTGAGACAGCTGATGTTGGTGATCTTGTTCGTACAATTATTGTTGACTCAACAGTTACTTGCAGGATGAAACGATCGAATGTGATTGATAATTCAAGAATTCAGGATGGAGATGTAGTTATTGGCTTATCATCTTTTGGAAAGGCAAGTTACGAACGAGAACATAACGGTGGTATGGGAAGTAATGGTTTAACTTCTGCCAGGCATGATGTATTTAGTAAATATTTAGCAGAGAGTTATCCTGAAAGTTTTGATCCTACTGTTCCTTCAGAGGTTGTATATTCAGGAAGCTATAAGTTAACTGATAAAATTGAATCTCTGGGTTTAGATGCAGGTAAGCTAGTACTATCACCAACAAGAACTTATGCACCTATTATGATCAAGATCTTTAAAGAGTTCAGATCAAAGATTCATGGGTTAATTCATTGCTCAGGGGGCGCACAAACTAAGGTTATGAACTTTGTTGATAAGTTGCATGTTATTAAGGATGATTTATTTGAATTGCCGGAGCTTTTCAGGATTATTCAGAAAGAATCCGGAACATCCTGGGAAGAAATGTATAAAGTCTTTAATATGGGGCATAGAATGGAAATATATATCAATGCTGAATATGCACAAGAAATCATTAATATTTCAAAAAGTTTTAATGTAGATGCCAGAATAATTGGGCGTTGTGAAAAAGCTGACAAAAACAAACTTACCATAAAAAGCGAATTCGGTGAGTTCCAATATTAAGATTGATTTAAATTAATTATTAATTTTGCAACGAATTTATAAGAAGATAATAATATGATATTAGAGAAATTAGAAGGGGTTAAGTTAAGGTTTGAAGAAGTTGGGCAGTTAATAACCGATCCAGAGGTTATTTCTGATATGAAGAGGTACGTAAAGTTAAATAAAGAGTACAAAGACCTTGAACCGCTGGTTGAAACGTACGAAAAATATAAAAATATATTAAGCAATATAAAGGATGCCAAGGAAATTTTAGCGACCGAGAAAGATGAAGAAATGCGTGATATGGCTAAAATGGAATTAGATGAACTGGAAGGACAAGTGAACCCGTTAGAGGAGGAAATTAAGATTTTACTTCTTCCAAAAGATCCTGAAGATGATAAAAATGCGATTCTTGAGATTCGTGCAGGAACCGGGGGTGATGAGGCAAGTATTTTTGCAGGCGACTTGTTTAAAATGTACACGCATTTCTGTGAAAGTAAAAAATGGAATATTGAGGTTACCAACTTAAGCGAAGGTACTGTAGGGGGCTATAAAGAAATAGTAATGAAAGTTTCTGGTGCTGGAGTTTATGGTATTTTAAAATATGAATCTGGAGTGCACCGGGTGCAGCGCGTACCACAAACCGAAACACAAGGGCGTGTTCATACATCTGCTGCAACGGTTGCAGTTTTACCGGAAGCTGAAGAATTCGACATTGAGTTAAAGCAAGAAGATATTAAAAGAGACGAATATTGTTCATCGGGACCTGGGGGACAGTCGGTTAATACAACGTATTCCGCCATTCGATTAACACACATTCCTTCCGGGATTGTTGTTACTTGCCAGGATCAAAAATCTAAGTTAAAGAACTTGGATAAGGCGATGAAAGAATTGAAAACTCGTTTATATAATTTGGAATACCAAAAATATATGGATGAGATTGCATCAAAGCGCAAAACGATGGTATCTACTGGTGACCGTTCTGCAAAGATTCGAACGTACAATTACCCACAGGGGAGGGTTACTGATCATAGAATAAACCTTACCCTATATAATTTACCTGCTATAGTTGGTGGCGATATTCAGGAAATCATTGATCAATTGCAAATGGCAGAGAATACTGAAAGATTAAAAGAAGCTGGTGTTGAATAGAGTATAGGTTATAATTGATAAGGTATAAAGAAAGTAAAAAGATTGTCGTTATTTATGACTTTTGAGAATTTAGGATATAATGAAAAAAAAGATTTTACTTCTCTTGAGGCTTGGAAGAAAGCTAGATTAGTAAAGTTATTTTTTTATAATGAGGTTATTCCTCTTTTACCTGAAGATGAAAAATATAATCTGAATATTCAAATAAGAAAAGCTAGTGTTAGTATAACAGCTAATATCTCAGAGGGATATGGCAGGTATCATTATCAAGAGGGAATGCAATTTTATAGAATCTCACGAGCTTCTATGTATGAGCTAAAGGATCACTTAATAACGTGTTTTGATTTTAATTACATAAATAGGGAAAAATTTGATAAAGGGTTGATTTTAATTGAAGAGGCAAAAATTACATTGAATGGTTTTATTAAATTTGTTAAATCACAATTACAAAAAGCTAAATAATAACCATATAACGATATACCCATATACCCATATACCTTATAAATTATAAATATTAATATGGACTATAATCAATTATGTGAACAAATTAAAAGAAAAAAAAGCTTTCTTTGTGTTGGATTGGATACCGATATTACTAAAATTCCTAGTTTTTTACTCAAAGAAGAGGATCCTGTTTTCGAATTTAACAAACGAATAATTGATGCTACCGCACAATATACGGTTGCATATAAGCCAAATATTGCTTTTTATGAAGCGCACGGGGTTTCGGGCTGGAAAAGCCTTGAAAAAACCATCAACTACATAAATCTTATTTATGAAGAGATTTTTGTAATTGCCGATGCTAAAAGAGGAGATATAGGAAATACATCAAAAATGTATGCTCGTGCTTTTTTCGAACAATTAAACTGTGATGCTATTACTGTAGCACCTTACATGGGAAAAGACTCCGTGGCTCCCTTTTTGGAATTTGATCGCAAATGGGTAATACTTTTAGCTTTAACTTCAAATGAAAGTGCTAAAGATTTTCAATTACTTAATATCGAAGATTCAAATAAAAATTTATACAAAACCGTTCTTAAAAAATCTTTGGAATGGGGAGACAAAGATAATTTGATGTATGTAGTTGGAGCAACAAAGGCTGAGTATTTGAAAGAAATCAGAAAAATTGTTCCTGATAATTTCTTGCTAATTCCAGGTGTTGGAGCGCAGGGAGGAAGTTTAAAAGAGGTTGCTGAAAACGGATTGAACGATAATTGTGGATTGCTGGTAAACTCTGCTCGTTCGATAATTTATGCAGAAAATTCACACGATTTTGATCGAATTGCTAACAAAAAGGCTCACGAACTTCAATATGAGATGGCAGAATTACTTAAAGAAAAAGGCATTATATAATATTTAATCAATATTCAATTTCTTTAAAACTTATTATTACTTTTATGAGTGAACATTATTCATAAATTAAATTAATGAAAGAAGAATTCCTACACTATATCTGGAAGTATAAATTATACCAGAATTCAGATTTAAGAAGTACAAATAACGAAAATATTGAAATTCTAAGCCAGGGAGCTCATAATTATGATTCCGGACCTGATTTTTTTAATGCCAAGATAAAGATAGGAAACACAGTTTGGGCAGGTAATGTCGAGATTCATATTAACTCGTCGGACTGGTATGCACATAATCATCATACTAATAAAGCATATGATAATGTCATATTGCAGGTTGTGCAAAATGATGATAAAAAGATTTCAAGAACCGATGGGCAAACCATTCCAACTTTGGAGTTAAGGTTTGATCAAAGTTTATTAAAAAATTATGACTCTTTAATCTCAAAAGAAACTTGGATTTCATGTCAAGAGGATATAAATTCAGTCGATTCGTTTACAATTCAAAACTGGATAGAAAAATTAACCGTTGAAAGGCTTGAAGAAAAGTCGGTTCGCATTGAACATTTACTAAAACAAACTAAGAATAGTTGGGAAGAGGCATTCTATATTCAAATAGCAAGAAATTTCGGATTTAAACTAAATTCTGACCCATTTGAGCAATTGGCAAAATCTCTGCCATTAATATATTTGGCAAAACACAAAGAAAATTTGCTTCAAATAGAAGCATTATTGTTTGGTCAGGCAGGATTTTTAGAAGAAGAATCCGGTGATGAATATTTCGAAATGTTAAAAAAAGAGTATGAATTTTTAAAGAATAAATTTAAGCTAAAACCAATACAAAAGCATCTTTGGAAATTCTTAAGATCGCGTCCTGGAAATTTTCCTACCATACGTTTAGCACAATTTGCCAAATTGATTTACAAATCATCAGCTTTATTCTCTAAAATATTGGAGATTAAAGCTGTCAAAGATTTTTATGAATTATTGCAAGTAAGCCCTTCTGAATATTGGAAAACTCATTATCAGTTTAATAAAGAGTCTGTAAAAAAAATAAAAGGCATTGGGAAATCAGGTATAGATATTATTTTAATAAATACTATAATTCCTTTTCTTTTTGTGTATGGTAAATCTAAAGGTTTATTAGAACTTCAGGATAGGGCCATTGAATTTCTGGAGTATATGAAAGCAGAGAAAAACTCAATTATATCGAGATGGAATGAGTTAGGAATAAAAACTGCAAATGCATTTGAAACCCAGGCTTTAATTCAGCTAAAAAATAAATATTGTAATCATAAAAAATGCTTAAATTGCCGTATTGGTAATAATTTAATTCGAGGTAAGAAATGAAATCCAGAAACCTGAGAAGTGAAAATTTTAGTTCGTTTTATATAGCAATAGGTTTACTAATGCTAATAGTTGTAATTGGAACTTCAGGTTATATTTTAGTTGAAGGCTTTACATTTACTGAGGCCTTTTTTATGACTATTATTACCATATCAACAGTAGGTTTCAGAGAGGTACATCCACTTTCTCAGTTCGGGCAATTTTTTACAGCTTTTTTAATTGTAATCAGCTTTGGTATTTTTGCATATGCAGTTACAACGCTTACACGTTATATTGTTGATGGTGTTTTAAGAAACTATTTAAAGGATAATAAGGTGAAAACAAGGATCGAAAAATTAAACAATCATGTGATTGTGGTTGGTTATGGCCGAAATGGCAGACAGGCAATAGAAGAACTTATACGACATAAATTTCCGGTTGTAATTATCGATAAAAATGAAACCATTATTGAATCAATTCGCGATGAAGCAAGGTTTCTTTATATTCATGGCGATGCAACCCTGGACGAAACCTTATTAGGTGCTCGCATTGATAAGGCAAATGCCTTAATCACAGCTTTGCCAAACGATGCAGATAATCTTTTTGTTGTGCTAACTGCCCGATCCATGAATCCTGATATAACCATTGTTAGCAGAGCTTCTAACTTTAATACCGATAAGAAATTAAGAAATGCAGGTGCAACCAATGTTATTATGCCAGATAAAATTGGTGGTCAGCGTATGGCTAAATTAGTTGCACAACCTGACATCGTGGATTTTCTGGAATACATTATGTTACGCGAAAGTGAAGATACCTATATCGAGGAAATTTCGTGTAGTAAATTATCAGAGCAGTTTACAGAAAAAACTATTGGAGAATGGTCCATCCGATCCACAACAGGTGCTAATATCATTGGATTAAAAACAGCAGATAACAAGTATATTGTTAACCCAACTCCAGATGTTAAAATCACTATAAATGACCAACTATTTGTATTAGGAAACCCGGATCAGATTAAAAACCTTAAGAGAGTTATGTTTAGTTAGTTTATATTTATGATTAACATCACGAAACATAAGGTATAAAGTACCTATAAAAAGAAGTTATAGACGCCTATAGTGTTAAAGATTAACTGCAATTTTTATTATTTTTGTTAAAAATGAAGAGTATGGATTTACAAACAAGAAAAATACATTTCATTCAAGAAGTTTTACGAGTTAAGAATGAAAAAATTATTGAGAAGCTTGAAAAGATACTTCATCAGGAAAGGAAAAAAGTTATTGAAAAAGAATTAAGTACTATGACCGTTGAAGAATTTAATGCCTTGATAGATAGTGCTGAAGATGATTCTGAAAATGATAGAATGCATAATGCTGGTGAAATTCTGAATGACATTGATACATGGAAATAAAAGTCTTTTGGACTGAGACAGCGCTGAGTAATCTGGAAGATATTTTTGAATATTATAAAGCATAAAGAGCTTCCGTTCGTGTTGCAAAAAAACTTGTAAAGCTACTCGTAAAATCTACATTGAAACTTCAGGAATCTCCACAAATTGGAAGAAAAGAAGACCTGCTATCGGATAGAAAATTTGAATATCGCTTTTTAGTAGTAGGAAATTACAAAATAATTTATTGGTTTGAAGATAATTACATAAAAATTGCAACCGTTTTTGATTGTAGGCAGAATCCTGAAAAAATTAAAAGACCGTAATCGCCCAGTTTATAATATAAGGAGCTATAAAACACAATTCTTTTATAACTTACAAATTATTTCTAGTTTCACAAGTTGGATAAATAGGAATTAAAAGCTGAAAATAGTATGCAAAAAATATTATTAATAATTAACGATGCTCCATACGGAACCGAGAAGGCATATAATGCTTTGCGGATGGCTATGACATTACAAAAGGAGCATGGAGATAAAGTTGAAATAAAAATCTTTTTATTGGCAGATGCGGTTTTTTGTGCATTACCAAACCAAAATACGCAGGAAGGTTATTACAACATCGAGAGAATGCTGAAATCGGTGATAAAGCGTGGAGGAGAAGTAAAAAGTTGTGGAGGCTGTTCTCAGGCAAGAGGAGTTGCAAACCTCGATTTTATTAAAGGCGTTCAGTTGAGCAATATGAAAGAATTTACGCAATGGACGGTAGAATGTGATAAAGTTCTAACGTTTTAGATGTTGAAATAAAATTGCTTCGGTTTACGTTACAAACACATTACCAAGCATTAAATAAATATTAATTCCAAACTTTTTTTATCCATTTTTGTTGTTATGTGAAAAAAAATAGATACTTTTGCGCATCTTAAAGTGTATACATAGAAATCATTAAATAAATCGTATAGGTATGAGCTATTTAACAGCAGAGAAAAAGCAGGAAATTTTTAAACAATTTGGGAAGTCAGAGACTAATACTGGTTCAACGGAAGGGCAAATTGCTCTTTTTACAGAACGTATTGGCCATTTGACGGGGCATCTGAAGACTAACAGAAAAGATTACAGCACACAAAGAGCGCTTTTAAGATTAGTTGGTAAAAGAAGAAGACTACTTGATTATCTAAAAGATAGAGATATTGAAAAATATCGAGCGCTGATCAAAGAACTTAATATCCGTAAATAAAACAAAAAGGGCAATTTTAAAATTGCCTTTTTTCTTACTATATTGTAATCGATATAGAATTGTGTATTATTAAATTTTGAAAATAAAAATATGTATAATTTAATTCAAAAAACAATCGATCTTGGTGGTGGACGAGAAATTACCATCGAAACCGGTAAATTGGCTAAGCAGGCAGATGGTTCGGTTGTTGTAAAAATGGGGCGTACAATGCTTCTTGCAACAGCTGTTTCGGCAAAAGAAGCAAGAGAAGACGTAGACTTTATGCCCTTATCTGTTGAGTATAGAGAAAAATTTGCATCTTTTGGTCGTTTCCCTGGAGGCTTTTTAAAAAGAGAAGCAAGACCATCAGATTATGAAATATTGGTAGCTCGTTTAGTTGATAGGGCATTACGCCCGCTATTTCCAGACGATTATCACGCAGAAACTTTTGTAAATGTAGAGTTAATTTCCGCAGATAAGGAAATTATGCCGGATTCGCTAGCTGGTTTAGCAGCTTCTGCTGCATTAAGTATTTCGGATATTCCTTTCCATGGCCCCATTTCAGAGGTTCGTGTTGCTAGAGTTGATGGTCATTATATGATCAATCCAACGTTTTCTGAGTTAGAAAGTGCTGATATTGACATTATAGTTGCGGCAACTATGGAAAATGTGATGATGGTTGAGGGAGAGATGAACGAAGTTTCTGAGGCAGAAATGTTACAGGCAATTAAGTTTGCTCATGAAGCAATTAAAATGCAGTGCTTGGCCCAGGTTGAACTTGCAAAAGAGTTAAATGTTGAAAAACGTGAATATAATCACGAAACTAATGATGAAGAGCTAAAAGAGCGAATTAAGAAAGATTTATACGATGCAGTTTATCAGGCTGCAAAATCGAACAAAGCAAAACATGAACGCAGCGAAGCTTTCGAAAAAATTAAAGAAGAGTATACTGAGAAACTACAAGAAGAGTTAAGTGAAGAAGAAGAACTTAATGAAGCTCTAGTTTCAAGATACTTCCATGATGTTCAGAAAGAAGCCGTTCGCAGACTGATTTTGGATGAGGAAATCAGGTTAGATGGTCGTAAAACTGATGAAATACGTCCAATTTGGTGTGAGGTTGATTATTTACCAGCTGCACACGGATCCGCAATTTTTACAAGAGGTGAAACTCAATCATTAACAACCGTTACACTCGGAACAAAACTTGATGAAAAAGTAATAGATCAGGTGCTGGTTCAGGGAACGGAGAAATTTGTATTACACTATAATTTCCCACCATTCTCAACAGGTGATGCACGACCTTACAGAGGTGTTGGTCGCCGTGAAATCGGGCATGGAAATCTGGCTTTCCGCTCATTAAAGCCTATGATACCTCAAGGAGAGGAAAACCCATATGCCGTTCGTGTAGTTTCTGATATTTTAGAATCAAATGGTTCTTCTTCTATGGCAACCGTTTGTGCAGGTACTCTTGCGTTGATGGACGCAGGTGTAAAACTTAAAAAACCTGTATCTGGTATTGCAATGGGATTAATTACTGATAAGGATTCGGACAAATGGGCGGTACTTTCAGATATTTTAGGTGATGAAGATCATTTGGGCGATATGGACTTCAAAGTTACAGGAACTAGAGATGGAATTACAGCTTGTCAGATGGATATTAAGATCGAAGGACTTTCTTATGAAATTATGGAAAAAGCTTTAGAGCAGGCAAAACAAGGAAGAATGCACATTATGAATGCTATGCTTGAAACTATTCCAGAACCTAGAGCTGAATACAAACCACATACTCCAAGAATTGTACAGATTACAATCGCTAAAGATATGATTGGTGCTGTAATTGGACCTGGTGGCAAAGTAATTCAGGATATTCAAGAAAAGACCGGAACTACAATAACAATTACTCAAGAAGGTGAAGAAGGTATAGTTGATATTTTTGCTGAAGATAAAGTTGCTATTGATACAGCTTTGAAAATGGTTAATGGAATTATTGAGGTTCCTGAAGTGGGTAAAACATATCAGGGTAAAGTAAAATCAATTGTTGATTTTGGCGCTTTTGTTGAAATATTACCTGGAAAAGAAGGATTATTACACATTTCAGAAATTGAATGGCGTAGAGTAGAAAAAGTAAATCAAGTATTAAAAGAAGGTGAAGAGGTTGAAGTAAAAGTTATTGAGATTGATAAAAGAAACGGAAAACTGAAACTTTCAAGAAAAGCATTATTGCCTAGGCCAGAAAAAAAGAAAAATCCGGAAAGACAAAATAAAGAAGAAGAAAAAAAATAATATAAAGCAGAGTTTATCTCTGCTTTTTTTATGTATTACATGCTGTATTATAGTTTGTTAAGGTAATTTTGAAAACAGTTATTTCTTTTATAAATTTACTGGGTGGATAATAAATAAATAAAGACTATGAAACAAAGAATTTTTCTCTTATTGATCGTATTTGTAATTTGGTTTTCTTCTTGCACGGATTCTACAAAAATAAAATATCCTGAGACCAAAAAAGTAGACCAGGTTGATGAATATTTCGGTGTAGAGGTTGAGGATCCTTACCGATGGTTAGAAGATGATCGTTCCCCTGAAACCGAAGAATGGGTGAAAGCACAAAATCAGGTAACAAATGAATATTTGGCTCAAATTCCGTTCAGAGAAAAAATAAAAAACCGTCTGACAGAATTATATGCATTTGAAACCATAAAATCACCTGTAAAAAAAGGGGATTCTTATTTCTATTTTAAAAATGACGGCGTTCAGGATCAACCAATATTATACATGCAAAAGTCGTTAGATGGAGAGCCTATTGTTCTTATTGATCCTAACAAATTGTCAGAAGACGGAACAGTGGCTTTAAGCTCAAGATTTGCTATCTCTAGCGATGGAAAATATCTAGCTTATCTTTTATCAAAAGGAGGTTCAGACTGGCAAGAAATTTTCGTAAGAGAAATTGAATCTGGAAAAGATCTGGAAGATCATATTAAATGGGTGAAATTTTCAGATATTGCCTGGTATAAGGATGGATTTTATTATAGTGCATATCCAGCAGCTAAAGAAGGAGAAGAATTAACCGGTATGAATAAGTTCCAAAAGATTAAATATCATAAGTTAGGAACTGATCCTAAAGATGACAAGATCATATTTGAAAACAAAGAAAACCCTTTAAGATTATATACAGCAGAAGTTTCAAGTGATGAGAAATATTTGTTCGTTTATGAAAGGGAATCATCTAGTGGAAATAATCTCTATGTTAAAAATCTTCAAAAGAAAGAAGCGTTTGTAAAGCTTACAACAGGATTTAACTACAAATATGATGTGTTGGATCAATTAGGAGACAATTTAATTGTACTTACAAACTATAATGCTCCAAAATACAAATTGGTTAGAATTCCTGTAGATAAACTAAATGTTGGTAACTGGATTGATGTTATTCCTGAGAAAAAAGATGTGTTGAAGAATTGTGTATTAGTAGATGATAAGATAATCGCATCTTACATGATTGATGCTAAAACAAAATTAGAGATTTATAACAATAAAGGTGATTATATACAAGATATTGAATTACCTGCAATTGGAAGCGTAAGCGATATTAAAAGTTCAACTAAGAACAACGAAGCTTTCTATACCTTCAAATCATTTACGGTACCACCTACAGTTTTTAAATTTGATATGAAAAGTAAATCAAATGAAGTATTCTTTGAACCAGAATTTGATTTTGATGCTTCGAAATATGAAACAAAACAGATCTTCTTTAAGGCTAAAGATGGAATAAAAGTTCCAATGTTTATAGTTCATAAAAAAGGATTAAAGTTGGATGGTAATAATCCAACATTACTATATGCGTATGGCGGATTTAATTCAAGCAGAACACCTGGATTTAAGACTGATAGATTGATTTGGTTAGAGAATAATGGAATTTTTGCTTTAGCAAATATTCGAGGTGGTGGCGAATATGGAGAAAATTGGCACAAGGCAGGTATTCGTTTAAATAAACAAAATGTATTTGACGATTTTATTTCTGCATCGGAATATTTAATAAATGAGAAATATACTAGTCCTGAAAGATTAACGATTAGAGGAGGATCAAACGGAGGACTATTGGTTGGTGCCGTTATTAATCAACGTCCGGATCTATATAAGGTTGCTTTTCCAGAGGTTGGTGTAATGGATATGCTTCGTTATCATAAGTTTACAATTGGATGGGCTTGGGTTGAGGAATATGGATCAAGTGAAGATTCTATTCATTTTAAAAATCTTTTCAATTATTCACCTTTACATAATATTAGCGATGATATTGATTATCCTGCCGTAATGGTAATTACTGCAGATCATGATGATCGCGTAGTTCCGGCGCATTCATTTAAGTATATTGCAACCTTGCAAGAAAAATACAAAGGTAAAAACCCTGTATTAGTAAGGATTCAAACGAAAGCAGGGCATGGTTCAGGGAAGCCAACAAGCGTGAGAATTGAGGAATCAGCAGACAAGTGGTCATTCGCTTTTTTTAATATGGGAATAATACCGGCTTATAGAGAATAATTTGATCATTTTTTGTAAAAATTTTTAAGAATAATTATATCAAAAACTGCTTTGAAGTTTATCTTTGAAGCGGTTTTTTAATATTTTAGTTAGTGGATCTGAATTATATTGTAATAGAAGGAAATATAGGAGCTGGCAAGACTACTTTATCAAAAATGATTGCGAAAGATTTTAATGCTAAGCTTATTTTGGAACAATTTGTAGATAATCCTTTCCTTCCAAAGTTTTATAAAGAACCTGATAAATATTCATTTCAACTTGAATTATCTTTTTTGGCAGAAAGATATCAGCAGTTAAATAACGAGTTAACTTCTCGCGATTTGTTTAGGCCTTTTACCGTAGCAGATTATTATTTTATGAAATCCCTGATTTTTGCCCGTGCTACTTTAAAAGAGGATGAATATAACCTGTATCGCCAGATATTTAATATCATTTATAAATCAATTCCTAAACCTGATTTGTATGTTTATTTACATATGGAGGTTAAGAAACTGAAAGAAAATATCCAAAAGCGAGGTAGAGATTACGAAAAAGAGATACCGGAAGAATATTTACTGAAATTACAAGAAGGTTATTTCGACTTCTTCAGGCAGCAAAACGATATAAAATATTTGATCATTGATGCAAATAATATGGATTTAGTCGAGAACCCTGATGATTACTTGAAAGTAAAGAGATATATCTTTACTCAGGATTATTCTGTTGGAATAAACCGGATAACCATATAAGCCCTTATATAATATATATTTTACAGCTTTTTTTTTTTTTTTAACCAAAACATTATTAAGTTTGTATCTTTAGTAAAACTTGAAATAGCAATTTTAAAAACAAATAACTTAATCAAACTATGAAAAGAATCAACTATTTAGCATCTTTCTTATTTGTTGCAGTGATATTGAGTAGCTGTGGCGGATTAGATAAAATGAAAGAAGAAGCTTCGAATCTTCAGTATAGTGTAACTCCAAAAGTTTTGGAAATGCATGCTGGCGCAGTTAAATATGAAATTAAAGGCGACATACCAGCAGAATGGTTCAACAAAAAAGCTGTTGTTGAATTTACTCCGGTTTACAAGTATGAAGGTGGTGAAGAAGTTTTAGAATCAAAAACATATCAAGGAGAAAGTGTTGAAGCTAATAATAAAGTAATTGGTTTTGAAACTGGTGGTTCAATGGAATTTGCGGGTGAATTCCAATATCAAGAAGCTATGAAAGATGGCGAACTTGAAATGAGAGCAGTTGCATCTATTAATGATGATCAGCTACCATTATTAGCAGTGAAATTAGCTGACGGTGTTATCTCTACTCCATTATTAGTAATGGTTGATCCTATGCCCGTTACTCATAAAGATAACTTTCAAAGAATTATTACGCAAGAAAAAGAAGCGGATATTCATTATGTTATTCAAAGATCAGAAGTTCGTAGATCAGAGTTAAAAGCTGAAGATATTAAAGAACTTGAAGAGTTCGTAAAAATGGCTAACGAGGCCGTTAACGAAGAATTCAAAGGAATCGAGATTTCTGCTTATGCTTCTCCTGACGGACCGGAAAAATTAAATGAAAGATTATCTGTACAAAGAAAGAAATCTGCAGACAAATATTTGGCAAAAGTTATTGGCAAAGCTAAAATTAACAAAGAAGATGCAGAAACTTTATATAACTTAAAATCTACTGCTGAAGACTGGGATGGTTTCAAAACTTTGGTTGAAGGTTCAAGTATTGAAGATAGAGATCTTATATTAAGAGTTCTTTCTATGTACTCAGATCCTGTAGTTCGTGAGAAAGAAATCAAAAACATGGCTGCTACATATGAAGTATTAGCTGATGATATTTTACCTGAATTAAGACGTTCTGAAATAAAAATTAAAGTTGATAAGATTGGTTTCTCTGACGAAGAAATTGCTGATTTCGCGATTAACAAGCCAGATACTTTAAATCTTGAAGAATTATTATATGCTGGTAAAATGGCTGAAGACTTAGCTACTAAAGCTACTATTTACAAAACTGCAACTGAAAAACACGAAGGATGTTTCAGAGCTCATAATAACCTAGCTTACACATTAATTCTACAAGGCAACTTGACTGATGCGAAAGCTTCTTTGGAAAAAGCTAACGAAATTAAGGATGGCGATGCTATCATTACTAACAACTTAGGTGTTATTGCTTTAATGGAAGGAGATAAGGAAACTGCTAAAACCCGTTTCTTAAATTCAACTGATGCCGGAAATGCTGTTGATTACAACTTAGGTATTATCAATATTATGGATGGTGAATATGAAGCAGCTGTTAATTATTTCCAAAATCATAAGTCTTTCAATACTGCATTAGCAATGTTATTAGCTGGTAAAAATGATTCAGCTAACAAAACGATTGATGTTGTTGAGAAAGAACATCCAATGAATTATTATTTAAAAGCTGTTATTAATGCGCGCATTGGTGATGAAGCAGCTGTTATGAATAATTTAAGAACTGCAGTTGAAAAAGATGCTGATCTTAAAGCTATGGCTAAAACTGATTTAGAATTCAGAAACTACTTCGAAAACGAAACTTTCAAAACTATCGTTGAATAAGTAATTCTTTAAAATATTCAAAAGGTCATCATTAATTGATGACCTTTTTTATTTCTACAGCTATGTCCTTTTTTTACAATTATGAATTAAAATCATCTGTATCTTTGTAAAATATGGATTATCAGTTTATTCAGCCAAATAAAGTTTTACAAGCTTTTATAAAGCATTACTGGATTTTAGAAGAACGCGAACCTTTAAAAGAAGTTTGTAAACCCAGAATATATCCAACCGGATTTACTGAATTGATTTTCCATTATGGTGACAAGTATATGCATATTGATAAGAATAATGCGAAAACACTGCAACCAGCTTTCCTTTTTACAGGACAAAGCAGTGAGTTTTATGATATTTCTCCAACAGGAAAGGTAGGATTAATAGCGGTTACTTTTAAACCGGATGCAGCAAAGCTTTTTTTAAAATTACCGATAAACGAAGTTGAGAATAACTTTGTAGCTTTAGAAGATATTTTAGGAATAGCTGCTAGAAATATAGAATATGAGTTATGTATTTCAAAAAGTAATTCAAATAGAATACAAATCATAGAGGAGTTTCTAATTCACCAGTTAAAAGAACTATATACTGAAGATCACAAACGAATTAACTACAGTATAAACAAAATAAATCAACAAAGAGGTTTAGTATCAGTCAAAAGTCTTGCAGACTATGCGTGTTTAAGCACTAAGCAGTTTAACAGAAAATTCACAGAGTTTGTAGGAATGAAACCTAAACAATTTACTCAAATAGTTCGTTTTCAAAATGCGATTTATAATCAGCAAATTCAATCTGTAAAAAACTTAACAGAGTTAGCTTATAAGTGCGGATATTATGATCAGGCACACTTTACGAACGAATTTAAATCTTATACCGGATATGCACCAAAAGATTTTTTTAAGCGCTGTGAACCTTGCTCCGATTACTTTTCTTAATCATGTCCGTTTCTTACAATTTCCTCACTTCTCAGATATCTAATTTTGTTTTGTAAACATTTAAAAGATATAGTTATGAGTAGATTAATTTCCTGGGTCGAAATACCCGCAACAGACATTAATAGGGCTGCTGATTTTTATAATGCAGTACTTGATTTAAATTTAGAGATATTAGATTTTGAAACAGAAAAAATGGCTTGCTTCCCAAATGAAGAAGGAGCTATCTCTTTGGCACCAGATTTTAAACCGTCGAAAGACGGAGTTATTGTTAGTTTTTTTGTAGAGGGTGATATGGAAACTACTTTGGAAAAAGTTTGGAATGCCGGAGGGAAAGTAACAAAACCTAAAACTAAGATTGAAGCAGAGGGCAGAGGATACTTTGCCTTATTTATTGATTCGGAAGGTAACCAGTTAGGATTATATTCAGACAATTAAGATTTTAAAAGCGGTTTTCATGCAGTCATGGTCGGAAGATTTTTCTTCCGACTTTTTTTGTTAAACATTTTAAAATAAGTTATATAACACATTGATAATCAATTAAATAAGCTTGGTTTT
>JANQHR010000131.1 GCA_028282585.1 Bacteroidales bacterium | reverse complement strand
TCTTCTTTGTGGTTCTCTGTGTAACAGCCTTTTATAATTATACCACAAAGTTTCACAAAGCAGGCACAAAGAACACTAAGACTTTTTGGACACCCCCTTTTATTTACTTAAAGGAAGCTTATGTAGCCTAGATAATGTAATATTATAACTACTAACCAAATAATTAATAGAATCCAAAAGAACACTTTAGCGGCTTTTGATTTTTTTACCAGGTAAATTAACAATAATAGTAGAAATGCTACTAAATAAACCCACCATGGAATTGAACCGGAGTAATCATATAAAACTTCATCACCAACCATAACACTAAAATCCCACTTATCCATATCTGTTATGTTTGCAATATACAGATAATAACTTCCATCAAGATTATCCTTCATTTCACTTAAATAAGGCGCTCTTATTTCATTACTTTCTTGTGTCATAGCTGTTTTATGAGCTGTAACATTTTTTGGATTTATTTTTAGGCTAATTTTTGATTTAAAGCCTGGCCCCATGAATTTTCCATATTTATTTCGTGGTCGTATTTTTAGCACTGTGAAGTTTTTATTGCTTCCCGATGATGCAGGCGGCGCATCTTTAACTTCCTCAGGTTTTTCTTCTTCAACCTGCCCAAATTCAAAAACAATTGATTTTGTTTTTCTTCTTTTAAAGTTCCCGAAGTTTGCTATTTCACCTTCCAATAAGTATATAATGTTATAAAAACCAGCTAATTCTGTGGAAGAAAACTGACCGGTAAAATTGCCATTGCCGTCATCGGTTAAATTTATAACTTGCTCTTCTGGCAGTAAAGCATTAAAGAATGATGAATCATTCATCATTAATTCATTAAATTTTTGTGCCGCACCTGATTCAATATCTATTAAAGAATCATCAAAATCCGGTGTTTCATAATTTGAAAGCATATCTCCCAAATCATCACCGGGTTTAAGCACAATTGCCGTTACAGTATTTCCGGAAGTTGTTACAGGATTACCATTATGGCTAATAGAAGTTCTTAAATGAATTACATCACCTACCGTATATAATTCTTTATCTGTTGCGCAATTATAATCTAAATAATGATCATCAGCTATTACTGATACGTTTATTGGATTATCAGTGTTCCCGTTTAATTTAATTTCCCAATCACCACCCGAATGAGTTGCCGGGTCTCCCATGATTGGAAATTTGTAGCTTACGATTGTAAAACCATTACCATTACGAACCCTTGCTTTAGAGTTCAAATTATTACTTTCTTTAAACACCGCAAGATCAACCGTATCTTTACTATTTAATTGTATAAGTAATGTATTGACATGTTCGTTTAATTTAAAAGGAATAGTCGTTTCTCCGGATAAACTATTCATTGATTTATTAAGTACAATCTGTGGACTTCCCTGGTCGAGCATATTTGATAATTGAGTGTTAAACCAGTCTGTTAAATCAGTTGCGGGAGTTACGAATAATACTTCACCGTCACTATTATTTGCAATTTCTTGTAAAATTACCGGCTGTGCACCTGCACCCCATGTTGCAACAGGGAAGTATTGAATGCTATCTTTAGGATTTGCTGAATGGTTATTTAACGAATCATTTGTATCATAAAAACTCATTCCGTCTGGTTTTAACTGGTTTCCATAATTTTGCAATCCATCCGTAAATAAAAACACCAAACGTTTTAAATTAGGTGAAGAGTCAAGTTTTAGCTTATTTTTAGCATCCAGTAATCCTTCACCCATCGCTGTCATTTGTTGAGGCGTTCTAGGGTCAAGATCTGCAAATACTTTTGAAAAAGACCAATTTGCCGGACTTGCATCTGTATTGTCTATAACAACAAAATCATTAAAAACCGATAGGTTGGGATCAATTACCGATGAAGAAAAGTATGTTAAAGATAATGAGTCTCCTAATCCTTGCTGTAATTCTTCAAGCTTTGGAACAAGCCCGTATACTGCTGTTTTTAATGCATCAATTCTTGCGTCTGTTGTTCCCTGTACCGGAAGAGACATGCTTCCCGAAATATCCAGTACCAGAACAAGTTTAACCGTGTCTCTAATTATTGGAATAAAAAAATCTTGATGTTCCGGTGGATTTACTCCATCATCTACGTTTAATGTAAAGCTAAAAGAGTTAGCCGTACCAGTTGGGCATCTTTGTGTAACTTTAAACTCAACCAAATTGGCACTATTTGTCAGTGTGTGATTATCAGTTATTTCTGTACAACTCCCTGAGCTGTTTGATGGTGTAAAAACGTGTGTGGTTATAGGAACTGTTACAGGAATTGTTATGTCATAATCCTGGTTAAATCTTGCCGCTGGTAATGAAATAACACAACTACCACCAGGACAATTGGAGAATGTTGTTCCGGCAGGATAATCGGAAGGATTCTGGCTTATCATTTGCGTTTTACCGTTAAACGCAAAAAGAAATTGGAAAATAAGTAAAATTGCAATCTTACTTATAAAATTATTAGGTTTAAATTTCATAATAAGTTGGATTTTGGGTTAATAGTTAATTAGCTTAAACTTTAATTATCTTCAAGTTATAAATTTTTTTTAATACATGATTAAATTGTATTAACGATTTAAAATATTTATTTCCATAACGTCAGGTGGGGTTGTGCTATATACCGATAGTATTGCTTTTTATAATTATTGAGAAAAATTATAAATAAATAATAGTCTTAATTAGTTGAAAGCTAATGTCATTTTACTTAACTTGAAGCTTCCTAATTAGAATGTATAAAAATCAAAAGAAATTACAAACTTAAATTACGAGCCATGAAAAAGAATATTTGTTTTACTTTTTTTCTTTTGCTTATAGTTCAGCAAATTGCTGCACAAGTGCCAAATAGTTTTAACTATCAAGCTGTTCTAAGAGATAATGCGGGAGAGCTTTTAACAGATCAATCAATTGATGTTCGAGTATCAATAATTAATAATCTGCCAACAGGAACGGTTTTATATTCTGAGGTGCACATGGATACAACTAATGCTTACGGCATTGTAAATTTACCGATTGGAGAAGGAACTGTGGAGTCCGGAAGTTTTTCACAAATAAATTGGAGTGAAAATGATAAATATCTTGGAATAGAAGTGGATGATGGTAATGGTTATATTGATTTGGGAGCGGTAAAATTATTATCCGTTCCATATGCTAATTATTCAAATATATCCGATTCGTCAAGAGTTTCAGGAGTAGCTTATAGTGCAAATTCTGCTAACAGTGCAATATATGCAGATTCATCGGGGGTGTCGGCAGTAGCTCATACTGCAAACTCTGCTAATAATGCGCTATATGCAAATGAAGCTAACATGGCAAAAGTGTTAGGATCAGACGCTATTTACTCACCTTCAGTTGATACTTTATTTGTCGTTAAAGATCATGATGGTAATGTTGTTTTTGCAGTATTTCCTGATGGTGCAGAGGTTATAGTTAACGAAACCGCTAAAGGAAAAGTAGGTGGTTTTGCAGTTAGCGGACGTAATCCATCAAAAGCGACCGATGTAATTATTTTAAAAGTTACCCCTGATAGTACCAGAATTTATATTAACGACACGGTTACAGCAAAAGGAAAAGTTGGAGGATTTGCTGTAAGTGGCAGGAATCCATCAAAAACAAATCAATCAGATATACTAATTATAACTGCAGATAGTACTCATATTTTTGTAAATGATGATCCTACAGGAAAAGGCAAAGTTGGTAGTTTTGCTGTAAGCGGGCGTAACCCCAGTAAAGGTATAAATCAACCCATGTTTATAGCCACGGCTGATAGTACAAGGATTTTTACAAAGGATTCTGAAGGAGGATTCGGAGTGCGTGATAATAGTTCGGGAAGTGATCAAAGCTACTTACAACTTTCGTTTCGAAACTACTTTATTGGACATCAGAGTGGTGTAAATAATACATCGGGTTCCAATAATTTATTTTTAGGCTATGAAAGTGGTCGATGGAATAATTCCGGTGGAAGTAATGTGTTTATGGGCCCAAATGCAGGTTATAACAATTCTACGGGCTTTGGAAATATTTTTATTGGTAACCGTGCAGGGTACAGTAATGCACATATTGATTCATCTGCCATGGAAAGCACAGAAGGAAGTTATAATGTTTACATTGGTTATAACTCAGGCGAAGGAGTTACAAGGGGTAGATATAATACTTATGTAGGATATGCAACCTGTGCAAGTGGTATTACCGGAGAATTTAATACCTATATAGGCAATCAGGCTGGTAATCAAAGTAAAGGAGATAATAATGTGTTTTTAGGAGTAAAAGCCGGAGAGCTTTGCAGAGAGGGGAGCAATAATACATTTTTAGGTTATTATGCAGGTCAGCGCTGTTATGAAGGTTCGGGAAATGTTTTTGTTGGATATTTTGCTGGCTACGGAGCCGATGTTGATGATAAATTATATATTGATAATTCTTCAACTTCTTCACCTTTAATATATGGAGATTTTGATGACGGTAGCGAATTAGTACAAATTAATGGTGACCTATGTTATACAGGATCATTAGGAGCCTGTTCAGATTTAAGATATAAAATGAATATTACTCCTATTGTTAATGCATTAGGTATAATAAGTAATTTTTCGCCAGTTTATTATTATTGGAATAAAAATTCTTTTATTGATTATAAACCTTCGGAAAGAAAGCAGATTGGTCTTATTGCCCAGGAAGTAGAAAAAATTTTACCAGAACTTGTATCAGAGAATAAGGAAGGTTACAAGGTGATAGATTATTCGAAAATTACTCCGATTTTAATTGAATCCGTTAAGGAACAACAAACTCAAATTGAAGATTTAAAAGCTGAAAATAAGGAGCTAAAAAACAGACTAAAAAGACTTGAGGAACTTATTCTTAAGTAGTTTGTTACTAAAAGTATGATGTTGAATTAAATAAACGAAACTATGAAAAAGTTTTACTTAATGTTTTGTGTTCTGCTGTTATCATTTGATCTATTGGCACAGGTTCCTGGTAATTTTAACTATCAGGCTGTTCTACGGGATGATGCCGGAGAACTAATTACAGATCAAAGTGTAGATATCCGAATATCAATAATAGATAATGAGCCGACAGGATCTGCACTTTATCAGGAAACACATACCAAAACTACTAATTCTTATGGAGTTGTAAATTTGGTAATAGGAGATGGAACAATTGAATCCGGCACCTTTTCTCAAATAAACTGGGGTGAAAATGACAAATATTTGGGAATTGAAGTTGATGATGGTAATGGTTATGTTGATTTGGGGGTGATAAAATTTTTATCCGTTCCATATGCTAATTATTCAAATATATCTGATTCGTCAAGAGTTTCGGTAGTAGCCCATACTGCAAACTCTGCTAATAGTGCACTTTATGCAGACGAAGCTAATATGGCAAAAGTGTTAGGATCGGATGCTATTTACTCACCTTCAGTTGATACTTTATTTGTGGTTAAGGATCATGATGGTAATGTTGTTTTTGCAGTATTTCCTGATGGTGCAGAGGTTATAGTTAACGAAACTGCAAAGGGAAAAGTAGGTGGTTTCGCAGTTAGCGGACGTAATCCTTCAAAAGCGACCGATGTGAATATTCTTAAAGTTACTCCGGATAGTACAAGAATTTATGTTAATGATACTGTTTCAAGTAAAGGTAAAGTTGGAGGATTTGCTGTAAGTGGAAGAAATCCGTCTAAGAATACTAATACGGAATTGTTATTTATTACTGCAGATAGTACCAGAATATATGTAAATGATGATCAAACAGGAAAAGGCAAGGTAGGAGGTTTTGCGGTGAGTGGAAGAAACCCTTCAAAAGGAACAGTAAATGACTATTTGCAGGTAACAAAAGATAGTACCAGAGTTTATATAACGGATTCGGGAACTAAAGGTAAAGTTGGAGGATTTGCTGTTAGCGGAAGAAACCCTTCAAAAGGTACATTAACAAGTTATATGCAGGTATCGCCTGATAGTACAAGGATTTTTGTAAAAGATTCTGTAGCAGGTTTTAGTATTGCCAATATAGAAAGCGGTACCGCAGAAAGCTTCTTAAATTTAAATAAACAAAATTATCGAATTGGCCATCAAACTGGTGAAAATACAACAGGAGCCTACAATAGCATGATTGGCTACCAAGCTGGCTATGCAAATACAGCTGGTAGTAATAACTTATTTTTAGGTTACCAAAGTGGTTATTCTAATTTGGGCGGAGGTAATAATGTTTATGTAGGAACAGAAAGTGGTTATTCTACTCAAAATACATTTCAGAATACCTTTGTGGGTTACCGAAGTGGATATTCATTAACTACTGCCAGTAATTCAGTATATGGCTCTTTGGCGGGAGAAAATGCAGCAGGGAGCAATAACACTTTTATTGGTACTTCTGCAGGGCGAAGTGCGACTGGTGGCAATAATACTTTTGTTGGTAATGGTGCCGGGTATAGTATAAGTTCCAACACAGGAACACGGAATACATATATTGGACAGGCGGTTGGCTCTTTTACTACTACAGGGAGCTACAATACGATGTTAGGTTATAGGGCTGGTTACCTTAATTATGAAGGTTCAAATAATACATTTTTAGGTTATTATGCCGGATATAATATTCGTGAAGGTTCAGGAAATGTTTTTATTGGTAATGAAGCTGGATATTATGCGGATGGTATAAATAATAGGCTAATAATAGAAAATGAAAATGTTGATTCAACTGAAGCATTGTTTTATGGTGAATTTGACCAAAACCATCTACGGATAAATGGTAATGTGGGGATTAATTACCAGGCATATAACAATTATGGTTTAATTGTAGATGTGCCTGATGGACAGACTGGAATCTATACTTTATTGGTTTATGGAGAAGCTTATTGTTCTGGAGGTTCTTGGGGTGGGTCCGATGCTAGATTCAAGAATAATATAAAAACTTATGAGAATGCTTTAGATAAAATAATGAAAATGAGGGGGGTTACTTTTAATTGGAGAGTTGATGAATTTAAACAACAGAGATTTTCGGGTCGGGATCAGGTTGGATTCATTGCCCAGGAAATGGAAGAAATAATACCGGAATTAGTTAAGGCGGATCATGAAGGTTATAAAGCAATTGATTACGGTAAAGTAACACCTGTTTTAGTTGAAGCAATTAAAGAGCAGCAATCAATTATAGAAGATTTAGAACGGAAGAATACAGAACTTGAAGAAAGGCTTAAAAAGCTAGAAGAACTTCTATTAAAATAGCTAATAATTATAAACTATGATATCATGAAAAAACTATTCTATTTGGTTTTAATGGTGCTACTTTCTTTTGATTTGATAGCACAAGTTCCCGGTAATTTCAATTATCAGGCAGTTCTTCGAAACAATTCAGGTGAATTGATCACGGATCAAAGCGTAGATATCCGAATATCAATAATAGATAATGAGCCAACAGGATCAATACTTTATCAGGAAATACATACCAAAACCACTAATTCATACGGAGTTGTAAACCTGGTAATAGGAGATGGAACAGTTGAATCAGGCACCTTTTCTCAAATAAACTGGGGAGAAAATGACAAATATTTAGGTATTGAGGTTGATGCTGGAAGTGGATATGTGGATATGGGTACCGTGCAACTTTTATCAGTTCCATACGCTCTATATTCTGAGAAAGCGCTTAATGCGGAAAATCTGGGTTCTAATGCAGTATACTCCACAACAACAGATACTTTATTTGTTGTTAAAGATCATGATGGTAATGTTGTATTTGCCGTATTTCCGGACGGAGCGGAAGTTATCGTGAACGAATCTTCAAAAGGAAAAGTAGGTGGTTTTGCGGTAAGTGGTAGAAATCCTTCAAAATCATCGGATGTAACAATATTTACTGTAACGCCGGATAGCACAAGAATTTATGTAAGTGACACGATTAATGCAAAGGGTAAAGTTGGAGGATTTGCCGTAAGTGGGCGTAATCCTAGTAAAGGAACTAATGCAGAATTATTCTTTGTTACGGCGGACAGTACCAGAGTTTATGTTAATGAAGAACCATTAACAAAAGGTAAAGTTGGAGGTTTTGCAGTTAGCGGACGAAATCCTTCCAAAGGATTAACTAATAATTATTTGCAGGTCCTGCCGGATAGCACAAGAATTTTTGTTAAAGATTCAACAGCCGGGTTTGGTATTGCAAATATTGAAAGTGGAGTATCGGAAAGTTTATTGAATTTGACAAAGCAAAATTATTTAATTGGTCATAACGCAGGTTCACGACTCACTACTGGAAAATTTAATAGTATGTTTGGTTATGAAGCAGGAAATAACGCGCTCGGTGCATCAAGTAATTTATTTTTAGGACACCGGGCTGGTTATTCTAACAAAAGTGGAAATAATAATGTATTTATTGGAATTAGAACAGGTTATGATATGACCGGTGGTTACGATAATATCTTTATTGGCAACCTGGCTGGTGAAAGATCTGTAGGAGCTACGCATAGCACATTTATTGGAAATGAGGCCGGTAAAAATGTTAGCGGAGATGATAATATATGTATTGGTGATAGAACTGGGTACAACCAATATGTAACGGATAATGAATTTTATGCAACCACAATAGTTGGAATTGATGCAGGAAGAAATTTAAGGGGAAATGAAAATACTATTGTAGGAAATGGGGCTGGTTTTAGTGCTGGAGGTTCATCAACGGGTAATTATAATGTGTTTGTTGGGGCATATGCCGGAGGGGGCGGCCATTTAAATAGATTGGGAAGCGGAAATGTTTGTATTGGTTATAATGCTGGTGCCGGTTCAACGGGAGATAACCAGCTTTTTATAGCAAATAATTCCAGTTCTACATTAATCTATGGAGATTTCTCAGAAGAAGAGGTAACCATCACAGGTACCTTATATGCAAGTGTTTCTGCATTGCCTTCAGATATAAGCTTAAAGAAAGAATTTGTAAAAATACAATCCGGATTAAAATTGTTGTCCGGTATTAGTGCGTATTATTTTAAATGGAATGAATACGCAAAAAATGAGCTGGGTTTTAAAGATCGGCAACAAGTAGGTATAATTGCACAAGATGTTGAAAAAACTTTACCAGAGTTAGTCCATACAAATACAAAAGGTTATAAGGCTGTTGATTATGTTAAGTTTACCCCAATATTGATAGATGCAGTTAATGAACAACAGGCGCAAATAGAGGAGCTAAAAGCAGAAAATGAGGAATTAAAGCAAAAACTAAATGAAATTATAGAATTGTTAGATAAGCGATAAAATTTAGACAGGTAGAAAGTAAAATCCCCAAAGAATCTAATCTTTGGGGATTTCTGTTTAAAGGACTATATATATTTGAGTTGTTATGAAATTTTTATTTCTCTTGCTGGTTTTTCAATCGCCTCTTCTTTTTTAGGAAGAACAACCTGTAATAATCCGTTTTTGTAAATCGCATTGATTTTTTCAGAATCGATCTTATCAGAAACTCGAAATGACCTTTTAAAAGAGTTAAAGTTAAATTCTTTCGAATTGTACTTTTCTTCTTCATTTTCGTCAACTGATTTATCCAGTGAAATAGTTAAAAGGTTTTTGTCCAGATCAACTTTGAAATCAGATTTTTCGAATCCGGGAGCAGCAATTTCAATTCTAAAGTCGAATTTAGATTCTACAATATTTGCGGGTGGAATTACGATGAATTGATTCGTACTAATTTTTTCTTCATTAAACATTTCATTTACTAAATCTGAAAATGTTCTGTATCCATTTCTGTGCATATAGGATACCGGTCTGTTCATTCTTACTAGTGTCATAATTTTATTGTTTTAAATTTTTAATACTATTTTAATTTGGTTTAAATTAATTTTTGTTTGTCTGATAAGCTTATTTTCAAATCCCATACCAATGCAGTATTGTGCCATTTTTAGTTAAAAACGAACAAATAAAATGCCATTATGGCATTAAAAATAGATTAAACCATGACAAAATGACTAAAAAGTGATAATTTAATTTAAGAAAATCAAAAATCTCTAAAATTTTATGGCACGATTTTTAATTTTGTAAAAAAAGATGTAACAGATGAGAATTGATATTATAACCGTATTGCCAGAATTATTGAGAAGCCCGCTTGAACATAGTATAATTAAGAGAGCTCAGGAAAAGGGACATACCGAGATTTATATACACAACTTGCGAGATTATGCTAGTAATAAACATAAAAGCATAGATGATTATCCTTTTGGAGGAGAGGCAGGCATGGTTATGATGATTGAGCCAATAGACCGGGCAATATCATCCTTAAAATCAAAAAGGGATTATGATGAAATAATTTATACATCACCGGATGGTATAAAATATAATCAACAAGAAGCTAATAAATTAGCTACATACGAGAATATCATGATACTTTGTGGCCACTATAAAGGAATTGACCAAAGAATACGTGATCATTTTATTACCAAAGAAATATCAATCGGAGATTATGTTTTAACCGGTGGGGAATTGGCGGCGGCTATTGTTGTTGATAGTGTTGTTAGGCTGGTTCCGGGCGTAATTTCAGATGAAACGTCAGCATTGACAGATTCATTTCAGGATAATTTATTAGCGCCACCCGTATACACGCGACCTGCAGATTATAAAGGCTGGAAAGTTC
>JANQHR010000061.1 GCA_028282585.1 Bacteroidales bacterium | reverse complement strand
CCTAATGTTACTGTTTCTGGATTAATAGGCAAATTTACTTCAATTTTATTCTTTAACCAATCTCTCAATTTTTTCCATAATAGGCTTGTAACACGACAGCTATATAATAGATGGTAAATTGTTTCTTCATCTGAATCACAAAATTTACAGATTGGTGATGAGATATAATTAATCTTCTATGAAAAGGTTCCAAGACTAAGAATTCTATTTAATACTTTATATTGAAACCAAAATTAATGAGTTATCATAAACTAATTTAAAACAAGACAATTATATTTGCAGCCAATCATTTTGAGAAATTTCTATTTCCAGTTCATCCGCCCATTTCCTGTGAGAAACCGGAGAGTTTGTTTTGGAAGTAAACAAATTACGTATAAAATTCTTTTGGCCCTTTTTTGTTTCTCAATATCATAATATGAAGAGGGATTTGAGGTCTCTGATAAGAGTTAAATTCATTTCTGTATATTTTGTCCTCAATATAATTTTACTCTATGGTAGTCTAAAATATTTGCTTTTTTAACAATGGGTATCTCAGGTTTAGATTTAGAAGACTTTCAAATTTGTAATTTTTATCTAAAAAGTCCCCAATCGGTGTGGAAAGGAAAATTCCGGTTGAGCAATAATTGGATTATTCCAAACAGGTATGTGGAAAGAATTTCCACATTGTTTGTGGGAGTATTCAACACTGATAATTCAATCCAACATCTGAATACATCAGTCCAGAAAGTATTTGTAGTTACTCTTAATTTATTAATGAACAAAGCCATTCCTTGGTCGTAAAAATCACTGACATGAAAAATTGTATTTAAAAAAAAAAGCCGACGGATGATTATCAGATTGTATTAGTCTTTTCAACCAAGTGATTTTCAAAGACGTAATAAAGCATTTTATATCTGTCAAATTTAAGCCTCCAAAGGCATAGCCCGTAGTTATAATTGATCTTTTTATTTTATCTCATTTACCTTCCCAGACATACTTAAATATTAAACTTGTTAATTCTTGACCTGTTTTGTTGTCTGGATTTGGTAACACCATGTTCACACGACAGCCGCAATTCCCATACGGTTGAGTGGCGGGATAAACTTTCAAAAAATTTGAAAATCCGTAAGCACTGTCATACAACCGAGCATCAATCGTGGAATAAGGCCAAAGATCTTGAATTGCGGATTTGCAATTTTGACGGTTTTCACTCAACCGCAACCAATTTCCTTCGATTATGGTGTTCAACATCATAATCTCAGAAAATTTCTGCGGGTTGGAAAAAAATGAAAAAAAACCCCGTCCGCCTTACAATCCCCTAAGTGCCGCCACACTGCTTTATGGTCCTGGCATCAACATGGGTTCAACTTTTATGTTTTACTTTAGCATTGAAAGTCATTTTCTTATTAGAAATATGTACTTGTGAGTTTGTAATAAAGTTATTTTTATCCGAAAGTGAAACTCCCAACTCTTCACTGAAGTTAACGTGTACTTATATTAATTCTCTAACGATAAGGTACAGTAATTGTATTCGAAAAAGATAATTTTTTTTTTCTTTTCGTTTCAAACAAACGCAATACTGTTCTTTTTACCCCTTTAAAGCCAAATTATCCTCGAACCTCCAGTTGTTGATCACTTAGCATTAAATACCCAAATGTTATTGGAAAATAATAATATTTTTCCAGAAAATTTACAAGGCATAAGGGGCTAAGTAAGTAGTAATAAACTATCTTTCTCAAATAGAATTATATTATCGTTTCAGCATTTGTATAGTTACATATTAACCTAAGAGTTCACGTGCAATATGATAGAGTTAA
>JANQHR010000059.1 GCA_028282585.1 Bacteroidales bacterium | reverse complement strand
ATTTTAAAATGTTTTCAACGTTTTGTCTTGATGAAAGATGTTCTGATAAAGATTCGCTATTTACTATACCACTTAAATAAATTACTTGTTTAACTCCAGTCGACCTTACATATTTTATAAAATTACCCGCAGTTTTGGATTCAATATCAGAAAATTTACCGATTGATTTTCCCATGCTATGAATCAGGTAATAAGCCACATCAACTTTAACAATTAACTTTGCGTTCTGAGCCAAGTTTTCAAAATCAATTTCCACAACTTCGACATTCTGTTTAAACTTATTTACATTAAATCGTCGTTTATCTCTAACACAACATATTACATAATGTCCTCCTTGATGCAACTCCTGTAGCAACCTTTTTCCGATGTAACCATTAGCTCCGGTTAATAAAATTTTCATTACACTTGCAATTATTTTATCACAGACTAAATTACTAAAGCTTAGTTCATAAAACATAAAATAACAGAGTTTTTTTACTTTTGAAATCCAGATTGTTTTAAAAACTTTACCTTTATTGAAATTGAATAAGGTATTAATTGTCCGAAATTTTCATTTAGTTTGTTTCAGGAAAACTTCCAGAAAATAAGCAGTTGGAACACGCAACCTTGAATTGGCAACTGCCCAAATTTCAAGGATTATAATATTAATTGGAATATTAGTTTCCCAGAATCATTATTGTCTGTTTTATTTTATGAAATTGGTGGAAGGGATCTGATTTAGTTTTAAATAGAATGTTTCCTTTAGCTAAAAGTAATTTAGAAATATGCAACAAAATTGTAAAGTGACAATGAAAAGAAAGAAATCAAAAAAGTTTATGGTATGTTTGGAGTAATATTGCAAATTGTGATTTTAGATATGATATTTTCTTGTGATTCAATTTTAAAAGCATTTGGTACGACCGATCATCTATTAATTAAGATTATTACTATTAGAATCATGGCGCAGGCTCCTGGCTGGTGCAATAAGCAAATTTATCAAAAATAACCCAACTTTACAGATGCTTGCATTATCGTTTTTGATTTTAATAAGTTTTATTTTAATTCTGGAACCTATCAATGCGCATTTACCTGGAAGATGTATTTATTTAGCTGTATTTTTTAGTTATCTGTTGAATTTTGAACATGCGAGTAAGAAGTAAAAAATACAAAACAAATGTTATTTAATATTTACCTACTTATTAAACATCTTTAAAATTAATTTGTTATCAATTTATTAATTAAGCATATAATCTAACTAACTTTAATGAAACCTATTGGAATATTCTACGGCTCATCAACAGGTAATACCAAAAAAATTGCAGAAAATATTAAAAACAATCTAGAACCAGGACTCGTCGATATTTATGATGTAAAATATGTTAAAATTAGCGATGTTGAGAAATATGAAAATATTATTTTGGGTTCTTCAACTTGGGGAGAAGGAATTCTTCAGGTTGATTTTGAAAGATTTCTTTATGATATATTAAAGTTTGCAAACTTAAAAGGTAAAAAAATTGCCATATTTGGTACTGGTGACTCTGCAGTTTACCCTAAGTCATTTGTCGATTCAATAGGTATTATTTTTGAAGCACTGGAAGGCAAAGGAGTTATTTTTGTTGGTGAATTTCCTACTGAAGGTTATGGATTTGTTTCATCTTTATCAATATTTGGTGATAAATTTGTTGGCTTACCCCTTGACGATGATTCTGAAGAAGAACAAAATAAATTACGAATAGCCCTTTGGACGGAGATTTTAAAAACAGATATGAATTAACTAAATTGGTTAAGTTTCCAAATTAAATCTATATTTATTCCCTCTTTAAATTATTATATCATGAAATTTGCAATCATATATGCTACAAAACACGGTTGTACTGATAAATGCGTACATACATTAGCTAATAATCTTGACGATAATACAGTACTTTTTAATATTGAGAATGATAAGATCATAAATATTAATGATTACGATTCAATAATATTAGGTGGTTCTATCCATGCCGGCACTATAAATAAAAAACTATTCGGTTTTATGGAAAAAAACCTCGATATTCTTTTACAAAAAGAATTAGGCCTTTTCATCTGTTGCATGTTTGAGGGAGATCAAGCCTTGGACCAATTTCGAAATGCTTTTCCGGAAGCACTTAGAAATAAGACTAAAGCACACGGATTTTTCGGTGGCGAATTAGCAATTGAGAAAATGAACCTTTTTGAAAAAGCTATTATTAAAAAAGTAGCAAATATTGAGGAGAGTGTTTCTAAAATTAATTATTCTAATATTAAAGCATTTGCAGAAAAAATGAAATCTTTATAATAGTTTATTAATGTATTACCTAAATCTTTTCTACTTATTTAAACTTTATAAATATTATGAAATCTAATGTCAATATTATAAATTGCGCATTCATTATTCATTCTAAAAACTCTAAAATTAAATACTATGAAACAAAAATTATCAAATCTTATTCTGGCAATTTTGTCGATGGCAATTTTTACCGGATGTGGAAATCAAACTAAAGAAATGAAAACGGATAGCGAACTTCAAAAAAAGGTGGATGAATTTGTAGAAGTTGAGCTTACTTCTGACATAAGTCATTTATCTGGCAATCAAAAAGAAATGTTAGGTTATTTATTTGAAGCTGCAAAATTAATGGATGATATTTTTTGGAAACAGGCATATGGTGACAAAGAAGCTCTCTTAGCAAGCCTTGATGACCAAGCTGCTAAAGAGTTTGTTAAAATTAATTATGGTCCTTGGGAAAGATTAAATGATAATAAACCATTTTTAGCAGATATTGGCGAAAAACCTGCAGGAGCTCAATTCTACCCTACGGATATGACAAAAGAAGAGTTTGAAGCATTAGAAGCTGAAGACAAAACTAGCTTATACACTTTAGTAAAACGAGATGAAAACGGAAAACTGTATACAGTTCCTTATCATAATGCTTTTGCTGAAGAAACAAACAAGGCAATTGAACTAATTAAAAAAGCTGCTGAATTAGCAGAGGATGAAGGTTTTAAAAATTATTTAGAATTAAGAATAGAAGCCTTAGCAACAGATGATTACTTAGAAAGTGATTTAGCTTGGATGAGCATGAAGAATAATAAAATCGATTTCATAGTTGGTCCTATTGAAAATTACGAGGATGCCTTATACGGTTATAAGGCCGCACACGAAGCATTTATCTTAATAAAAGACCTTGAATGGAGTGAAAAACTTACCAAATTCGCAGCTTTGTTGCCCGAGCTTCAAAAAAGTTTACCAGTTGCGGATGAATACAAAGCTGAAATTCCCGGAAGCGACTCTGATTTAGGCGCTTATGATGCCGTATATTATGCAGGTGATTGTAATGCCGGGAGTAAGACAATAGCTATTAACCTTCCTAATGACGAAAGGGTTCATTTAGAAAAGGGAAGCAGAAAATTACAACTTAAAAACTCAATGAGATATAAGTTTGATAAAATTCTTGTTCCAATAAGCAACATGCTTATTAATGAAGAACAACGTCAACATGTAAAATTTGATGCATTTTTTGAAAACACCATGTTCCATGAAGTTGCCCATGGATTAGGCATAAAAAATACTATTAACGGTAAGGGAACTGTTCGTGAAGCAATTAAGGAACAGTACAGCGCTTTAGAAGAAGGTAAAGCTGATATTTTAGGTTTATACATGGTTGTTAAGTTAGCGGAAATGGGCGAACTAGGTGAAAAAGATTTAATGGATAATTATGTAACCTTTATGGCTGGATTATTTAGATCAATTCGTTTTGGAGCGGCAAGTTCTCATGGGAAAGCAAATATGGTTAGATTTAATTATTTTGCGGAACAAGAAGCATTTACCAGAGATGAAACAACCGGAACTTACAAAGTTGATTTTGATAAAATGACAGAAGCAATGAATTCTCTTGGAGAGAAAATATTAGTTATACAAGGTAATGGAGATTATAACGCTGCTAAAAAGATGGTAGAGGAATTAGGTGTTATTAAAGAACAACTTCAAGCTGACCTTGATAGAATAAATGAAGCTGGAATACCAAGAGATATAAGGTTCAAACAAGGAAAACAACTTCTTGGCTTGAACTAAGGCAATATTTTATATAAAAAAAGGTTCAATAAATATTTATTGAACCTTTTTTTATATATTGGCAAATGAAATTTACATTTCTGAAATATTGTTTTGCATTCCTGATTGTTGTCCCTTTCAATTTATATGCACAAATAAATATTACTAAAAGTGATATTTCAGACACTATTGCAAAAAAGGATTTTAAAGATAGCATTTATATAAGCAATCAGATTAAGTCCGATCAATTTTACGATACCTTATACACAATTGCTTCGAGAAATAATATTACCAAAGCCGCTTTGGGATTATTGTTAGTAAATGAACCTAAATCAGGAAAATACATTGGTATTGAAGATGTTAGAAACGAGGAATACTATAACCTATATCGAGGAAAAATAATACGTAATATTGAGATTTTAAAACTTGATGTGTTTGGACCTACTTTTACTGATACTTCTGGCGTCAGTAACAAATGGCTTGATAAATTTGGCAACAGTACGCATGTTAAAACACGTGAATTTATTATAAGAAATAACTTATTTTTCGCAGAAGGTGATTCGATAGATCCAGCCCTATTGACCGATAATGAAAGACTATTGCGTTCTCTAAACTATCTCAAAAATGCCTCTATACAAATCGCTGAAATCCCAGAATACCCAAGTCATGTTGATGTTCTTATAGTTACAAAAGACGTATATTCAGCAGGTTTTTACGTAGATTTAAAGGATTTAGAATCAGGAATCATAGAAATTTATGAAAATAATTTAGCAGGTGTTGGACACAAATTTCAAGGAAGCATATTTGTTAATACTACTGAAGACCCTCCTTCCGGATATGAATTCAACTATACAATAAATAATATAGCAGGTTCTTTTATTCAATCGAATATCAATTATACTAAAGCATTTGAAACGGAAAGAGTTGGCTTAGAACTTTCTCGCAATTTTTATAACTATAAGACAAAATGGGCTGGAGGATTTAAGATTTATCAAAACTCTACACTGAAAGACATAAAAAAAACTGATACAACCTTAAATGATGTTAGATTAAATTATGCAACACAAGATATCTGGTTGGGAAAAGCATTTTTAATTGGAACAAAAGATTGGCAATTTACGAACAAGACGAGACTAGTTTTCGGACTTAGATATATAAATAACAATTTCCGTAAAGGGCCTGAAGTTAGTGAACGTTACAATTTTCAATATCAAGATAATCAAATGCTTCTCGGAAGTTTTGCATTTTCACGTCAACGTTACTTTAAATCAAACTTGATATATGGATTCGGTACCACAGAAGATATTCCTATTGGATGCCTTGCCCAGTTAAATCTTGGTTTAGAAAAAGGCGAGTTTTTTAAAAGACCTTATTTTGGATTAAGATTATCAAGAGGTATATACTACCCTAAAATAGGATATTTAAATTTTCATGCCGAATTTGGAGGTTTGTTTTACCAAAAGAAATTAGAACAGGGTGTTATCAACTTTTCTGGTCAAGCCATTAGTAACTTACATTATTACAACCGATTAAAACTTCGTGAATTTCTTAGCTTCAACTATACAAGAGGAATTAATCGATTCAGTGATGAAAAGATTTATTTTGATGATGATGATATTTGGGGTTTATCCAGCGATTACTTGTATGGTTTTCAAAAATTATCCTTTCATTCGGAAGTAGTTGTATTTTCGAACATCTACCTCTATAATTTCAGATTCTTATTCTTAGGTTTTGGAGATTTAGGTTTTATTGGACCGGAAAATAAAGCAATATTCAATAATCAACTATACTCAGGTATAGGTTTAGGAGTAAGAGTGAGAAATGAAAACCTTGTATTTAAAACTTTCCAGCTTCGCTTAGCATATTATCCGGTAATTCCGGAAGATATGAATCATTTTAATATCTTCATTTCAGGTGAGAATTCACGTGGTCCAATAAATTTTGAACCAACCCAACCAAATATTGTCAATTACGAATAATTATTTTTATTCGTTCTAAGTAATTTTATTGAACAAAGGAATATGCTCTTTGTTTTATTCGATAAATTAATTCAAATCATTAAAAATTAAATTTTATGTCAGTATTAGTAGGAAAAAAAGCACCGATTTTCAGAATGGATGCTGTTATTAATGGTAATGAAATAGTTGAAAACTTTTCGTTAGAACAATATCTGGGTAAAAAATATGTATTATTCTTTTTCTATCCAGCCGATTTCACATTTGTTTGTCCCACAGAAATTCTTGCGTTCCAAGATAAAATGAAAGAATTTGAGGCCAGAAATGCAGCAGTTGTTGGGTGCTCAGTTGATTCTGCATTCTCGCACTGGAAATGGTTACAAACTGAATTAAATGATGGAGGAATTAAGGGAGTAAAATACCCACTTGTGGCAGATTTATCTAAAACAATTTCAGAAAATTATGATGTATTAGCAGGCCATTATGATTATGCTGAAAATGGCGACAGTATTTTTCATGGAGTACCTCAATCATACAGAGGTCTTTTTTTAATTGATAGAGAAGGAGTTGTAAGGCATCAAGTTGTTAATGACATGCCATTAGGTAGAAGTGTTGACGAAGCTTTAAGAATGATTGATGCATTGCAATATTTTGAAGAAAATGGTGAAGTTTGTCCGGCAAATTGGAAAAAAGGTGACAAAGCTTTGAAACCAACTCAAGAGGGAATTGCAGATTATTTAAGTAATTAATAAATATATTCTCTAAAAGAAAAGCATTTCAGATCGAAATGCTTTTCTTATTTTTGCATTATGCAAAAGGAAGTTAAACTTAATGATATAGATCTGGAGTTATTTAAATCGAAGATACTTTACTTCGGAAATAAGTTCAAGAATTTTGCCTTTTTAAACAGTAACCAATTCAATAAATACGATACGCCTCACACTTATTACGATTATGAATTTTTAGCTGCTATTGATTCAAACTATGAGATAAAAACCTTGAAAGAGTTAAAAGAAAGAAGTTCAAATTTAAATAATTGGCTTTTTGGATATTTAACCTACGATCTAAAAAATAAAATAGAAAACCTTAAATCCAATAATAAGGATGAAATAAATTTTCCCGATCTAAATTTCTTTTGTCCTGAAATTCTAGTATTAGCAAAAAAGTCGGAAGTTTCAATTATTTACAATGATATTAAATACTGTAAGGATGAATTAATTAAAACATTACTTTCTTCCGAAAAGCCAGATTCAAAAAATAAAACAAGTAAATTTTCGGAAAATAAGCTTAAAAAACAATTCTCAACCTCTGATTACGTTGATACAGTCAATAAAATCAAAGATCATATACAAAAAGGAGATATTTACGAAGCCAATTTTTGTCAGGAATTTTATTGCATTAAGGAAATCGATCCTATTGAAACTTATTTAAGACTTAATCAGATTTCTCCTACTCCTTTTTCATGTTTATATAAACTTGATGGTAAATATTTAATATCAGCGAGTCCTGAAAGATTCTTAAAAAAGGTAAAAAATAAAGTAATTTCTCAACCGATAAAAGGTACAATTAAAAGAGGCAAAAATGAATCAGAGGATCTAAAATTAAAAGAACAACTCCTTAATGATCCAAAAGAACGTGCGGAAAATGTTATGATTGTAGACTTAGTCAGGAATGATTTATCGCGTACGGCAATAAAAGGATCTGTTAAAGTCGAAGAACTTTTTGGAATATATAGTTTTAAACAGGTACATCAAATGATCTCCACAATAGTATCCGAGGTAAATGAGGACACAAACATTATCAAAATAATTGAAAATGCATTCCCTATGGGTTCAATGACTGGAGCACCTAAAGTTAGGGCTATGCAACTAATTGAAGATTATGAAAAAACAAAACGAGGCTTATACTCGGGTTCCGTTGGTTTTATTACACCAGATAATGATTTTGATTTTAACGTAGTAATCCGCAGTATTTTATATAATCAATTAACAAATTATGTGTCTTTTACAGTTGGCAGTGCTATAACAAGTTTATCCGACCCTGAAAACGAGTATGATGAATGTATGGTTAAAGCTGAAGCTATGCTTAAGGCCCTAAATTAAATGGAAAAAGATTTTCTACAATTTATTGAATCGAATAATTTATGTAATCCTTCAGATAGAATTTTATTAGGATTAAGTGGTGGGATTGATTCTATTTGTTTGTTTCATTTATTTAGGCTGCTCAATTTTTCAATAGGTATTGCTCACTGTAATTTTCAACTAAGAGATCATGAGTCAAATCAAGACGAACTTTTTGTTAGAGATCTGGCTAATGAATATGACATTCCATTTTTTCATAAACAATTTAACACCAAGAAAATTGCCAAAGAAGAAGGCGTTTCTATCCAAATGGCAGCCAGAGACTTACGATACGAATGGTTTGAGCAGGCTAGGCAAAAATTTAATTATAAATATATTGCAATTGCTCACAATAGCGATGACACTATCGAAACCTTTTTAATAAATCTCGCTCGAGGTTCAGGAATTAAAGGATTAACTGGTATCAAGGCCAAAATTAATAATATTATAAGACCATTACTTTTCGCTTCTCGAAAAGACATTGTAGAATTTATTCATAAAAATAATTATGAATACCGAGAAGATTCATCAAATCGATCAACTAAATATAGCCGTAACTTGATTAGACAAGAAATAATACCGCTTTTTGAAAAAGTAAATCCTAGATTTAGGGAAACAATGATTGAAAACATTAATAAGCTAAGGGAAACGGAACAGGTATATCTGAATTCTATAAATAATGTTAAGCAATCCATCTTACTTGAAAAGAATGAAAGAATTTATATAAAAATAAACGAACTTAAGAAACTAAATCCTTTATATTCGTACACATTTGAATTGCTGCATCCATTTGGATTTACTAATTCGCAAATTGGTGATATAATCGAATCTTTAGATGGAATTTCCGGAAAACAGTTTTACAGTTTAACCCATAGATTAATAAAAGACCGTGAAGAGTTAATTCTTGAAGAAATATCAGGGACATATAATTTGAATTACTTTATTGAATCAAAACAGGAATTTATTGATATTCCTGTCAAACTCAAATTTGAACAAATTAAAGTCGATGATAATTTTGAGATATGCAAATCAAACAATATTGGCCATTTTGACATGGAAAAATTAGAATTCCCTTTGATATTACGAAAATGGAAAGTCGGTGACTATTTTATGCCATTAGGTATGAGTAACTTGAAAAAACTTAGTGACTTTTTTATTGATAAAAAATTATCCATTGTTGATAAAGAAAATACCTGGATTATTGAGTGTAAAAATAAAATCATATGGATTGTGGGTCATCGAATTGACGAACGATTTAAAATAACTAATAAAACCAAGTTTGCCTATAAAATTGTATATCGGTTTAACTAAAAAATTGATTCATTCAAAAAAATAACAAACAAAATTTCTTTTTAATTCATTCTTTTTTATAATTTTAGATTTGGTATTAGGCAAAAAATTAACAAAAACTTATCGTTTATAAGTAAACCCTCAATACTATTTTAACGTTGAAATAGTATAATTTGCTAGTATGGAGGAAAATCAGAATTTCATTGAATCGGAGTTTTTAAATTTATTACCTGAGATTGTGTTCGAGGTTGATAGTGATTTAAATGTAAAAATTCTAAATGAGGCATGTGAAAAGATACTGGGCTATACAAAAGAAGAAATCCTAAACCGCCAAATAAACCTTGAAGATTTTGTTGTTCCTGATGATATTGAAAAAGTTAAAAAAAGCATTAAAGGAAATTTTAATGGTACTCATTCCTCTGGTAATAAATATAGAGTTTATAAAAAAAACAGAGAGGAAGTTACAATTGAAGTTTATAACAGTCACATCAAGAAAGACGGTAAAATCATTGGCTTAAGATGCATTGCAATAGATATTACTGAAAAAGAAAAAATACATAGAGAGCTTACTTTTCAGGAAAAACATTTTAGACATATATTTCAAAATTTTCCATTACCCTATCTGTCTCTTGATAAATGTGGAAACATTTTAGATGTAAATCCCAGATGGGAAACTATAATGGGTTATTCAAGGCAGGAAATTATTGGAATGAATTTCACAACCATTCTTTCTAAAGAGAACCAACAGAAATTCCTTAAGGCTTTTAAAATATTTAAAGAAAAAGGTGTTGCTAGCAATGTACAATTTGATCTGATAAAAAAAGATAAATCAAATATATTTATAAGTTTTCATGGTAAAATAGAGTATTCGGAAGAAAATGAATTTATAAGATCTCATTGTGTTTTTAGTGACATTACTTTACAAAGAAAAGCCGAGAACACCTTAATTACATCAGAACAAAGATTAAGAGAGTTAAATGCCACTAAAGATAAATTTTTCTCTATAATTGCACACGATTTAAAGAATCCATTTAATGATTTAATGGGTTTTACGCAACTTTTAGCTTTAAATATTGATAAATATGATAAGACAAAAATTGAACAATTTGCGCACATAATCCATCAAAGCTCTAAACTCGCTTATAATCTTCTTGAGAATTTACTTGATTGGTCGAGGTCGCAAACAGGGACACTTAGATTTAAACCTGAAAAAATTTCATTGAAAAAAATTATTATTGAGAATATAAATTTATTAGAATCTACTGCAAGAAATAAGAATATCAAAATTTATTCTGAAGTTGAAAGTGAAACGTTCGCATTCGCAGATAAAAATATGGTTAGAACCATAGTAAGAAATTTAATCTCAAATGCAATTAAATATACAAACCAGGGTGGCCATATTAATATTCAAAGTAAATGCAATTCACATTGTGAAATAAGTATTACAGATACAGGAATTGGAATAAGCATTGCAAATATCAATAAGATTTTTAAAATAGACGAAAGCTTCAGTACCATTGGAACTGAACGAGAAAAGGGAACAGGTCTAGGATTAATACTTTGTAAAGAGTTTGTCGAAAAAAATGGTGGTAAATTATGGGTAATAAGTGAGCCTGATAAAGGAAGTACTTTTACATTTAGCCTTCCCCTGTCGGAGACCTAAAATTAAAACATAATCTTATGTTTATTTTCAAATTATATCTTTTAAATATCCCATCTTTAAAATCAACCTGGTTTATTTATTAACTTTCTGATTTCAAAATTAGAATTAATCTTTAATTAAATCTAGAAAAGACAAATCCGGATGAAAGGAATCATTAAACTGATGAAAGGAAAATACTTAAAATAAATAAGATAATTTATTATGATATTTTATTCTTTATTGATTTGTAGCTTGTTAGCATTTAGTTTTTTAACCTATTCCTTAATTAATTTAAATAAACTAAAGATCAAACTTTTTCATCCCAGAGTAGTAGTAGAATTAACTCTTTTTGTAATATTTATGATATTAGCATTTATTTTTAAATGATACAATCATTACTTTTTTAGTTTTGGCTTTATTTTTGTTCCAATGTTCTTCAACTAACAATCTAAAAACTAAAATGAAACCTAGTTATCACTTATATATTAAGCATTTATTTATTATAACAATATTGATTTTTCAATGGTCTTGTGATAGTTTAAAAGTTATAGAAAAAAGTGCACCACAAAAACCATTATGGATTTATGCCATTGAAAAAGATTATTTGGTAGGAGAAGGTTCCGGAAATGATTACAATGAGGCTAAATACAATGCATTGCAAATGGTTAAGGAAAAAATTGTATCATCTGTTGCACAGAGTATAACCTTTGAGCAAAACATAAAAGTAAACGAGACCAGATATAAAAGAGCCGTGGAATTCCTTGAAGAATATACATCCAAAATAACCAGTAAAACAGGAAATACTGCATATTTACAAGGAATATCATTAAGTCAAGCTTCTGATTATTACTGGGAAAAGCAAAGAGAAAATCAGATCGAAACCATATACTATTATATTAAATATCCATTTACTGAAAACGATATAAAGGTTTTAATGAATGAGTGGGAAGAACAGGAAAAATTATTAACAGAAAGGCTTGACACATTAAAATTTAATGAAAGTGACCATAAAACAGTAGAATCTATCATTTCTGAAATTGAAGAGCTTCAATATCTTTCAGGTTTCTTTGTTGACCAAAGAAAAGCTGTAGCAGATATTTCTATTAATAACCTTAAAAACAAACTGGATGCAATTCAAATTGTACCGATAGTTGATACACTTGGGGTTTATAATTATTTTCTCCAATTGGGAAATGAACCTATTAAAACTATGCAAAAACCTCAAGTTAGATCTAATTGTGCCCAGTTAACTTTATTAGAAGCAGATAAAGAATTTGCCCGTATTCAATATAACTATGATCAATGCCTGGTTGAAAAAGAAAATTATTTGGAGATTTTATATTCATTTGAAGAATGGGAGTTAAATCATATTACCCCATTTGATGTGAGTATTAAAAAAGTTTCTATTGAAAATAATTCAGATATAAGCTTCTCAAGTGTCAGGAAAAAAACATTTAAAAAAGATCATACAATCAAATGCCATTTTACCATTTATTCAAAATCGCCAGTGCCATTTACAATAAATAAAATAGAATTTATACCTCAACTATGTAGAAGAAACTGTAACAGGTATTATAATTATAAAAGTTATCCAATTGTAATTATAGAAAATGTTAACCTTGATTTTTCCGGGAAAGGTAATCATAGCTTTGAAGTTTTAGTTAATGTTCCAAAATCAAAAAGCAAACAATGGGCCTCAACAAATGGAACGTCAACAAAAATATCCGGTAAAATATATTATAGTTCAAAGCTAACTGGAGAAAGCAAAATTTGCGAATTTTCGGACCTTGAATATTTTACAAATTGGTAAAAAAATGCAGGAAAAATTCCCGCATTCATCTTATTATTGTACTGTTAAAATTTAACTTTGTTCATAGCAAGCGCGCTAAGCATCCAATTTGGTAATGATTTTTGAGGATTTCTTTTTTTCATATTCAAATACCAGCCAAATTTTTTCATAATTGGAACCTTATGAGTTTCAACAAACTCAATTAGTGTTCCATCCGGATCTTCAATATATGAAAAATGCCCTGCAGCTTCACCCATATCAAAACTATTATCACTATTGTGCTTAACGGAGCTGTCAACGGTAAAAGGAAACCCTTTAGCTTCACAATCTTTTTTCAGCGCTTCCATTCCACTAATGTCATAACATAAGTGAATGAATCCTAAGTCTCCCCAGAAACGATCCTTAAAAATCTTTTTTGGTTCGCGATCAAAAACCTGAACTAACTCAATAGAACTTTCTCCTAGTAATTTACTAAAGGCTCCTTTTCTTGGTTTATTTGACCTTAGTAATACTCTTCTAAACTTTTTATCACCTCCGGGTAGAACTTTAAAGTCATCAAATATACCTTCTTTATCATATACAAGTTCATCATAGCCTAGAATATCACCATAAACTTTTTGCGCATTCTCAATGTTGGTTACACCAATAATAGCTCCAGCTATGGCACCGGTTAATTTCGAAGTTTTTTTAAACCAGTTGTCTTCTTCAACTACTTGAAAGACATTTCCATATGGATCTTTAACAAAGAAATGATTATCAACCAGACCTCCGAGTATTTCAAGTCCTTTTTTCTTAAATGCATTGAAAGCTTTCTTAGCATTTGGACTTTTTATTTTTGCAATATTAATTCCAAGATCGCCTAATTGCACCTCAAAATCAGGTCCCTCCGGGGTACGGCTTGTATATTGCCAAATCTCAAAGCCCCCACCACCAGAAATATTCATAGCTAATGCTGCATGTCTTTGATGTGGTTTTCCTCCAGTATATGGCAACATCAATTCTGCAACCGTATCATCCTCGAAAATACGAATATCCATTCCAAAGTTTTCTTTGTACCATTTCCATGCATCATAAACATTTGGAACTCCAATTCCTATTTGCTGGATTCCACTAATTAATTTAATCATCTTAATATATTTTAAGTAGGCTTAATTTTGCGTGCTAATTTATAAAATAATCTAGGAAAAAACTTATGTATATAAACCATTAACAATTCTGTTGATCCTATTAATACTTCTTTCTTATCCTTCTTTATGGCATTTACATATTTCCGAGCACATTTTTCCGCAGATATACCTGTATTTTGTCCATCATCCATCTTTCCATGAGCTTTACCTTCCTTTGTAAGCGCATGTAAAGATATATTAGTTTTTATGCGTCCCGGAAAAGCAATTAATACCTTAATATTATACTCAAAAACTTCGGCCCTTAATGTTTCAAAAAATCCATGTAAAGCATGTTTTGCCGCTGAATAAGCCGATCTTAAAGGAAATCCAAATTTTCCAGAGATACTGCTGGTCACGGCTATATGTCCACTTTTTCTTTTAATCATATATGGAAGTACTGTTTTAGTGAGAGCAATGGTTCCAAAATAATCAATTTCCATAATCTTCCGGTCAACTTCCAAGGGGGTATCTTTCACTAAAGATCTTTGACTAATTCCGGCATTATTTACCAACACATCGATATGCCCGTATTTTTCAATTAATAAATCAGTTACCTTTTGTAAATTGTCAATATCTGTCATATCTAAAAATTGGATATAACAATCGGTTCCAATTTCATCGCATTTCTTTTTAACCGTTTCCAAATCCTTTTGTTGATTTGAAGAAATAATAAGCTTTGCCTTTTGCCTGGCAAACTCATAAGTTAAGGCCTCTCCTATACCAGAAGAGGCCCCTGTTATCCAAACGACCTTATTTACAAAATTCATTTACTTATTAATATTTCTCGACCATAATATAATTGAAAGGAAATGATATCATATCTGAAAAATCTTCACCAACCTCTTTCATATCTTCATCTCCATCAATAAAGTACCAATATATTTTCATATTTAATCCCTCATCATTAAAATCTTTTATTAGCAATAAAAGATCTGCTATAAATTTAGCGGAAGAAGAATTAAAATAGTCGAGTTTAAAATTAAACTTAAAATAATTTTCATTAAATTTTTCTACTTGTTTTTTGCTTATGATTTTTTCAAAATACTTTCTTACTTTATATATAATTGGAAAATAAAAATCTCTAACATTCTCTGGCCTCGAATTACCTTGCATTTCGAAGATAGAATTTACAGGATCAAAAAAAATTCGAGGTGACTTTTCTGTTTCAGGAATGTTTAGTCCTTTCATGTGAAATTTATTTTTTTAAATTAAGTTGCATCGCAAAATAAGAAAACTTCTCATTAATTTTTTCAAAATCGTATCTGATTTTTTCTCTGGTAGTTTTAGCCATTACAATTAATCCAAGACCTGCCCCTCCCTTAGCTGAGATTTCCGCATTTGCTAATGATCTTTTATATAAATCATTAACTTCCTCAGCACCCAAATTATTTAATTCCTCTAACCTAAAAACAACATCGAGCTTATTCTCATTCAATATGATATTTCCCGTATGAATTAAATAATTTTCGGCTATTTTTTCAATTATAAAACGAGGAGGGAAATTAATAATAAGTTCGTGTTCTTCTTCTAGCAAATCCGAATGTTTCAAAATATTATCCAAACACTCTACGGATAATCCATATACCCGCTTCCTTAGAATTTTATCAGATTCTTTTTGGGCCAAATAAATTTTTAAATGATGCAACATGTCATCAATTATATCTAAATCTACAAACCCTTTATGATTGACAACTACATCGTAACTTTTCATAAAACTTATTAATAGCTGGGCTTCGTATATAAGGCTAATTTCCTATTATCTAAAAGTTAAAGTTAAGGTTATTAATTAAAAAACAAAAAAATAGTTATTAAAAATCTTCAGTAATAAATTATATTTGGTACAATTTTCTAAAGTTGTATTATATTAAATATAAGAATTATTCCGATTAATAATCAGTTAACATTGATTTAATTAAAACTTAAAACAAATCTTCTTATTTCAAATCTTTTGTATATCTACTTTTAACCCAAAATTAAAATTGAAAGCATAAATGGAAGCTATCTATATTTCTCTGGTTGTAATTCTCTTTGCATTAGCTATTTCCGATTTGATTGTAGGCGTAAGTAATGATGCAGTTAATTTTCTAAATTCTGCAATTGGAGCCAAGGTTGCACCATATTTTGTTATTATGATTATAGCAAGTATAGGTATTATAGTTGGAACAACATTCTCCAGTGGCATGATGGAAGTTGCAAGAAGTGGAATTTTTCATCCGGATAAATTTTACTTTAATGAAATTATGATCATTTTTTTAGCAGTAATGTTAACGGATGTTGTATTGCTAGATGTATTTAATACCTTGGGATTACCAACATCAACTACTGTTTCAATAGTTTTTGAGTTGTTAGGTGCATCCGTTGCAATTTCATTAGTAAAAATTAAAGAGCTAGGGCAATCAATTACTGACTTAAGTTACTATATAAATTCAGCCAGCGCACTTGGTATTATATCAGGAATACTACTTTCAGTAGTAATTGCTTTTACTGTTGGGGCAATTGTAATGTGGATTTCCAGATTGGTTTTTACTTTTAATTATACCAAAACAATTAGATATTTTGGTGGAATTTTTGGAGGTATTGCTATTACATCGATAACTTATTTCATATTAATCAAAGGCCTTAAGGGGTCAGTTTATGCTGATAATATAGTTTCAACAATTTCACTTCAAGATTGGACTGCTTTTCTGGGAAAACAAAACTTTAGTGGTTTCAAATCATTGATAAGCACTTTGGGAAATTTTGAAGTCGGTTCAGAACTAGCCATGTGGGGAGAAAAATTAAAGGGTTATACAGAAGGAACATTTAAGACTGGTTTTTCTCAATTTGAAAATTGGGCAAAACAAAGCTATGATGCAGGCCATATGATACCATTAACAATGGTGCATTACGTAAAATACTATTTAATTCAAATTTTATTGATAAGCTTTCTCGGCTTTTCGTTAATAGTACAATTACTGCATTCAATATTCCGATTAAAAATTTTGAAACTAGTAGTGATTATAGGAACATTTGCACTCGCTATGGCATTTGCAGGAAACGACCTCGTAAATTTCATAGGAGTTCCATTAGCTGGACTAAAATCATATCAGGCTTTTATAGCTGAACCCGGGGCCGATCCTGATGGATTCCTAATGGTTGCTCTTACAGGTAAAGCCAAAGCCAATACTTATTTGCTTTTAATTGCTGGTCTGGTAATGGTAATTACGTTATGGTTATCTAAAAAAGCAAGATCCGTGGTTAAAACATCAATTGATCTTAGTAGACAAGGTTCTGGAGATGAAAAATTTGGGTCAACCATGCTATCAAGAGCAATTGTCAGAGGATCCGTTGATGTAAGTAAATCTCTTAGTAAAATAGTACCTAATTCAATTAAAAGTTTTATTGAAAAAAGATTTGACTCGGAAGAATATCAAGAAAGTTTAAAAAATGATAAAGACGCTCCCTCGTTTGATATGGTTAGGGCTTCTGTAAATTTGGTAGTTGCTAGTATTTTAATCTCAATTGCAACTTCAATGAAATTACCGTTATCAACGACATATGTAACATTTATGGTTGCAATGGGATCATCTCTTTCCGATAAAGCATGGGGTAGAGAAAGTGCTGTATATAGAATAACCGGGGTTATTACTGTTATTGGGGGCTGGTTTATGACAGCAATAACCGCTTTTACAGTTGCAATGATCATTGCATTAATTATAAACTGGGGAGGAATTTATGCAATAGTTGGATTTGCTTTAATTGCACTCTTTACCGTTACAAGAACACATATATCTTTCAAAAGAAAAGAAGCAGAAATTAAAAAAGCTAAAAAACTTGCTGATGAAGAACTTGGAATTGAAAATATTATTGGAAAATGTTCTGCAGAAGTTGGAAACATGCTTCAATCGGTTGTTAAAATATTTAGTGATACGATTAATGGATTAACAAAAGAAAATAGAAGAGATTTAAGAAAAGTTTGCAAAGATGTTGACTCACTTAACTATGAAACTAAATACCTCAAATCACATCTTCACTATACTTTATTAAGATTACAAGAAGAGGACGGTGAAACCGGGCACTTTTATGTGCAAGTGATTGATTATTTAAGAGAAATGGCTCATGCCTTAAAATTTATATCTACACCAAGTTATAATCATATTGATAATAATCATAAACCTTTATTGAATGATCAGATTAGTGAATTGAACAAACTAAAGGATTTAGTAAATGAATTGTTTGTTTTGATGATACATACAATTAAGCAAAATGAATTTGAAAACGTCCCAGAATTAATTGAGAAACAACAAGAAATATTAGATACTGTTAAACAATGCCGTAAAAATCAGATTAAGCGTATTAAGAAAAATGAAGCAGGTACAAGAAATAGTATTTTATATTTAGGAATTCTGAATGAGATCAAAAACTTTTTACTACAATCCATTAATTTAATAAAATCACAAAGGGATTTTGTTGATTACCAAAATAATAATTAAATAATACTGGTTTTAACAAAAAAGCTCGGAAATTATCCGAGCTTTTTAATTTATAAATATCTTTTAGTCAACAAACTTATATCCTACACCTTTTATAGTTTTTATATGCTTATCTCCAATTTTTTCTCGAAGTTTTCTTATATGAACATCAATTGTTCTATCACCAACAATTATATTGTCTCCCCATACTGAACTAAATATTTCATCTCTTGTAAACACTCTATCCGGTTTTGAGATCAATAATACTAATAACTCAAATTCTTTCTTTGGTAGTATTAACTCTTCGCCTTCTTTAATTACAATATATCTTTCCTTATCTATTACCAAATTCGATTGTTTTATAATTAGCTCCTCCCCATTTCTTTCTTCTCCTGTTGTAGATTTAAATCTTTTTAGCAATGCTTTTATCCTGCTAATAAGTACTTTTGGCTTTACAGGCTTTGTAATATAATCATCTCCTCCTGCATCAAAACCGGCAATTTGAGAATAATCCTCACCTCGAGCTGTTAAAAAAGCTATTATAGTATTTTGAAGTTTTTTATCTTGTCTAAGAGCTTCGCACGTTTCTATTCCGTCCATTTCCGGCATCATAACATCTAATAATATTAAATGAGGATTAATTTTACCGGCTTTATCAATGGCCTCTTTACCATTTTGGGCAGTATGAACTTCAAAGCCTTCCTTGTTGATATTATAACTTAAGAATTCAAGAATATCCGGTTCGTCATCAACAAGAAGTATTTTAAAATCTTTATTATTCATTGTCTAAGTTTTAATTAAATCTTAAAGCGCTAAAGTACAATAATATTGCAGATTCAAATATAAAATATGTTTAAATCAATATTAATATAAAGTTAACAAAAAAAATAACAAGCTATTAATTAACATAAGATTAAAATTCATATAATAAGTATTCATTTTTCTCAACTTTTCTTTGCATAGTAACTTTTAAAAATAAAAAAGAAACAAATCTTTTAATAAACCAAAATCAAATTCAAAATGAAAAAACGTTATTTAAAATTAACCGCTGCAGTTTTAGCAGCATTAACAATTGCATTTACATCATGTGATGACGATGACGACGATCCGAAAGCTAATCCTACTGTTGATCAACCAACTACTCAATCAGTTCAGGTTGGAAATAGCGTTGACATTACTTTCGCTTACACTGCAGAAGCAGGTTTCGCTTCAAGTAATGCCGTTGCTACAGGTGGTACTGTTTCTGTTACGACTGATGGTACTGCTGGTGCTGCTTCAGGTAACATCGTAGTTTCTTTCACAGCTGGTACTACTTCAGGTGCTGGATCTGTTACATTAACTGTTACGGATAATGATGGTAACACAGGACTTAACACAGCTGTATTATCAATTTCCGATTCACCGGTTCCTGCAATTGCTGGAATCCCTGCAACAGCATCTGTTGTAGCAGAGTCAACATTAGGACCAGTTGCAGCTACTATTACTATGGAAGATGTTCCTGGTACTTTAGCTATTACTGCTAACGGTGAAGCTTTAACTCCAGTTGACATTACAACAGATGGTCAGGTAGTTAATTTTGAATATCCTACTACTATTGCTCAGGCAAGTACCGAAATTGAATTTGTATTCACAGCTACAGATTCTGATGGTGATATAGCTACAGCTAATCATACTCTTACAGTTGAAGCTCCTGCTATTCCAGTATTAGTTGTAGGTGGAAATATTGAAGCAAATACTACTTGGTATGCTGATACAATTTACGAACTTGGGAATAGAGTAACAGTTCTTGACGGAGCTACTTTAACTATTGAAGCTGGTACAGTTATTAAAGGACAACCTGGTACAGGTGCAAATGCAACTGCATTATTAGTTGCCAGAGGTGGTATGTTAATGGCTCAAGGAACTGCTACAGATCCTATTATCTTTACTTCTACTTCTGACCTGCTTGTTCCTGGTCAAATTAATAGCCCTAACTTAACTGAAGCTACTAACGGTACTTGGGGTGGTGTTATTATTTTAGGTAATGCTCCTATTTCTCCTAAAGGTGGTGGTGCAGTTGCTGGTTCAGAAGCTGCTATTGAAGGTATTCCTGCTGATGATGAAAATGGTAAATATGGTGGAACAGTTGAAGCTGATAACTCAGGAACAATTACTTATATTTCAATCCGTCACGCTGGAACAAATATTGGTGAAGGTAACGAAATTAACGGTTTAACTTTAGGTGGTGTTGGTTCAGGAACTACAATTTCACATGTTGAGATTATCGCTAATCAAGATGATGGAATCGAATTCTTCGGTGGTACTGTTGATGTGTCAAATGCTCTTGTTTGGGCTAATGGTGACGATGCAATTGATGGTGACCAAGCATGGAACGGTACTGTTGATAATGGTATTATTATCGAAGCTGGTGACAAGCCATTCGAACTTGACGGACCAGAAGCTGACTATGTAAATGGTAATTATACTATTTCTAATTTCTCAGTTAAGGTTGCAGATTCTGAAGGTTTAGTTGACAATGATGACAACACTAATGTTGATATGAACAACATTTTCTTCTTTGACCTTAGTACAACTATTCTACAAACTTATGATCAATTACCTACTGTTACTAATTCAATGACTAATTTCGAAATTGTATTACCTGGAGCTAATACAATTGCTGATCACTTCCCAGCTGGCGTTGATTTTGTTACAGCTGTAACTGATGGAAATAACACTGTAGGTGCAGATAAATCTGAATTTATGGGTTGGACTTTTGCTGATGCAAACGGTCAATTAGCTGATTTCTAATAATAAAAAAGAATCTTTTTTAAATATCAAACTCGCAGGTTGGTAAACCTGCGAGTTTTAATTTAATAATACGAATCACAATTTTAAGCTATGAACAAACTAAAATTTTTACTTTTATTCCTATTCATAACTATGAGTGTAGTTTCTTTTTCTCAAAGTGGGATTATTAGAGGAACTGTATTTGATGGAACTACCGGTGAGTACCTTCCTGGAGTTACCATATATATTGAATCAATTTCACACGGAACCATTACAGATCTCGATGGAAAATTCAGTCTTCCATGTGCACCTGGTACATATAATTTAAAAATTTCATTTATTTCATATGAAACCGTTGTTGTGGAAGGATTAAAGGTTGAAATGGATGAAGTGACCTTAATAAATGATATAGGACTAAAAGAAGCAACATTCGAAATTGCTAGCGCAGTAGTTACTGCCCAAGCCATAAGAAATACTGAAACAGCCTTGCTTGCTTTAAAACAAAAATCTCCAAATGTATTTGATGGTATCTCTGCTGCTAGCCTTAGAAAAACTGGTGACTCTGATGCGGCTTCTTCAATTAAAAGAGTTACTGGTGTTTCAGTTACTAATGGTAAATATGTTTATGTTAGAGGGCTAGGAGACCGTTACACAAAAACGGTCTTGAATGGTGTTGACGTACCAGGGTTAGATCCTGACAGGAATACCATACAAATGGATATCTTTCCAACCAATATAATTGATAATATTATTGTTCATAAATCTTTTAGTGCGGAACTTCCTGCTGACTTTACCGGAGGCGTTGTAGATATAGAATTAAAAGACTTCCCTGAAGAAAAGCAAGGAAGCATTTCGGTTGGTGCAGGATATAATTCAAATTTTCACTTCAATAATAATTATCTAACTTATGAAGGCGGAAGTACTGACTTTTTAGGTTTTGATGATGGCACAAGAGATATTCCTGCTAATTCTAATATACCAACATATAATGACCTGTTACTTGAAAATGATCCGATGGGAGAAAATTCCCTTCGATACAAAGAAATTTTAGGCAATTTTAGTCCTTATATGGCTGCAATAAAAGAAACAAGTCTAATGGATTATGATTTTGGTGTTTCATTTGGAAACCAAAAACTTCTTGAAAAAGTTACAATTGGTTATAATATTGCATTCTCATATAAAAACAATACTGAATTTTACGAAAAAGCTAAATTTGAAAAATACGCTCAATCCCCTGATTTAAGTGAAAATGAGCTAATTATTGATAATACTTCAAATGGATCGTATGGGATAAATAATGTATTTTTAAATGGGCTTGTAGGATTTGCCGTTAAAACTAAAAGCTCTAAATATAGAATTAACTTAATTCACTTACAAAATGGAGAATCTTCTGCAGGTATTTTTGATTTTATTAGTAGAGATGCAGGTAGTGACTTTGAAGCATTCCAACATACACTTCTGTATTCACAGAGATCGCTTACAAATTTATTAATTGACGGAAAGCACCGTTTCGAAGAGTCTAAATGGGAGATTGTTTGGAAACTGTCACCAACTTTATCTAAAATAGAAGATCCTGATATTAGATTTACAAGATATGCTTATAGACCAAGCGGTTTAGAAATTGGAACAGAAACCGGCTTCCCGGAAAGAACATGGAGAGAACTGGATGAAATGAACTTAGGTGGTGTTCTTCATTTTACTAAAAGGTTTAAGTTTAATGGACAAGATGCCAGGTTAAAATTTGGTGGAGCGTATACGTACAAAGAAAGAAACTTTAATGTTCGCACATTTGCAATTAACGTAAGAAATATTCCTTTAACAGGAGATCCTGATGAATTATTTTCTAATGAGAATTTATGGCCTTATCAGGATGATATTAATAGAGGAACAACTATTGAACCAAACTTTATTCCGGATAACGTAAATAAATTTGATGCCAACGTAAATTACATAGCTGGATATATCTCAGGTGAAGTAAATATTCTTAAAAATTTAAAAACTATACTTGGAGTTAGAGCAGAAAATTATGTTCAAAGGTATACTGGTACTGATCAACGACAGGAAAACGTACTTGACAATGATAAAGTACTTGATGAACTAAATTTCTTCCCGTCTGTAAACCTTATTTATAGTTTAAGTGAAGATATGAATCTGCGCTTATCGTACTCTAACACAATTGCCAGACCATCTCTTAAAGAACTTTCGTACGCACAAATATTTGACCCTGTAGGGGGTACAACGTTTATTGGAGGTTTGGCAGATGATATTGGACAAGATCCTAACACGGGCGATGATATTGTTTATTGGGCCGGTAACTTAGTTAGTACTGATATTCAAAACATTGATTTAAGGTGGGAATGGTTCCATAAAAGAGGTCAAATGATCTCATTAAGCGGATTTTATAAAAAATTCAGCAATCCAATCGAGATGGTCCAGTTTGCAACGACACAAAAAACTCAAATTCAGCCAAGAAATGTTGGTGATGGTCAGGTTATAGGTGGTGAATTAGAATTACGTCAAGGGCTAGGTTTTATTAGTGAGACTTTTAATAATTTTAGCGTTTCAGCTAATTTTACATATGTCGAATCTCAGGTTAAATATAGTCAGTCTGAATACGATTCAAGAGTTAAAAATGCCCGTACGGGACAAAGCATTGATGAATATCGTGATAT
>JANQHR010000039.1 GCA_028282585.1 Bacteroidales bacterium | reverse complement strand
AAAAGTAAAAATGAAAAGTAATATATATTGTTTCATAGTTTTATCCTTTGCTGTGTATTCTGCAAATGCCCTACAACGTTCTGAATAAACGTCCGTTTTAATGGCGTTTATTTTTTGTTAGGAACCGAAAATGAGTTTTTTTGTCAAAATTCAAATTACTCCTATTAACCAATAATTTGAAGGTTATTCTATTCTTCTGGGTAAACAGGGGAATACTTTAAACTCCATTTTTCGAAGTATTCATTTTCAGGATTCTTCTTTTCAAAGTATTTTATTATTGCATGCAATGCAAAATCTATTCTTGTGCAAATTAATGCTTGGTTGGGGGAATGGTCATAAATTCTTTCGATTAAAATTCCAAGTAACATACAATGTGTTTTTGTGTCTGTAAAAGCCCACATACCAGAACCACTCATGCCTTCAATTAAAGGAAGGATTCGAGTTTGATTATCAAATTTCCTGTGAACTTTTTTATTGTATGCTAAAGCATAATTATCATGTTTATTTAGTCCAAATTTTTCAAAATTAAAATCAAAGTTGAATCGAGTATAGTATAAGTATGAATCTGACAATACATTTCGTTTGACTTCAGAGATTTTTGTTTTAGAATTAGGATACCCAAACAACATAATATTTAAATTGTTAGTCGAATCTAATTCAAAATCAATTATTAGATCATCTGTATGCAGGAAATAAGCTTCCTGAGAAACTTCTTTATAGACACCAGGATTAAGTTGAATAACCGCTTGATCCACATGATCGTGTGTTGTTTCGTCCATACCAATTATTATTGAATGTCCTTGAGGATTGAAGCGATGTCCTGTACAGGTCACTGCATAGGTCTTATCGTACCATTCTTGCCAAAAGTGTTTGGTAGTTACCAAATATCCAAACTCATCTGTCTTTAACAAGATTCCGGTGCCAACAGCTACGAGTTTTCCGTTCTCTTCGGAACTGAAAAATTGAACCGTACAACTTTCCATCTTATGTTCGGCTTTTCGAACGATATAAGGCTTTCTACCGTATAGGATGCGGAATAAAAATTTCTGAATTCTTTTTCTATATTTTATCATCCTGCTATTCAGCTTGGAATTTGGTTCCTAACGGACTGGAATGTGGTTAGGCGGGCATTTCAGTGCGCTGACCTTCCAAAATCCGTTATATTTTTTCATTAATGCTTTCACGTTTCAAATTTAGTAAAATTGTGTCCGCTTAACTACATTTTGTGTTACCGCGTCGTAGCTTCAAAGCGAGTTGAGCGTTGTGATTCACCAGTTTCATTGATAAAACTTAGCTTCCTTCGTTTGCCAAAGTACACCTTATCATGATTGCTTCACTGTTTTTTGTGTGCTGGCTGTGTGTATGGCTTGTGCGCAATTTGTGGCAAATGTTTCAGAAGAGGTAATTCGGTTCATTAAAATTTATTGTTTTGTTCGTTTTTAATCACCTTTCAAATCGTGACCGCCACAAAGAGGAGCGGGTTATTTGTGCGTTGGCAAAACCTTTCATCGAAAGCGGTGCGCCGGCCGGGCTTGCAGATTTTGCTCACGAACCGGTTTTGTAACTTTTTATTTAAACAAAACCGTGAATTAAAATATGCAAGCGAGGGGAAATGCCCCATTTGTGTAACCGGCATGTTCCATGTTCCTAACTTTTGCAACTTATCCAGCTTCCATTAAATGTTTTGGCAGTATTCCAGAACGGTTCATCAAAGTTCCCGCAAAACATATGCTATGCGCTGTAACGTTAAATGTATGTTGCGTAAGGGATTGCGGATTTCAATCCTATCAAGTTACCACCCAAAATTGATGCGAGCGAAAACGCTCGAAAACCGATAAAACCCTTATGCAATATACATATTGTTGTACACCGTTTTGCAGACAAATTTCTCATTTATAATTTGTTAATGATATTCCATTCATCTGAATTTTTTCTGTTTCCCAATTATATCTTATTTTATATTGATCACTCGTAGTTTTATTAAAAATCATATATTCTCCAAAATCATTATTCGTATTTAAGGAGTCGATTGAGTTAACATTAATAATATCAGCGTAAAACACATATATTTTATTCGAATCAATATCAATTTTAAAATACTTCTTTAAAGAATTGAGGGATTTATATTTTAAGCTTATCTTATAATCATATTTGCCATCTTCATAAATCTTATTGCTTGTGATTAAATCAAATTCAGGATAATCAGAATCAATTGTTTTTAAACTATCAAGATATCCAATAATTGCATCTTTAAAAACTGTATCTTCCTCGTAAATTTGAAGGTCTGTATATAAAAGATCAATGGTATTTGTATTGGTGTTAATATTTATAGACGTGGAATCTGAAAAAATTGTTACCTGTAGTCCAAATAAAATAGTTAAATAAAAAAGAATTGAATTAGTTGGCTCTATCATAGTTTAAACATTTCAATTAATTATTTAATCAATATTTTGCACTTCAAATGGTGTATAACGGTTCTAATATGGGGCGTTTGGCATTCCAAAGCTCCAAACTATCAAATCGCTATATGTTTTATTAAATGTAAACATGCCCAAGACTAATACTTCCTGCCAAATGACCTATATTTTTTGTTGTGCAAATGTTGCATTATCTGGCTTCCATCATATTTTTCCTGGTATTCATCAAACTTGCATTTCGAAAGTGTCTGTTTACCTCATTAATTAGCTTGTACGGTCGATTGAATGCTTCTTGTGATAGTTTAAAATAATCTGACAGTTTTCGTATTGTATCCTTTGAGAGTCCTTTGTGATAGTTTAGAATCTTTGAGACAGTACCTTTAGATAAACCTAAAATATCAACCAAATCTTTAGCCTTCAAATCATGTTCGTCCATTAAAGATTTTAGTAGCTCAATCGGATCTGAATCATCGAATGTGTTATGCTCCGTATCCCACTTTTCTATTAGCAAAGTCAGTAAGTCAATCTCATCAGTATATGCTTGGTCATCTCTGGAAATCAAATCTTCCAAAACGTAACAATACTTATCATACTGCTTTTGGTCTTTTATTACTTTATATTTTAATGTCTCCATTTCAATCTTTTTTAATGTCTTCAATAAGCATTTATCTCGTATTGCTTGCCCTCACTACACAGCTTTGTATACTCTGCATGTGTTCCAATCCATTTTATAAATAAATGAACTCTCATATTTCCAAATTGGTATTTGCATATCAATCTATAATTGTTACCTCCGATATTAAATACAACTCTGTCAGAACCTTTGCCAAGAATATCCGCACTATTAAAAGTGGAAATAATCTCATTCGGTTCGTTCCAATCAACTCGTTTAATAATTGACAACCATATCTCGAAAGATGTTCTGCTTCTAGCATTTTTCAGGACATAATCCTCAATCGACTGCTTTTTAATCAAATGTACTTTCATATACTTATATGCAAAGATACAAATAAAGTTTCGCAAAAGGAAACATTTTTAATGATCAAGGTTGATTTCATTACGGAGTGCACTCAGCAATTTTGCACAACGGTTTATGGTATGGTGTCGTGCGGGATTACGAAGTGATTTCCTATCAAGTTACACCGAACTAATATACGAGCTACAAACACTCAAAAACCCGCATGCACTATACCATGTGTTGCCAACTGGGCTTTATCTAAATAGTTTTATATAATTATCAAATGCATATACTCTACTTCTTTGTCCTCCAGTCTTTTCTTGCAATATGTTAAGTTTCTCTAATTCTGAAATCAATTTGTAGGATGATGGCATTGAAACCGAGGCAATCTCACTGACCTTATCAGCTGTAATCATTGGTTTTTTATACAAATAGTCGATTACTTTCTTAGCCTTTAATGCTCGGCTCCCTAATTTTTGTATGTCAATATCAATTTGCTTTTGAAGTTGCAATATATTGTCAAAAGTAACAATTCCATTTTTAGCAGTTTCAATCACTCCTACAAGAAAAAATTTATACCATTGCCCTATATCATTTTTTTCTCTTACAATTGTTAGATTATCATAGTATAATTGCCTGTTTCGTTCAAAAAAATCAGATAAATACAATACAGGTTTTTGTAATATTCCTTTACTTACCAAATAAAGTGGAATTATTAATCGTCCTACTCTACCATTTCCATCCAAAAAAGGGTGAATTGTCTCAAATTGGTAATGAACCAGTCCTATTTTAAGTAATTCAGGTATATGAAATTCTTCGTTGTGAATAAATTTCTCAATATCACTCATTAGGTCAGGTACAGTGGTATGAACAGGTGGTATAAAAACTGCATCATTTATTGTTGCCCCACCAATCCAGTTTTGACTAATCCGAAATTTACCTGGTTGTTTTTTTTCTCCGCGCACACCTTGAAGTAATACACGATGAGTTTCTCTTATTAATCGCGATGAAAAAGGCAGTTTATCAAGGTGTTCAATAGCCCATTCCATGGCTTTTATGTAGTTCTGAACTTCTTCCCAATCATCTCGTTTATCTAATGGTAAGTCTTCTTTCTCTAAAAGGGCTTCATCCATATTTGTCTGGGTTCCTTCAATTTTACTGCTCTGTGTCGCTTCCTTTAACACATGCATGCTAATAAACAATTCTATATTGGGAATATATTTTGAATACATATCCAATCGACCTAATTCTCTATCAGCTTGGCTTAACAATTGCAATATTTCCATGTTATTAATTTGCAACTGTCTATTAATGAACTCAGGTTGAAAGCTTTTATAATAGCCCTGACTAATATATTGTCCAGATTTAAATTGTTTCATTGTAAAATTTTAAACAAAGGTAACTCTTATTTAACTATTTGTCAATTTTCTTAAATAAGAACTCCTGTTATTTAAAGAATTAGGTCAGTTTTTTTATGTAGGATGTTTTTCAGCCTTGTTGGCAACGTTGAGTGTAAACCCAGTTGGGTTTGATTGCGATTCAGCTTTCAAGTTACGAAAATACTTTAAAATAGGAATTCATTTTCGGCTAAAATGTTCGCCCCAATTGGGTTTAAACATTGTTAGGGCTCGTTTATTGTTTTGTTACGTATTCAAGAACTAAATCTTTTCCCTCAAA
>JANQHR010000019.1 GCA_028282585.1 Bacteroidales bacterium | reverse complement strand
TAGTTACTCCATTAACATAAATCGCTCTCAACACCACGAATTATATACGTTCTAATAGCTTAATCCATGGATGAAATTAATTTGACGACACCCTCTAAGGAGTGCAGGTGAGATTATCGTCAACAACACTTTTGAAACACGACCTAATCTTGAATACAGCCCTATAATGCCTCATAATATTACACTTACGATGGTCTTTAAGTTACTACAGACAGCTCAGAAAAAATGGATAAAGCTCAGAGGTTTTAGACTGCTGAGCCTCGTCGCTGATGATGTCACATTTAAAGATGGTGAACAGATTATTGAATCAAATAACAGGAGTGCCGCTTAATGCCCTGTACACCAGATTTGACAATAACTCGATTTTTCGAGAGTCAGGGAGTATTAAATCACGCAAAAATGAAAAATATTTATCTCTTGTTGGGTTTAATATGTTGCTATACCATGAGTTTTGCTCACACTGTTCCTATTTGCTATAAAACACAGTGTGTCCAAATTAACCTTGAAACTTTAGCCGTTAACGCTAAAAATGGGATAGCGCTGTCAGCACCTCAAAATTTTAAACCCATTAAAAATATTGTGTACAAATTAGATCATCTTAAATTTGAACGAGATAATTTAAAAGTCACCGTAAACATGACAAACAAAGGGTTAATGATTCATTTTATCCCAATGATGAAATTAAATAAAAATCAGCAAATACAAATTATATTCCCTGTTATTAACAAGGGAGATCATTTTCTCTTACCCATGCTCGAAGGACGCAATATACCAACTAATGATTCACGATGGATTAAATTTTTAACTCAGCATTTTGGTAAGCAAGATCCGTTAAGTGGCACATCTGGTTTGTCTATGCAATTTATAAGTACTATTCATAAAAAAATAGCTATAGTTTACTTGATACAAAATCCATTTAATAATCATTTTTATTTTGTAAAAAATAAACAACTTACATTAACTTTTTACCACAACTTTAATAGATTAAACCAAAATAAAGCATTTGGTTTTAATATTCGCTTCACAAAAGCAACACCAACCAAAATTGCTGATATTTATCGTCGATATCAAATAAACCGGGGGAAGTTTGTAACTCTACAGGCAAAATCAATGATTGCGCCTGAAGTTACTAAGCTTTACGGCGCACCATTTATTTATTTATGGGGGCATGAATTGATCGGACGCAGCAACGTTAACTGGCATGCTTTTCATGCTTTTCTCAAAAAACGGCTAGCTTTAAATACAAATAATCCAAGTCACTGGTTTGATCAATTATCCCATTCGGCAGCAACAAAACTATATATTATAGATCCTGATGCCGTAAATGCCCTACATAAACTTGCGAAATCTAAATGGCCATATGCATCTTTGGAATCTAGTGTAGATACAATGTTCGCTGCTTTGGTGCAAAAAACCAATCTTTGGAATCCAAAAGTATTCACTAAGACTCAACTAAATACACAGGCTCGAGAACTTATAGCAAAGGGATTAGATCATCTCACACCATATGAACATATTTTACTTAATAAAAATTTATTGCAGTCTGCTTATAGGGGATACATTAAACCAGTGAATGAATGGGGCAATGGTGTCTCATTATGGATGTTGAGAAAATTAAAGGGAATTGGGCTCAAACATGCTTGGCTTGGGTTAGAAGATAGAGATATTGGCATTATTCATAGAAATGTTATAGAACAAGCAGTTAAAGACGGGTATCTTATAGCGCCTTACGACTCCTACTGGTCATTACAAAAAGAAGGACGAAATTCTTGGTCTACTGCTATATTTCAAAATAAAAATCTCTACACACAAGGTGCCGTCATAAAACAAAATGGTAAATTTTTGGACGGATTCTTAGGGCGAGGCCATGCCTTAAATCCAAAATTTTCTATGCCGGAAGAAAAATATCGTCTTACACAAACCCTTAAATTCTATAAAGTACCTTTTAATTCATGGTTTTTTGATACCGACGGAGCTGGAGATTTACATGATGATTTTTCTCCAAATCATCTAACGACTCAAGCACAAGATGCTCAATATCGTATAAAAAGAATGAATTATGCCGCAACACACTATCGATTAGTGGTTGGGACAGAAGACGGTAAAGATTATATTGCTACTGTAGCTGTATTTGGTCACGGAATAGTTGGCCAAGGAATATGGTTGCCTAGTATGCGACGAGATAAAGTATCTAAATATTATATTGGTGGCTATTGGTCTGCATTTGGTATACCACCACGCTATATTAAGGAAACACCTTTAATGCCAATTGTACATTACATTTATTACAACCCTAAATTTGAAATTCCTTTATATCAATTAGTCTATAATGATAGCATCATTGTTTCTGATCACTGGGAATATGGTACCTTAAAGTTCCCAGAAGCTAGTCATTTTTCTGTACTTCGTACTTTTTTGTATAATTCTCCTCCAATGCTACATTTGGATCGTAAAGCATGGAAGCATTATAAATCGTTTCTAAAGAGATATCTGCCAATTTGGTCAAAATGGCACCACCGGTTAGTACAAACACGAATGATCAATTTTAATTATCTAAGTAAAGATAAATTGTTACAAAAAACAACATTCTCTGATGGCACACAGATTATTGTTAATTTCTCACATAAAATGAAGACGTATCATAAATTTTCCATACACGCTAATAGTGCTATTATTGTTGAGAAGCAGCACATCGTGGAACAATTTGTGTCTTAATTTTTATAACTAAGCAGATAAAATTAAGTCTAGTTAACATATAATACCTTGAGAGACTCACTGTAAATGACTATAAAAAATACTAATTGCTTTATAATTTCTTTACTATCCTTAGTATATTTATGGATCGTAGGGGCTATTTCTGTAAATATTCATATACAGATGTTAAGGAACGGCATTCCTTATCCCGGTAATCACTTTCATCCACCACATTATATTGCTTTCTTAAAATATGGAGTGCAGCTTTGTGGTATGTATTGGATATTAAATCAGTTGAATAATAAGTTTATATCTATTGGATTTGTAATAAAAACACTCATACTTTTTATAATCATGGCCACACTAAATGAGCTTATATTGCGCTTACCATTAACAGCCGGATATGTTGTTGATAAGCATTTTTTATTTGTATGGGTATCAGAATATTTACCTGATATATTATCATTAATATTAGCCTGTTTCATATTAAATTTCATTATGTTAATTAAGGCTAGGCGTTGGCTTGGACGCATTTTTATAACATTATTGATTATAGTTTACACTATTTTGTCGGTAAAATTTATTACCCCATTTTTAAATTATGGGGCACACTACTTATTACAATTTATAAATCCCCCAAATCCAAATAATATATTACATTCTCCTTATAATTGGCAAACTGACGTAATTGCGTCTGTATTTTTTATAGAGCCAATGATTGCTTGTTTCGTTATTACTTGGTTGATTTGGGATGCATTACACGGAAATATGATACTAAAAAGTGTTCAAGTAATATTAGTAATTCTAATTTTAAATAATGGACTTGCTCTTTTTATATCGTTTATGCTCTACAATGATCTTCCGCCGTTAACAGCAATTTTAAGTGTTGGGCAACTTACTCTTCAATGGATATTTGCTGGGATTATGATTTCAATTATGTATCACCATTTGAACCTTATCGCTAGAAGGTGCTAGACTTGGCACACCCCGATTCATAGATAACCCCAATTTATATGGGGTATAGAGCTCATATCTCGATGGAATAATAATGCAAGCACATTAGCATATTCACAAG
>JANQHR010000018.1 GCA_028282585.1 Bacteroidales bacterium | reverse complement strand
GAAAGCGCATCCATTCTTTTTGCTAACATCTTTTGGGGTTCAATCATAAAAGCCCAACTAATAACTTCTCTATTATTTCTACCTGTATCAATATATTTTATCTTCAGTAATCTTACTCTAAAACTATTATCTGTAATAACATTATACATTTTATAAATAAGATATTCATTCAAAACATAATCTTCGTAAAGCTTTCCTCCCCTGCAATGTGTTACTACTTTAATTTTATTACTTACCAATTCCTTTTTATTAGCTAAACCTGAGCCCTTAGTGTTTAACCAAAATGGTGGTAAATGGCAATGCCTAAGTCTGGATACACCTCTTGATTTAAGCTTTAAGTTCCTTGAAATTTTATTAGAATCTTTATCAAAAAAAGTAAGTTCCGCAGGAAGGTACTCTTCTGTTTCCTTTTCTTTGATAAATTTTTTGATATTAAACTTAAGCTGAACTTCCATTAATTCCTCATTCTCGAAAAAATCAGAATCAAATAATATTATGTCCCGATCTTGAGAATAAAGGTACTCCGTTTGAACGCAAAACCATATTGTTACAGATAACCAAAAGATATATGCAATCTTCATTTTCATTATTAATTAAAATTAACGAGGTGCATCATAAAAAATAATTCCTTTTTTAGCCTTAAAAAACACTAATAATTCTGCGCTATCTCTAATTAAATCTGCCGGGCCTATATCTACTCTTTCAACCTCCACTCCAAGACGTTTAGATAAATCTTGTTTTAGTTCTTCATATTTTTCCGGATGTATGAGGTCAATCCTGTCATAAACAATTTTCTTTCTTTTTACACCCATTCCTGTAATATAAACTTCAACTATAAAAGCAACAAATAAGGTTAAAGTATCAATTACAACCAACTCAAGGAAACTAATATTTTCATTTACAACAGCATTTTTTACCGACATTCCAATTACCAGGAATAGGTATGTCATTTCTCGAGGAGGAATTTGATTTGTTCTATATCTTAATATTCCAAACACTGCGAATAATCCCAATGCGAAACCAAGCCTTAAGCTTACAGAACCAAGTAATAAACATATTTGGAATACAACGGTACTTACAATAATAAAAGTAAAAAAGTACTCACGAAATCCTCCTTTTCTAAAGTAAAGGAAATATGATGGAATAAAAATCCAGAATAAATTATAGCAAAAACGACCAACCAAATGCATAAAATTATCAGGATGGAAAAAATCTAACCCAAAAACTTGTATTGAATCAAAAAAATCATTAATCATATTTAGTATCATAGCAAATATTATTAACTGTTACTATTTTTCTCTTAAATCTATTGTGTTTTATTTGAGGATTTAAAAATATACTTCCCATAATATATTTACTAAATCCGATAGGTTTAATACCTAAATCAGATAATATTTTAGAAAAAGGGCTGATTCTAGTATTTTTCTCTCTCTTTACTTCAATTATTGACAAACTAGGTAAACTAATTTCTTTTAAATTATTCTTAAATCTAATATTCGTGTCTATTGTAATTCTTTCCACATGATTTTTTCCAGCTAAAGTTATTCTATCAAAAAGTGTCCAAATAGAAGGCTTTAAAGCTGATTCAGGCAAGTTTATATGATTACGCATATAATCGTAATGATTATCATCTAAAGTCTTTGCAAAAGGTAATTTAATTCTAACCTTATTGGTTCTAATATAATTTCTTTTTCTTTTAATCTCGAAAAAAGCATCCCCGGTATCTATATATTTTCTAAATCTTATTTTATACCTAATTCTTCTGCCCTGATGATGATCAAAATAAGTTTTTAATTCAGGTGTGTCAAAGTAAAGAGTTTCGTAATTAAAATTCCGTTGATTATTAATTTCTTGAATATTAAAATCCTTTACAGCTTTTTCAACTAACCGTCCTATCTGATTACTATTACACAAATATTTTGTATCTATTCTGTTTAGTAATTTATACGCATTTAGTTCTTCCAAACTAATTGGATCCAGGTATTGTATCTTATCTTTAAAACTATTATCCATAATTAAAATTACCCTTTAAAATTGGGTCAAAATTTAAATTTAATACGGGATCCGGTTATGAACATGCTGTTAAAATACATATAAATTGAACATTAAACAAGGTTTAAAGGTTTTAAGTAGAAATTATTAATTAAACTTTTAAAATATGGACTTTTCAAATGTTAATTTTTTTGCAGTTTTAATAGCTGCATTAGCTTCTTTTGCAATTGGATCTTTATGGTATAGCCCTATTATGTTCGGTAAGGGCTGGCAAAAGGCTGTTAAATTGTCTGATGAAGACATGAAAAACTCAAATATGGTTAAAACTTTTGGATTAAGTTTTATCCTTATGTTTATCATGGCATTAGGGTTAGCATTATTATTTAAAGGACATGATAACAACGAAACAACATGGATTGTTGGGCTTGTTCACGGATTATTTGTTGGAGGTTTTTTTGTGGCTACATCGTACGGAGTAAATATGCTCTATCAGTTAAAACCTTTTAAATTATGGATTATTGATGCAGGATATCAGGTTGTTCTACTTGGCGTAATGGGAATGATTATAGGAGCCTGGTAAACTTTAGTACCTGCTTAGGTTTTCTGTTGATGGTTATAACTCGAAATATTTGCGGCATCAACTAAATAAGTTATTTTCTAGTTTATGGATTATCTTAAGAAGAATAAAAAGGCGTCTGATACTTACTATAATTATCTTTATATTATGAAAAAAACCACATTTACATTAGTATTGATATTTTTATCGCTTAACCTCCTTTCACAAAACAAATTAGCTTATCAGATATTTAATTCAAAGGGTAAAAAAACGTCATATAATAAAATGATGAAGTCAATTTCCGGGGCAAATGTTATTTTATTTGGCGAGATACACAATAACCCAATTGTACACTGGCTTCAATATGAAGTAAGTTTAGATCTTTTAAATAATGGAGACTTAAAGTTTGGTGCAGAAATGTTTGAAGCTGATAATCAAAATGAATTGAATTTATACCTAAAAGACAGTATTAACTTTGAAACATTTGAATCAAGCGCAAGACTTTGGAGCAACTACAAGACTGATTATGCTCCTTTAGTTGAACTCGCCAAATCAAATAATAAGGAATTTATAGCAACAAATATCCCTCGTAGATATGCAAATTTAGTTTATAAGAAAGGATTTGAAGCTTTGGATACATTATCTGAAAAGAAAAAATCTTGGATTGCACCACTCCCAATTGAATATGATCCTGAGTTACCAGGTTATAAAAATATGTTAACTATGATAAGCGGACATGGTGGTAAAAATTTTCCTAAGGCACAAGCAATAAAGGACGCTACTATGGCCTATTTTATTTCAGTTAACTTTGTAAATAATCAGAGGTTTATTCATTTCAATGGTACATATCATTCTGATAACTACGAAGGAATATTGTGGTATTTAAAGAAGTTAAAACCAAACTTGAATTATGTTACTATAGCAACTGTATTGCAGTCGCAAGTAAACAAACTCGATAAAGAAAATCTTTCAAAAGCCGATTTTATAATTTGCGTTGATGAGGATATGACTACCACTTATTAATTTTTGAAATCAGTGAAATTTTATTTTCTTTACATTCTTAATTAATTGTTAATTTTGTGTTACCAAAAAAGCAACTAGAGGATTTTACAATTCAATTTAGCTAACTTTGCTCACTTTAAAATCAACTTTTATAGGTAAGTTTTTTTCCATGTTAAGAAAGTTTTCATTTCGCAAAAAGCTTTTCGTATACTTTTTCTCAGTGTTTTTGGTATTCACACTAATTATTATAGTATTTCAGTTTTCAAGAGAAAAAAAATACCGTGTAAATCAGTTAGACAATACACTTAAAAATTATACACAAATAACCCATAATTTTATTTCACGTAATTCATTGGACGATAAAGATTATTTTCGTCCAATAGATTCTTTGGCTAAAATTCTTCCTCAACCTGATATACGCGTTACAGTAATTAATTCGCATGGTGTTGTATTATATGATAACTCTGTTGACGATTACTCTTTAATGGAAAATCATTTTTATAGACCAGAAGTTCAAGAATCATTGTATAAAGAGTTTGGAACCAGTATCAGAAAATCTGCAACAACCGGAGAAGAATACTATTATTATTCCAGGTATTTTGGTGAGTATTTTATTCGCGTTGCAGTAGTCTATAATATCGATGTTCAAAATTTTCTAAGAGCTGAGCATATTTATTTGTTATTTATTGCAGTAATCTTTCTATTAATTTGGATTGTTTTAGACTTCATTACCAGAAAGTTTGCAGAGTCAATTACTAAATTAAAGGATTTTGTTATTAAAGTAAGAAGAGATGAAGACTTTGATACAAATGAAGAATTTCCAAATGATGAGCTTGGTGTAATTGGTAGAGAAATTATTCAGATATACGATCATCTTATCAGAACAAAAGATTCACTAGCACTTGAAAAAGGTAAGCTTTTTAATCACTTATATGTTTTAAATGAAGGTGTAGCTTTCTTTTCTAAAGCTAAGACCAAAATACTCACCAACAATCATTTTATTCAGTATTTAAATATTATTTCAAATAAATTATCTGTCTCTGCTGAAGATTTCTTTACTATACCTGAATTTGATCCGATCTCGGAATTTATTGATAATTCTATTAAACAAAAATCATTTGATCTTTTTGATGGATTGCCAAGTAAGGAAATTTCAATTCATAAAAGTGGAAAATACTTTAAGATACAGTGTATTATTTTCAATGATAAAAGTTTTGAGATAATCATTACAAATATTACGAAACTGCAAAAGAATAAAATCATTAAACAACAAATGACTTCTAATATATCTCATGAATTAAAAACTCCCATTACATCAATTAAAGGATATTTAGAAACCATTATTAATGATCCGGAAATGCCTGAACCTCAGAAGCATCGTTTTATTGAACGAGCCGATGCCCAAGCTAACAGGTTAACTGATTTAATAAACGATATTGTTATTCTTAATAAAATGGATGAAACTGGTGATTATTTTGCATTCTCGGAGTTAAATATAAGCGAATTAATTCACGATATTTTAGATGATTATCAGGGTATGCTTTCTAAGAAAAATATGAAGCTAGAATTATTGGTAGAAGATGAAATTGTTGTTAAAGGAAATCGTTCATTAATTCTATCTATTTTCAGAAATCTTCTTGAAAATTCAATTAACTACGCCGGATTAAATTGCTTAATAAAAATCCAGGTTTATCGTGATGATAAGAAATTTTACTATTTCTCTTTATCTGATAACGGTGTTGGTATTCCTGATGATCATTTGTCCAGAATATTTGAAAGGTTTTACCGCTTAGGCTCAGACAGATCCAGAAAATTAGGTGGTACAGGATTAGGGCTTGCAATTGTAAAGAATGCAGTAATTCTTCATAAAGGTGACATCTCTGCAAAAAATAAAGATGAAGGTGGTGTTGAATTCTTATTTTCACTTCCAAAAGCAAAATAAATCAGCACTTTTAAGTAACTTTATTGTATTAGCATACGTCTTTTTGTAAACTTTAATGAAACTATCATGAAAAGATCATACCTAACCTTAATAATTTTACTTTTTACATTAATTGTTACTAATGCTATTAATTCAAAAGCAGATTTAACAATTCAAGAACAAACTAAAGAATTTCATTTCGATACCGATTCTGCGATTAACAGGTATTTATCCGCGCTTACTATAGAAGAAAAAGAAAAGTCTGATAGTTATTTTGAAGGTGGGTACTGGTTAATGATTGTTGAGTTCCTTTTAGAATTAATAATTGCATGGGTATTTCTATCTTTAGGACTTTCTAAATGGATCAAACGGATTTTATTTAGATTTAAAAATGTAAATGTTAAAAATCTATTTTATACTATTTTTTACCTATTATTTGCTTATTTAATTTCTTTCCCATTAAACATTTGCGTAAGCTTTTTTCGTGAACATAAATATGGATTATCGAATATGAACTTTGGAGAATGGTTAACTGAAGATCTAATTGGCTTAGTTTTACTATTAATAGCGGGAAGTTTACTAATAATGATTCTTTTTATTGCTATAAGAAAAGTTCAGGAAAATTGGTGGATCTGGGGAAGTGGTGTTTTAACACTCTTTTTAATCCTAATGATTTTTATTGCTCCCGTATTTATTAGTCCATTATTTAATGACTACAAGCCACTCGAAGAAGGGAAAATAAAAGATGAGATATTATCTATGGCAAGAGCTAATGGAGTTCCAGCTGAAAATGTGTATCAATTTAACGCATCAAAGCAAAGTAACAGGATTAGTGCCAATGTAAGTGGAATTGGAAGTACTATAAGAATATCTTTAAATGACAATTTACTTAATCAATGTAATCTAGAAGAAATAAAAGCTGTGATGGCACATGAACTGGGACATTATGTTTTAAATCATATTTATGAAATGATCATCTATTTTAGCATTATTATTTTTATAGGTTTTGCATTTATTAACTGGTTATTTAAAAAAGGTGTTGTCAAATACGGAAAGAAATGGGGAGTTGATGAACTTTCAGATATTGGAGGCCTTCCATTATTCATTTTAATATTTAGCTTCTATTTTTTAATAGCTACACCGGTTACTAATAATATAATTCGTTCAAATGAAGTTGAAGCTGATTATTTTGGTTTAAACACAGCCCGGGAACCAGATGGTTTTGCATCAGTAGCAATGAAACTATCAACCTATCGTAAAATAAATCCAGGAAAATTCGAAGAGTTTATCTTTTTTGATCATCCAAGTGGTAAATCACGCGTAACTATTGCAATGCAATGGAAATCGGAACATTTAGAATAAAAAAGAAGCCGCTTCCGGATCCAGAAACAACTTCTTATTACAACAATTAACTAAACGAAACAATTATGACATTTTTAATTGTTTTTTAATAAGATTTCCTCAATTGCATTTCTAAACATTTCTTTGGTTTGCTCTTTTGTTTGTCCAATTCCTGAACTCATGGTTGGTCTTCCTTCCATTGGGCAATATAAAAATGCAGGAATCCCTTGTACCCCAAACAACCCTGCAAGCTCAGGATCCTTTTGTGTATCAACCTTATAAACATTAATTTTACCTTTATATTCCTGTGCTATTTCTTCCAAAATTGGAGCTGCAATTCTACATGGTGCGCACCAATCTGCATAAAAGTCTACAATACATGGTAGGTCTCCTTCAAATTTCCATTCTTTATTTACCTCATAGTTAAGAACTAACTTCTTAAACTCTTCCTTATTTAAAGTAATAACAACTTTTTCACTTTTTTCCGTGTTTTTTTCCGAAATTTCTTTTGTTGTTATTTCAACTGTTTCAGCTGAATTTGACTTTCCATTACAAGCTTGTGTTAATCCAATAATTACTACTAATGGTATTAAAAAAAATCTTTTCATTCTGTTCATGTTTTATAATTCATACTTTCTTATCTTTTCTCTTTTTAATAATATCATCAACTCCATCACCAACGAAATAACCAATTAGCCCTCCAAATATTATCATACTTTGCCAATTAGATTTTATTGAACATGTACCACTTAAACATCCAATATATTTCCAGTAGATATATCCTCCAATTATCCCGGGAATCAACAATAGCAAAGCATACTTATGTTTCTTTATAAACTCCTTCATTAAATATTTTTTTACAATTATACAATTTTTATTCCATTATATCTATATATGTCAATTTTTATATTTTAAATTTATGTTAAAATATTTAATGACATTTAGACATTACTTTGTCGGAAAAATAGTAAAAACTTACAAATGAAAAAGGGAGCTTTCGCTCCCTTTACCATAAATTACAAACTAAAAAACTACAAGTTATATAATGAATTAAATAACTCCTTGATCTAGCATTGCATTAGCTACTTTTAAGAAACCTGCAATGTTTG
>JANQHR010000014.1 GCA_028282585.1 Bacteroidales bacterium | reverse complement strand
TTAACTGGTTTTGCGGTGTGTAGTTGACCATAACTGCATGTGTTTTGAACACAATTTAGTAAAACCTTTGCAGTTTGCATAGATGGAAACAGATTAGTTGTCATTTTTAAATGTTAATAATCAGAAACATAAGGCAGTTCAACGAAAAAATCAGCAGACCCTACTTACGCACTTATTTTAATAATGTCCATTAAAGGTATACATATAGTTCACTTATTATGTAATTATTAATTTCTAAAAGAAAAATGATCAACATTCAGTGAAGCTTACATTATTCTCTCTTGACTAAGTTTTATATAGATAATTAATTTAATTCGCAGTAATGTGACAAAAAGCCTACTCCTCTTGCCTTACTTTTCCAAATGTTTCAAATTGAATAAACTTCGATTTAAAAAGTTTTTTGGGAATCTTTTTCTGTAATAATAAGTGAAAGTTTTCCTCATGTGTAGAAACAATTATTTGTCTATCCAAATTAACAGTAAGACTTCTAAATAAATCAATAAAAGATAGAATATTAATACTATCCATTGACTGTATTGGGTCATCGACAAAAATACATTTGACAGTTTCATTTGTTTTTGGATTTACTGTCTTTAGTGCTCTTGCTAAAAATACACTTAAACTTAAAATATTAATTTGGGCAGAGCTAAAGTATAATGCAGGAGTTGACTTCTTACCATCTTTGTCAATAGTATAAATCTGCAGTCTAGGATTTTTTTCTTTAAAATCACAATCAAATTCAATTCTGTCATAATCAGGGTGTGGATCAATTTTAGAATAGATACTGTTTATTATATCCGTATAGAAAAAATTATCAACTGCCTTTTTTAGAAAATTTTCCAGACTATCTTTTTCTGCTGCAAGTTTCTTCTTAATACCAACTAACGAACCTGCTTTCTTTTTTAACTTATCAATATTAGCCTTTGTATTTTCTGAAACCAGAAATTTGTATGAATCGTCTTTTAATTTTTCAACAATTTGGTAATGTTTCAATATCTCACTATAAATGTCTAATTTATCCCTAATGTTCTTTTTCTTCTGTTCAAATGATTTTGAGGCTTCTTCAAAAAACATATGGGAAAGATCAATTTTATAAGTACCCTCTATATACACCTCAAAATTCTTTATTGACTTAGAAATTTGATCAATATTTTCATATATTAATTTGATTTTTGCTTCCAACTGGTCAAAAGTCAGATTATTATCCTTTAATAGGGTTTGTGACGCTTCAAGTTTGTTCCTTTCATCTACAATTTGTTCTTTAATAAGTACTTCTTCTTTTTCAATTTCATCAATTTTTGAGTCCAAAACATTTAATCCTATAGTATTAGTTTTTAAAACCTGATTGAAATAGACTGTAACTAATTTATATAATTCTGAAGTTTCAATGGACTTGATATCATTATCTAAACCTTCAAGAAGTTTTAAAGATTTCTCTAGAATGGAATTCTTTGTTTTAATACCTTCCACTGCAACTTCGTTTTTTTTCTTGAGTTCATTTATTTTTCCACTAATCAATTGAATATTTGCATCATTTTGTTTCTGAAATTCGTCTAACGATAGATTCCCTAAAAATGTTATTAAACTCTGATTTTCATTATTTAGTTTAGACAATTTGTTATTCAGACCTTCAATTAGCAAGTTATTCTTTTCAATTTTACCAATTAGGTTATGTTTATTCTTAATCTCAAGTTGAAGCTTGCTGTTTAACTCATTCTCAAAAAATTGAGTGATTTCAGAAATATTAGTTTGGTGATCATTTAATTCCTTCTCTATCAAAGTTTTTTCCTTTAAACTTTCTTTCAAAACATCCTCTAATAATGGATTGTTTGTAATGCTGTCTGAAAGATCTTTGTAACTATCATAACTTGCTGAACATAGAGGACATATATTATTCCCATTAGAACCTATAATTTCAAGACCCTTTGAAATCAAACTTTCTAATTCAGAATTTAGGTTCTTTTGAATATTGATTTTGGATATCGTCTTTTTTAATTTACTTTTTAATTCTTTATTAGTAGCAATTAGACCTAAAACCTTAGACAAGTTGTCATCTTGCCCTTTCAAATAAGAACATTCTTTTAAAGCCTCAAAATCCTCTTCTTTGAGTTTGCCTGAATAGAAAGTAATCTCTTTAATGGATTCATCAACAGGAAAAAGCTTCTCTTTATTTAAGCTTAAATCAGAAATAATTTTTTTGATTTCTTTTGATGTTTCTTCCTTCAGTTTATCAATTTCATTTATTCTTAAGGTAACTGAAGGTATTCTAGCACTTATTGTCTTATAAGCAACCAGTTCTGCATTTAGTTTTTCTAACTCAATTGTCACATCGTCTTGTAAACGACTTAAATCCCTTTTTTCTTTATCAGCTACGTGCAAAGTCTGATTTGCTTCTTCCTTTTCTTTCTTTAATAGTTCTATTTGTTCTTTTAATTTTTCGAAGGAATTATATTGGTTCTTAATTTTTAATATCTCTGTATTTGATTTAATGATTCGATCCAAATTCTTTGTTAATTCAAGTATTGACTTTTCAAATGTTGTCTTATCTTTTATTAATTTCAGATAATTTTCAAAAGATAATTTTTCATTTCTCAGTGCATCTATTTTTTCTCTAAAACTATAATAACTAACTACACCGATTTCATTTTCATTCCCATCAGAACCATTAAAAGCTTTTTCGACAGCCTCAATCTTAGAATTTAAGTTGATCATATCAGTATTGATTCCTGAAATTCTAGCTTTCACTTTCTGAGTTAAAACAGCAAGTTCGTTCTCAGTAAAATATTGTTTTTCAATTATCTTTAGCTCTTCTTTATTCTCTTTAAGAAAGGCAATTGACTTATTAATCTCCTCAAGTATTTTGTTGTCACCTTCAAAATCAAAATCTAACCTTTTTTGTTCTAGTTCTTTACGATTGGCTTTCAGCCCTGTAAGTTCTTCCTCTATCTTTTCACTTAGTCTAATGATATTTTGTAACCCTATATTGTATTTATTTAAAGAGGGTATATTTTTCATAAATTCTTTATACCGGTCTTCAGCTTTATCCATCTTAATAAAACTGTCGATCAACTCTTGTGATAGAATCACATTCTTAAAATATAGATTATCACCTTCATTAGAAAAGTCATATACTTTACGAGTAGTGATATTCTTTTTCCTAAATGTAATTTTTGAACTATCGGGTATTACTTTAACAAATCCGAGCTTACTTTGACCATTATGTTGAAGTAGAAACTGATTTTTATTATGCTTACGATTTTCTCTACTTACCTTCTTGTTTTCTGGAGCATTTTTTCTAAAACGTGCAATTTGTCCTGTTACTCCCCACTCTACAGCATCATAAAATGAGGTTTTACCATATCCATTGGGGGCATAAATAGAAACAAAGTTTGCTATTGATTTGTCTGGTAAAGTAAAATCAAAAGTTGAATCAGTTAATTGATCAAAAGCTCTAAATGCCTCTATTTCTACCTTTCTAATTTTCATTTTGACAAGATTTTAACTGTTCTATTATTGTTTCTTGTAATTTCACATCGCCTGAAATCAATTTATGAGTGGGTATATTATCCCAAATTTTTGTATTACTAGATACATAACTCTCTTCTACTTTTAAAGCGGCTTCTTCTACTTTGATAGTTAAATCTGAATTCGTTATTTTCTCTGAGATTATTTTATTAGCCATTTTATCAGAAATACCCGTATGCAAATTATCTACAACTATTTTGCGGCTTGAAAACTTATCATTCTCAATTTTTGACTTTAAACTTTTTTGTGCCTTATCAGTGAATACATATATAACATATACATTCCATTTATCTTCAGCTGACTTAATCTTACTTTGATAGCCTAAAGCAATTTCCTCTGAGATTTTCCGCCACGCTTCATTATCTTGAAAATGCATCTCTAATCCTTGTATTAAGAAGACACTTATTATAACACCAATATCTTGAACATAAAAATGAAATTCAAACTCTTCAAAATTATCAGATAATGTTTCTATAACTTCTTTACTATAGGTTAAATAATTTTCCATAAACGTCTTTTAGTTTTAACAGTAATTCATCTTTATTACTTCTTTTGAATTCCTTAAACTCATCACTTTCCCACACAAGTAAGTATTCTTTTAAAAATTCGAAATGCATAAAGTTGAATTGATCAAATACAAATTCTTTTGTTTGACCTGAAGCATCATCAATGAAGACATTTCCAATTTCTCCCTTCTCATATTGATTTTTTAATCTATCAATTCGTGGCACAAGGCTTTTTCTATCTATTTTATAATGATTTTTTTTCGGTAATCTCGGATTCACATTTGTTTTTATCAAAACGGTGCCACCCGTTTTTAGATTATCATAATTGAAACACAAACATTCCTCTAAAAAATCTGATGCTAGCCAGTCTTTATCCGTATCTTTATATAAAAGCCGAATAAAATTAAATATCTCCTCTAAATCATCTTTACCATGTTTTTTTGCTTTTACAATGTTTATAATAGTTAAGAACTCTAGCCAAGTAATATAGATAACCTTATTATTCAGTATCCTTTTATTGTTTTCATTGAGCAATAATCGCTCTTTAAAATATTCCTTTATATAATTGGGCGTAATATCACTTTCTATAATTTCATTAGCTTTATTCTTAAGAAACTGGCGAGTAAAAGCTATGTTATCATCATCTGCACCAGCATTAATGTTAAAAACATCAGTTTTTATATACTCAAATCCTCCCATATAAGGAGGGAGTAACCGATCTAACTTATCTGAATACCTTGGATTTTCAATTATTTCATCAAAATATTTAACTGGCACAAATTCTATTTGACCATTTTCTTTGCGTGAAGAAATTTCACTTTGAATACCTACTAATAAAAGATGATCCTTATTAATCTTCAATACTCCACCACCGGATAATCCACTTATTTCATCTTGACCTGTGGTACTATTAGTTAATTGTGCTAAACATGAAAATATATTCTCACTTATAAATCCATCTATCTTATAAGAGGTGTATTGCTCTGGAAATGCTTTTTCCTCTCTTTTATAGCCAGGAAAACCACAAACGCTCGCTTCTTTCAAGTTTTCACATTCATTATCTATAAAAATATCTTGAAAACCTTCTAAATAATCAATTTTAAGGATTGCTAAATCAACCGTTTCATGTGGGAAATAGCTTTCACCAATATTAATTTGCAATTCCAATGGTTCTTTTTCTTTATGGTTGTGTATAAATATTTCAACTTCTTCCAACTGAAACTTCTCTACTTTTCTAGTATCGTCTGTGTTGGATCTTTTCCCATATAAGTTATGTTTCGCTGTAAGTATATAAGTATAATCCTTCTTATTCATTGGTTGGAATAAAACTCCACTTCCATCGCCAACAATCACACTATAGCGCTTTAAATCGTTTATTTCCATTCAGCAATGCTCTTAAAATTAAAGTACTTATACTTTTCCAGATCTTCATCCAAGAATATACTCTCCTTAACATGGTCATAGTTAAAATGAAATATGGCATTTCGGTTATGTTTGATAATTCTTGCCAAAGTTCTTTTGTCTGGCAAATTATGTACGTCACTATTTGTACTAATGATATAATTATTGGTTTCTATTAGTTCTAACAGTTCTTTATTAGTATTTCTGCTACTTCCATGATGAGAAACCTTGACAAATTCAACAACCAGTGGATTTGTTTTAGTATAACTAAGTCTTTTTAAAGAATCAATTATCAAAAAAGGGTGAGCATCACCTAAAAACAGATATTTTTTCCCATTAAATGTTAGGATAAAACCAATTGAGCTTCCATTTGAGACGCTATTGTCTTGTAAAAATTTAAATTCGGGCAACTCTTCTTCTTTTATAAATGTTTCCAATGGTATTTCCCAATCATTCTTTGATCCAGAAGTTTGGTAATTATGTTTTGGCTTTTTATATTCTTTTAGTAATCTATATAAAGTGTCATCATTGGGGGTTAAAAGTTCAATTTTTACGCCTGATTGACTTACCCTTATTCCTTCTTTAATCACACTCTTATCCCAGACGTTAAACCTCTCAATATAATCTTCAAAAACTATTGCTTGTGACACACTTGTCTGAGGTGACTCAAAAATGTTAAGTTCATCAACTAATTCTTTGTTTTCATCCTCCTTGAAGTAATTAGCTATTGATCTTCCTGAATTGAACCAAACTTTCTGAATAATATCAAAAGCATTTTTATCCATTTCAAACCATTTCTTTAATCCACCAATATGATCACTGTCAATATGAGTTAAAATGAGTAAGTCAACCTTTTCAGATTTTTCTTTAATATCCTCAATAACTTGAAATAATTCTCCTGTTTTTCCAGAGCCGTAATATGTTTTTGAAGTACCTCCATCAATTAAGATATTTCGATTAATATTATCTTCATCTTTAAATGATAATAATATTGAGTCTCCGTTGTTTGCCTTTATAAATTTAATTTTCATGTGTTTGTAAATTTAGACCCATTTTATATGCTTGGAATAGTTTAATAGATCATATTAAAAGAATCCGAAAAATCTACCAAACTGATTTCGATATGCATCAATTCGTTTTCCACTGAAATTTTTCACCGTCTTTAATTGCTTTCCATTAGAAATATAATTGTAAACCGTAAAAAAAGCATGTTCTGCTCCATTTGACTCTATTATAACATCCCCATCTTTTGTAGAGTAATACCAACTATTCTCATAAACTCTCTGATAGACTGTTGCATCAGGATGTCCATATTGGTTCTCCCTATCAACTAGTGCAATACATACCTTTGGATTTATCGTTTGAAGAAGTTCAACTGTTGTAAAATCCCTGCTGCTACCATGATGTGGTAATATCAGGATATCTGTTTCCTTAAATACTTTAATGTTTGAGATTTCTTTTGACAAGATTTCTGATTCCAAGTCTCCTAAACTTAAAACGGAAAAATTTCCTGAACGAAAAAGGAATATAAATGAGTCATCATTTACTTTTCCTGTTAACTTTTGAAGATAAAATACATCGGTGTATTGCCAATCTATCGCTTCTTTTGATGCTAGATTAGTGCAATCTGATTTGAATGGGATTGGAGGTCCAATGTATGTGTCAATAAGCTTCTTTGAATCAATCTGGTTTTGTTTTTCTGGATCTGGATAATGCCTTGGATAATAAATCTTAGTTGGTTTGTGAATTTTCAAAATATTGCTCAACTCTGAAGACTGGCAATGATCTGTATCCCAGCTTGAGATATACAAATTATCTATTTTAGTTTTATTACACTGACGAAGTTCATCTTGGATAGAAGTGATGTTATCATCATTATATCTTGCTTCGCACAGCCAAAAAGAATTTGTATTTGAATCCCAATACGAAAACGAAGAGCCTTTCGAACCTAGCTGATAAGCTCTAAATCGAGTATGTATATGTTTAAATTCCATAATCAGATTAATGAAGGGCAATATAGTTTTACTTGAATTTCGGTGATAAGCGCAGCGTGATTGATAAGTGCATCAATTTGAACATCATTAAGTGGAACTAAACTGGTTTTTACTTGTCGAGCAATTTCCAACTGTTCTGGTGTATTGGCTTTTGCAATAATATCTTCATAACCAATTTCTTTCCTGAGATACGCATCAATTTTATCCCAATCACCATCATCGATGTCAGATTGTGAAATATTGTGAGCCTTCAATGTTGATTTAAGAATCTGTTCTTGTTTGATCGCATTAATAAATCCTGGAATACAGCCTTCTATATTCCAGCCAAGTGATTGGTAAGCTATTTCACGTTTACCTAGTCTGACATTATTATAAATATTCTGAATCATTTGAAAGTTCTTAATTCTATCCATGAAAACATCGCTGGTTCTTATCAAAAGTGAAAGAACATTTGTATATCTGTGTTTGAAAGGCATCATATTACCAGCATCACTAACAATTACTGTCTGACAATTGTAAGAACTTTTTTCCCATGTTATTTTATGTACACCCTGGTTATCATATACACCACCATCAACCAATCTTGGATATACTCTTTTGATATCACCTTTGTTTTTATAATAAGAAGGATGGATTTTTACAGGACTGAAGATAAAGGGTACGCATGTTGAAGCAGCAACCGCTCTTGCAACAGGAAACTTCTTAGACTCAAATAATACTGGATCTCCTCCGTCTTTAATGTATTTGTACGATGAATCTTCCATCTTTCGTTCCGAAAAAGTAAATAAAGTGCCCGTTTCTAGATTTGTAGTATTTATGGCTAATTCAACATTGTCGGAGAAATCAGATAGTGTGGAATTTTTAAAGAAATACTTATTATAAATTTTCTCGTTTAGATCACTAATTGGAAATATTTCATATTGGAAAAATAGAAAAATAGCTATATAGCTAACAAAAAGAATCAAACTTAACCATGCGATATTTGTGAACAACAAATAAGTTATCACAGTAAACCATAAGAAACTTAGGCAAAGTGGTATAAGAATTCTTCTAGATTTAATTACTGCACCAACCACACTGGATTTCACACCTTCCTTTAATACTTTTTCAAACTGTTCAAAATTATGACCATATAAACCATATGATGCACCAGTAATTGAACCACCTGAGTTAGTAGAAATTATATCGATTTTATCAAGAATTCTCATCTCCATTAATTTCTTTAATGTTCCTAGGTGGTATATTGTTGCACGAAAGCCGCCACCAGAAAGGCTTAGTCCTACACGTTGGTTATTTTTCATTTTATTTGCTATAAAGTTCGTCTAACAATTATCATCATAATTTGATTAAGATAGAGGTAATTTGCACATATGGGCGTTATCGAATTCACTGTTCTTTGTTTAAAGATAGCGAAATTTACATAAATAATAATAGTGAAGTATTCAATTTTTAGGTCATAGGAGGATCAACATTAATATCATTCCGCTAACAATGCTTTATTTAATATCCTCTCCAATATAGTTTAATTTGAAGAAGCATGGGGAATCAATATTCCACTTAAAACTAATATCTAAATATCCATGAGAGAAAAATTCTGAATGCAGGATAACTATTTATTATGCAACCTTTAGTATCAGTAATAATACCTGTATTTAATACAGAAGAATATTTAGAGAAATGTTTAGATTCAATGGTAAATCAATCATTATCAGACATTGAGATTATAGTTATTAATGATTGTTCAGAAGGTGATACAGATGCTGTAATGCAGAAGTACAGTAATAACACCAAAGTTAAATATCAAAAACTTCATGAAAATATAGGATTAGGAGCAGTTCGTAATTTAGGAATAAGAAAAGCATCTGGAAAGTATATTACTTTTTGTGATAGTGATGATTGGGTTGACTTATTTCTTTATGAAAGCATGGCTTCTGCTTTAGAAAATACAAAATCTGATATAGCTATTTGCGGTACTTTAAAAGAGTTTCCGCATGGCGAAGAATCAGTCACAAAATCCAATTTCGAAAAGGAAATTGTTTTAGATGCTGAAACTGCATTTAAAATTATGACTTTTCAATATAATTATGGTATTACAATAACCCCACCTGCCAATAATAAGATGGTTAGAAAATCATTCTTAGACAAGAATGAGATAACTTTTGCAGAAAAAGTATATTACGAAGATTTATACTTTTCTTTTAAAGCCTTATTGCTTGCGGATAAAGTTGTTTGTGTTCCCAAATATTTTCATCATTACTACCGGAGAGATAACTCAATAATTATATCCATTACAAAATATCATATTGATAGTTTCTATCATGTGTTTTTTCAACTGAAAGAGTTCCTAAACCAGAATAGCTTATTCAATGAATATAAATACAACTACTACAAATTTGGAGAAAGATTTTATAATCTAATAGTTAGGCAGATATTTGAATTTAGTGCTGATGATAAGATGAAAAAGGAGCTACTTGAATACTCTGTTAGTCTTGTCTTAAAATTAATCACGATGAAAGAGTTTTTTGAATACAATTCAGCTGAAAAATTGCGCAAACACCTTCAACCATACATTACTAACACCAAAATAGTTTAATATAATTATAATGAATATTTGTTTTGTACTAATTGAATATCCTTTAAGTCTTGTTGGAGACACATACAAAAATGATTTCGCAGGAGGGGCAGGAGTTGTGATGTACGATATTGCTCATGGATTACAATCGAAAGGACATAATGTTACAGTATTGGCGAGAACTCTTAAGCCTAAACATACAGGGCATTTTTCAGATAATGGAATTGATGTATATAAGCTTTACTCTAAAGATAGAGTACAAGAAACTGTCAATATCACCAGTTTTCTAAACAAAATCGTAAAAGAGAAGAATATTGATATAATTGAGACATGTGACTATGCTCCTCTAATTTTTGATATACCTCATGATACGCCTTTATTGATAAGACAACATGTTTCGCACGGGTTAATAAACTTGTATAAAGGAACAACATTAACCCCATACGATAAAAATGATTTTGATTGTTTCAGGCGGTCTTTAGAGCTTCATTTAGCGGATAGTTTTTCAGGTGTTTCAAATTTTATTTTAGAAAAGCAGGCTCAATTTCATGGAATACCTAAAAATAAGATATATGGTGTTGTTTATAATGGAATAAAAGATATTAAAAACACAGGGCAAAAGACAAATAGAGAAATTCTTTTTTGCCATGGTACTGTAAGTAAAAGAAAAGGCACTGATAAAATATGCCAAATTTATAATCAGGTTAAAAAAGAAATTCCCAACGCAAAGCTTAAGATTATTGGAAACGGGAAGGAGTTTTGGAATAGCTCATGTGTTAATGTACTGTCTGTTACTGCCCAAAAAGATTGCACATATACAGAATATTTATGTCATGATGATACGATGTCGGAAATATCAAGTTGTGGAATTTATATTTCGATGAGCTGTTTGGAAGCAATGAGTATTTCAATGATTGAGGCTTTGAGATTAGCTAAACCTGTAGTATTAATAAAAAATGGAGTTTTTGAAGAATTCATTGAGGATGGTGTAGAAGGCTTTTTAGTAGAATCTAACTTAGAAGCTATTAATAGAATTTTTGAACTATTAAAAAACAAAGATTTGTACGACCAAATGTCAAAAGCTGCTTATGTAAAATCAAAACTCTTTACCATAGAGAAATGCGTCTTGGAAACAGAAAATTGGTATGAACACGTGTTGACAAATAAGCATGAAATATTAAATAAAAGGCAAGTGCATTTTAATGAACTTTTGAAAGAATACTATAACTTACTATCAAAAACTACCAAAGTCTAGGGTCTATAATTAACGCATCCTGTGTATTGGAATCTTCTTGAAAAAAAGTAACCGGCATGTCAAGTGTAGATTTACTGATAGCCTTTAAGTTATTGTCAATGACTTTATGGTAGCTTTCTCCTAATGATGCAAATACTTCTTTTTGAGATGTTAGATATTCTTTTGCCAAGTCATTATTATTGTTGAAATACGACTCATATAGTGCCAAAAGATGTAGGTGAAATCCTTTTAGTCGAGGTCTCATTTCTCGCTTAATAAAAAAGTCTTGGTGCAGATAGTCGTAAGTTTTTTCTTTCATTCCAAGGTACAGATAACATGCCGCTAAAACTAAGTATGCTTTTCTATAATCATTGAAGAAATTCTTTTTCAATTTTTGGTGTGTTAAAACTATATTTTTTGTTGTTTGACATTTACCTTCTTGAAATTCAATAAAATCCAATTCAAACCTTCCTAGGAGCCTGTCGGACTTTATAAAAACACGAAATTATTATCTTTGAGGCATGGCAAAATTTATATGTGCAGATCGCAATCAGCAAACCCTAATGC
>JANQHR010000162.1 GCA_028282585.1 Bacteroidales bacterium | reverse complement strand
TGACACTCTTATGCCAATTGTAGCTTTTAATATTTTAAACAGAATCCATCCTGTTCCAAATGCCCAGGCAAATACAGCAACTACCCCAATTACCTGAGCAAGCAATAATGATGCCCCGCCACCGTAGAATAAACCACCTTCGGTAGCGAAAAACACTGTTTGATTGCTCCATTATTATGCTTTTATTATAGAATATGACGGTATGTTTAATGTGTATAAAATTCCTTAATGTGTATTTAATGATGATTTATCTGATATATTGATATTGTTTATTATATTTATACTCAATATATTTTAAATTGAATAAGTTCAGTGTCAGATTTGCATCAAGTTATTACGTCCAAAGAGATACCTCATAATCGAAATGAAAGGAGAACAACTCAAAAATAGAGTATTAAAGGCATTTATACTTCAATTTTGGTAGCTCCCCTTTCGGGAGCAAAAATATATAAATGCATTAAGTTTAAAACAATTGATAAATTAAAAGTTATAAAATGAAAAAAAATATTATAAAATCATTTTTCATAGTTGCAGTAGTTGCTATTGCTTCAATAAATATTAACGTAAATTCAAAAACTAATAGTGAAATAACTAATCTGGTAAATCTAAATATGGCTGCCATTGCAGATGCCGAATGTACACCGAGTGGGCATATTGCACCGGCAATGTGGTCTATATATTTCCACACAAGCTGTCATTGGACTTGTACGCCAGGAGGAACTCAGTATTGCCCAATCTAACTCTAACAAGGGCTATTGCCCTTGTTTTTTTATGAAATAAATTTGTTAAAATGATTATTATGAAGCTTATTTACTTGCTTATATCTATTATGTTTGGATGTATCTCTTGTGCAGAGAAAACCGAAAATAGTGATATAGAGATCATTGATATTAAACTTAAACAAATGCATGAAGTAATTTCTGATTCGATTATCCGAGATTTAATGCTAATACCTTTAGAAACGAATAAGAACTGTTTAATAACTCATGTTGATAAAATAAAAAAATATGAAGATAAGATTTATATATTAGATCGTAAAGAAGGTAAAATATTGATATTTAATTTGTCAGGTGATTTTTTGGGTAAAGTCTCCCATAAAGGAAAAGGATTTGGCGAATATCTTTTAATTTCGGATTTTGATGTACACCCTCAGAAAAATCATATATACATACTTGATGGAATGACAGGAAAGATTCTTGTTTATCAAGACGATGAATTTCTTAAGGATTATAAACCGAAATTTGGGTCAAATGTTCATAGCTTTTGTTTCTTAGAAGGAAGTAAGATGGTTTTTAACAACCAGTTAACTAAAGCAAAGAAGGGGTTGAATTATCAGTTGATATATGTCGATAGTGGATTTGATGTGATTGATAAAAAGATACCCTATACTAGGAATTCCCCATCTCTTGTTATGAGTCCAATATCACCTTTTTCTTATATGGGAACTCGAATTTCATTTCAACCAGTGTATAAAGATACTATTTTTCATATAGAAGGTTTGAAATTAATTCCAAAATATAAACTTGATTTTGGTGATAAATGGCTTGACGAGGATTTTCTTTTAGATGAAAAATTAGATGTATTTCGTTTTATGAAGGATTTGAATAAGCTTGATGCTATTAATTATTTAAATACAATTGAATCTAATAGTCATTTATTTGTGTATTTCACGCATAAACATAAGAAATATGCTTATTTGTATGATAAATCTACAAAAAAAGGGATTTTTTTAAAGGATTACATGATAAATGGATGTGGTTATAATGGATTGCCAATTATACCTGATGGTGATTATTTTGTAGGTATAGTAAATCCATTGGAATTGAGTAATGTTAATGAGGAAGTTCTTAAAAAATATCCTAAATTGATGGATCTTCAAAAAGGAAACAACCCTATAGTTTCATTTATAAAGTTTAAAGAAATTAATTGAGTTATGAAAGTCTTGTGGATAATGATAATTTTTATTGATCTTTTAAGTTTTAGACAGGATTCAATTAGGGATTACATGGATAATGAAATTAAAAACTTAGAAGTGAGAGGAAGGTTAATTTCTAAAGCTATATTGAATGATAAATATATTCTAAATATAAAAATAGATGTTTCTGGAGATACACTTCAAGTTATATTTCCAGAAGAAGTGTTTAATGGGAAGAAACTATATGAATATGTTGTTGAGAAAGATATAGTTAATAAGGGAAAAGGGAGATTGACATTTGGTATTGCTAGATTTTGTGATGGTAGTATAGATGTAAGACAATTCAGTTTAGTTAAAGATAATGAATAAGTTAATATGTTTGCTTGTTATGGTAGCTGTTCTGTCTTGCTCAAAAAGGAACAAAAGTTATGATCTGACAGAAGAGGAGTTGAATTCAAAGATTGGTAAAGAAATGGTTTTGCCATTATTGCCTACTGCCAAATTAAAGGAAAAATTCAAAATAGTTTCTTATATCAATGGTGATTGCTATTCTTGTGTTGAAGAATTGAAACTTTGGGAAAAGCTTATTCAGGAAACGGAAATATCAGAGGAGTTTGATGTTGATTATGTGTTTTATGTATTTTCATCGGATTTTGAATTTCTGAAAAAGAATTATGATTTCTTTTCAAAAGATAAGATTATTGTGATGTGTGATAAGGATAAAGAGTTTTTTTTTAGGAACAGTCTTTCTGTAAATAAGCTTTTACATTCTTTCTTACTTGATGATAAAAATAAAATATTATTGGTTGGTAATCCTGTTCTTAGCAAGAGTGTGAAAAGTTTATATTTGAAATTGTTAAGTGGTGATATTTAGGGTACTCATACTTGACAATGAAAAAGAAAGGCCTGTCGATAGACAGGCCTCCAGAGAAAGCTACAGACTTAAAGGCTGAAGAAATTATTAATTGTAGGCACTTTCTCCGTGTTCATAGACATCTAAACCTTCCTCTTCAATTCTTCTTGACACTCTTATG
>JANQHR010000080.1 GCA_028282585.1 Bacteroidales bacterium | reverse complement strand
AAAAGTCTTTTTTCACAAGTATTTAATGCATTGAAACCTGCAAAAACGTATTTTTTATGGGGCATTACTATTTTTTCTGTTCCTGCAATTTTATCAGCTACAAAGCGGTATATCATTCCTTCGTAAGCAATTCCAAGTTCTTTTAACCAGGTATTAAAATTCTGGTAAATAGTAAGTAAAATATTCCATATACTTATAAAATCTTCTTGTTGCTCAGAATATTTCTCTGGTTCAAAGCTTTGCCAAAATTGCTTTATGGCTTCAACTTGTTCATCTGATAAATATGTAAACTGATCCTGAATAGCTTTTAAGGATTTCAGGTTTTTAAATAAATCTTCAGGATTAACAAGGTATTTATCGATATCATCGAAGTCATTAAGCATCATTTCGCCCCAAAAGTAGAAATCGTCGAAACTTTCTTCCGATTTTTTTACTTGTTTATAAATGGTATATAGTTCGAAAAGCAGCTTGATATTGTCGGCAATAGTTAAACCTGAAATTTCCTGCATCAATTCATTGATGGTGGTTGTATTAGGTGACCATATAGGTTTATCGGTTAATTCTGACAAGTATTTTTTGAAATATAAACTTGCTCTGCGGTTGGGAAACACAATACAGAGTTGGGAGATTTTATCTTCGTACCTAGAATAGAGGTCTGTTGCTGTATGTTGAAGGAAAGTGCTCATGGTTTAAAGTTCATAGTTCATAGTTCATAGTTCTCAGTTTCAGATTTTGGGTTTCAGGTTTCAGATTTTGGGTTTCAGGTTTCAGATTTCGGGTTTCAGGTTTCAGATTTCGGGTTTCAGGTTTCAGGTTTCAGGTTTCAGATTATTGGTACTATTGCTGTCAGGTTTTTCAAACAATCTCCCTTGGTAAGTATCTAATTCTTCGAGTCTTTTTTCAAATTTATTTAATATCTGATCATTTCGTATTAATCCCCAACCGGGTCCTGCCAAAAACCTTGGAGGTACTTCTCCTGCAAAACGTTCAACAACAAATTTAGGATTTAATCTTTCAATGAACTGAATGAAAAAATCGATATACTCAGGAAGTTCAAAAAATGTAAATTTCCCGGGGTGTTCTTTGTATTCTTTTTCCATGGCTGTTTCCTTTATGATTTGTAATTGATGAAACTTTACCGTATCGAGTGGGAGAGAGGATATGGTTTTTGCTTCATTTAAAATATATTTTTTGGATTCGCCGGGTAGCCCGAAAATAAAATGTGCGCCTGTTTTTATTCCGTATTGTTTTGTTTTCTCCAGGGCTTCTACCGCTTCTTCAAATGTATGTTGACGATTAATGTTTTTTAAGGTTTCATTATTGGTAGATTCAATCCCATATTCGAGTATAACATAGTATTTATTAGATAGTTCCCGAAAATATTCCAGTTTTTCATCATCGATACAATCCGGACGTGTTCCGATAACCAAACCTGTAATTCCAGGAATACTTAACGCTTCATCGTATATTGTTTTTAGTTTCTCTAATGGAGCATAGGTGTTTGAATATGCCTGAAAATATGCCAGAAATTTATTAGCTCTTCTATAACGTTTTTCGTGGAATTGAATACCTTCATTTATTTGTTGTGTAATGGTTTTATCCGGAACGCAATATGAAGGATTAAAAGCATCATTATTACAATAAGTACAACCACCATTTCCTTTTGAACCATCGCGGTTTGGGCACGTAAACCCGGCATCTATAGTTACTTTTTGAACCCGCTCACCAAATGTTTTTTTAAAATAATTGCTGTATGCGTTAAATCTTCTGTTATGTCCCCACACGTATTTACTCATATCTTTTCATTCTAGGTTCTTTGTATTTAATTTACAGGCTAGTTCTTATTGTTGCGAGTTCAGGTTTCGGGTTTCAGGTTTCGGGTTTCGGGTTAGTAAGTAACTAGGAATTAGAAACGGTAACTACATGGCCTAAATCTACGTACCAAAGATACCCTTCTATTTTCTTGTCTTCTATTTTACTTAAAATTTCCATATATGATGTTACTTGTTTATGATGTTTATCTTTTTCTTGTTCTCCGAATTTATAATCAATTACAATAGTTTTTTCGTTGTTGCTAATTACCCGGTCGGGACGAGCGGTTTTTCCATTGGGTAAAATAATTTCTGCTTCTGTTTTTACTTCCCAGTCTTTACTGAACCAATTTTTTATTTGGTCATTACTAAAAGCTTCTTCTATTCTTTTTATTAGTTCAGTTCTTTCATTTGGAGAGATTTTTCCTTCGAAGATGAGTTTATCAATGGCGTCTGAAATGTCATCTTCCGTTTTAACATTTTCGAACACCTCATGCATCATTTTTCCATGATTTATTTTCTCGAATGGAGCATTTTCCTGCCCTGTGAAGAAAGAATTATCATGTAATTTTAACCTTAGTTTATTTTTTATATCAAAAGATTCAAATCGGTTAATTTCTATTTCACCGGGTAAATCTTTTACTTGTTTAGCTATTTTTTTGAGGTTTCCTAATTCAAAGGTTTTCGTTTCATTGTTCCAATTATCTTCAAAACCGATAAGGTCATTTTTACTGACAAAATTCTTGTAATTCTGATACGTAAAATAAAGCAATTCATTTACTTTGGATATACCATTTTTCTTTTCTTTTATGGGAGAAAAACAATATAAATTGTTTTCTGCTCGGGTAAAAGCAACGTATAATAAATTCAGGTTATCAACATAGGCATGAAATTTCTCGCTCAAATAATCAGTATTAAATATGGTTTTCTGAAGTTTCTTAGAATATTTCACAGGAATTAACTCTAATTGATTGAATGGTTCTTCATTTGTTTTACACCACAAGATATTGGTTTGTGTTGGTTTATGATCAATTTCCCAATTACAGAATGGAATGATTACGTTTTTAAATTCCAACCCTTTGGAACTATGTATAGTCAAAATACGGATTGCATCCTGGTTTTCCGATACGGTTAATGTTTTATTATAGCCCTCCTCGTTCCACCAGTTAACGAATGTATGAATGTCCGAGGCTGATTTTTTACTGAAATCAAGTATGATGTCTAAAAAGGCTTTTAAATAAGGCAATTCCTTTTGAATTTCATTCAGCTTAAAAACTTTAACTATTCTTTCTATTAATTCGTAGATCGGGAGTTGTTTGATTTGATCCAGAGAATCGATAAATTCCCGTGGAAATATTTTTCGATGCCAATCGGTGTCTTCCTTTTTATTCTTTAAATTATTATGAAGTTCCGAACCGGATATATTTTCATTCTTCAAATAACAATTAAATTCGTATGCAATAAAGGACAGATTTATTTCATCCTCAGGATTTAAAATGTATTCTAACACTGCCAATATAAACTTTACCAAGGATGAATTTTGTAAAAATAAAGAATCATTCGAGATAAAATCGAATTTATAATTTGAGTTATTTTGATTTTTATAATCAATCAATGTATTGGCAATTTCCTGACCTTCTTTGGCTGTCCGAACCAGTATGGCTATATCATTTAGCAGATAATCTTTGTTCTGTAATTCTTCAATTATTTTCGGAAGCCTGAGTTTAACCTCATCTTTCCACGAACTATATTCCTTTTCATCTAAAAATGTGTGGTTGATATATCCACCTTCTTTTTCATTACCAGAAACAGTTTGAAGTACATCTTTGTAAGCATCTGTTATTTTTAATTCGTATGGATTATTAGTGTTATCACTATACTCTGTATTAAATTGTTGTTGAAGAATTTGGGAGGAATATGAGAAAACAGCATTATTAAAATGTATGATGTTTTTTTTACTCCTCCAATTAATTTTTAAGGCTTCAGCTTTTGGATTGTACTGAGCAAATTCGTTTTGTATTTGATCCGAAAGAATTTCCCAATCACTGTTTCGCCACCTGTAGATTGATTGTTTAACATCACCAACTACCAGGTTTTTACTTCCCTGAGAAAGGCTATTGCCAATTAATGGTTTAAAGTTATGCCACTGAATTTTTGAAGTGTCCTGGAATTCATCTATCATGAAATGTTTATAGATATTACCTGTTTTTTCGTAAATAAACGGTGACTCATTATTATCAATAATAATCCGGATTAACTGCGCGGCATCAGATATCAGAAAAATATTTTGGTCTTCTGTAAATTTCCTGAGTTTAGCTGAAATATCAGTTAGTATTCCAAGCGTATGAATAAATTTTAAGATCTCAATTGAAGAATAGTATGATATTTTATTCTTATCAAAATACTCCAGAGCTTGAATCAGCATTTCGAACAAACCTTGATTAAGAACATTCTTAATTAAATCCTTTTTATCAGATTTTTGATTAATCCATTCGGAATGGCTTTCTGTTCCTTTTATGGTTCGTGATGTTGGTTCATAATCCCTGTTAGCTATGATTTTATTGAAGTAATTGGGTACACTGGATTTTCCCCATTTAAAATCAATAACTTCAAGCCCATTGGTTTTTATTATTTCTAAAGCTCCGGAAGCGATATCGTTTAATTTATTTTCAAATTTTGATTTAATCTGCTGTAATTCCTGGATATACTTTTTTAGAAAATCTTTGTCACTTAACTTTTTAATTAGCTGCTTATCAAAGGCTTTAAATTCTTCTTTAAATATTTCGCGTGCAAGTTTCTGAATGTCTTCTTTAAAGTCCCACTTGTTTCCCTGTTCTATTTTTTCAGATGCTATTGTTGAAAGCCATTCTTTTAATTCTTTGTTTTCATCTAAATCCAGTAATAATTCATCAATAACTTTTAACAGGACTTCATCTTGTTTTAATTCAATAGAATAACCAGGTTGAATACCAATTTCACGAGTAAAGGACCTGATTATTTTTTGGAAGAATTTATCAATCGTACTTACGGAGAATTTAGAAAAATCGTGTAATAACGAGCTTAAAATTCTACCGGCTTTTACCTGGATTTCTTTATTCGATAAATCAAATTCTTTTTTTAGTCTTTCTAAATAATCCGATTCAGTCCCCTTTGAAAGCTTGTTTAGTTCACTTAAAATTCGGTTTTTCATCTCAGCCGTTGCCTTATTAGTAAAGGTTACAGCTAGGATTCGGCGGTAGTTTTCCGGATATTTGAATATTAAATGTAAAAATTCCTGTGTTAGCCGGAAAGTCTTTCCTGATCCGGCTGATGCTTTATATATTGTTAGTTGAGACATTTTTTAACTTAATCGGTTTTATAAAATTAGTGATTTTTAGATCGATTGAATAATAATGTTATCAACAGTTAAAAAAACGAAAATTAATTTGTTTGTCTATACTTCCAAAGTTTGCTTGACAGAAACCGGGAGTTTGAAGAGAATCATTTAGATAAAATACTTGTACACTTTGTTTAAAAATAAATAACTTTGCAGCCAATATTTATGAGAGGATCAGATAGATGAAAAAGGTAGTAATAGGCATGTCAGGGGGTGTTGATTCAAGTGTTGCTGCATATCTTTTAAAACAACAAGGATACGAGGTTGTTGGCCTATTTATGAAAAACTGGGATAATGCTTCGGTTACTTTAACCAGTAATTGCACGTGGGAAGATGATTTACTTTTTGCTGAAATGGTTTCTAAGAAACTGGATATTTCTTTGCATACTGTTGATTTAAGTGATCAATACAGAAAAAGGGTTGTAGATTATATGTTCTCGGAATATGAAAAAGGAAGGACCCCAAATCCGGATGTTTTATGCAATCGTGAAATCAAATTTGATATATTTATTGATGAATGTTTAAAGCTTGGAGCAGATTATGTTGCAACCGGTCATTACTGCAGAAAAGAAACGGTCACTATTGATGGAAAGAAGATTTACCGTTTGCTAGCCGGTAAAGACCCCAATAAGGATCAAAGTTATTTTTTGTGCCAGTTAAACCAGGAGCAGATATCAAAAGCTTTATTTCCAATAGGTGAACTTTTAAAATCTGAAGTCAGGGAAATAGCGGAACAAAAAGAGTTAGCAACAGCAACACGTAAAGATTCTCAGGGTATCTGTTTTGTTGGAAAAGTAGATCTGCCAACTTTTTTACAACAAAAACTAACTGCAAAAAAAGGTGATATCATTGAAATTCCGGAAAGCTATTACGAAGGAAAAAATTTAACGGGTGATTTGGAAGTAATTTCGAAAGCATTTAAATATAATAGGGAAGAAGGTAAAAAAATTGCTGAACATCGCGGAGCGCACTTTTATACCATTGGGCAACGCAAAGGATTAAATATAGGCGGTACTGGAAAACCTATGTATGTAATTGCTGTTGATGTTGTGGAGAACATTGTATTCGTTGGCAGGGGAGACGATCATCCTGGATTGTATAGAAAAGCATTGTTTATTTCCAATGAAGAATCTCATTGGGTACGTCCGGATTTAAAATTGGAGCCTGAAGACTCTAAGGATTTTTTAGTTAGAATCAGGTACCGCCAACCCCTTCAAAATGGAACTTTAATTTCAAAACCGGAAGGTTTATATATTAAATTTGATAAACCTCAAAGAGGAATCGCTCCGGGGCAATTTGCAGCCTGGTATGATGGCGAAGAGCTACTTGGATCAGGTGTTATAAATTAAAGAGAGCTGTCAAATTAGACAGCCCTCATTTAATGATTTATACCATGTTTAATATCCGTCGTTTTGTTCTAAATTAGGATTAACGTCTCTTTCATCTTGCGGTATGGGCCATAAATAATCGTCAGTTGATATTACACTTGGGATTACAGAAATTGCATTTCCGGTTCTTTTTAAATCATACCATCTATGACCTTCGAAAGCAAACTCAAATCTTCTTTCATCTAAAATCATGTCTTGAGTTAGGGTACCAGCAAAAGCTGTCAATCCTGCCCTTGTATATGTAACATTAAAATCACTCAATCTAGTATCAGCACCAGTTGGTGAAGCTCCCATAACAAGTGCTTCTGCTCTGGTCAGATACATTTCAGATAGCCTAACTACCATAATATTATCAGATCCGCTTGCTACATCTTGAAATTTAGTTATGTAATACTCACCTGTTGGAGAATAAAAACCAATAGAAGCAGCATATCTTAGATCAGCAGGATCATACGCAGCTTCTAAATCTGCAGAAACTCCATACTCGTATCTTCCTCCTAAATCATCCGGCCAATACCAAAAAGCAAGGCTGTTACCATCTTGTGATGTGTTATCAACCTCAAAAATGCTTTCTGATGAATAAGGTGTAGTAAAATCAAAAATATCGGCATATGAAGTTGTAATGGTATATGGACCATTCTCAATTACTTCATCAGCATAATCATAAGCATTTTGATATTCACCTTGGTATAAGTAAGCTCTTGATAAAATTGCTCTAGCAGCCCAAGCATTGGCACGTCCATTTGCGTTATAATCTCCAAGTTTGGTGATGGCTTCCATCAGGTCATTTTCAATTTGAGTATAAACCTCAGCTTCTGTTGCTCTTGTATATCTTTCAATGTCTTCTGTAGTTACAACAGGTAATATTTGAAGAGGTACACCTCCCCAATTTTTTACCAGGTTAAGGTAAGAAAGAGCACGAACAAATAATGCCTCACCCTGCATTCTATCTGATGTTTCTTGCTCAATATTATCTATGTTTGGAACCTCGGCATAAATAGTATTAGCAATGTTTATAACATAATAAATTTGATCCCAGATTTGCGAAATTAGGATGTTGTCAGTAAGTATTTCATTTAAATCGACTTGTTTACTAGCAACAAATGTACCAGTATGATCCATATTATCAGTATGTAGGTCACCATAAGTAATAATATAGTTTCCATAGTAATCAGCACTTTGAAGTCCATCGTACATTCCGCTTAATGCTAATTCAGCTCTACTTTCCGTAGTTATTACCCCTTGCTCTGCATCGAACGAAGCAGTGGGTTCTACTTCTATAATATCCTCACAACTAGCAAATACCAGCGTAAAAGATAATAATATATATACTATTTTTTTCATAATCATATTTTTTATAAACCTAAATTAAATCCGAACATATAAGTTTTTGCAACAGGATAAGTATAAAAATCTGTTCCAATAATTGTATTATTTGTACCTGCATAGTTTACTTCCGGATCTGGTCCACTATAATCAGTCCAGGTAACTAAGTTTTGTCCAGTAGCAAAGATCTGGAAACTTCTTATTTTTACTCTTTCCAGCCAATTTGAAGGTAAATTATATGCAATACGAACAGACTTTAATCTTACAAATGATCCGTCTTCAATTTTATATGATGATACTCTTTGAATATCCGGATTAGCATAAACAGCTCTTGGAACATCAGTTATATCTCCAGGTTGTTGCCATCTATCCAAAACTCTGGTTTCCATGTTATCGAAAAAGTAAGCCTCTGAATAGGTTCTAACGGCATTATAAACATCATTTCCCTGAACAAACTGGAAGAATGCAGATAATTCTAATCCTTTAAACGAGAATACGTTTGTTATACCACCTTCATAGTCAGGATTAGGATCTCCGATAAATGTTCTATCCGCATCAGTAATGCCGGGTTCACCATCCAGATCTTCAAAAACCATATCTCCTGTTTCTGAGTTCACTTCTAAGAATTTATATCCGTAAAACTCACCAAAAGCACGACCAACCGCATATCTATTTGCAAAACCAGCATCTATTGGTTCATCATTATACAGTTCAGTGATCTCACTTCTGTTAAATGAGATATTAAAGTTTGTGGTCCATTTAAATCCTGAAGTTGTCTCAAAATTAATTGAATTTATTGCTAATTCAACACCATTATTCTCTAGTTTTCCAATATTTTCTGTAATTTCGGTATATCCGCTAACACCTGTAAGTGGTCTTTCTAACAATAGATCCGTAGTGTTTTTCTGATAAACTGAAAGATCTAAGCTTATTCTATCTTTAAATAATCCAACATTAAGACCTCCTTCGATGGTAGTTGTTTTTTCCCATCTTAAATCAGGATTTGCTAATTGATTTGGTGCAACTCCTGGTAATCCAAGATAGTTGTTACCTGACGACCATAAACCATAAGAAGCGAAATTACCAATATTTTGGTTACCTGTTGTACCATAACTGAAACGAACTTTTAGGTCGCTTATTACTGAAATATCTTTAATGAAATTTTCTTCAGATAATCTGTAAGCTACAGAAGCAGATGGGAAATATCCATATTTGTTATTAGTTCCGAAACGTGATGATCCATCCGCTCTTAAAATAAACTGAAGTAGATACTTTTTATCAAAATCATATTGAACTCTACCAAAAAATGATGATAATTTATAAGAAGTTGTAAATGCATCACCGCCGTCAATTTCAGCTGCAGAAGTAATCCATTTAAAATCATTAGATGGGAATTGAATAGCTTGCACTTGCGTATAGAATTCTTTATTGTCTTCATAACTAAAACCTGCCATTACCTTCATATTGTGCGAATTTACATTCAAGCTATAAGTTAAAGTTTCTTCCAAACCAATACGCTGAATATTTGAATTACCTGACACACCATCTCCGTTACTACCAACCGCAAGTCCTATATCTGTTGGTAAAAAACTATCTTCTCTTAAATTTAAGATATCGGTATTAACAGATGATTTAAACGTTAGATTTTCAATAATATCATATTCAAAGAATAAGTTTCCAATCGTTCTGTAAATTTGAGTATAGTGCTTCGGTTCTTTTGCCATAGCAACCGGATTGGCATACAAAGTACCTGTATTATAACTTCCATCATCATTATAAACAGGTTCAATTGGTTCTACAGCATAAGCATTTGCCAAAGGTGCATAAACATTATTATCGCCATAAATACGATTTATGTTTTCCTTTGACATTTGAATTCTGGTTCCTAGTTTTAATTTGTCTGTTGCTTTAACATCCATATTTACTCTTCCAGAAATCCTTTCATAATCAGAACCAATTACAATACCATCCTGATTCATATATCCACCCGAAACGTAGTAGTTAATCATTTCATTACCTCCACTTATCGATAACTGATATTCTGATATGGGAGCCACTTGTGTAACCTCATCCTGCCAATCAGTATCTGCTTCGTAATCATCAGGGCTTCCCAGAAAATCGACAAAGCCAAAACTATTAAATAAAGCTTCGTTCATAGCTAAAACATACTGTTCAGCATTTAAAAGATCCCTTTTCTTGATCATTTGTTGTGTTCCGGTCGATAAACTAAAATTAATCTTAGCTTTACCAGATTTCCCTGTCTTGGTTGTAATTAAAACAACTCCGTTTGCGGCTCTGGCACCATAAATAGCAGCATAAGAAGCATCTTTTAATACTTGAATATCCTCGATATCACTAGGATTAATAGAGGTAGTAGCATTTAAATCCTGTCCCCCAAAGGCTTCTTGAGAATAATCACCTGTATTAATCGGAACACCATCAATAATGTATAAGGGTTCATTACCTGCTAAAATTGAGGATGCACCTCTTATCCGCACTGATATTCCTCCTCCGGGAGTACCTGAATTTGAGAATACTCTAACACCGGTCATTCTACCCTGCAGGGCATTGTCAACACTTTGTATAACTTCATTTTCCAGCTCTGCAGCGCCTACAGAAGCAACGGATCCGGTAATTAATCTTTTACTTTGTGTACCGTAACCTACAACAATTACTTCATCCATTGCCAGAACATCAGATTCTAACTGCACATTAATTTCAGTTCTCCCTTCAATTAATACTTCAGTAGTTTTCATTCCAACAAAGCTGAATATTAATGCTTCAGCATCGCTAGGAACAGTTAAGGTATAATTTCCATCAAAATCTGTTGTTGTACCAATTACTGAATTATCCTTAACAAAGATAGATACACCAGGTATCGATAGACCGTCGTCTGCACCTGTAACAGTACCCGTAATCTGCATTTGTGCTGCAGCTTGAAAGCTTATAAACAGCAAAAATGCCAGAAAGATTGATAATTTTTTCATAGACTAAAATTTTAGGTTCATAAATAATATTAATAAAAGCTTGACTAAAGCAAAGTCAAGAAAAATCTAAAGTATAAAACATATTCTACGCCTTTTTGTTAATTAATTACTAGTTTGATATATATTGTAGTTGTCCTTAAAATTAGAAATACTGTACAATTCTGATACAGTGTGCGTACTATTTTAATACCAAGGTTAATATTAGATTACTAAAAAACCATTTTCCCTATTTAATAATGCTAGTTTGTTCAGAAAATATAAAAAAAAAGTCGTTAAGACAAGAATTTAATAGTTTTTATTGAAATTGATTAAGGCAAGTAGCAATTCAATCTTTAAATTATAATGACTTATTTTTTTATAAATCAATAAGTTATGGAAATAGGCTGCTTCAAAATTGAATTACCTCCAAAAGCCGTAAAAATAATAAAAGAATCGATAAAATCTAGATATTATTACTAATTTGAACATCATAAACTATCTTTAAATTCTTCTTTTAACTGATTCCATACATACTTTTCAGTACCGTCATAGTTTAATAATCCTAAAGTTGATAGATATTCTACCAAAGCCGGATCATCATAATAATCTTTCCATGTTTGTTACCGGAATTTCGAACCAACCAACAATGTTATATTTCATAATTTATATTTTTATTCTGCAACATTTACTTGTTCAAGTTTTTTATGTAAATCAGGTATTGCTGCAACTGCTGCGCTTCCATACCATTTATGAAGTTCCATTATTAAACTTCCGGATTGAATTGCTGGATCAGTTTCAGTAAGCTTTTTAGCTTCTTCGATTGAACTGACATCAAATACATAAATTCCACGTAAATCACCGTCACCGTAAAAGGGTCCTGCAAGAACTAATTTTCCTTCTTCTGCCAAACGGTTAATATTTTCCAGATGTGCTTTTTGCAGTCTGGCAATCTCAGTAGAATCCTTGCTCCTTTTAGGTCCTCTCTTTAGAAAGGCAATAACAAATGGCTTCATTCCATATTGATCAGCACCATACTTTTGTGCTAAAACAGAATCAAATACTGTTTCGTGTTTCTGGGATATTTTTTTTGGTTCATTTGGTACTGAAGTGCAAGACCAATAACATAGTCCCAGCAGAAGAATGGTAAATAGTTTTTGTAAAGTCAGCTTCATAATCTTTAATATATAAAATTATCGGTTGATATTAATTCTCCATATTTTTCACTAATAAATCTTGAATGATGAGTCTCTATTATCTCTTCTGCGTTATCGACATTAGTTGTATGAGCATCACTTATTAAAACAATATGATAGCCTCGTAAACTCCCAGTTACCATTGTTTCCCATATGCATAATTCTGTTCTGGTTCCAACAAAAATCAATCTATAAATTTCCAGACTATCAATTAAATCTATAAAATCTTTTGAACCGAAGGCATTTATAGCAGATTTTTGAACGACATAATCTCCTGAAGCAGGCTGAATTGCCTCATGAATTTGCCAGGACGCCGAATTTATTCTCCATAAACCAGAACCAGTATGTTGAATATAAATTACGGGTTGATCAGCATCTTTAGCCTTTTCTCTTAGAGTATTAATATTATCCAATACCTCTTTATCATTATAAGCAGGAAAATTTGCGTTTTGAGCATCAAGAATTATCAGTCCTGAATTGCTTTTAGCTGTCATGTTTAATTGATAGGTCCGGGATATGTTTTCAGATCTAACTTCGATTTGTTCTATACTAGAAAAGTCATTTGAAACTCCTGAAGGAGGAATAACTGAGGTATTTTCGGGTATAATCATAATTGGTGTCAACGCCTTTATATTTTCATCTGTAAAGGGTCCGAAAATATCTACTTTATTTAAAGTATTGTCGATTATTCCTTTTGTATAGAATTCGTTAAATTTAAATGAATATAATTTAGGTAATTCTTCGTTGGTATCATTTGGATTTGCATCATTATTACTAGAGCAACCAAAACTTAAAAACAAAATACTTAAAAAAAATAGTTTGTAGAATTGAAGGAACTTATTTTTCATCACGATGCTTTTTAAATTAACACTATTTTATTAACAACTGCTAATAACCAGTAAAATAATTTTAACAAAATGCAGTTTTACGTTTTATTCCGATTTTATTTTTTGCTTCTACTTTTTCTATATATTCTTTTGCCAGAGGGACTTTACAAGCTGTACCACCCATTTCAACGTCTACTTTACCAATTTTTTCGGCTACAGATTTAGATTTATCATTTAAGCCCTTTACATACGAACCGGCCGAAATTACAAAGCCATTCATTGTATATTTTACCCGGTTTTGGCAATTATGGATAGTTTCGGCAATAAGCACTAGTAATTCCTCAATTTTTTTTAGGTCTATTTCCTCATCATTTTTAGTTGCAAGGATAGATGAAAGAGTTGCCCAACCTGCCGAAGCAATATTTTCTTTATCGGATTTTATCCATTCCAAAGCAAGTTCCCAGCCATAGTTACTTTCTGCAACGGTCCAGGCAACAGGATATTCACTTAAATAATACCAATATGCTTTTTCAGCCCAGCCTTGTAATTGTTCTTTAGACATTTTTTGAGGTTCGGATATTAAACCAGCCAGGTACATGGCATCTGAATTGCCGGTATCAAAAAGTTCAAGTGCTAAATGGTGGTTTTTCTTAATTTTCTTTTGAATTTTTTTTAAATCTTGAACTTTAACACCATAAAAAGGTTCTTGCGCTCCATGCCTGATTAAAACTTTTTTAGTTTGCTCGTTCCCAAATTCCTTAAGTTGTTCCAAAATTTCTTGTGAAGTCATGTCTTTTTTAATATAAAACGAGAAAAGTGTTTCTGTTTAAATTTTCAAGATACAAAAAAGACCTTATTAAAATCAAGTCTTACTTATTAATTTTAGCCTTTTATCTAATATGCTTTAAGATTGCTTGACTAAAAGTAAAATCAGTTTGGAATAATAAAAATATAAAAAGAAGCTGTTCAAAAATCTAATATGTTGATTTTCATAATTATAAATATTTATAACTTTTAAACAGCTTCAAAATTTTCTAATTAATTTGCTGCTTTAACAAATTCTTGAATATAAACCACGTAATAAATGAAATTAGGAAAAGAAAAAATCCGTATAAAGGAGCCAACAAAGAAACTCTCAGTCCACCGGCAATTAATGCAGGAGATATATCTCCTGCTTGCTGAACAGCTTGTAAGGCATTATAAATACCTAAAATCTGACCTAATAACCCAAAAAGAAACGTAAAACTCCCAAGGAAAATAATTAAGGAATTTGTTTTGGTAAGTTTTTTAATGTCAGTATTTTCTACATTGAATTTAATTAAAAACTTAATACCTAAAAATATTACAATAATCCACATTATGTAGATAGGTAACATAAAATAAATTCCTCCGATAATTAGATGTTCAAAAATCATATCATATTGTTTTTTGGTTAATACTAAAACAATTTTAGTTACTTCAATAATTAACACAAAAAGTTTTATGCCAATGTAAACTTTTAATTACCGGGTTGCAAGATTAACGTTCCCAAAAGCAAACTAACTATTTAGGGGTGAATATGTGTAGTTCGCTTAAAATTCTTTTTTTACTTAAATACAACGTAATTAATGTTATATCTTTGAATCTATATGAACGAGCAACGATTATACGATCTATTCTTTAAAAAAAGCAGTTGGTTATCTCATTTAATATATTGGACAATCGCAGCCTTATTAATGTTTTTTATTTTTAGTAATAAAAGTTACGATTTACAAATTAGAATCACTCTGGTAAGTTTATTAATTGTTTTTAGTTATTTTATTACCTTAATAATCAATAATTTAATTATTCCTAAATATCTTTTTACAGGTAAGATATTGGTTTTTACATATTTTATTTTTGCCATATTCATTTTTACCTTATGGTTAATTTCATTTTCTATTATAGTTATTTTAGCTTATAGTGCATTTAACTTACCAAATATGATTATTCCGCAAAGGCACGATATTGTTATATTAGTGGCAGGTAATTATTTAATAGTAATAATGGCGGCGGTTATTCATTTTATAAAAGAATCGTATAGAAGGCTTAACGAAAAAGATAATATAAAAAAGCAAAAACAAATAACCGAATTAAAACTAAAGGAAGCTAAATTAAAATTGCTTCAAGGACAAATTCATCCTCATTTTATTTTTAATATGCTTAATAACTTGTATGGATTAATTAATGATAATCCGGAACAATCTAAAGAGACGATTATTAAATTATCGGAACTTTTAGATTATATGCTTTACGAATGTAATGATGAGTTGGTTGATCTAAACAAAGAAATTGATTTTATAAAGAATTATATTTCGTTAGAAAAAATCAGGCATGATGAGGATTTCAATGTTACGTATAGTTTTCCTGAACAAACAAAATATACCATAGCACCACTAATATTGTTCCCTTTTATTGAAAACGCATTTAAACATGGATTACAGGATGTAAAAGATAATTTTATTGAATTACAGCTTTTAGAGCGTGATAACTTAATCATTTTTAATGCAGAAAATAGTATTTCTGACATAGGTAATGATAAATATTTAAATCAAGAAGGAAAGGGAATTGGTTTACAAAATATAAAAGAACGTTTAAATTATATTTATAAAGGAAAATATAATCTTAAAATTATTAATGAGAATGGAGTTTTCAAAGTTCATTTAGAAATTCAAACTAGTTAGCATGGATAATAAAGTAAAGTACCGTTGCATTATTATAGATGACGAACCTATAGCAATTAAAGTTATTGAGCAGCATTTGAAGGAAATTGATTGCATTGAATGTGTTCAGACCTTTACTAAAGCTTTACATGCAATTGATGCTCTCAACACGCATAAGATTGATTTATTATTTCTTGATATTAATATGCCTGGAATTTCCGGTATTAGTTTTTTGAAATCTCTTTCAAATCCTCCAAAGGTTATATTTACAACTGCTTATAGAAGCTTTGCTGTTGATGCATTTGAATTAGAAGCAATTGATTACTTAGTAAAACCTATTTCTTTTGAGAGGTTTTTAAAAGCGGTGAATAAATTTTTAGCCCTAGAGCCAGGCAATATTGAATTAAGTAAAGAAACCCGTGATTATAAGGATTATATTATACTAAAATCAGATAAAAAGAATTATAAGATAAGATTTAATCATATATTGTTTATTGAAAGCCTTGATAATTATATAAAAGTTCATACTGAAGATCTTTCCATTATTTGTTACGAAAGCTTATCTTTCATTGAGAAAGCATTACCTAATAATTTTTTAAGGATTCACAGGTCTTATATCGTAAACACTGATAAAGTTGACTTATTTACTTCTTCTTCAGTAGAAATTAGGGATAAACGTTTTACAATTGGAAGAAATTATAAAAACAAGGTACTTAAGAGTTTAAATAGTTAGAATTTACGAGTATTTTCCCAAACTGCGAGGTAGGCGCAATACCTCCATTTGGTAATTTATATAAGTTGGAAGTATTTGTTGTGAAATCACTTACAACTCAAAAAGAAATTTCATTCGCTGCAGGCACTCATTCCGAATTATTAAAAATGTCTTATGCTGATTACGCCAACTTGGTAAAAACGGTTGTTTTAAAGATTTCAGTGCATGTTTAATTAAATCATTGGAAAGAATAATATTTCAAAAATATTGTTCTTTCTAACTTGCGATTTTACTTTTTACCTTTTCGAAACTTTAAACGCTCTTCTTTGGTCATTTTTTCGGTAGCATATTGAATAATTAATCTTGCACAATCATTTTTCCACTTCATTAAGAAACTTTCTGTCTTATATCGGTTTCTTTTCCAACATTCTCGGAGAAACCAACCCAGTCCCTGGTGAACTTCGCGTTCAGGATCCATCATCAACGGATCAATAAACTTAAACATCTTACCAAAGTCTTCGCTATGTTTTAAAAGTTTGATCATTCCAACAGGAACACAACGTCGTTGAAATTTATTTTTTGCTTTTCTCCATTTGGATAAATCATTGAGTTTTATAATTTCCTTTTTCCAAAATACAGGAAAGAAATATTGGACTATTCCATCGGTATGTGCCCAGTTAGTAATGCCAATCGTAAACCACGACTCGACTTCGTGAAAGGTATTAATATCAAATTTATTTTTAAATTCATTAAGTAATAATAATGCAAAATTTGGAAGTTCATGCCTCTTATCGGGTACAAGTAACCTTGAAACTTCGTAAACAACATTTATGGTGCACCATTCAAATTTTTTGTATTCTTTAACTTTAACCGGAATTAGTTTATTTTCAATACCAAACCCAACAAATCCTTCCTTAAAATATCTGGAATATTTTTTAACATTTTCTTCGTCTGCATGTTGTTCACAGAACATTATAATATCTTGATGTAATTCTTGAGCATTCATGGCTTAAAGTTTTAGTAAAAAAGACCCGCTTATTTGTATTAGCCCAGCTTGTTTAAAACGAAACTATAACTCCTAATAATTCTTTTGATATATTGTTTAAGTTTAGGTTGTTGTAAAACTTCTGTAATCATACTAAAAAAGATTAAATCAGAGCTTCTTATTCCATTAAATATAATTAAAGCAAACAAAATAATGTAGTATTTACAGAAACATTATTAATAATTGCGTTAATTCTAAAACTAAAAAAGGCACAAACTTTAACGTTTGTGCCATTCACATGAAAAAACAATTTCCCAAACCAAAACTAAGATTTCTTAGCTTTTTTAAGTTTTTTCCTGCTTGATTTAAGCTTTTTAATTATATCCTTAAAGTTGGTTCTAAGTTTTTTTAGTTTTTTCTTACCAGCTTTTTTCTTCTTGGCTTTTTTTAATTTTTTTTCGATACCGTTGGCCTGTTTTTCGATTTTTCCAACTTTCTTTTTAGCATCTTTGATTTTTTCCTTTTGCTTTTTAGTCATTTTATTTGTTTTATTTGGTTTGATTGCTTCAGGAGCAATTTCCGGTTCTGTGCTCTTTACTTCCGGCTTTTCAATAGCTCCTTCAATCTTATTTAAAATTTCTTTTTTCTCTTTTTGAGCTACTGTAGGGCTTGTAGATTTAAATTCTTCCAATTCCTTTTTGGGTTCAGCTACTGCCTTTTTAGAAGCTGCTATAGTTTTTGTACTTGTGCTTGTGCTTGTATTGGCACTTCTTATTGTACCAGATTTTGCAGTAGTAGCTGGTTTTCTGGTTGTAGTTGTTTTAGCCCTGGTGGCTGGATTTCCAGATGCAGTCTTTGCAGTTCTTGTTGCAGAAGTAGAGGTTTTAGTAGTTCTTCTTGTGTTAGTACTTCTTGTAGTTCCTGTTTTTCTTACAGGTTTCTTTTCAGGAGAAACTTCCTTTGCGCTTTTTTCTTGAGAGTTTTTATCGTTTTCTGTTAAATTAGAATTTACATTTTTATTGTCTTCCATGACAAGATAATATTAGATTAATAAATAATTAACACAAAATTAACATAACATTTAAATTTATAGCAATAATTAACATTAAATTAATGTTAAGTTTTTTAATAAATTTGTTAATGCAAAGATTACTAGCTGTTTGGATAGAATTAGAGATCTAATATCCTGTTTTTCTGCCTGAATGTTCCCTTAACATTTTAAACCTCCGAAATCCCATCTGGTGGTATTTATCAATATCAAAATCACTAACGCCATGCAACTTACGCGGCTTTATTTTGTGCATACACCATTTTCTTATTACAAAAAACGAATAGAAATAGTATATACTTCTTAAAATATAATTACTGTTTCCCAAGATTTTATTTCGCTTTGAAATGTAATTATAGCAAATTCGGTTAGGGCAGGTTAAAGCGCAACCAGCATTTCCAAACAATGTAATTCTGTCTTTTTGTTCTATTGATTCTAATAACCGGGTGTTATTATTCACATTCATTGGAAGTACTACCGTATCATATAATTTTAATGCCTCGTTGATTTTTTCCAACGAATCTATTTCTTTTAATATGCTGGCTTCAATTTTATAATAAGGAAAATCTCTCTTTATCCAACTCGCAAAAGTATTATTGGTTATTATTAATGAGTTTCCTTCTTTATGGTATTTTTCCAGCAAAGTTTTATATTTTTTATATTCTATATCGGAAACATAATGGTTTGTAAAAGGAATTCTTATCCCAATATGATGATTTTGAAGAAATTGATAATCTTTTTCAGAAATTTGCGGGCGAAAAAATGGCCTTCCGCTATAAAGGGAAGATTTTTCAACAAATCCAAAAACACTATCAATCTTATTGAATGGGATATTTGGAAAATAAGCCTTTAAATATTTCTCAATGGGCTGCTTCAATTTTTTTCCCCTGGCCGATATAGTATATACGGTATTATCCATACTACCCATTTATTGCTTTAAACGGTAAAATATTCCCCGTTCTTGCCTGTATGTTTCAATTCTTCCTTCCTGATCAAGAATATCAAGGTATTTATTTATTTCATGAACATGAATTCCTAACATGCTTTCCAAATCCTCTAATGTGCACGGGCGCCTGGAGATTGTTTCCAAAATTGCATTTTCGGTATCTTTTCTAAATCCATGCTTATCCTTTTTTCTAGCAGAAGATGCAATAATATCAATATTTTCGATATTCCATAAATCAATAATAATTTGAAGTTCTAAACGGTTTGCAGCCCTTATTTTATCAATAACTCCCGGACGGTCTAAGGTATTCAATTGAATTTTATCGGGATTTATTTTTAGAATTGCGTCTTTTAAACCTTCAAGATTTTCCAAATCATCATTAATCCCTGGCAGAATCATTATTTCTAACCAAATTGTCCCATTAAATTCGTTTCTGAAATTTATCAAACCCTGAATGTATTCTTCAATGTTTAGTTTTTTACTTGGGCGGTCAATTTTCTTGAATGCTTTTTCTGTAGAGGCATCTAGTGAAGGTAATATCAAATCGGCCTTTAATAATTCTTGTCTGACTTTTTTGTCATTAAATAAGCTGCCATTGGTTAATACGGCAATAGGAACTTCGGGATAGTTATTTTTTATGTAATCTATTACCTTGCCAATATTGATATTTAACGTAGGTTCACCTGCCCCGGAAAAGGTTATATAATCGGGCTTTTCATTTTCTGAAAAAAAGTCATTTAGTTCTTTGATAATTTCATAATACGAAACATATTCCTTTCTTTCCGTTGTAAGATTTGTAGAGGCTCCGCATTCACAATAAATACAATTTAGCGTACAAACTTTATGAGGAACTAAATCTACTCCCAATGACATACCTAGCCTTCTTGATGGAACCGGACCAAACAGATGTTTATACATTTTAATTTTTAATTGTTAATTTTAGCAAAATTAATCAAACTCACCAGATTAATTAGGGCATATAAGTATTAATTAAAATTAATTTCAAAATTTAAACTTTATTATAAATGAATCACGAGATTGATTATAAGAGAATTGCAGTTAGTATATTTGATGCAATGAATACGGGTGAATTTTCGAAGTTTCAAGATAATGCATTAGAAGATATATCTTTTGATTTTCCGGGAACAGATAGAATTGAAGGGGCTAAACGTGTAATTTTGTTTTTTAAGGTTCTATTGAGAAAATATAAGAACTTAAAATTCAATGTTAATGATGTAGTTGTAGGAGATAAAAAAGCGTGCGTTGTTTGGACAAATAAGGGCGAATACCTCGATGGAAGTTTGTATGAGAATAGTGGAATTACCTTATTTTATTTTTCTGGCGATAGAATTTCATTTATCAGCGACTATTTTAAAAATACATCATTTGCGAACCCTAAATAAGTAGTATGAAAAAAGTTTTAGTGCTTGATGGCAGTACACGTAAAATGGGCAACACATCCATTTTATTACAGCATTTTATTGAAGGGGCAGAGCATAATACAAATCAAATTGAGCATATAGTTGCAAAGGATTTGGATATTAAATACTGTAATGGCTGTTTGCGGTGTAATTTGGTTAAACGCTGTGCAATAAGAGGAGACGATTGGGAAGAGTTAAGCCAAAAAATTAACGAAGCTGATATTTTGGTTTTCTCATCTCCGATTTATTTTCATTATGTTACAGCTCCTTTAAAAAATATAATTGACAGGTTTCGGTCGTTTGTCCATGTTCAAATAACTGAAGCCGGATTAATACATACACCATGGAAAAATTGGAACAAAGATTTTGTTTTGCTCCTTTCTATGGGTTCGTCCGATGATTCCGACGCCCAACCAGTTATTGATTTATTCAAATATATGAAAGAGGTGTTGGGCGATAATAACCGCTTACATGTTATTAAGGGAACCAGGTTGGCAGTAATTAAACAGGTTCAGAAAACGGAGGAAGAGCTAAAAGAGTTGTACCCCAAATTAAAATTAAACCGGAAACTTGTTAGGGATGATTATAACAGAAATCAAAAACTTTTAGAGGAATGTGGTGAGTTAGGTAGAAAATTGACCCAAGATTAATTCTCTTTTAAGGTTTTTATTAACAAATATTAAGATTTAAAATCATTTATTTAGGTTGATTATTGGTACATTTGGGCTTGAAGCCAAAGACTAAGAAATATGAATAAAGTAGCAAGTAGGATTAATGATCAGCTTTTATTTCCGGTTTCTGAAAAGGAATCAACTGAATTGGCGGGTATTATGCGAGTTACTCCAATCAGTTGCATTGTATTTACCTTAATAGGGTTAATATTACAATCGCATATTATCATGTTTATTGTAGCAGCAACTACTTTAGTTGGTGCTTTTTCAAAAAACAGCCTTTATGATCGTGTTTATAATTTGTTGGCAAAAACAAAGGTGCCACCGATGGGTATAGCCCGAAGTATAGGATGTGGGATTGGGGCCATTGTACTATCGTGTAGTGGATATTTTTTATATATCGGAGATAATCTTTCGGCAATTATTGCAGGAGGGCTTATGATAACAGTTGCAAGTATTGCAGCTCTTACCCAGGTTTGTTTTGTTGCCCTGTTTATTAACCTTTTTAGAAAAGAAAAAGTTTCTTGTTGCGAATGAATGGCTTGAATTTTAAAATAGCAATGCTAATTTTAGATTTTTAGAAGTTCATCATATGGGTTTCCCTTTAATCCAAGCAATTTAGCAAAGGCAGGTTCCGTTTTATATCCCAGTTTCTTTAATTCAATGACTTGTTGCCTGAAACATTCACCTTTTTCAATTAACACTTTATGCTCTATAAGCATATGCCTGTATGCTTCTTGTTCTTCGATTGGCCTGTTTTGCCCAAAAAGCTCAATTAAAAAATCATTATGATAAAACCTTACAACAATCGTGTTATGGTTGCGTATTAATTTTTGTTGTAGCACAAAACCATTAAAATTTTGATAATATTTGGTAACTTTTTCCTGAAACAGTTTTAAGTCTTTACAAAAACAAACAATATCCAAATCGCTACCATCAATATCAATATCAATTGGGATTGTACCGGTTAGAACCGGAGAAAACTCTTTTAACTTTTCAAAAATATCTAAATCTATTAAAGTACCATAAGCTTTTTGTTGTTTAATATTACCTTTTTGTAAATATGCTATGTTAGTAAAATCAGTCATTATAACATGAATTTGCGTAGGTTTTGTGCAGTTTTTTTCCCATGATGCTGAATTGCGTAAACATTTTCTTTTTCTAATAAATCTTCGACAGAATACAATAATTCCGGAATTAACCATTGTTCTTTTAATGCGATTCTTTCCAATACCATCATTGACAACACTCTTACCGCAACAGGTTGCAAAGGAGATCTCATCCAATCAAAACAAAGCTCAATAATATTACCTTTTAATTCCTCATCCTTAGGCATATCCCTACGCGTATATATTTTTAAAATATTTCTTTTAACTCCGGGAGTTTTACATTGAGGTAATCTATTAAGTATTTTTCTTGAGAATGGTTCAAACAACCTTGGCTTGTATGATTCGCATATTTCAACAACCCTTGATACTCGCATTGCCATTTGACCATCATCGTCAAGCATCAAATCAACAAGATTTTGAAATGATTCCTGATTATCTAGTATAGTTTCTGCAACCATATCAGCTTGTAATCTAGAGCTATCACCAAGCATTTTAGCTATTTCTCTTTTGCTAAAATTCATAAATAGATTAAAATTTTATGGAAGATTAAAATTAAGGAATTTAAATTATTTTGAAACTACTAATGAATTATTCTATATTCAGATTTTTTACGTTTTCTCCAAAAATATCTGAATGATAATTATAATCATAATCCGGATTTTTTACAATTGTTCCATCCAAATAGTTAAAGTATCCTTTAATAAATTGTTTCGGTAAAATATAAGTTTCATCACCTTCATCATCTTTAACAGGAGCTTGTTCTGTTAGTATTTGCTCCACGGCAATATTCTTAGCATGAAGTTTATTCAATTCTTCGGAATAATGATCGTAAATCTCTTTGGAGATGCAAATTACAATTACATACTTTCCATATTGTTTATGCTCATGATGTCTGTGAACAAGATATAGTTCATCATTATAGATGTATTCAGCTGTTTTATAAAATGAATTTAAAAATTTAAAACCATTGGTAAGGATTTTTTTTGCAACATTAAGTTTGGCTGTATAATGTAAAAACAGTTTTACTTTATCGTCGTCTTCGAAAAGAAACTTACTAAACTTATGATCAAGTAATTTGTCTTTTGTGACAATTCCCTTATAATCAGGATTTTTTAGGTTCTCAAGAAAGCTTATAACATCATTTTTGTCAATATTATTTTTATCCTTACCAAACTTGTCGATATAGTTTTTTATAATGAAGTTCTTTTTGGATAATTTAAGATGAAGGTAAGTGATATAAGCAAAAAGTACTAAAATAACCAAGAATTCAAATGAGACTCTAATATCATAAGCAGCAATATTTAAAAAACTAACCATGTAAAATGAGTTATTAGCAATAAAGATATTATAAATGAATGATTAACAAAATACTTAAGCAAAAAAAATACTCTTGATTTTAGTCAGAGTAGTTTAACTTTCTTATTTGTTTTTTTACCTGAACAAATAGTAACCAAAAATAATCTAATAATACTACCATTAGTGAGTCTAATAAAACATCGATTTAGCCTGATTAATTAAGCTACAAAAAAAGCCTTGATTGATCAAGGCCCATGAATTATTAGGTTAAGATTTAACTTTAATTTTAACTTTAACCGTGTTTCGGGAAAATACAAACCTTAAGTACAAATATCCAAACAGAGCAGCAATCAACGACCCCATCAATATACCTAGTTTTGCCTGATTTTCAACCACACCGCGTAACAGACCGATATTTTCATATGCCAGATTGCTTATAAACAGAGACATGGTAAAACCTATACCTCCTAAAATTCCTGCTCCGAATATATGTTCCCAGTTAACGTTGTCAGGTAATGCTGAAAAACCTAGTCTAACTGTTAGGTAAGAGAACAGGAATATTCCAACTATTTTACCAAAAACTAAACTGCTACTAATGGTTAGAGTTAGTATATTGAAAGTATCTACTCCGGAACTTTTTAGAACAACTCCAGCATTAGCAAATGCAAACAGTGGCATTACCAAATAAGTTACAAACCCATGAAGGTTATGTTCCAATTGCTGCAAAGGGCTTTGTATTTTATAAATTTGAGATTGCATATTATCAATAGCAGCTAATTGTGAATGTTGTAATGCAACATTGTCTGTATGTGGATTATCCTCAAAATCTTTTAGGTTTCTTTTAATCCTGAAACTAAAATCTTTCAATTCAATTTTACGCGCAGATGGTATTGTAAAAGCTAGCAGAACACCTGCAATAGTTGCATGAATACCAGAATGTAAAAATAAAAACCAAACAATCCAGCCTGTTACCATATAGAATGGTATATATCTTATGTTTAATTTGTTAAGTACAAACAGAAATGCGATTAATGTTAATGCAATTATTAAAAATGTCCAATGAATTTCATGACTATAGAATAATGCAATTACTACAATGGCACCAATATCATCAACAATAGCAAATGCAACAAGAAATACCTTTAATGGAAGAGGGACTCGTTTACCTAATAAACTTAATATTCCAAGAGAGAAAGCTATATCAGTAGCCATTGGAATTCCCCAACCTTCTTTTCCTAAACCATCACCTAACGTAAATACAAAAATCATTGCGGGAATAACCATACCTCCAATTGCAGCTATTATGGGAAGTGCAGCTTTTTTTGGTGATGATAGTTCACCAACCAGAAGTTCTCTTTTAATTTCTAACCCAACAAGGAAAAAGAAAATAGCCATTAATCCATCATTAATCCAATGTATAATTGATTCAGACAAATAAAAGTCTTCTGTTCCTATCCTGAACTCTTGCTTAAAAAAAGTCTCGTAATGATTTCCCCATTCCGAATTTGCAACGATAAGAGCTAAAATTGTAGCAATTATCAACAAAATTCCTCCTGAAGATTCGATATGTAAAAATCTTTTAAATGGTTGCCTAATTCTATCAAACGGGTCTTGAATTTTATCGTTCAAGTAATCATCTCTATACGTCATTTATCCGATACTTTAAATAAAAAATACTAACAGGTAGTGAATACGTTTTAAATAAAGAATTGTTTAATAAAAAAAATTGATTTATATCACTTTTTTATAGAATTTAGGTAACCCTCGGCTTCTGAGAGTTTTTTTTGAGTACCTATATCAAACCAATAATCTTTGTTGTGTTGATAACCTGATATGGTTTTTATTTTAGTCAGGTTCAGGTAAGTATTAATAATAGAAAAGCATTCTTCGTTCTGGAAATATCTAAAAATCTCCGGATTTATAATATGTATTCCACTAAAAGCATATTCTTTTGATTGATTTGATGTTTTGGTTATAACTTCCTTTCTTGTTTTAATATTTTTCCAACCACATAATTCGTAATCGTCGTTAAATAAAAAGTACCGGCTCGAAATCCTATTTCTTATTGCCAAAGTTGCCAGAGCATTTTTAGATTTATGATAATCAATCATATGATTTAAACTGATGTTACTAATTACATCCGTATTATGTAAAATAAATGATTGATTGTCATCAAAAAACCATGATGCTTTTTTTAATCCTCCTCCGGTATCTAACAAATGATTCGATTCATCTGAAATTTCTATTCTAATACCAAAGTTGTTATTTCTTTTTAAAAAACCAGTGATTTGATCCGCCAAATAATGAACATTTATGATAATTTCTTTAACTCCTGATGATATTAGCTTTTTTATAATCAACTCAATTAATGGTGTTCCATTAAATTTAATCAATGCTTTGGGAGTATAATCGGTTAACGGTTTTAATCTTGTACCTTTACCGGCAGCAAAAATCATTGCTTTCATGAGTGTTCTTTTTTTGATATTTCTTGCTCAATATGATTTAAATTAATATTGATATCAAATGTAGTTTTAAGTTCTGTAGCCAGTTTTTCAGCACAATAAACAGAACGATGCTGACCTCCAGTACATCCGAAATTTACCATTAAATGCGTAAAACCCCTCTCAACATATTTCTTTACAGATTGTTTAACGAGTGCAAATACATGACCTAAAAACTCCGACATTTCCGGTTCATTCTCAAGAAATTGAATTACAGCCTCATCTTTTCCTGTTAAAGCTTTGTATTCTTCGTATCTTCCAGGATTATGAATAGCTCTGCAATCAAATATGAAACCACCGCCATTTTCTGTTTTATCTTCAGGTAATGCTCGTTTATAAGAGAAACTATTTATGGTAACTATAAGCTTATTTTTCATTCGTATTTACTATTTGATTTATAAGTTGCTTTAATTCGGGCATTTGATTTAAAATACCCGTTTTATCTTTTAAATAGACCAGATTCTTTTTGGCTAATGGAATACTTTCAATAAAATGCGTTTTCTTTTCTATTAATCCGCGTAAACCATAAGCACCAAGAGTCTGTAATACCCTGATTAATGCAAAAGCAAAATAAAATTCCGTAAATTCATCATTACAAACAGGTACAAATAATTTGGCCAGATCTATATAATACTTTAAAAGCTGATCTTTTATATCTTCGGGGATTTGTGCCTTAGCCTGAAAAAGTAGCGAAGCAAGGTCATACTGCAATGGGCCTCTTCTTCCTCCTTGGTAATCAATAAAGTAAGGTTCTTTGTTTACTAAAAGGATATTTCGAGCCTGAAAATCACGATACATAAAAAAACAATTATCTGCTTTAAGTAAGTATTTAGAAAATATATCAAACTCTTTATTTAGCTTATTTTTATCGTAATTCAAACTTAAAGCCTCAACGTAATTGGTTGCAAAATAGTTTAAATCAAATAATATTGATTCATCATTAAATTCCGGATGTTGATGACATTTTGAATAATTAAAATGGAGACCTGCAATGATTTGGAACCTTATTAATTCACGAATTACTTTCTTATATATTTCAATAATTTCTATAGTAAATTTATTGTTTACTTTTTTTGATAAAATCCATGATAGAAGCTGATTATCTTCAAAATCTTCAATTAAATAAATATTGTCATCTAAATCCAAAGCGTAAATATCCGGAACATTTAATCTACAATTTAAAAATTGTTGTGTAAAATCAAGAAAAGCAGTATTTTCTTTCTTATTTACATTAAAAACTCCAATTGCTGATTGATCACTATATTTTAATCTATAATATATACGATTTGATCCTGAATGCGGGAGCCTATTAATGCTAAAAGGTTTTACACCTGACCATTTCTCGAACAGTTTACGTAACTTGGGTTCTATATTTTCACTATGAATCATTAACCAAAGAAATAAACCAATACAACAATTACAATTAAAGCTGGTATCATATTTAATATTTTTAACTGTTTAATGCCTAAAACGTTAATTCCTAAACCTATTAACATTAGGCCTCCAACTGCAGTTAATTCTGTAATTATTGTTTCTGAAAAGTAATTTCCAAAACTGGCTGCTAATAAAGTTAATCCACCCTGATATATTATCAAAGGTACAACAGAGAAAGTTACTCCTAAACCAAATGCTGCAGCCAAGGCAATTGAAGAGACTCCATCCATAACAGCTTTTGCCAACAATAGATTTGGTTCATTGCCTAAACCTTCTTCAATAGCGCCAAGAATTGATACGGAGCCCATACAAAATAACAAAAAAGCAGTTGTTAATCCTTCAGAAAATTTGGAGTTGTTAGACTTAAACTTATTTTTAACCGTTTCGCCAAATTTGTCAATGTATTTTTCAATATTTATTCCTTCTCCTATAATACCACCTGTAACAATACTAATAATCATTAAAAATAAATTATTGGTTTTAACCGACATATAAACACCAATAGATATTGTAAACAATCCAATTCCTTGAAAAACTATTTTAATAAATCTTTCAGGAAGTTTAGCGTTTAAAGATAACCCGATTACACTTCCAATAATTATTGCAACTGCATTTATAATCGTTCCTGTCATTTCATTAAATTTTGGATAAAGATAGTAAGATGAAAACTTAATGTTTAACATTTGTTTAAAATTAATTTTGTTGATATCCGTTATTATTAATAAATTTAAAAACGTATAACATGTAACATATAGATATTTGTCATGAGAATTGAATTATTTAGTTCAGAATATTTAAATATTGTTGAGTTAAACACAACAGGCGATAATGAAAACTATATAAAAGGCGATTCAGAGTCTAGATATGTTGAAAGTGAAGTGTTTAACTTGTTTACTAAATGTTTTGAAAACGCGAATAAATTATACGAATTTTTTGGAGCTACGAAATATAATGTAAGAAATATTGTTCCACTTCGTAATGAGTTATCCGATAAGTTAGAGTCATTACAGAATATTAAAAGCCTGGATGATTTCAATCAACATATGGATCAGGTTTTTCTGGGACAGGGGTTTATTGATGAACTTACCCTTGAAGATCAAAACTGGAAAGAGAAGTGGAAGCACTATCTTGATCAATTAATAGAAGTTAATAAAGGATTAATTGAGATTACTGATAAATGCCTTGAAGAACAAAAGGTACTTTGGGTAATAGGTTATTGATTTTTGTCATTGAGGGAGGTAAAATGTAACTTTTTTTCAAGTTTTTTAGAAAAGAAGCAACAATTTTTATTTTTTTGCGTTTTAAACTTTGAATTGCAAAATATGTTGTATATTTGCAATGTATGAATAAGGCTATTATTCCACTTCATCATAATAGCAAGGTTAATAAATTAGAGTGTTAGCATCCCGGGGGGCCGGGATGTTTTTTTATACCCTTTATTTAAACCATTTTATCTTATTTTCATCTAAAAACCATTATGTAAATCAAGGAGAATTTCATACTTAATTTTGATTTGTTATCTTTAAGCTTATTTTTCTTACTATTAATTAAATAAACCATGAAAAAACTTACATTACTTTTTATTCTCGCAACTATGCTTTTTTATAGTTGCACTAACAAAAATGAAATGAAATCAAACGAAAATCCATTATTATCGGAATTCGATACACCATTTCAGGTTCCACCATTCGATTTAATTGACACATCTCATTTTATTCCTGCATTCGAAGCTGGTATTGAAGCATCAAAAGCAAAAATTAAGGTTATAATATCAAATACTGAAGAACCTACTTTTGAAAACACAATTGTTCCATTTGATCAGGGAGAAGATATACTAAGAAGAGCATATGTTTTTTATGCACTAAATAGTGCAAATACAACCCCAACCTTACAAAAAATAGCGCGTGAGTTGAGTCCGATCATGTCAGCTTATAGAAATGAGATTGGATTAAATCAGGATCTTTTCCAAAGAATTAAGGCTGTTTATGACAAGAGGGAAACATTCGGGTTAGACCAGGAGCAAATGAGAGTAGTTGAAAAGTATTATAGAGATTTCGAAAGAAATGGGGCTGCACTTCCGGAAGAGCAACGAGAGGAATTAAAAGGTATAAACCAGGAAATTTCAATGCTTACTTTAGAGTTTGGACAAAACCTATTGGCCGAAACCAATGATTTTAAATTAGTTATTGATAATGAAGAGGATCTTGTTGGATTACCTGCAGGTGTTATTTCTGCTGCAGTCGAAGCTGCACAACAAAACGGAATGGAAGGTAAATGGGTATTTACACTTCAAAAACCAAGCTGGATCCCATTTTTGACTTATTCGCCAAAGCGCGATTTAAGAGAAAAGTTATATAAAGCCATGTATCAAAGAGGTAATAATGATAATAATAAAGATAACAAAGCTAATATTGCCAAATTAGTAAAACTACGTGACCGGAGAGCTGAGCTATTAGGATTCAATAATTATGCTGAATATGTTATTGATAACAATATGGCTAAAACTCCTGAAAACGTTTATAATTTCTTACATCAAGTTTGGAAACCAGCTTTAAAAGTTGCTAAGCAGGAGCGCGATGAAATGCAAAAAATCATTGATACTGAAGGAGGGAACTTTGATCTGGAATCTTGGGATTGGTGGTATTATGCCGAAAAATTGCGTAAACAAAAATTTGATTTGGATGAAGAAGAAATTAAACCTTACTTATCTATGGATAATGTTCGTGAAGGAATTTTTTATGTTTCTAACCAGTTGTATGGTTTAACTTTCGAAGAAAGAACTGATATTCCGGTTTATCATGAAGAGGTTCAAACATTTGAAGTAAAAGAAGCTAATGGTGACCATTTGGCAATTCTTTATATTGATAACCACCCACGTCCGGGTAAAAGAGGTGGTGCTTGGTGTGGTGCTATGAGAAGTGGAGCTTATGAAGACGGAAAGAAGATTACTCCTGTAGTTTATATTGTATGTAATTTTACTCGACCAACAGGTGATAAACCTGCTTTATTGAGTTGGGATGAAACCTTAACTTATTTCCACGAATTTGGTCATGCATTACACAATTTCTTTGCAGATGGTCATTACAGAAGAACTTCGCGTGATGTTCCTAGAGATTATGTTGAGTTACCTTCGCAAATTATGGAACACTGGGCGGCTGCACCTTCAATTATTAAAGAATATGCGAAACATTATGAAACGGGAGAAGCAATGCCGGATGAGTTAATCAAAAAGATTGAGAATAGCGGTCATTTTAATCAGGGATTTGCAACAGTGGAGTATGTTGCAGCTTCGTTACTTGATCTGGATTATCATACAACACAGGAAACCGAAAATATTGATGTGAATAAATTCGAAGAAGAAGCAATGAATAAAATTGGTTTAATTGACGAAATTATTCCTAGATATAAAAGCACTTATTTCTCTCATATTTTTGGCGGAAGTAGTTATTCAGCAGGGTATTATGTTTATATGTGGGCAGAACAGTTAGATTCCGATGCATTTAACGCATTTAAAGAAAGTGGTGATTTATTTAACCAGGAACTAGCTGCTAAATTCAGAAAACATTGTCTGGCAGAAAATGGCATGGGCGATGGAATGGTTCAATATTTAAAATTCCGAGGTCAGGAACCTACTATTGATGCTTTATTAGAAAATAGAGGATTAAAATAGAGGTTAGTATTATAAAACATTAGCGCAGCCAATTGGTTGCGCTTTTTTTATTTTCAAACTGAACCTTATTTTTTTTGAGTGTACCATTAAATTAAAAAAGTATAAAATTATGGAAAAGAAGTTATCAATTATACTAGGATGGTCCACATTTCTAATCGCCTTAGCAGTATATATTTTAACCTTAGAACCAACGATAAGCTATTGGGACTGTAGTGAGTTTATTACCTGTGCTAATAAGCTACAGGTTGGGCATGCCCCGGGAGCACCGGTATTTATGATAATTGGCCGTATCGTTAGTTTATTTGCCGGTAATGATGTTTCGAAGGTGGCATATATGATTAATTTATTATCGGCAATAGCAAGTGCATTTACCATTATGTTTTTGTTTTGGACAATTGAATGGTTTGGTAGGAAACTAGTAGGTAATTTTAAAAATGATTCGTTAACTTATTCAGTTTATGTATTAACTGCAGCATTTATTGGTTCTTTAAGTTTCGCCTTTACCGACACATTTTGGTTTTCGGCCGTTGAAGGGGAAGTGTATGCAACATCTTCTTTTTTTACCGCATTGGTTTTTTGGTTAATGCTTAAGTGGGAATCACAAGTCGGCAACCCCAATAGTGACAAATGGATATTATTAATTTTCTTTTTAATGGGCTTGTCAATTGGGGTTCATTTATTGAACCTTCTTGCAATTCCTCCAATCGTGTTACTTTATTATTTTAAACGTTATAATGTTAATAATAAAGATACCATTAAAGCATTGTTATTTTCTTTTCTTATTCTCTTTTTTCTGATGTTTGTATTAATTCCAGGAATCGTTCAAACTGCTGCTTATACTGATTTACTTTTTGTTAATGTTTTTAAACTGCCTTTTTATACCGGGGTGATTTTTTATATTATAATAATTATTTCAACTATAACGTATTTGCTTTGGTATTCTGCAAAATATAATAAGAACATATTAAGAACAATTGTTTTATCCGTTACTGTTTTTTTGATTGGTTACTCATCTTACACAACATTAGTTATTCGTTCCATTTCAAATCCTTATGTTGATATTAATAATGTGGAAAACATTTTTGGGCTTGTTGATTATTTAAACCGCGAGCAATATGGTAAGCGCCCTTTAATTTATGGAAATAATTATAACTCACCGATTCTGAAATCTGTTGGTCGAGGTAGCTACAAACCTTTTAACGGAAGATATATTAAAAAAGAATTAAATCCGGATTATGTTTTTGACGAAAGAACACTCACTTTATTTCCAAGAATGGCTAGTTTAGTTGATGAACACGCACCAGAATATGAACGATGGATAAAAATAAAGGGAAAGAAAATCAAGGCAGGAAGAAATGGAAATGAAGAAATTATTATAACTCCAACATTTCGCGATAACATGGCTTTTTTTATTAAATATCAACTTGGCCATATGTATTTCAGGTATTTCATGTGGAATTTTTCAGGCAGGCAAAATAACATTCAAAGTTTTGGAGAAATTATGCATGGAAACTGGATTTCAGGTATAAAACCTTTGGATGAACTAAGGTTAGGCCCTCAGGATAATCTGCCCGATAAATATGAAAATAATCCTGCAAGGAATAAATATTTTATGCTGCCGCTATTATTTGGTTTGATTGGTATGGTATTTCATTATAAAAAAGACCAGAGAAATTTCATAATAACATTTTTATTATTCTTTTTAACGGGAATTGCTATAGTAATATACTTAAATGAGGTTCCAATAACACCACGTGAACGAGATTATGTTTTTGTTGGTTCGTTTTATGCTTTTTCAATATGGATAGGATTGTCTGTTATTGCGTTAATTCATATATTAAAAAGAAAAAGTAAGTATCTGAACATATCTTTTCTAATACTATTGTTCTTTCTATTGCCTATAAATTTAATTAGTGAAAACTGGGATGGTAATGACAGGTCTGACAGGTATACTGCACGGGATTTTTCTTTTAATATTTTAAATTCTTGCGAGAAAAATGCAATCTTGTTTACATCAGCAGATAATGACACGTACCCTCTATGGTATGCGCAAGAAGTAGAAAAATACAGAAGGGATATAAGGGCAGTTCTTATTGAGTTTCTTCCTGTTGATTGGTATATAAGCCAGTTAGAAAATGATTATCCTGGCATGGGGGCAATTCCAATTTCATTTGAAGATAAAGATTTTCATGGAAGTAAAAGAATGTATTTACCTGTATATGAAAGAGTGAAAGATTATGTGGGTTTTAAAGAGCTAGTTGATTTTATTCGTAGTGATAACCCGAAAACTAAATTAACCGCACATGAAGCAAGTATGTTGGATTATATTCCTGCAAGAAAATTTACTATTTCTGTAAATAAGGAAAATTTCATAAAATCGTGTACGAGCTTTAAATATGACGTTGATGAGATACCCGATAATATTTATTTTCAATTAAATGACAACCATTTATTTAGAACAGAACTTTTAGTTTTAGATATTATTTTAAATAATGATTGGAAACGCCCGGTATATTTTTTGAATCCAGCAAAATTATCAGGAACCGGATTAGAAAAGTATTTATATAGGGAAGGATTTGCTTATCGTTTAATGCCATTTAGTAAAGACAGCTTAATAAGCACAACTATATTATCAAATTCAGGTTATCAGTATAATAAGTTTATGAATGAATTTAATTGGGGAGGAGTTAATAATGATAATGTTATGTTGGATTGGACAAATGTGAGAATTGTATCAACCATGCAAATTAGAGAACAGTTTAATAATGTTGCTCGAAACCTTATAAAAGAGGGCGAGAACGAAAGAGCTGTTAAGTTGCTAAATAAATGTTTAGAGTTGTTCCCAAAAGAAAAAGTGCCTTACAGGTTTAGTTTTGTAACAATTATTGAATCATATTTTTTAGCGGGCCAAGAAAGTAAAGCAATTCAACTATTTAATGATTTTAGAAATGATGTTAAAAATGAATTGGATTATTACAAAAGGTTTGATGAAAATTTATTACCGGGATTGGCTAATAATATTAGAATGAATCTTTATTTATTGCAACAACTTGAAAGTATTAAATATGTAATCAGCGATAATGGAAATAGTGTTTTAAATGATTTAAATACTTACTATGGATATTTTTATAAGGTATTAAATTAACGGTATAATGTATCGCTGATTGGGCTACTGTAACCTGATATTGAATCAAACGAATTTTTATGAGTAACTGTAGAGTCAGCATGGTAAATAAAACTATCATGCTGCCTGTTTTCTTTATTTTCAATAAAAAGAACCAACAATATGCTTACAATTGCAACTTTAGCAATAATGAACCTTGGGCTTAAAAAATCAGAAATAAAACTAAACATTGAGTTTCTTTTTACACTAGATTTTGTAGCATTCAGGTTTACTATATAATGAAGGTGTTTGAATGAAGAATTATCAATATCAATACCAGTCTTGTCATTTTTTAGTTTTTGTGTTAAAAAGTCATCAAAGGTATCCATAGTTAATATAAATTATATTGTTCAATTAATTCAGGGTGTTGATTTTTTATGTTTTCCTGTATTTTTTTTCTTGTATAAAATAATCGTGATTTAACTGTACCAACAGGTAAATCAAGTATTTCGCTAATTTCTTCAACTTTAAAGCCTTCTCTATATTTTAATAAGAAAGCCGACTTATGAGTATCATCAAAATTTTCCAGTTGATTAAAAATTAATTTCAGAACCGGTTCATGGTTTGTTTGCTGATCTTGCCTATCATCTATAAAATCAGGATTTTCATGATTTATTGTATTCTTTCTGACATTTTGCTTTCTATATTCATTTTTACACATATTATTTGCTATGCTGAAAATCCATGTTGAGAATTTCATTTTAGGGTCAAACAAATGTGTCTTATTAATGATTTTAATAAATATTTCTTGTAAGAAATCCTTTGCTAACTCCTTGTCCTGGGAAAGCATTCTATAGAAGAAATACAACAACCTATCCTTATACCTGGAATATAACTCATTGAAGGCATTATTATTCCCATTGCCAATGGAAATAAGCAACTCTTCATCGCTACCTTTATGTTTAATAAAACTAAAACTCAAGTTAGTTTTTAATTATTGCAACTACAATTGTTATATAACCAATTACCTGCATAATTGGAGAAATTGTTAAAGATAATATTTCAAAACCGTTTTTTGAACCCATATACATAAGTATATAGCTAAAGGTTATAAATATAAATGACCCTAAAATTAATTTAGAATTGAATGAGCTTAATTTGTATTTTGGGTATCGGTTCATCATTTTTTAACAACTGTACACCTAAAAAATAATTGGTTCAAATTTTAGATAAAAATTATAAAAAAAGATTCAAATTAATTTAAAGTATGTTAAAAAACAGATAGTTGTAGTTTGCTAGAAATTTAACTCAGCAACCTCTCCATATCCTATTTCTCTCTTAAAGGCGTCTTTTAAATCTTCATTTAAAAGATATGCTAAAATGCACCTGATAACTCCTCCATGAGTTACAATTGCTATGTTATCAATGCTTTGGGCTTTAGTTTCATTAACAAATGCTTTTACCCGGTAGTACATTTCTATAAATGATTCTCCATTAGGGCAAGGAGTATTTACAAAATCTTTCATCCATTCATCAATGGTTGGATTTCTAAGGTTGTTCCATTTTTGAAGTTCCCAATCGCCAAAATTAAGTTCCATTAATCGATCATCGTATTTTATTCCGGAGCCAAAAAGGTATTCAGAAAGCTTTTTGCAACGAGAAAGAGGGCTCGAATATATTTTGTCAAATTTAATATCTGATATTTGCTTTTTTATTACTTTAGCTTCTTCCTTAAAAGATTCTGCTATACCAACATCTGATTGCCCGTAACATATGCCGTGTTCTACATCTACTTTGGTATGTCTAATTAAATAAAGCTTCATTAGATGAATCTTGTTATGATAATAAAAGTAAGGTAAAAAACGACTTCTGATATTTGTTGGGTAGCTCCTAATGCATCGCCTGTATAGCCTCCAATCCATTTTTCGAAATACCTTTTTAAAAAGAAAATAACAGGTATGGCGGTAATAAATATTAACAGGTACCAATATGAATACTGATAAGATATCAGAAGGAGAGGAGCACTACCAAAAATAAATGATATCAGATATTCTGTGGAATTCAATTTTTTTCCAACGGGTTTTGATTTACTTGAGGCATTTTCCCGGGCATACTCAGAAAAGAAGATTATACCTGTTGCAGTATATCGGCTAAAGGCATGAGACGCAAACAAAACAAAGGGGATTTGTGCAGCATCAACATTGAATAAGGTAAAATATTTTGTAACAAGAATAAATATTAATCCTACCGTACCATACGTACCAATTCTTGAATCTTTCATAATTTCAAGAATCTTTTCCTTGGTCCATCCTCCGCCAAATGCATCGCATGAGTCGGCAAAACCATCTTCATGAAATGCTCCTGTAAGCATGATGGTGGTGACCATACTCAATAGTATAGAAATTGTCAACGGAAAAATAAATATGCTAAGATAAAATATCAGAGCTCCAAACCCACCGACAATCCAACCAACAAATGAAAAGTATTTTGTACTCTGATTTAATATTTCATCAGAATAACCAATATTTTTGGGAACAGGAATCCTGGTATAAAACATGATTGCTGTTAATATTAACTTCCATTGTTTCCTCATATGAATGGTTTTGTAATTCTATTTTGCCGTTATTGATTACAAGTCGCTGGTTAACTGACAACAAGAAGCCAGTAGCCAGAAAGTTATTCTTTATTAGATACTCCTGCATCCTCAAAGCTAGCCATTTCATTTAAGAAATTAACAGCCGATTGGATAATTGGATATGCAATTGCTGCTCCTGTTCCTTCACCTAATCTCATTCCCAAATTTAAAACAGGTTGAACTTTTAGATAGTCCAGCATTTTAGTATGTCCCTGTTCGTTAGAAACATGCGTAAAGATACAATTAGAAAGGATTTCAGGATTTATCATTCGAGCGATTAACAAGGCGGAAGTTACAATAAACCCATCAACCATAATGATCATATTCAATTCAGCAGCTTTTAGAAAGGCTCCTGTTATCATAGCGATTTCTAGTCCTCCAAAAGTTGCAAGGATCTCAAGCGGGTCTCCATTTAATTGGTATTTTTCAACGGCCTTTTTAAGGATTTCCTTTTTACGTTTTAGTCCATTTTCACTATGGCCTGTTCCTTTACCTGTACACTCTTCAATACTAAGACCTGTAACTTTGCTCATTATAAGGGATGCCGAAGAAGTATTTCCGATTCCCATTTCACCAAATCCGATGATATTGCATCCATTGTTGAATTGTTCCTCAACAATTTCAGATCCTTTATTCAGGGCTTCCTTACATTCTTTAATTGTCATGGCAGCACGTTCGAGAATGTTCTTGGTTCCGCTAGCAATTTTTGCATGAATAAGGTTTGGATGGTTTTGAAAATCAGCATCAACTCCGGCATCAATCACTTTTAAGTTAATTCCGTTTTGCTTACTAAATATATTTATAGCTGCTCCGCCATTCAAAAAGTTTAAAACCATTTGTTGAGTAACTTCCTTTGGAAAAGGACTTACTCCTGAATCTGCTAATCCATGGTCGGCAGCAAAAACAAGTATGGTTGGTTCCTTTAATTTTGGTGAGGTTGTATTTTGGATTTGCCCCACTTGTAAGGCAATTTCTTCTAATTTACCTAATGAACCTAATGGTTTGGTCTTATTATTTATTTTATTTAGTAATTGTTCTTGAATAGTCATTTGTTCTAAATTATTGTAAATGCTAGTTGATAATTATTTTTTTGGTTACAGGAATTCAGGAGTCAGAATTTAGATTGGTAAAATAAAAAACTGGCCTCTGTATTCTATGTTCTTATTTACAATACATTACAAATAATTTCCTGCCATTTCCTTATTACTTTTATCTTTTATTTGATCCTCATTGGTATTCCAGCCACCATTAGTATCACTTCATCTGCCTTTTTTGCTATGTGTTGGTTCATCCAGCCTTGCAAATCTGTGAATTTTCGCGCACCTTCCGTTTGAGCATGAACTCCCATACCCAGTTCATTCGTTGTAACAAAAACAGTAAAATCTTCTTTGATGAATTTATCCCATTCTTTTTTAGCTTTTTCCAGGCTTTCATCAACATGGTAATTACTATCCGAAAAATAATTTGTTAGCCATAGTGTGATACAGTCTAAAACAACCACTTTATCTTTTAGTTTTAACTTGCTGATTTCTTTTTCTTCTTCGATATTGATCCAGTTATCCGAGCGATCGTTTTGATGTCTTTCTACACGATTCTTAAAATCCTCATCCCAAATTCTTGATGTAGCCAAATAAACAGGATTCCTTGATAGTTCCAGAGCCTTACTTTGCGCATAATTACTTTTTCCTGAACGTTGCCCACCTGTTATGAATATTACTTTTGCCATATATTTTAAGTTGTAAATTTTGCGTTATTGGTTTTGAGTTTGGTGATATTTAATTACAAGTTTCAAACTTCAAATTCTGTATTCTGGCTTTCGTATTCCGACTCCTGGTTCCTGAATTCTAAATCCTAACTTCTAATCAAATCACAATACCAAAAACCAATGTTTTTATTTGGCTCTTCCTTGTTATGCGATTTATATTCTTTGTAAACTGTTTTTCCTTTTTCAAATTGTATAGGTTTGCTAAAAATCGGCCCGTCAAAAACAAAGCTGTGAAATTCTCCATTCTCACCACATGGATCAACACTTACAGGTAAATCATCGATAAATGATTTGTCATACATTCTTCCGGCAAATGATTTATCTAAATATCTTCCATCAACCGAAACAATAATGGCTTTAAATCCTAATTCGATGAATTCTTTTGCAACATCCATGGTATCACGTTTCCAAAGAGGAAACATTGCTTTAAATCCTTTCTTTTCCAATTGTTTTTCGCGGTATTTTCTCAAATCTTCCAAAAAGATATCTCCAAAAATGGAAATGTTAATACCATTATTCTTAGCTTCTTCCAGTTCTTTTGAGATAATGGTTTCGTATTCGTCCATAGTTGGAAATTCCGGAAGATATATCTTTCTTAATGGTAGGCCAATAGATGCAGCTTGATCATCCAAAAAGTTTTCCGAAACACCATGCATGGAAACTCTTTTGTATTTACCGTTAACTGTAGTTAATAAATACTGAATATCGAAACGTTCATCGCTAAGAGCGTGATAGAGGCAAAGAGAAGAATCCTTGCCTCCGCTCCAATTAAATAATGACTTATGTTTAAGAGTTAGCACTTTAAATGCTTTTTATAAGTTTTTAGAATTTAAAATTCTATTTTACGTTTTGCACTCGTTCCAGTTCCATTTGGGCCAATTCCAACCTCGTAATTTCCTAACTCAGTTCCATCTTCTTTATATCTGTATAAAGTACCATTCGCTGTAAAGAATCCGGCATCGCAAGCAAAAATGTTTCCTGTTTCTGAATTTACATTAAATCCATAAAACGATTTATCAATTAAAGGAGTAGTTGGTGCACTGGTATCCGTAATATCCATCTTGTATATTCCCTGGAATCCGAATCCGCCACCATAAAATAAGTTGTTACCATTTTTACTAACTTCTAAACAAGCAGGGTGAGTTGTTTCACTAATCGTAATGGTTTGAGCAACTTCATTTGTCGATGGGTCAATTCTAATTAGCTTAGAAGCTGTTTCTGAAGCAATGCTAAAATCAGGATTGTATGTAATTGCCCCATAGCATAAAACCCAAAGGTCGCCATTTGCGTCAACTGCAAAATCTCTTGGGCTATCGCCATCTAAAGTTATGGTTTTAACAACTTCATCAGTAGAAGGATCGATTACGCTAACCGTATTGTCATTTCCAAATCCACCACTATTTGCAACATATACACGATTGTTATGATATAACATTCTTTCAGGGCCCATACCAACAGTAATAGTTTTTGTAACAGAAAGCGTATTAAGATCGATTACTTTAACATCGGTACCTGAACCTGTACCCCAATCTGTTGCATATCCTTTATCGTTATTGATTCCAACAAAATATCTTGGTGAAGTTAAACCGGAAATAACACCGTATTCTTCAAAGTCATGATTTGTAACTACCTCAATTTTACCCGAACCATTTACAACGATGTATGCTTTATTGTTATGCAAGGTTAAAGATTGAACTACATCGCCCAAAGATCTTGAATTGACCATTTTAAAAATATCATTGGAAACTGTATCACCACCAAATGAATAGTAACTTACGGAACCATTTCCTGCACCAAAATTACCTTCGTTTGTAATAAAAACTCCATCGGAAAATATTCCGGAGATTGAATCATCGTCATCATCACAAGCAGTTATAAAAACAGCGATTGATAAAAACAGGATAAACCATTGTTTGAAAATTAGTTTTTTCATTTTGATTAAAGTTTAATTTAGTTGTTTATTAAAGTTATATGTTATACTCAATGTATAATATCTTAAAGGCATAGCGTAATTAGCCATTACCTCGTAAGTGTCATTCCAAATATTATTTATTTTGAAATTAACCAGGATCTCGGAGGTTTTTAGTTTAATTAAACTGCCTATAGATGCATCTGCAATCTGATAACCATCCACCAAATCGGAGTTGTCTTTTGTAATATACCTTTTCCCAACATAATTGTGAATGTATCTCATATTGAACCACTTGTAAGTTAATCTGATTTCACCTAATCCTTTGTGTTTAGGAATATACATTAATTGTTTGCCAATACTGTTCGGATCAGCATTTTCAGATTCTTCGTACGTTGATTTTGTGAAATTATATTGAAGATTGGTTTTTATGGTAAAGTTCGAAACTTTTAGTCCATAGGCCAGACCTGTTTCAATTCCTCTCGACCATAAATTCTCTATATTTTCTGCTCCCCAATTTCCTGATGATCCGGTTGGTAACCATATAACATGATTATTTAAATGGATATTAAAACCAGATAATTCAATTAATAGCGAATGATTATTAAATACATTTTGAAAAGTAATTCCCAGATCTTCGCTCCAGCCTGTTTCGGTTTTCAGATCCGGGTTTCCGCCTGGAATCCAATAAAGATCATTAAATGTTGGCATGTTGTAAATCCTGGATAAGTTGGCATTTATATTTAAGTAATTGGTAATAAAATACCTTGAACTTATCGAGAAAGTAAAAGGAGATAGCTTACCATCCACTAATTCTTCACGAACACTTAATATAGCTGATAATGTCTTTGGACCATTAAAATACTTTACGGATGAATACAAAGCTGTTCTGTTTCTTTCTTTATTCGTTCCGTAGTTAGATGTTTTAGCTAAATCGTAGGTATTATTTAAGCCTGCATTGAGCAGAAAATGATCTCCCAATGATGTTTTATTTTCGATTTCGCCTACCCATACAGAATTATCCATTTCAGAAACAAGACTGATATTAGGATCCCTGTAAACCTGCGATTGGTAGTTGTAATAAAACCTTGTAAACCATGTGCTTATTTCTCGGTTGTAATTCCATACTGCTGACACTCTTACATTATCTGTATCCTGGTTCTGAAGGCTGGGATCTAAATCGGTCATAATACCCGGGATTTGAATAAAATGACGTTGAACCCAAATATTAGTATGAACCTGGTTTTTATTATTTATTCGAAAGGCATTCGATTGCAAAACTCCATGCTGTCGGGATGCAGAATTTTTTAAGGTATCCTTAGGATGACCAAATTGTTGAGTGTTTTTAAATTCATAATCGTTTCTACTATACTTATGATAAATACGAGTTTTATTGGCAAATTTCTGTGAACTCATCTTTAACTTGAGTCCTTCGAAATAATTATCAAAACTTCCAATACTTTGATTGTATTGTAAACTTATAGTATTGTCAAATTTCAGGTTGTTATTTAAATGAACGGTACCGCCAACAGCACCGCTTCCAAACAATGCACTTGATCCTCCATGCTGAATATCAATTTCGTCTATCAAAAAAGACGGAATCGAATTCAGATCTACTCCTCCGTTCATATTACTTTGGAGGTTTATTCCATTCCATAGTACGGCGGTATGTTTTGAACTCATTCCGCGAAGTGCTATAGTACTTAAGCCGGCAACTCCATAAGATTTAACCGAAATTCCGGTGATCTCTGCCAGCAGATCAGAAAGATTATTATTATAGTAATTACTGATCTCTGCTGATTTAATTTTATGAACTTTTGAACCGGCAGTAAAATGAACTAACCTGTTTGCGGTGATCTCTACTTCATCCAATGCAATTGTATCAGATGGTATTTCATTATCAGGATCTGAAGCTGAAACTAGCGTATAATTTACCCATAAAAGCAGAAGAATAAATATGTATTTCAAAAATTTCATTAGTACAAATAATTAAATCCGATAGTCGGTTTAATCATTCATAACTAACAGGATATAAAAGGATTTTTTCCGGTGTGGTTTTGGACTACACCTTTGCTTTTTATCCGAAAGCTACAAATGTAAATTGGTTAACGGCAGGTCTTCTGACTTACTCCCTTTTTGCCGGCCTTCCCTTTAAGTGGCTGTTCAAGAGCAAAAAGTTTGGTTTGGAGCTTACAGCAGCGGTAACTGTTTGGGATTTTCACCCAATTCCCTCTTAGCTTAAACTAAGAACCTTAACCATGATGCAAATGTAGCGGATAGAATTTAAAATGCAAAATATGAAGTATAATTTTAAAATGAATTTTTAATATGTGTTGTTGAAAGGAGTAAAAGATTAAAGAGAAGCTTGTCCTTCCTTTAGCGCAGTTAATTGATTTTCTTTTTCTTTACCTGCCACACAAAAAAACCGAAACGCTGTAATAGCAGTGCTTTGAAACTGAAGGCTGTTTCATTAGCAATTCATAAAACAAAATAGCTTATTGAAAACGGAATTTAGGTAAAAACAGAAGTTTAAGATTCTTTAATTTTTTAACTCGTAAACATGTTATTGTTTTTGGAAAGAGTTGACATAATCTTTTAATGCGATAAGAATAATGTTTGGTTCTCATTTATAGAATTTAATCCAATCAATATCCACCGTAAATTCGCCATACTGTTTATCTGCAATTAATAAACCAAATTGTTCAATATCTGCTGATTCCAACTCAGGTAAACCCGTTAAGGTCATACCCCGGTAAGTTGGTTTAAAATTTTCAAAGGGAATTTTAAACTCTTTCCAGGTGTTTTGTATGCTTTGAATCTTGGTTTGATATGCGTATCCGTCAAAATTCTGATTGGTACGGAACCTTATACTGTATATATTTCCATCGCCTTTAAGGCGAACAATAATTCCGCGATAGTCATTTGAAACTTTTTTATTCATAATGGAACGAACCGAAGCGAAACCTCCATTATTTTCCAACGATAAAACGCCACTAAATGTAGCTGTACCATTTTCATTTAGAATATAACGACTTGTCGAAATTCCTCCCATTACCTCATCATTTATGATGTACCATTTACCCATAGTTTCATTAGATTCAAAATCGTAAAGTGTTAATTCTCCGTTGTTCATTAAAATATTCATTATCAATATAATTTGAGCTAACATAATATTGCTTGTTTAACTTATTCTGTATAAATTAAAACAAAAGTAAATGCCAATTGTTTTAATTGATCAAAATTAATTCATATGATTATTAGCTTTGTTTCATGTAACATAGTGGCATTAAGTTTTTTAAGTTGTAGTTCTTTTAACAACTTATTGGCTTAAAATTCTGATAATTAGAAAAATAACCTTTTGCTATAAATCCGTATTGAGTTCGTTTGAAATACATTTTTTATAAAGCTCAAGAAAGTTTAATGATATCAGTTTATTAGGTTCCGAAGAACGTTACTCTGTTAAATAGTAGTCATTTTTATAAATCATAAATACTACAAATTTATTATGCCATGGGAATGGTAAAAAAGAACTTGCTGCCCTTATTTAATTTACTTTCGACCCAGATTTTACCTCCGTGTTTTTCGATAAATTCCTGACATATTAAAAGCCCTAAACCACTTCCTTTTTCATTTTCGGTTCCTTTAGTAGTTATATTTTCGGTTACTTTAAATAATTTAGATTGAATTTCAGAAGAAATTCCAACTCCATTATCTTTTACTGATATTTCAACAAATTTTTTATTGTTTTCATCGGTTACTTTGCGCGATTTAATAGTTATAAGCCCACCTTTCGAGGTAAATTTTATGGCATTCAGTATTAAATTTCTTAAAACCGTATCAATCATATTTCTGTCTGCACTTACCGTTAACCCCTTATTGATGCCTGTTATTAAACTTATCTCTTTATTATTGCTACTTTCCTCAAATAATAAAATTATTTCGTTAATTAACGATTCCAGATTAATTTTTTCCGGCATAAATGTAGTTCTGCCTATTTGAGATTGAGCCCAGGTTAGTAAATTCTCCAATAGTTTGTATACTTTTTCGGCAACATTATTAATATATCTGATATATTCTTCTTTCTTATCATCATCGTATTCGGAAAAATTTTCTGATAATTCTTCCAAAATACCTAGTAGTGAACTAAACGGGCTTTTCAGATCATGTGCTACAAGAGAAAATAATTTATCTTTTGTTGCATTAAGTTCTAATAACTCGGTATTTTTTTCAGCAATTTCTTCTTTTTGTTTGGTAAGTGTCCTATTTGCTTTACGTTTTTGTATAAAATTAAATAATATAGCTAACGCAAGAGCTGTCATCATTACAAATCCTACTATCCATGCAATGCTTATTATCTTTTGATGCTTTATTTCAGCTGCAAATATTGCTTCCTGTTTTTGTTGTTCCAATTCAAGCGCTTGTTTTTCTTTTTCATGTTTATAATCATGTTCCAGGGCCGTTATTTTTTTTATAGTTTCAGTCTTATGAATACTATCACTTATTTCTTTATGAAGAATATAATTCTCCAATGCCTTTGCGGGATTATTTAAAGCAGTGTAAATATCTGACACTTGCTTATATAAGTCCTTTTGATCTTCTAAAAAACCATAGTCCTTTTCCATTTCCAGGGCTTTGGTAGTTTTTTTTAAAGCAAGCGCATAGTTTCCCTGTTGATAATAAATAAAACCCATACCTTTAAGTGTTCCCAGATATACATAACGCTCGCCTACCAGTTCTTTTACTTTTAATGCACTTTGATAAAACTCCAACGCTTTAGCATAATTACCTAATTTTACGTAAGTATTTCCAATATTATACTGGGTGTTGCTAATTGATTTTATATCACCTATTCCTTGTTTAATAACTAATGATCTTTGCAAATAATCCAGGGATTCTTCATATTCTCCCTCATTCATTAAACAAACCCCAATGTTATTTAGGGTTAGTGAAATACCTCTTTCATCACCAATTTCCTTTTTTATTTCCAGTGATTTTTGATAGTATTGATGAGCTTGTGTATAAATTTCTTGCCAACGGTAAATGTTTCCTATATTATTCAGGCAAGCACCTATACCATAATTGTTACCAAGTTGTTCAAACAATTTTAAAGAGCTTTGATAAAATTCAAGTGCTAGAGGATAATCACCTTTAATTCTATAATATATGCCCATAATACGTAAACTTTCAGCTTTCCCCTTTGCGAATTCCAACTTATCGGCTATTTCCAGGGCTTCATTCGCATATTTGTGCATAGACTCTATATTAATTTGGTATAATTTGTAAGCAATTTCATTTAGCAGGTTAATTCTGATTGTATCTTCGGTATGATAATTTCTTAGACAATTTTCAAGGCTATCAATTTCGGTAATTTGAGCTTTTACAGAAATAAACAAACATTGAATAATCAAAAAGTAGAGTAGTACGTGAATCTTTTTCCCTTTCATTTCAAGATCAAATAATATTGTTAAATTACCATTATTTATTGAAAATATCAAGACGGGATTTTAATGTGCAATATGCTAAAATTTTGATTGTAAGGATTTTTATTTGTTGTATTTTGAGAAATGATCATGTAATGCAACAACCTAATTTTTTTATAGTCTTTAATCAAATTATAAATATGTTATTATATAAAAGATTATTAACTAATAAACAAACTAAAATGATTACTAAACATTTAAAAGGATTTGTTATTCTTATTGTTATTTTGTCAGGTTGTAATGCAGAAAACAAGGTACAACAGGAATTAAGTGCTGCAAATAACCCGGTATATTCAGATGAGATTGAAGCCAGGATAGAAAGAATTATAAGTAACCTACAGGTAAATACTGATATTGAAAATGAATATATTGGAATGACTCTCTCCGAAAGAATGGAGTATTATAATACACCAGGCGTAAGTGTTGCAGTAATTAATAATGGAGAAATTGAATGGGCCAGAGGTTTTGGAAAGAGCGATTTGTTGAATAATGAACAAGTTGATATTAACACATTATTCCAGGCTGCTTCAATTAGTAAACCAATTTTTGCTCTTACGGTAATGCGGCTGAAAGAGAGAGGTCTAGTGAATCTGGATAGAGATATTAATGAGTACCTTGAGTCCTGGAAAGTTCCTAAGAACGATGATTGGCAACCTAAAGTTTCTTTGCGCCAACTGTTAAGTCATACTGCAGGGATGACCGTGCATGGATTTAAAGGTTATACAAAAACAGATGAGATTCCAACTGTGCCACAAATCTTAAATGGTGAACATCCTGCAAACTCTAATAAAGTAAGGGTTGCTGCTTTACCGGGGAAAGGGTTTAAATATAGTGGCGGTGGATATACGGTGGCTCAATTAGCCATTGAGGATATCCTTAGTAAACCTTTATCGCTTATTATGGAAGAAGAACTTTTCCGTCCTCTTGGGCTTAAATATAGTACTTATCAACAACCACTTCCGGAAAGCTTATCAAATATTACCTCCATAGCATATCCGTATTTTGCAAACGAAGCAATAGGAGGAAATAATATATACCCGGAATCGGCAGCAGCCGGTTTATGGACAAATCCCACAGAATTAGCAACCATACTTATTGAAGTTCAGAAGGCTGTAAAAGGTAAATCATCACAATTTAAAAAAGAAACCATTGATGAAATGCTATCGCCCCAGAAAGCTGCTGATTTTATGGGGATAGGTTTTTTTCTTGGAAGCGAAGGAGATTCTCTTAGATTCGGCCATAGCGGTTGGAATAAAGGTTTTGTTTCCCAAGCAACAGCATATAAAAATATTGAATACGGAGCTGTAATTATGGTTAATTCAAATGAAGGTAACTCACTTTTACGTGAAATAATGAGAGCAATAGCGGTTGAATATGAATACCCTGATTTTACTTCTATGCCTGCTGTTTACATAGAGACTGATATGGACGAAGTAAGGTCTTATATTGGAATATATGCTGATTCCGATAATAATGAATTAGTAATTAAAGTCTCAAATGATAAAGTTTTTCTAAGTTATGAAAATCAAGACCCCATTGAGTTGTTTAAAACTGAATCAGGCGAATTTCGAAACAGGAATCTTAATATGAATATTCGTTTTGAAAACGATAAGTTAATTTTAACTCAATACCAAAACTCTACCGTATATCTAAAACAATAAATTTTAATGGTTAAATTTCCAAAACACAAAATGGTTGAGGATAATCCAAGGAATTCCCAATAAAATAGGCTGTCTGACAAGACAGCCTATCTCTATAATTATTTTAACGCTTATTGATATACTTCAATTCTATAACCGTTCATGTTTTTAAGCTTAACTGACCAGTTTTTGTCTGATTCAGTTACTTCCAATTTAATGTAAGCATTATTTTTTTTGTAATCCATTTCAATATAATTAAATGGTACTTCGGTAGATTTAACAACTTCACCATCATATGATAAAGTTACCTGGGCATCAACGGGAGCTTTCATTTCAAGCGAAACCCGAGTTGTGCCATTTAGAGGTATGTGCTTGAATTTCAAAACTCTACCATCTTCAAGAATAATTTGCTTACCTTCAACTTTAGCGGTTATAGTACCTTTTAAGTCTTTAACTTCTGGTTGAACTTCTACCATGGTTGTTTCTTCAACCATTTCATAATTACCTTTAGGCTCAGAAGAAACAGGTCTAAAAACATATTTTCCTTTTTTGTTTTTCTTTATAACCGTAACCATATAGTTTCCCATATCGATTAGCATTGAAGACTTGATTTCTCTCAAACCTTCTTGTTCAAATATAATTTTTACAGCTGCCATATCACCGGAGATATTTTCAGCTATAACTTTACTTTTGGGTTGTTCATTTATTTTCTCTCCATTCACATAAAGTGTGAAATTTTCACCACCTTCGGTAAAGAAGTCAAGATCTGATGTTTGTGCAATTAAAGATCCGCATGAAATAAAGAAAATAGTTGCGAGTAAAATTTTTTTAACCATTTGTTTTGATTTTTATGTTAGTAATGAATAGGATTATTAATGATATTTTTGAACAGACTCGTAAATACTAAAACTATGCCAAAATAGAAAATGTTGTATATAAAAATATTAATTTATAATTATTTTAGTGTAAAAAGGGGTTAAATAATAACTAATAAATAGCATAAACTTATTAAAATTAAAAAATGTTATCTCAATTTGTATTGGATCAAAATGAATACCAACTTAGAATTAATCCCTAATATTTATTATTATCATATCAATTCCGAAATATTTCCAATCATTGTATTTTAATCAGAAGGTGTTTGTTTCGAGGTTATGATATTAGTTTTGTAATTTATAATGCAAACAATTGAATATTCATAATTTGGATAAATCCTATAATGATCTACTCTTTAGCTTTTTCCCGAGTTTCTTCGAGCATTTTCATTAACTCTTCAGTAAGGTCCTCTTCGTGTCTGTCAACCATATCTGCAGTAAGTTGGTTTGAAGCTTTCCAAACCATTTTATTCTCATCATCAGCTTCTTTAATAAAAGTCAGATTTTTAACTTGCTTGTTATAAGTCATACGAAGAACAATCTTTTTCTCATTAAAAACGGTCAGGGTACTTTTTCCTTTTTTAACAGAATTTCCACTGCGGATCAATTCCATATTATCGATCAATTCATTAAAAATAGCCTCGTAATTATCAGGTAATTTCTGTCCAAAACCTTGGTTAGCAATTAAAATTAAACCAAGTATGAATAACGATTTTATAGTTTTCATGCGATAATGGTTTTAGTAAAGTTGATTAAATTTCATTTTTAAGGTACACAAATTATAAAATTTTTTACAGATTGGAAAGAAGTTTTTTATTCTTTGATTACCAACTTTATAAAAAATAATGATTTTCTAATTTCCATATCGAACAAAATATGTAAATTGTATAATTCGTTATAAAAGCGTAAAATTTTACTTTAGAACTCTTCACTTTAGATTGAAATGTTTTATTACTTATTAATTGAATTTTAGATTTTATGAAATAGGTAATTATATGAGAACAAAAAGAGGGGATATAAAAAGGAGTTTTTATCTTAAGAAGTATATGGTTAAAATCAGAGAAAAATATCCTATTTTTAGGAAGTATCCTGTATTGTTTACTATTTCTATACCTTTTTTATTTTTTCTGATCAAATTGGCTCTTGCACCGTTTTTTTTATTAATATCTCATTTTCTTAAAAATAAATTTGACATTGAAGTTTCTATCGCTTTATTAACCATTATTTTATGGGTAACAATCTCGGTATTGGTTTTAACTATATTAGTTATTAAAAGAACGAGAAACATATAACATGTAACATAATTAATTATTAACCTGTTGACATAAGGTTGTCACTTGCTGTTATTAAATTTGATAAAAAAAGAAGAATATGGAGAAAATCATCACATTGAATGAATCGAATATTGATAATGAACATATCTGTTGTGCTATCTCAGACAAGAAATGCCATGAAGGTTATATGTTCAAAAAAAGTTGGTTAAAAAAAGAATTTAAAAATGGGTATGTTTTTCGAAGAATCGATGCCAGGGCAAAAGTATTTATCGAATATGGTCCTGCTGAAAAAGGGTGGGCTCCGGTTGAGGCTCCGAATTATTTGCTTTTAAATTGTTTTTGGGTTTCGGGAAAGTATAAAGGCAATGGGTATGGTAAAGAATTATTGAGGCTTGCCCTCGAAGATGCAAAATCACAGGGTAAAAATGGTTTAGTAACGGTTGTGGGTACTAAAAAGTTTCACTTTATGAGCGATACTAAATGGTTATTACGTCAGGGATTTGAAACTGTTCAGGAAATTTCTTCTGGTTTTAGTTTAATAACGATGAAAATAAAGAAGAATGCTAAGGATCCTAAATTTAAGGAGTCTGTTTTAAAAGGAGAAGTTGAAAATAAGGAAGGATTGGTGGTATATTATTCTAATCGTTGCCCATTTACAGATTACTACGTTAATAAAGTACTTAGCGAAACAGCCCAAAAAAGAAATTTGCCACTGGAAATAATTAAGGTGGAAACCATGGAGCAAGCTCAATCTTTACCAACACCAGCAACAATTTTTAGTTTATTCTATAAGGGAAAATTTACAACTACCGATGTTAGTGTTTGTATGGATAATCGGTTTGATAAGATTATGGATAAAGCTTTAAAATAAACAAAGCTCAAGTTGTACTTGGTGATGAAAAAACAGGCCGTTTTAGGCCTGTTTTTGATTTTATGAGTTTGGTTTTAAAACCAAAACAATTTTTGTAAAATCAGCAGCTGCGTTTACTACGTCTCTAAATTCTTCGTATTGTTCAATCGGGTATTCCGGCTTTTTATAATATTCGTAAATTGTTATTTTTAATGTATTATCTTTTAGTTCATAGAAAATTAAGTTACGTAGTTGATTTTTTGCGGGCAATTATAAGGAGTAAATATACCTTAAATAACAAACTAAAAAATGAAATTAGTTAACGTAAGAATCGCAAGGGATAATGAAAGTACATTAGGATTGCTAACTGTAGATGGTAAAAAGTTCTCATTTGTAATTGAAGATGAGAAAAGAGATATAAAAGTAAAAGGTGAAACTCGTATATCTGCAGGGCTATATCCTGTTAAATTCCGAAAGGTACTAACACCATTAACCAAAAAATACCGTGTAAAATATTCATGGTTCACACATCATTTAGAATTGCTGAATATACATATTGATAATTTGGAAGTTCTACTTTTGCTTGCCAAGTTGTAAAACAATGGTAATTTATTATTAATAATATTAAACAGATTTAAAAAAATGAAGATTCTGATTTGAATAACATATTGTAATATTCATACATTTTCAACATGTGTTATAAAACATAGCAGCTAAGGGGTGACCTTTTTACTTATCAAGGAATTAATATATAGAAAATGATTTCTAGATAACCTTAACAGTTCTTTTCATAGAATAGTTAGGGGAACGTATATTTTATATAAATGAGGAGAAAAACTTATGACACTTTTGTATAGAATCGCAAGGTTAAAAAGAATTGATAAATGTATTAGGATGAAAGCTACAGGATCTCCAAAGGAGTTTGCAGATAAAATAGGTATATCTGAAAGTAAGCTTTAAGAAGAACTAAATCTGCTTAAAGAATTAGGAGCACCAATTGAGTTTAAAAAGTGTTTACAATCTTATAAATATATTAAACCTGTTAAATTAGTTTTTGAATTTCAAGATGTAATTTAGGAGGATAGTATAATCAAAGACTAATTTATCAATTCTATAACTTAATTATTCCCTTACATATTAAATTAATTTTAGACAAATATTCCCTACTCCAGAAAAAAAAGAATACAAGAAAGTAATTTAGTATAGCTAATTGAATAAGGTGTTCTGAGTTTAGTTAGTCCCGGATACCGAAAAGGGAATGAGTAGGTGAAATTAAATCTAAAATTATTATGAGTAAATTTGAAAATTTAGACAATGGTCTATTTCAAAAATTTGAAAATGAGGAATTAACTGACCTTCGCTTATTTAAAGGAGGTCTTAATAGTACAAATTCTTGGTCGCATTCGGTATCACCAACTGAAGTATGGAACTGTAGTGGTGATGCAACTGATGAATACGACAATTTAATTGCAGCATGGGATTGCGAAAGAGAATAATAAATCTCGAATTTTCAAGTTTTACAATCCAGAAAGTATAGTTCTGTCTGGATTGTATTTTTGTATAGTATAAAATATTATTTAACATCTAATTAATGAGATATGGTCATTTAACATTTAAAGACTTAACACATTATAAACTTCAGAATAAATGAGAATAAAAATAGCAATTTTTATTACGATCTTTTTTGGATTTAATAACACTGTTTTTAGTGTAGATTATTATAAATATTACCTAAATACAAGTAAAGCCGAATTGTATATACTTGAATTTAATTATAAGGAAGCTTTAAGTTCATACGAAAAAGCTTTTAGCGAAGTTGATATTCCATGGGCAATAGATTATCATAATGCATGTATAGCTTCAATATTATGTAAAGAATTTGATAAAACCTACACTTATTTATATAGTCTTTTAGAAAAAGGTCTTCCAAAAAGCTATTATATTGAGAATTATGATTCATTGATAAAAGATCAAAAAAAGTGGATTACTCTTAAAAGTAATTTAGATTCAGAATTAAAACGTATTAATGAAAAAAAGAGAACAGATATAAAAGAAGAATTAAAATCTCGTATTGATTTAGATCAATATTATAGAAAACAAATGAACGTTAGTGAAGTTGAATATATTGATTCTTTTAAATATGTAGTAGTAGATAATATGAGTTATTATCTTGAATTAATTGATTCGTTTGGAGTACCAGATGAAAATTTAATGAATATTAAAGACCCACGAGACGTTTCACCTGTAGCAGGTCTTCTGATTTTACATTTTTTGCAGCAACAAATGATGTGTGCTAAGCACAAACCTGATTATATACCCAGCTATATGGAAGATAGACCTGATGTATATTCAAAAGCAATTTGTTATTGTAACAACAATAGTATAATAGATTATCCATTAATAAGTATACTTAGAAAAGCTGTTTTGAATGGCGAAATGCGTATTTGCACTTTATCTAGTTTGTATTCCTATATTTTAAGCGATATTAAATCTCCTAAGTTTTTTTCCAAATATTCTTCTGAAGGAACATTTCTATGGACTTTTTCAGAAGAGCAAGATAAACTTCTAATGGATTTATATAATAAAATTCTTGATAAAAAGCGGCAAGTAAATGAAAAAATATATGAGCAATTTCTTCTTGGATGGCAAACAATAGATTTTCCAGAGAATTTTATTAAACATCCTGAATGGTATAAATTCTAATTACGATAAAATGAGATTAATAATAAGTGAAGAACATTGTTAGCTTCCCAAACGGACTGACAACAAATTATGGAAATAACCTTCCTTTTTCACAAAATATGAAAGGTAAAGCAGAGATCATTACTCAAGATTTAAGATTAATAGAAAGGATTATTTTTCCTGTTAAATCTATCTTAAAGAAAAATGTTGATTAAAAGTGCCCAGAACAAGATTCGAACGCTGACGCAAAGCTCAGCAACCGACATTAAAAAAGACCACCTATAAGGAGATCTTTAATTATTGTGCCCAGGGCGGGAATCGAACCCGCACGTCCAAATGAACACATGGCCCTCAACCATGCCTGTCTACCAATTTCAGCACCTGGGCAATTGTAAGAAAGCGTTTAACCACGCGTGCCTAACCCCGAAAAAACTCAAAGCTTTGCTATGAACAATTTTTCGCTGATGTTCAATGTCGCAAGGCGAGCATCGACAAAACTTGCCGGCAGACAGGTTTTGCCATTTGGGCATTAGATTGCAAAAATAAACAAAATTTTGAATTCGGAATACAGAATTATTTTAACATCTAATTTCTTTATAAGTTTTCCAATATAAAATCAGTTATAAGGGTAAATAAATGTAAGCGGGTTTTTTCCCCTCTAATACTGTGCGCTTTATCCACATAGAAATGCGTATCAAATTGTTTATTGGCCTCAACAAGTTTTCTTGATAATTCAATTGCATTCTGAAAATGTACATTATCGTCTGCAGTACCATGTATTAGCAAATATTTTCCCTGCAATTTTTCAACATGGTTTAACGGTGAGTTTTGATCGTAACCATCAGGATTATCCTGTGGTAGCCCCATATAAAGTTCTGTATATATAGTATCATAATATCTCCAGCTTGTTACAGGAGCAACCGCGACAGCCAATTCAAAAACCGAACTACCTAAAAACAAACAGGATGTTGACATATAACCACCGTAACTCCATCCCCAGATTCCGGTTCTTTTTTCGTCGATATAGGGAAGGCTACTTAAGTATTCTGCAGCTTCAATTTGATCAATGGTTTCATATTTTCCTAACTGTCCATATGTTATTTTTTTGAATTCTTCGCCACGCCCTCCGGTTCCTCTATTGTCCACATAAGCTACGATATATCCTTTTTGCGCCAGCATTTGGTGCCAGGCCAGTCTGCGAATCCAGGTATCCTGAACTACTTGAGAACCCGGGCCTCCGTACAAGAATACCAACAGAGGATATTTTTTATTAGCATCAAAATTAGTTGGTTTAATCATTAATGCGTTTAAATCCCATTTGCTCGAAGGTGTTTTAATTGACAAAAACTCAACAGGACTAAAATTGTATTCTTTTGCTGTTTGTTTTAATTTTTCATTATCTTCCAATACCCTGATTATTTTTCCCTTTTTATTATGCAGTGTAATGTATTTTGGAGTGTTAATATTACTATATGTATTGATGTGATATCTAAAACCATCGCTGAATTTTGCACTGTTCGTACCGGTTTTTTCTGATAATTTCTTCTTATTAGAGCCATCTAATTTTACCGAATACACTGTTCTTTTTAACGGGGACTCTTCGGCCGATTGATAATAAATGGTTTGGTTTTCTTCGTCAATGCCATAAAAATCAGTCACTTCCCAATCTCCTTTTGTAATTTGATTTATTAACTGACCTTCCATATTGTATAAGTATAAATGATTCCAACCATCTTTCTCGCTATTAATGATAAAGTGTTTTCCATCTGCTGTAGCTGTCATGTACCAGTCTTTAATCCGGTTTATATAATATTTATTCTTTTCAGAATAAATTACTTTGGACTCTCCGTTATCCGGATTTGCTAATAAAATTTCAATGTGGTTTTGTAATCGGTTTAATCTTATAATGGCTAGTTTATTGTTTTCATATATCCATTTAATTCTTGTAATGTATTGGTCTGTTTCTTTACCAATATCCATTAGTTTTGTTTTATCTGTATTTAGATCATAAACATGAATACTTACAATTGAATTTTTTTCTCCGGCTTTTGGATATTTAAAAGCATAATTTTCCGGGTAAAGCTCTTCATTGTATTTAGTCATATTGAAAACTTTAACCTCGCTTTCATCAAATTTGTAATATGCAATTTTATCACCATTAGGCGACCAGAAAAAAGCTCTGGTAAACGAATATTCTTCTTCATAAACCCAATCAGTTCCACCATTTATGATATGATTAAATTTACCATCGAATGTGATTTTTTTCTCAGTATTTAATTCTAAATCCTTAATAAATATGTTGTTATCCCTAACAAACCCAACTTTAAATGCATTTGGAGAGAAATGTGCATATTTTTGCCTGCCATTTTCGCTTAATCTTTGTAGTTTTTGATTTAAAATATTATAAATGTAATAATCTGCCGTATAAGATCTTCTGTAGATATATTCTGCATTTACCGCTAATAAAATCTTAGATTCATCAGAAGAAAATTCATAAGCTTCAATTTTAAAATTTGCTTCTATGGTATTAAACAGTATATCAACAAGCTCACCGGTTTTATAACTGTACTTAACAATTTTCCTGCTTTCCTCAAGAGTTGTGAAATGTTCTCCATCGTTCATCGATCGTATGCCTTTTACAGTTTTCTCTGAGAATTTACTATTAACGTAAATATCTTCCAAAGTAATTTCTTTTTGAGGCTGTTGAGCAAAAATGTTAGTGATTGCAGTACCTATTAAAATGATTGTTAAACTTAATCTCGGGTATTTCATAGCTTAAAGTTTTTTAGTTTGGACAATGTAATTAAACCGAAGGTTTAAATACATTGTTAATAATAAAAATAGGCTTTAAAAATAGCAATATTTATTAAAGATTTGCACTCTATTTTCTGCAAAGAATTCATATCTTTGCAGACTTGAAATTGAAAAAAAGTAAAAATGGTTAAAATTACGTTACCAGACGGATCAGTACGAAAATTTAATAATGCGGTATCAGGTTTAGATATAGCAAACGATATAAGCCCAAGATTAGCAAAGGAAGTTTTATCAGTTACAGTAAATGATGAGATTTGGGACCTTCAAAGACTAATTGAATCAGATTCTAATGTTAAATTACATAAATGGGATGACGAGGAAGGTAAGCATGCATTTTGGCATTCATCGGCCCACTTAATGGCTGAAGCCTTAGAAGCGATGTATCCGGGTATTAAATTTGGAATTGGACCAAGTATTGAAAATGGTTTTTATTATGATGTAGATTTACCTGAAGGAGAAGTAATTACAGATGCTGATTTTGGTAAGATCGAAGCTAAAATGAAAGAGTTAGCTCAACAAAAGAACGATTATGCAAGAAGTGAAGTGGCTAAAGCCGAAGCGTTGGATTTCTATACTCAAAAAGAAGATGAGTATAAAGTTGAGTTAATTAACGAACTTGAAGACGGAACCATTACTTTTTACAAGCATGGTAGTTTTACTGATTTGTGTAAAGGACCACATTTACCAAATACAGGTTTAATTAAGGCAATAAAAATACTTAGTGTGGCCGGAGCATATTGGAGAGGAGATGAAACAAGAAAACAATTAACTCGCTTATATGGTATTACATTTCCTAAGCAAAAAATGCTGGAGGAATATTTAATATTACTGGAAGAAGCAAAGAAACGAGATCATCGTAAAATAGGTAAAGAATTAGAGTTGTTTGCCTTTTCTCAAAGAGTTGGTCAAGGTTTACCATTATGGTTACCAAAAGGAGCTCAGCTTAGAGAGCGTTTGGAAAACTTTTTGAAAAAAATTCAAAAACGTTATGGTTACCAGCAGGTAATTGCACCCCATATTGGATTAAAAGATTTGTGGATAACTTCCGGACATTATGAGAAGTACGGAAAAGATTCTTTCCAGCCCATTAACACTCCCGCTGAAGGAGAAGAGTTTTTGTTGAAACCAATGAACTGTCCGCATCATTGTGAGATATATAAAGCTAAACAACATTCTTATAAGGATTTGCCAATCCGCTACGCAGAGTTTGGTACAGTTTATAGATATGAGCAAAGTGGCGAGTTACATGGATTAACTCGCGTACGTGGATTTACACAAGACGACGCTCATATTTTCTGCCGTCCTGACCAGTTAAAAGATGAGTTTAAAAAAGTAATGGATATTATTTTTATCATTTTTAATGCGTTAGATTTTAAAGATTTTGTAGCCCAGGTATCGTTAAGACATAAGACTGATCATTCAAAATATATTGGAACTGAAGAGAATTGGGAAAAAGCAGAAACTGCAATTTTGGAGGCTGTTAAAGAAAAAGATTTGAACTATATAGTTGAATACGACGAAGCTGCATTCTATGGCCCTAAGTTAGACTTTATGGTTAAGGATGCATTAGGCCGTCAATGGCAATTAGGAACAATTCAGGTGGATTACAATTTGCCAGAACGTTTTGATCTGACGTATGTAGGTTCGGATAATCAGAAGCACAGACCTGTAATGATCCATCGAGCTCCGTTTGGATCAATGGAACGCTTCGTCGCAGTATTAATTGAACATACTGCCGGAAAATTCCCATTGTGGTTAACACCGGAGCAAGCCGTTATACTTCCCATTAGCGAAAAATATAACGATTATGCAAAAAAAGTTTTGAATTTCCTAAATAATTACGATATTCGCACTTTGATTGACGACCGTAACGAGAAGATAGGCAAAAAGATACGCGACAATGAGTTAAAACGTATTCCTTATCTTCTAATTGTAGGTGAAAAAGAGTTTGAAAATGAGACAGTTTCGGTTCGTATCCAGGGAGAAGGAGATAAAGGAAGCATGAAACTGGACGAATTTGCAGAGTTTATAAATAAAGAAGTTAAAGCTCAAACTGAGAATTACAAAATAAATTAATTATTAATTAAAATTAGGAGGATTTAGTCATAGCAGGACCAAGACAAAGAAGGCCTTTTAAAAAAGAAGAGCCGGCACACAGGATCAATAATAATATACGTGCAAGAGCTGTTCGCCTTGTTGGTGACAATATTGAAAAATCAGACATCTATTCAATTCAGGATGCATTAAAACTAGCAGATGAGCTGGAGTTAGATTTAGTAGAAATATCACCTAATGCCGATCCACCGGTATGTAAAATAATTGATTATCAGAAGTTTCTTTATCAACAAAAGAAGAAGCAAAAAGAGCTAAAAGCAAAAACACAAAAAGTTGTGTTAAAAGAAATAAGGTTTGGGCCACAGACCGATGAGCATGATTATCAGTTTAAGCTTAAACATGCTGTTAAGTTTTTAGAAGATGGTGCTAAAGTAAAAGCATTTGTGTTTTTCAAAGGAAGATCAATTTTGTTCAAAGAGCAAGGAGAGATTCTTTTGTTAAGATTAGCCCAGGATTTAGAAGAACACGGAAAAGTTGAACAAATGCCGAAACTTGAAGGAAAAAGAATGATTATGTTCATTTCTCCTAAAACATTGAAGAAGAAATAATTATTTTAATTATAAATTAGATAGTAAAATGCCAAAGATGAAGACTAAAGCCGGAGCTAAAAAAAGATTTAGTTTAACCGGTACAGGGAAGATTAAAAGAAAACATGCGTTTAAAAGTCACATTTTGACTAAAAAGACTACTAAGCAGAAAAGAAATTTAACTGCTACAGGTCAGGTTCATAAAGCTGACGAACAAAACATTAAAAAATGTTTAGCAATGAAGTAATCTTTTAATTAAAATTATGAATTAGTATTTAATCAGGATGAATTAGCCGAAATAAGAGTCGAGAAGTTGTCGGCCGCTAATCGTTCACAAAACAAGAAATTATGCCAAGATCGGTAAACTCAGTAGCCTCAAGAGCTAGAAGAAAGAAAATCTTAAAACATACCAAAGGATATTTTGGTAGAAGAAGCAACGTTTGGACAGTTGCTAAAAATGCGTACGAAAAAGGTTTACAATACGCATACAGAGATAGAAAAACTAAGAAAAGAAACTTTAGAGCATTATGGATTCAAAGAATCAATGCCGGAGTTAGAGAACATGGAATGTCTTACTCTGATTTTATGGGTAAATTAAATAAAAAGGGTATTGCATTAAACAGAAAAGTATTAGCGGATTTAGCAATGAATCACCCAAAAGCATTTGCTGAAGTAATTAAAACAGTTAAGAAATAATTAATTTCTAAGAATATATCTTTTTAGGGAAGCTAAAATGCTTCCCTTTTTTTATATTTACACCTCTAAACCTAATTAGTTCATAAATTTTATGAATTGGTTTTGTGACAAAGAAATAATGAATGTTTTATTGATTTTGTATTATTGATTATTTCGTGTCAAGTTTAACCTGTACTGTTCATAAATATTTCATTTTTTAATATTTATGAATACATCAGGTTAAAATCAGATTAACATTTTTTAAGAATTATTATAAAAGCATTTGTAAGGATTTAAATATCTTGCGAACTAACTAATCGAAATGAAAATAGCAATAGTAGGATACGGTAAAATGGGAAAAGAGATCGAGCGAATAGCTTTAGATCGAGGTCATCAGGTAGTTTTAAAAATTGAAGAAAACAATATTAATGAAATTTCGCTTGATAACTTTAAAGATGTAGATGTTGCTATAGAGTTTTCTGCTCCTCAAAGTGCATTCAGTAATATTATGATGTTACTTGATTATAAAGTTCCAACAGTAAGCGGAACTACAGGATGGATTGATAAGCTGGAATTGGTAAAGAAAAGATGTGAAAAGGAAAGTGTTACATTCTTTTATGCCTCAAATTTTAGTATCGGTGTAAATCTGTTTTTTAAATTGAGTGAACATTTGGCACAAATGATAAATCATTACCCAAATTATCAAGTTCTAATCGAAGAAACTCACCACACACAAAAGGTGGATGCCCCCAGTGGAACTGCTATTACGCTTGCTGATGGGCTAATAGATAATTTAGATTCAAAGAAAAAGTGGGAAAAGGAAATTTCTGATTCTGAGGATTCAATTCCGGTTAAATCTTATAGAGAAGGAAATGTACCTGGAAATCATAAAATAATATATGAATCATCCTTTGATAAAATAATGATAGAACATAATGCAAAAAGTCGTGAAGGATTTGCATTAGGAGCGGTTTTGGCAGCGGAGTTCATTAAAGATAAAAAAGGATATTTTACAATGGATGAATTACTTAGAGTATAAAAACAACCTAAATACAATGACAATAAAAGAATTTTTAAAAAACAAGTATTTTAGATTTGGATTGGCCATAACAATCTATATTTTATGGGTAATATGGATCAAGAACTTCTGGTTTTTATTTGGTATACCTGTAATTATTGATATGCACCTAACCAAATTAGTTAACTGGACATTTTGGAAAAAGCGCGGTGAAACAAAACAGAAAAATACCCTGGTCGAATGGGTTGACGCTTTGATTTTTGCAGTAATTGCTGCAACATTAATAAGAATGTTTTTAATTGAAGCTTACACTATACCAACCTCTTCAATGGAAAAAACTTTGCTTGTTGGTGATTATCTGTTTGTTAGCAAAGTAAGTTATGGCCCAAAGTTGCCAAACACACCGATTTCATTCCCTTTTGCACATCATACATTACCCTTAACAAAGTATAAGAAATCCTATGTTGAATGGATTAAGCGACCATACAAAAGAATTGCAGGATTTGGTGATGTTAAAAGGAATGATATTGTAGTATTTAATTTCCCAGCTGGCGATACGGTCGTATTAGAAATGCAGGAGCAAGATTATTATGCTATTATGCGTAATTATGCTGATGAATTAAAACGTCGTGATATTCAGTATGGCAACCCTATTAAATCATTTGAAGATTATAAAGTAATTGCAAGAAAATATATTTGGGATCAGTTTAACATAACAGTTCGTCCTGTAGATAAAAGAGAGAACTATATAAAAAGGTGTGTTGCGTTACCGGGCGATAGCATAAAAATTAATCGCGGACAGGTTTATATTAATAATGAAAAACAGGAGCATTTTGAAAAAATGCAATACGATTATTATGTTAAAACAAATGGGAAACAAATTAATTCTAAACATTTTGAAAGATTAAATATTGCTGTAGATGACAGAAGATTTATTGCTTCGAGTGCCATGTATGAATTACCATTAACTATTGAAAATGTTGATAATTTAAAAGAGTTTTCTAATGTATCTGCGGTTACAAAGTATGAAAATACCAATATTAATATTGCAAACATTTCGATCTTTCCCTTTAGTTCAAATTATCCTTGGACAGAGGATAACTTCGGACCTTTATATGTTCCAAAAAAAGGAGCAACGGTTGATTTAACTATTGATAACCTGCCGCTTTATAAAAGAGTTATTGAGACATATGAGGGTAATGAAATAAAGGTGGAAGGTAAAAACATTTTTATCAATGGAGAAATAGTAAATTCATATACGTTCAAAATGGATTATTATTTTATGATGGGTGATAATCGTCATAATTCGGCCGATTCTAGATACTGGGGGTTTGTGCCTGAAGATCATATTGTTGGTAAGGCTGTTTTTATTTGGTTGTCTTTAGATAAGGATAAATCATTTGTAAGCAAAATTCGCTGGAAAAGAATGTTTTCATTAATACATTAATTCTTTTGCATATATCTTTGTACCGGGTAGACTTCTATCCGGTATTTTTTAGTTATGAACAATCAAGTTTTATTATCTACGGCATATTTAGCACCTATTCAATATTACTCTAAGTTTTTATTGTACGATGAAATTTATATTGAACTGCATGAGAATTATCCAAAACAAACTTATCGTAACAGATGTAAGATTTATGGAGCTAATGGAGAATTGTCATTATCAATTCCTGTAAAGAAGATTAATATAAAGGTTAAAACAAAGGATATTTTAATCGATTACGATACAAACTGGCGGAAATTGCACTGGAAATCAATAGAATCGGCCTATAGATCATCGCCGTTTTTTGAATATTATCAGGATGATTTTATGCCATTTTATGAAAAGAAATACAAGTACCTCATAGATTTAAATACAGATTTACAAATCCTTATTCTGGAACATATGGACTATGAGGTTAAGATAAATAAAACTGAAGATTATATAACTGAATATAGAACTAAAGTTGATGATTATAGATATAAAATCCATCCGAAATTAAACCTCAATGATGATCGATTCCAGGTTAAAAAATATGCTCAAGTGTTTCAAGAAAAATTCGGATTTATTCCCAATCTAAGTATTATTGATTTACTGTTTAATGAAGGCCCCAATGCTCTTGAGGTACTTAAAAGTTTTAACAACTAGGTAATTAGTTAATAAAAAATTTTTTTGAACTTCTTTTTTAGTTAACTTTAGGCTCAATTTTTAACAGAAACCAAAGAATTGAAATGAATAGCCTTGTAATTCAGAAAACAGACTCAACACCTGAAATTTCATTTTTACAAAAAGGAGAACTAAAAATTACCGGAAGATCTTTACCCGAAGACGTTCATAAATTTTATGATCCATTAATCGATTGGGTTAAACAATTAAATGTTGATAAAGTAAAAGTTGATTTAAAACTCGAATATCTTAACACTTCATCCACCAAAAAAATATTGAATCTTTTAATAGCACTTGATGAAAATGAGAATGCGAGTGAAATAAATATTAACTGGTATTATGAATTTGATGATCTTGAAATGGAGGATTTAGGTGCAATTTATGAAGACGAATTAAATAGGGTTAAATTCCATTTTATAGAAGGCGTGGATATATTTTAGACTCAGATTAACCCTTTTTTATACCAGACAGATTAAATGTATAATTCTAATATTTGTGAATTAAAAATATAGTAGGACGTTTGTGTAAATTCGGAGCTCCCTTTTTCCATTCTTTAACAGTTTTAGTTTTGATAAATTCACTTCCCAGAGTAATATCAGTGGCAATGCAGATTTTTGTTTCCTGTGCGCAAGCAGATAATAAATCTTCTAACATATGCTGGTTGCGGTAAGGTGCTTCAATAAATAATTGCGTTTGATTTTCTGTTTGGGAACGCCTTTCCAATTCTTTAATTCGTTTAATCCTATCATGTTTTTTAATGGGTAAATAACCTACAAAAGCAAAATTTTGTCCGTTAAGCCCTGAAGCCATGACGGAAAGTAAGATTGAAGATGGGCCAACCAATGGAACTACCGGTATATTTTTACGATGTGCAATTTCAACAATATCAGCACCCGGATCAGCAACTCCGGGAGTGCCAGCCTCGGAAACGATTCCGATATTTTGATTTTCTTTTACAGCATTTAAATAAGAATCATATTCTTCAGGTGTTGAATGTTTATTTAATTCATAAAAAGTAAGATCATCAATTTTAGTTTTAATACCTGCTTTGATCAGATATCGACGGGCTGTTTTTATATTTTCTACTATATAGTGATTTGTAGAATTAATAATATCAACAACATGTTTGGGGATTACATTTTCCACTGGGCTATCACCAAGGGTGGTAGGAATTAAAAAAACTTTAGCATTCATACTGATATGTAAATTGATTTACAAAGTTAATCACATAAATGAAAATTAGCTATTTTAAAGGGAAAATCAGTTTTACAAAAGTTCCGGTATCATCCGAATATAATTCTATATTTCCTTTATGGGCATACATTATTTGACGCGATAAGGATAACCCAATTCCACTACCTCCGTTTTTAGTTGTATAGAATGGTAAAAAAGCTTTTTGTAAGGTTGAGGGAGGAATTCCTTTACCATTATCTTTTATTTTTAAAATAAGATTATTACCAGCCTTATATAAATTTAATTCTATATTGTCAGCTCCAGCTTCAATACTATTTTTAAAAATGTTTATTAGCACTAAATCAATTAGAGATTTGTCGGCGAAGAGAGTTTGAAATTTATCTACATGATCAAATTGGATATTAACTTTATCTTTATACGAGTCAGAGATATTTTTAACGCATTCAATTAAGTCAAAATGATTAAGTTCAGGAACAGGAATATCCAAGAATCTTCTGAATCTTTTAATAAAATCCTGAAGTCCGGTTACCCTGTTTTCCATCAGGGTTACTCCTTTAACAGCATCCCGAACATCATGTTCCTCAATTTGATCTAAAGTCTTATTAGCACCTTTGACTGTTAAACAATCTTTTAAAGTATCAACTGTAGTAGAAATTGGTGTAAGTGTATTCATAATTTCATGCGATAGAACTTTAATAAGCCCATTCCACGATTGTAACTCATAATCTGTCATTTCTCTATCGATATCATGAAAAGTATAGATCTTATGAACACTATTGTTTTCTCTAATTTCCGATAATGTTATCAAAACTCTGCGGGTTATGTTATTAATTCTGATATTCGTAATGTTTTGCTCGCCCGGGTTTAGTTTACTATAATCATTCAAAACTTTTTTCAATTGAATCTTCAAGTTTTCACTGGAATTATCTTCAATACCAAGTATATTTTCAAGGGCATTATTATGCAGTATAACTTTGTTCAGTTCACTAATAACTAAGATACCTGTACCGACTCTGTTTAGTAGAATGTCCAAAAAATTCTGTTTTCTTATTTTCTCATTTTCTATCTTTTTAAACTCCTCATTGATACGGTTTAATTCGCTGCTTAAATTACCGAAAATACTATCAATATGATTACCGGAAAGATTTAGGCTTGTATTTTGTTCTTTTAGATGAATGAGAAAATTAGCCAGATCGCGATTAATTTTACTTACATATCTAATCAGCAAAAAAATTTGAAATATAAATAGTAAGCATAGAAAAATAAAAGTAAAAAACCATTTTAATTTTACTGCAAATAACATCATTAATAATGCTGTAATAGCAATTAAGATTGATCTGACAATTATATTTAGCAGGTATTTATTGAAGCCCATATTTAGAGATTTTAAAGTAAAGAGTGGTTCTCGAAATTCCTAACATTTCCGAAGCTTTGGACATGTTTCCTTCAGATTTTACAATTGCTTTTTTAATCGCCTGCTTTTCAAGTTCTGCCAAGTTTAAAATATCTTCATCCGTACTGGTAACATTAAATTCAAAAAATGAAAAATCTTCTGCTTTTAGCTTATTTTCATTCGACAATATCAGAGCTCTCTCAATAGAGTGCTTTAGTTCTCTAATATTACCTGGCCATGCATAGCCTTCTAGTTTTGAAACAGCAGATTTGGTTATTTTAATCCCTTGCTTTTTATATTTTTTCGAATAAAGTAGAACGAAGTATTCGGCTAATGGTAAAATATCCTCTTTGCGTTGACGCAATGATGGTAAATTAATATGAACCGTATTTATTCTAAATAGTAAATCTTCTCGAAAAGTACCTTCATTAATTAGATCATGTAAAGGTTTATTGGTAGCACAAATTAATCTAAAATCTATATTTCTTGTTTTTGTTGAACCTATTCTGCTCAGCGATTTAGTTTGTATAACTGTTAATAGTTTTGACTGCAAGTGTAAAGGAAGATCTCCAATTTCATCTAAAAACAAAGTTCCCTTATCAGAAATTTCGATTTTTCCAGGTCTGTCTTCTTTTGCATCAGTAAAAGCTCCCTTTTTATAACCAAATAATTCACTTTCAAATAAAGTTTCTGTTAAAGCAGATAGATCAACAGGCATAAATATTCTGTTACTTCTATTTGATTTTCGGTGTATTTCTCTTGCAATTAGCTCTTTACCGGTTCCATTTTCGCCAGTAATTAAAATATTTGCATCAGTGCCTGCTACTTTGGAAATAAGTTCAATTATTTCTTTCATTTTGGTAGATAGGCCTTCAGTCAGTTTAAACTGATTGGTAAAATTACCTGAAAGTGCATTTTGCTGATCCTTAAGCTGTTTTATTTCCTGATTCGATTTTTTAAGTTTTATGCCAGCATGAATGGTAGAAAGTAATTTTTCATTTTCCCATGGTTTTAGCATAAAATCGAAAGCGCCTTCTTTAATTCCATTAACCGCTAATTTTACTTTTCCATATGCTGTTATTAAAATAACAATGGCGCTTTTATCAATTTTTAGTATTTCTTTTAACCAATAAATTCCTTCATTCCCTGAATGTTTTCCGGGAGAAAAGTTCATATCCAATAGAATTACATCAAAAGAGTGATTATTTAATGTTGTTACTAAAGTTTTTGGGGAGGTAATAGATTTTACATCTTCGAAATGACGACCAAGAAATAGCTCTAAAGATTCACGAATTTCTTTATTGTCATCAATTACTAAAATATTTCCCTTAGAAATGCTCATAATGTATCAAATATAAGGTTTTGTTCGGTTTTTTAACAGGAACTGTTAAGAATCTTAACACATATAATGGTTGAAACGTATGTCCTGATTAAAAATACTTTGATAATCAGGTTGTTATTTCGAGTGGCACATAGCTTGGGAAAGTATTAACAAAATAAAATAATAAATTAAATTTACGTTGTGATGATAAAAAATTATTTAAAAGTATTTATACGAAACAATATCAAGAGCCCGGTTTATTCTGTTATTAATATTTTAGGATTAGCTGTTGGAATTGCAAGCAGTTTAGTGGCATTTCTATACATTAATAACGAAATAATCATAAATAAGGGATTTAAAGATAATGATAAAATATACCGGATAGGAGCCGGTGTTCATAGTACAACGTTAAATGATTCAATGCCTAACACGGTTTATACGGTTGCTCCGGCATTAATGGAACAAGTTCCGGAGGTGGAGGCTGCTACCCGATTTGTTAGATGGTATGGAAGCTCCTTGATTAAAATAGGACAGGATTTTTATCCTGAGATCAAAATGCTTTTAGCAGACTCATTAATGTTAGAAGTTTTCTCATTTAAGCTGCTTCAAGGCGACCGCAATTCTTTTATGAAGTCACCAACTCAAGTAGCAATTTCAAAATCATTTGCTAAAAAAGTTTTTGGTAATGAAGATCCTATGCATAAAATGATTCATTTTGAAGGATTTGACTTAGAAATTGCTTGGGTAGTGGATGATTCAGAAAAAACAATGATAAAATTCGACATCATCAATAACTTCTTCTATAATAAGGACGTTATTGGTTGGTTAATGCTTGATGTTTATACTTTTTTTAAATTGCAGGAACCGATTACGCCTGAGGTTGAAAAGAAAATCAGGTCTGTGTCCAATGTAGCATTATATGAAAAGGTAGGTTCATGGTCCGAAACGGTAAGCAGCCCCATTCAAGCGTTTAAAGATATTTATCTACATAGTAATCTAGGCAAAGAAGTAGGAAGTATTGGATCCGTTAAAACTTTAATACTTTTTGGATTTTTGGCATTTGTTATCCTTTTAATTGCAATTGTCAATTACGTAAACCTCTTAACATCACATTCGGAGTATCGAAATAAAGAGGTAGGGATTCGTAAGGTAGTTGGAGCATTTAGATCAAAATTAAGAGTTCAATTTTTAACTGAGTCAGTGTTGCTTACAGTTTTAGCACTATTAATTGGATTTGTTGTGGCAGAATATTTTCTTTATTTGGTAAACGGAAAGTTAAATTTGAACCTTTCACTTTTTGGCCAAAGTAACTGGATAATTTTTATTGTTTACCTTCTAATAGCAGTTGTGATAGGTTTAATATCAGGAGTTTATCCGGCATTTATCATGTCATCTTATAATCCCATAAAAGTTATAAAAGGAGTTTTTAATAATGGAACAAACTCTAATTTTTTAAAAGTCCTTTTAGTAATTATTCAGTTTTCTATTTCAACCATGTTGTTGATTTTCATATTTATATTCAATGCACAAATACAATTTTTAAAGAAAAAGGATTTGGGTTTTGATGAGAAAAACCTGATTGTTCTTAGCGAATGCACCGATAAGATTCAAAAAACATATGAAAGCATTAGAAATGAGCTAATTTCTTACCATCATATCAGGAATGTAACTGCATCACAAAGTATTCCGGGATGGGGAAGAAGTGGGCAATCGATTAGAAAGTTAACTGATGATCCAAAAACAGAATTGGCATGCGCTGAAAATAGGGTGCAGGATCACTACACCGAAACTATGGGAATTGAAATAATTCAAGGGCGTTCTTTTGATCCCGAATTGGATGATAATAAATCAATAATTATTAACGAAGCTGCAGCTAAAGCACTAAAAGTTGATGATCCGATAGGTTTAAAGGTAATGACCAACAGAGAATCTGTAGTTATTGGTGTGGCAAAAGATTATCATTACTATGCTACTAAATATGAGTTAATGCCACTATATTTATCTAATTATGCAACATGGTTTGATTGTATTTCTATAAGAATTAATCCGGAAGATAAGCATAATACGCTTAGTTACATTAAGGATGTTATCATGAAGTATGACCCTGATTATTTCTGGAATTACTTCTTTATTGAAGATATGTTTGCAAATAAATATAAAGTTGAAGAACGGTTATTTACCATGATATTCTGGGGTTCGGGTATTGCATTGGTCTTATCAATTTTAGGGTTATTTGCACTGACTTCTTATACTGTTTCTAAAAAGTTTAAAGAAATCGGGATTCGTAAAACATTTGGTGCATCTGTAAAAAGCATCGTTAATAAGCTTAATAAAGATATTATAAGGTGGGTGTTATTTACTAACTTAATTTCTTGGCCGGTTGCTTATTTGGTAATGAATAATTGGTTAGAAAATTATCCTTATAGAACTGAAATAAATCTTGGATACTTTATTTTAGCTAGTGTTATTTCATTGCTAATTGCATGGGTTACAATTTCTTTTCAAGCTATTAAAGCGGCTCGAATGAATCCGGTAGACGCCATAAGGTATGAATAGAAAATAAAGAAACAGGGTGCTCAAAAAATTGAGTCTTCTTCGTGGTTTTCTGTTTAACAGTCTTTTATAACTATATCAGAAAGCAGACACAATGAGTACTAAAACTTTTTGAACACTCTCTTTCTTACATTTATAATAAATTATTGACCAAACTTAAATGCTAATTCATAAATTTCGTGCTTTTCCGAAACAGTTATAAAGAACTTAAAATATTCCTTTTCTTTTTCATATAACGTTCCGTGTGGATCCCATCCTTTCTTAGGTTTGGTCCATCCTTTAACTAAAAGAGATTCATCAAACATACTCTCATATTTCATTTGTAATGAATCCTGCATGTTTTCAAAATATTCAAGATTGTAAATAATCTTATAGTTACCATCATTAGTTTTTTTAACTTCCTTCAATACAGCATCTTCAGGAATGCTTATTTCCCAATCAGCTAAGAATTTTTCATAATTTTCTTGAGTTGAAAGATCAACTTTCATTTCTTTACTTTCAGATGCATTTTTACATGTACTTAATAAAAGAATTGTAAAAAGAAATAGTCCGAATAATTGAATTAATTTTTTACTCATACCATTTAGTTTTTTGATTGTATTTGCGATTAAATAGTAATTCATAGTTCCCCAATTTATTTAGTTAGTAATCAAATTTATAAAATACAAAACCTAATTTCAAGTGTATTTTTAAGCGTTCATTTACAACAATGTGTGAGTTTGTTTGTCTTATGTCAAAGCTTATGCTGAATTATTTTAATTCGGTATAAGCTTTTATATTTGTTAAAATTTCAATCAGACTACATGAATCTTATTCTTAAACTTATTCTAAATAGAAATTTTATCCTGGTATTAGCGGTTGTTTTAGGTATGACTATAGGTGATTATGCATTGCACTTAAAAGAGTATACTATTTATATATTGGCAATTACCATGATTTTTTCAACTACGGGTATTGATTCGAAAGCATTGCTTCCCGTTAAAAAACTATTTAAACCTATGTTGATTGGTTCCTTTTTAAACTACTTTGTCTTTGGATTTGTAGTACTTGTTTTAGCATGGTTTTTAATGCCAACAAAGGACCTATTTCTGGGTATGGTCGTTATAGTTGCAGCTCCGCCAGGAGTAGCAGTTATTCCATTTGCAGGTATATTAAAAGGAGATATCGAATATTCCATTTTGGGTGTTTTTGGAGCCTTTTTAGCTTCAATAATTATTGCACCTATATTAGTAGAAATATTTGCTAGTGGTGCCAGTATAAGCGCCTGGTCATTGTTTATTTTAATGATAAAATTGGTACTAATTCCACTCGTAGCTTCAAGATTTTTATTATACAAACCTGTTTTTAAATACGTTGCTAAAGTTAGGGGCAAGGTGGTAGATTGGGGATTTGCCATAATTATTTTTACTGCGGTGGGAATGAATCGCGATGTATTTTTTTCAGATCCTAAAATATTGATTTTGGCATCGGTAGTTCTTTTAACAGGAACATTTGGAATAGGTAGTTTATATGAGCTTTTTTCTAAAAAAACCGGTATAAAATATGAACGAAGTATAACACAGGTTCTGTTACTTACAATTAAAAGCTCTGGTTTTTCTGTTGTTACGGCTATGACCTTATTCGGTAAAGAAGCTGCTATTCCTTCAGCTATTCTGGCAGTAATAGTTTTATTATATTTGTTATTTCTATCCATTCGTTTAGATATTACCGAAAGTAGAACAAGTAAGAATTAATATTACCATGAACGAATGGAGCAAGGAATAAATGGATAAATGGATTGATGTGTGGGCGAGGAGTTTTTAGTGTAAGCAACATAATAGTATAATTAAGAAGCCATCTTATAATCCAAATTTCCAATATTCCACTTACAATAATTATATAGATTAATATTGAGTTGAAGATAATTCAATGAAATTATACAAAGTTTGAAATCGTGAAAGTAAAAATACTTGGAACCGGAACATCTCAAGGAGTCCCGGTAATAGCATGTAATTGTAAAGTATGCCAATCAACAGATCCCAATGATAAACGATTGCGCACAGCAGTTTTAGTCGAGGTTGATGGTGTTAATATTGTGATAGATGCCGGTCCTGATTTTCGCCAGCAAATGCTTCGTGAGAAAGTTTCCGATATTGATGCAATACTTATTACACATGAACACCGGGATCACATTGCTGGATTAGATGATGTAAGAGCTTTCAACTTTATGAATCAAAAGCCTATTGATATTTACGCAGAGAAAAGAGTTCAGGATGTAATAAAAGCAGAGTTTTTTTACTCATTCGAACAAAATAAGTATCCGGGAGTACCTCAAATCAATTTAAAAAGTCTAACAAACGAGCCCATAATTATAAAAGGTGTAAAAATAATACCAATTCAGGTTTATCATTACAAATTACCCGTATTTGGATTTCGTATTGGCGATTTTGCATACATTACAGATGCAAACTATATTTCTGAAGAAGAGAAGGAAAAACTCCACGGAATAAAATATCTTGTGATTAACGCACTTCGAAAAAGAAAACACATTTCGCATTATTCCCTTGATGAATCCTTAGGGCTTATAAAAGAGCTAAGCCCCAAACGTGCTTATATTACTCATATTAGCCATCAAATGGGACTGCACCATGATGTGAATGAAGAACTACCCCGTGGTATTTCTTTGGCATATGACGGACTTCATTTTGAGGTTTAAGGATTTATTCAATACTCAGAAAAAAGATTGAATTCTTAATAAGGGATGAAAAGCTTTTAAGCGTATAATTAAGAAAAGCTATAGAATGAAATACGTTTACAATACTTTACTAATTATACTCATCTCTTTTTTAAGTTTACAAGCTCAGAATGGAAAATTGCTTATTATAGGAGGAGGAAGCGAAAATATTACTTCAACAACATCGTGGAATTACGAAGCCTTTAATTGGGCAGTTGATCAAAGTTCGAATAAAAAAGTGGCCCTACTGCACTATTCAACAACTTCCAGTAGTAGTTTTGAAAATTACTTTGTCAATTATTGCGGGGCAAGCGATGTAAAAAGCTTTGCTGTTACTACTTCTGATGCAAACAATGCCGCATTGATCAACGAAATTAGCGAATACGATGTGTTTTATTTCAGAGGTGGAGATCAATACTATTATTATTCTGATTGGAAGGGAACTTTAATGGAAGACGCTATTCACCGGAAATTCGATGAAGGAGGAGTATTATGTGGTACATCAGCAGGTTTGGCTATACTTTCTGGTGTTACCTATAATGCTGAAAATAATTCAGCTTATTCTGATGTGGTTATTAAAGATTTCAACGATGTCTCTATCACACTAAGAAATGATTTTTTAGAAGTGATGCCAGGATTTATATTTGATTCACATTTTACCGAAAGAGGTCGAATGGGCAGATTGATTGCATTTATGGCTAATTGGAAAAATAACCAAGGAGAAGATTTGGTTGGAATAGGTGTAGATGAAATAACAGCATTGGCAATAGAACCGGATGGAAATGCAACTGCATATGGTGCAGGAACAGTAAATATTTTTAGAATTCCGGAGGGTAAAGAGTTTTATTCAGGACCTGAGGTAAGTATTGATTCATTAAAAGTTACGAGTTTAATTCATGGAAAGTCTATTGATTTAAATACCTTTCAAGTAAGCGGATATACGAATTCTACTGCTCCGGAAAATATAAAACAGGATTCACCTCATAAAATATATGCAAGTGGTATTGAGCTATTGGGTTATGCCAATGTAGATTTGTTAGAAGAGTTTGTAAATGATTATAACAGCAATGAACGCATCATTATTTTTACAGGGTCAGATTTAACTCAAGCAAATAGTTTTAAGGACAAATTACAAGATCTTAATGCAAGTGAGGTAAATATTTACAGGGCAGATTTTAGCACTCACAACGATCAGGAATTAGCTAATGCTATATCTTCTTCACGAAAATTTCTTTTTTTAGCTAACAATACCTACGATTTTACTTCATTATTTTTAAATACAAGCGGTGTTGCAGCTGACTCTTTAAAAAGTGCATTGAAAAATAGAAAACTGGTCTTAGGTTTTATCGGAGATAATGCACGTTTTTGTGGTGCAAAAATCATTGGAAATTATTTAAGTTCGGATGCCAACGCGAGTATATCAGAAGGTATGAATTTAATAAAAAATACAGCAATTATACCCAAAACATTTGAACGCGGAAATGATATAACTGATTTATGGAATGGAACGAATTCGGCTATTCCCTATGCATTGGTTAACGAACAATTACTTCATGGTATATGGCTCAATGTAGAAAACTATATTGTTTATCAAGGCGAACAAGATAAAGCTAAGATAACAGTAAGAGGAAATTCTCCGGTTATGATATTAACTCAGAATAATTCTAAAGGAGAATTGGTAAGCCAAACATATAGTGGTTCAGGATCTCCAGATAAGAAAGGGGGGTATGATCACATGTATCTTTCCTTTCTAAAAGATCAGGAGGAATACTTTTTGGGAGATTATGAGTCAACGGTTACTTCTGTTCAAGAATATCCGGCAAAAGTATATACCAGAATTTATCCAAATCCTGTTAAAGATAAACTATTTATAAAGTCACAAAAAGATATTCAACTGGTTTGTATTTACAATATTATTGGTACACTTAAATTTAGAGCAAACTACCTGTATAATGAAGCAGAAATTGATATTAATAGATTAAATCTTACCGAAGGAGTTTATATGGTCGAAGTGCGAAATTGGGATGATGAAATAGATGTTCAAAAAATTATCATAAAATAATCTAATATGACAAAAAGAAAATTTCCTGATGCTATAACGATCATTATGGCAATCATGATCATTTTTATAATTTTGACCTGGTTAATACCAGCAGGTGAATATGAATATAATCAGTATAATGGACGAGAAATAGTTGTTCCCGGAAGTTATCATAAGGTTGAATCGAATCCGCAAGGTTTATTTGCACTTTTAACAGCACCCATTAAAGGATTTATGAGTGCCGCCCAAATAATAGGATTTTGTTTTCTGGTAGGTGGTGCCTTTGGAATATTGAATAAAACAGGAGCTATAGATGCAGGCTTAAACAATGTTATAAAGTACAGTAAAAAACATCAAAATTCTAAAAAATGGATTCTGGTTTTAATGATGATATGTTTTTCGGTTTGCGGAGCAACCTTTGGAATGAGTGAGTCGGTATTGGTATTTATAATGATTACCATTCCATTAGCTTTGGCATTGGGTTACGATTCTATAATTGGTATTTCAATTTCATTTTTGGCAGCAGGCGTTGGTTTTGCAGGAGCGTTAACTAATCCTTTTACCATAGGAATTGCCCAGGGAATTGCCGAAATCCCATTGTTTAGTGGTTGGGAGTACCGATTACTAATTTGGTTTGTTTTAACCTTAATAGCGATTGTTTTTGTTTTAATGTATGCTAGAAAAATTGAAAAATATCCTACCAAAAGTCCGGTTTACCAAATTGATCAAGCCAGAAGCAAGAATGAATTTAACGAAAACGGAGATATTGATTTAAGCTTTAATTTCAAACGCAAGTTAATCTTAATATTACTTTTAGTTTCGCTCTTAGTTATAGTTATTGGCTCTAACAAATGGAGTTGGTATATTAATGAAATATCAGCCTTATTTATTGCATTAGGTATTATGAGTGCAATAGTTTTTCGTTTATCTGCAAACGAAACAGTAAAAGCATTTATTAAAGGGGCTAAAGATATGGTTATGGCTGGTATTGTAATAGGCTTAGCTAAAGGTCTATTGGTAATTGCAACAGATGGCAAAATAATTGGAACCATGTTAAATTATCTGGTTTCTGCAACAGATGGATTAAATAAGGTGATATCTGTTCAGTTTATGTTTTTATTTCAAGGTATATTAAACTTCTTTGTACCTTCCGGATCGGGACAAGCGGCATTAACCATGCCAATTATGGCTCCATTAAGCGATTTAATGGGAATAACAAGACAAACAGCTGTATTATGTTTTCAAATGGGAGATGGTATTTTTAATATGATTATTCCAACAAGCGGTGTAACAATGGGAGTTTTATCTATTGCCAAAATCCCTTACAATAAATGGGTGAAATGGTTGTATCCTTTAATCATAATATTTGTAATAAGTGTATTATTATTATTAATTCCACCAGTTTTAATGTTTAGCTACAATTAAAACTTTAATTTATAAAATATTGGTAAGGAGTTTCCCAAAAGTACAATAGCTGAATTTTGCTTGTATTTTCTACTTTGAGTAACGTTGTGTCGTCTTTGTGACTATCTGTTTAACAGCTTTTTATAATTATACCACAAATCTGTCTGCCGACAGGCAGAGTTTCACAAAGTAGGTACAAAGAACACCAAGACTTTTTAGACAAGTCCTTTTTCTTATTATAATAACAATGCAAAACCTCTATACAATAAAGTTGTTAATTGAATTAATAAGTAGAAATTAGATGTTAATTTATTTGCTAATAGAACCTTATAACCATTACAGGAAAATGAAGAGTAAGTTTTATGAAAATTTTTCTTAACTTCTTATATAAACAAAAGAGCCTGCTCTATGAACAGGCTCCTGATTATGTGAATTGAGATATATCTTATTTTACAATAAGCTTACTTACATTTACTTTATTATTAATATTAGTTGAGATCAAGTAAATCCCGTTATTGAAATTTGATACATTAAATTCAAATTCATTTTGGCCAACTTTAACTTCCTTACTGGTATCAAATACAACTCTACCCGTAATATCGAATATTTCAATTTGAGCAGTAGAATTAATTTCAGAGTTGAATACAATTCTGAAATCTCCGTCTGTTGGATTAGGGAATAATCTCGCATCGAAGGTTTCTTTGTCTAATCGATTAAAACCAGTACTAACATCATTTACAACCTTAATGTTATCAATTGCTAAGTTAGAACCTCCTGCATTTGCATTTGGTTCTCCGGTTGTTGGATTAGTATAAAGGTCCGTTGTTAATACAAACGCAATCCATACATCTTGATCCGTCCAACCTGCATCTTTTAGATTTACAGAACGATCCTTTTTCCCTTCACCCGGATTACTTACACTTTCCGACCAGCTTTCGGGTTCTACTTCCAATAAAATATTTCCATCACTTTCGAAATAAGAGATAGTTGGATCAGCTCCACTAATTGGAGATGCAATAAGAACCATATAGTCATCAGGGTAGTTACCTGAAGAAGTTGTAGACATAGCTTGCCAGCTTAACGTAGAATTATCACCAATTGTAATGGTAGGTAAAATCATCCAGTCATCAGCTTTTCCAGTTTCTGGCATATCTGAGGTATAAGATGAAGCCATTGCTAATTTAGTTCCCACAAATTCATCGCGGCTTGTTGTTGTAACCACCCAGGCACTGTCTTGCCATCTTTCTTCGCCTTCTGCCTGAGTATAACCATCATTATTTATAATGGTCCAATCGTCAGGAATTAAGTTAATATCTTCAAAATCCTCGAAAAATAGTACAGTTTGACCTTCAGCTGCTTTATTAACAGTAACAACCCAGTCTTGAGTACTTTCATCTTCTGCTGTAACCGTATAAGTTACTGCAGATGTAAAATCTTGTGCTATACCACTTTCAGGAGAAATAGATGCTCCTTCTGAGATTTCAATGGTTGGAACTAACGAGGTTACATCTGTTTCATAAGGTACCTCCAAAGATACGGTATGAGCTGTGTAGTCTAAAATAGCATTTACCACGGGATTAAGTGCTGCAAATTTAAACGAAAGTATATCTTTTTCATCACTTGGTTGTTCTTCTGTCCATTTTTCAAAACTAGGATTTAATATTAGATTTTCTCCACCTTGTGTAAAGGAAGCATTATCTAAATTAAATGTTCCGGAAGTAGTCCAGTTATCTGAGACATCATACATTCTTACAATAACAAAAGCTTTAACCGCATTGGCAGGTGAAGTTGCAGAATAGGTGTAGGTTTGAAATGCTGCA
>JANQHR010000154.1 GCA_028282585.1 Bacteroidales bacterium | reverse complement strand
GGAAACATCAATTCCTACAAACAGGGAAGCGGATTGTGGAGTTTTTTTCATAATTTTACTTGTAAGTTAATAATGAGCGAACTTTTCAAAACCTTAATAGTAAGCCTTATGCTTTAATATCTATTTGAACTGGTTCGCTGGAAATAAGGATTTCTGGGGTCTTAATCGGTCCATAAGCCTAAAGCTTTGTTAGAGCATAGTGCACCCCGGAAATCTTTAAGGTTAATAAGAAAATTTCTAAATTGCTAATCTAAAGGTTATAGGCAATTAAATTACAGGATTATGAGAATACTTTTTACGACTATTTTAACCTTTGTTTTATTTGCAAATTCGTTTTGTAAAGAATGGAAAATCTTGTTAGATAATAATTTGGTTGACTGGACAGAAGTTGAAGTAGAGTTATCTGAAGAAGAAAAAAATAAACTTCTTGAGTCAGTCTACGAAATTGATATGTTTGGTGAGTTTAAGGATAATGAATATATTACTGACAGGAACTTTCATTTTGTTCATATTAATGAAGATGATTTAGTAGATATAATCTATTATGGATTTGCAGGTTCAGAAAGTAACAGAACAATATTTTTAGAAAATACTGGAGAAAATTTCAAAATTATAATTGACCTATTTGGTGAAATTCTGACATTAGAAAAGAAACTTGATACAAAAACTTTGTTTTTTCATGTTACAAATTATCCTTGCTGTGCAGGTTATACCTATCACGTGGAAAAATACTCTTATAATTACAATACCAATAAACTGTTTTTGGATAGGAAAATTGCATGGATTCGGGGAACAGAATTTCCAGAAAACAAAACAATTAGTAAAAATTTTGAAACTGAACATGAACTTTATAGGTTAAGAACTAAGCCTATCATAGATAATAAAGTTCCTAATAAAAATTCAACGCCACATGACGGTGTTGGTAATATAGTTGTTGAATTTGCAAAAGGAACTAAGGGAATAGCACTGGCTGAATCAACGGATGAGACAGGAAGAGTTTGGTGGTTTGTTATTATATCTAAAACTGCAAAAACTGAAAGTTCCATTTTTCATAATGGAGACAATAACAAAGAATCATATGAATTTGCTGGCTGGATGAGTAGTCGTTATGTTAAGGAACTGTAATTTAACAGCCTATAACAGCAAGTCATACTACATGCGGGGTTTTGGTGGTTTGCTGACTAAGTATTATATTAGTGTTGTTGTTCAACGGTGGACAATGAAACAAGGCGGAAACCCGCACGATAGCATACTTGCGGACCGTTATAAATAAGGCGATTTCTTCAGAAAATGCTATGTATTATTTTCAGTGTGCTAATGGCAAAAATCTTAATTAGCTGTCTGATACTTGTTGCAAATTGTTAGTTTCATAACGGTCTGACTATTGAAGTTTTTATTTCGATTCTTAGCAGATTGATTGGTATTTTATTAGGATTGGATTGGTTTGGTAAGTATGATAGAAAAACATTTTTTGCTCGCCCGCTTTTTGCAGCTTTCAGCTGCAGTTGTGACTTACTTAAGCAAATTTGTTATACAAATATGCTTAAGCCTAATTAAATTACAAATCATTATATTTGTTACAATAGACTCCCTATAAATAATAATAGTCTTTCAATGTATTGTGTAATTAAAAGTTAATAAACTGATGAATAATAAAGCTATAATTAAAGAGATTATTAAAGGAATTCTTAATTTTAGTATTATCCCATTTTTTGGTGCAGGAATGAGTGTTCCTTTTGGTTTCAAGGATTGGGATTCTTTAGTAACTGAAATGAAAGATGAATTGAGCACGAATCAAACAGATAATCTTAAGGTTGCTCAATTGTACGAGAATGAATTTGGTAGAAGGAAATTAATAGAAAAACTTAAACTCTGTTATTCGATTAATAATATTGAAGACTTACCAACCTTTAACCATCAACTTATTTTATCAATGACTCCTCCCATTATTTATACTACAAATTATGATGAAGGCATTGAAAAAACCGCATCATTAGTTAGAAGGAAATATTATAAAGTAGCCTGTTTAGATGATATTGTTCAAATGCCACATGGAGCAAACATTATAGTTAAATTTCATGGGGATTTCTCAGCGGAAAATGAAATAGTATTAACAGAAAACGATTATCAAAAAAGAATGAAAGCGGAAAATGCTTTAGATATAATTTTTAGAAGTCATTTATTGGGGAAAAGTATATTCTTTATGGGGTATGGATTGAGAGATAAAAACATTGATTTTATTTTCAACAAACATGCAAATCTTTATGGTCGAGATAATTTACCTACTTCGTATATTATTGTTTTTAAGAATCAGCATTCATTGAAAAAGCAAGAAGAGTTCAAACAAAAAAATATTAAAACTATCTTACTGGAATCTCCAATAGAACTTCATGAAATCCTTAAAGAAATAAACCAAGAAGTTTATAAGGGAGATTTTAAAAAGCAATCGGACAAAATGTTTGAATCATTTCCTGAAGAATTACTATTAGAAAGTGAATTAAATAATTTAAATAATTATTATGATTCAATAGAATATACAGATAAGCAAAAGGCAGATAAAGTTGAAGAAACTATATCTCTCAAATTAATTCCTGATACAATTCAATTAAAGGTTATTAATCTTTTATTAAAAATTGTTTCTAACAAAGACTTTTCAGATGATGCTATGGATATAATTTTAAGAACCATCAATTGGGCAAGTTTGGATGCAAAAAAAAGCTTGGAATTGGGTATTGCTTTGATAGCATTAACCGAAAGGGCGGCATATCAAAGAAATTTAGATAATTTCAAAATTTTAGACCCAATTCAAACTACAGAACAATTGTTTAAAAACTTCGGAACAGTTTTGTGCATTTTTATGTATCTTTTAAAGTGTTATGAAGAAGGAAAAGTAATACCACAAGCTCAATTAAGTGAATTAGACTATACTTTAAGAGCATGTAAATATGAACAACACGATTATGGGGATTCTTTATCCATAGAAGTAAGGGAAGAGATATTAAACCATTTTTTTAATAAGCATCCAGGCAGGAAATTTGGAAACAGCATTACTAATCCAACTTCATTGAATGATATTACTGAGAATATAATTAATTATTTACCAAAGAATTTTGATAAAAAACGGTAATAACATGCGAATATCTTTTAAGTTCTTAGTTTAAAATAGATTTTTTTGGCTTAGGAAATAAGCCAATATGTTTTGCCTCCCTTAAAATGTTTTTAGCTTTTTATAGTATTCTATATTACTAATTTGATAGGTTTAGTTTATTTCGCCCAATTTATAACACGCGTTCAAACGCCATTTGGGTTTTTGTGGTTTTCTAGCATTTTTGGTTATCTTTAACTTCGGTTTCGGGTGACAGTGAAACTGGGGTTTAATCCCAAACAGCGCTTAACGCGGGACCGATATCTATGATAAAACCAAATTTATTTTATAGAAATTCTATAATTATTTTATGAATTATAGAATTTCTAAGAAGTTTTAATTATTTGCCAGTTGAACATATGGAGTATTCCTATTAACAACAGCTACTATCCTTGCTAAAAGTTTGTTTCTTACAGCATTGATAACTGACATCTTACATCTTAC
>JANQHR010000116.1 GCA_028282585.1 Bacteroidales bacterium | reverse complement strand
GTAAGCATACTAATCCAGGCAATAGTTACGATATTTGCTTTATCCATATTACCCGTTACGACTAAAACTGTAGGTAAAGGAAATAGTAATCTCTGAGGTCCAAATGTTGATTTCATAATAAACTAATTTGTAAATTAGATTTTAAAGATAAAAAGAAAATTGATTTGAAGTTTTAATATTATTAAAAGGAAAAGATCGTATGTTGAGAATATTTATGAATATTTTAACTATTTATGAATCTAAAATTTCCTTGAGAGGGAAAATACACACAATCTTTTCAAAAGTGAAATTAAATAATACATGGTTTCTTAAAAAATTATTTCAACCAATTGATGAAAAATAGTTACATAAACCGGTTTATTATATATGTGTGGTTCTGTTTAACTGTTTTATGAAAAAAAGAATATTATGCTTTAAAGAAGTATGCTGGTAGGTTTTATAATGTTGTTGGTATGTTTCACTTAGATAGTTATAAATAATCCAAAGAAGATTGTTTTGTTTTTACAAAAGGTTCTACAGCTCTTTCGTAAATTCCTTGAACATAGGCTATTGCCATTCCATAATTGGTAACAGGAATTCCTGCTTCGATTGCAGGGCGCAAGCGATTTATTAATTGTTTTCTTGTTATAACACAGCCACCGCATTGAACAACCAGGGAATATTCATTTATATCACGCGGTAAATTGTCTAAACCGGCTACTACATCATACTCAAGTTTTTTCCCAGTAAAATTTGAAATCCAACGCGGAATTTTAACTCTTCCTATATCATCGCAAGAGACGTGATGGGTGCAAGATTCCAAACTTAAAACACGATCGCCATCTTTTAATTCGGATATTTTTGGAGTTCCTTTTAGGAAATGTTCAAATTCTCCTTTAAATCTTGCTAATACTATGCTAAAGCTTGTTAATGGTATATTTTTAGGTATAGATGCATCTGCTTTTGTAAAAATCTGGCTATCAGTAATCGCCAAAGCAGGCTTGATTTTAGTTTTTCTTAAAAAGGCATCTACTTCTCGTTCTTTTAAAACAATCGCTACTGCATCATTATCAAGGATATCCCTTATCGCTTGTACCTGAGGCAATATTATTCTTCCCGCCGGAGCTTCAATATCAATTGGAGTAATTAAAAGTACAATATCTCCATATGAAAGCAAATCTCCAACTAAAGAAGGATTTTTGTAAGCAGATTCGGGAATTGTAGTTTTTATCAGGCGAATTAATTTCTCCAAATTTCCAGCTTTAATAGTATCAAACTCTAAAATGGCAGAATTGCTTTGTGAAACAATAAATGTCCTTGAATTTTCGCTTAAAGGAGCGATATCTGATTTATTGTGAACGATGAAGAATGGAGTATCCGTTTTTTTAAACTCTTCAATAAGCTGTTTTTCAAAATCACCAAAAGTATTTTGCGTTATAACAAGTATAGCTAAATCAACGGTTTTTATTGAAGCTACTGTTTTATCAATTCTTTTCAATCCTAATTCACCCACATCGTCAATACCAGCTGTATCTATTAATATAACTGGCCCAAATCCGGTTATTTCAAAGGACTTTTTTACAGGGTCTGTTGTTGTACCTGCATGGTCAGAAACAATTGCAATATCTTGCCCGGCAAGTCTGTTAATTAGCGAACTTTTACCATTATTTCTTCGCCCGTAAATTCCTATATGTGGTTTTGATTCTTTTCCTTTTGACATATTTCTAATCAGAACTTAATTTAAAAATGTAGATTTCTTTGCCTTCAAAGATAAGTATTCCTGTAGAATCACCTTTAGACACTATATTTCGATCTTCTGTTGCAAGTAACAAATAATTAGCACCTTTGTTTTTTAAGTTGTTAATTTTTTCAATACTTATATGATCTTCCGGTAAATTCCAGCCTTTCCTATCCAGAAAAAACAATCCACCATTCTGACATAAATCTGGAGCAACTATAAATTTTGAATCTACACTTAGGTTTAGTTTATTTATTTCATCTTTGTTTTCATAAATTATTAATCCGGTTTTTGAATACATATCCATTTTTTTATCAAATCTTTTATATACCCTTATTCGGGAATCTTTTATTCCGCCAATAATAATAACAAGAATAACAGCCTGTATAATATAATGAATAAACCTTCGCGACGTAACGTTTTGTATCGTTTTTATTCCATTTATTAATACCAATAAAAATAATGGGAAAAAAGCCAGGAAGTAATAATCGTGGTCCCTAAACTGACTATAGAATAATAATAAGTAAGAAAGGTTAGCAAAAAATAAAATTATAATTAGTAATGAATTTTTTTTATTAACTTTTTTAATCAAAATTATCTGTAAAAAGAAAATAACATAAAATAAATGAAAAGTACTTTTAGGGAAATATTGTTTATACCAATAATTAGTCATCAATTCCCACACAAAATCTATTTTTTCTTTTGTCATTACCCAAATAGGCAACGCTTTAGTATTAAATGAAGTTGACTCGTTTATGGTATTATAATAAATTATATAGAAATTCCACAATATTACAAGTAATGCAGATATTGTTCCGGTCCAGATTATTTTTTTGCTATTTGATACAATAATGTTTCTTTTAAAAAACAACGAAGAAATACAAAATGCTATTATTGTTAAGGGATTGATTAAGTAAGTAACCTTAATTAGGCTCCCTAAAGTAAAAAATACAAACATTAAAATAAGACTGGACTTTTTCTCATCATTTAAATATCTATAAAAAAAATACCAACCCGCAAGGATGAAACCTAAAGCAGGTATATCTGGAAGAAAGTTAAAAGCATAGTAATTAAAAACCGTTGATGTAAATACTATTAACCCCGCTAAAAACGCATAGATTTTATTTTTTAGTAAGAGTAAAGCTAGTTTGTAAATACAAAAAACTCCCAAATAAGTTATAATTAAATGCACTAATCGTTGTATATAAAACTCTTTTCCAAAAATGTTGTATAATAAACCGGTTATATAATAGGTAAGTGGGAATTCACAAGCAGCCTTTGAGTCTATATTTTTTAGGTTATAAAGTTCTGGAGAAAAAAACTTAAATCCTTGATTATAATAATTTGAAGCAAATGAAAGGCTATCTGTTTGCCTCATATAATGTATCCCAAATGGTTCAGAAAAGAATATATGATCATATCCAAAATAAAAAAAAAGTATTGCAAGAATAAATAGAAATAGGATATCAAATGGATATGTTTTTGAATAAATCTTTCTAAATAAGTTTACAATGAACATTATTCGGTAATATCTTTTAATGTAAATCCTAATTTTAAAAGATTTTCAGGAGCAAGTATTTTTTCAAGCCTATCTGGTTCAATAAGCTTTAATTTAATATTTACCTTGAATATATCTTTTTTAGACTTTTTCATTTCTTTTGCCATTTTTGCTGCATTATTGTATCCGATGTACGGACTTAAAGCAGTTGTAATTGCTGGGCTGCGATATAATTTATCTTCAGCAATATCACTGTTAATCTCCAGTCCTTTGAACAGGTTCTCTTTTAAAGTTTTGTTTACAGCTATAAGTAATTTAATACTATCCAGCAGTGAATGCCCTATAATCGGTAAGTATGCATTTAAATCAAGGCAACCTTGAGCACTTAGCGATGTAATTAATGAATCATTTGCATATACTTTATGAGCAACGCTTATGACAAACTCGGGAATTACCGGATTAACTTTTCCAGGCATAATAGAACTTCCTATTTGCTTCTGGGGGATGCTTATGTCATTTTTATCAACAACATCTGAAGCCAGTAAACGAAGATCAGAAACCATTTTCTCAAGATTTACTGCATGGGATTTTAAAATGGCATGAACTTCAACAAGTGAATCCATATTGTTTGTAGCATCCGATAGGTTTTCACTTCTTGTAATTGGTAAGTTTGTTAATCGTTGCAGATTAGAAACTGCTTCCATTATAAAATAACGTGGAATAGAAATTCCGGTTCCAATTGCACTACCTCCCAGATTAACTACTTTTATTCTTTCAAAACATTTGGAAACCCGCCACCAGTCTCGCGACAATGCTTCATTATACGTGCTAAATAACATAGCATAGGAGGAGGGAACAGCTTCTTGCATTTGAGTATAACCAATTCGTAATTTATTCCTGTATTTATTTTCGATAGCTTCAACATCAAATCGAAGATCGTTAATTTTCTCTTCTAACTCAACTAAAAGTTTTATAGCCGCAACTTTAAGCGACGTTGGAATTACGTCGTTTGTTGATTGATAAATGTTAGCATGCTCTATAGGATCAATAATATTATATTCTCCAGGATTGTGATCTATCTTGATAAGAGATTCATTAGCAATAATCTCATTAATGTTCATATTAATGCTTGTGCCAGCTCCACCTTGTACCGCAGGAACAATGAAATTATTAAAGTATTTTCCCTCTGCAACCTCTTCAGCCGATTCAATTAAGGCCGTAATTATTGACTTATCAAAAAGATTTATGGGAAGATCATTCTCAGCTTGTTTTTCTAATATTGCAGATTTGAAGCTATCATAAGTTAGATAGCAAGCTAACTTTGTTAAACCAATTGCTTTATACCATTCAATATGAAAAGGAGTGCAATCCGGGAAATTCTTTCGAGCTCGTAAGGAATGTATACCATATAAAGCATTTTTATTTATCTGCATTTCTCCTAAAAAGTCCTTTTCAACTCTTCCCATTTTGTATTTTTTAATTTCTTTAAACTTTAATATTAATCCAAAAATCTATTTTGAAATTGGTTGGGCGTAAGCAATAACATCTTTGTCCGTAATTTCTTTATCACAGAGTATAATTAACCTTTCAACTACATTTCTAAATTCCCTAATATTTCCTGTCCAATTTATTTTCTTCAATTCCTCAATAGCGTCTTCTTTAATATCCAATTTAGGTACACCATAATCGGTACAAATTAGTTCGTTAAAGTGATCTGCTAACAATGGAATATCCTTTTTTCTGTCATTTAATCCTGGAACAGAAATTAATATAACACTTAATCTATGATAGAGATCTTCTCTAAAATTAGATTTTTCAATTTCTTCTTTTAGATTTTTATTTGTTGCTGCAATAATACGAACATCAATATGAATATCTTTATCGCTGCCAACACGCGAAACTTTCTTTTCTTCCAGAGCTTTAAGTACTTTGGCTTGCGCGTTTAAACTCATATCTCCAATTTCGTCCAAAAAAATAGTTCCGGTATGTGCTTGTTCGAATTTGCCTTTACGTTGTTTATGAGCAGATGTAAATGCGCCTTTTTCATGACCAAACAATTCACTCTCAATTAACTCCGATGGAATAGCGGCGCAATTTACTTCTACAAAAGGAAATTCTGCGCGGCAACTTTTTTCATGTAACCAACGAGCTACCAATTCTTTTCCTGATCCATTAGGGCCTGTGATTAAAACACGGGCATCGGTTGGAGCAACCTTTTCAATCATGTCTTTTACTTGAGTAATTGGCTCAGATTCTCCAATTATATCATATGTTTTTGTTACCTGGCGTTTTAAAGTTTTAGTCTCTTTAATTAATGAAGTTCTATCCATTGCATTACGGATAGTGACTAACAGCCTATTTAAATCTAAAGGCTTTTCTATAAAATCGTAAGCACCTTTTTTAATAGATTCTACAGCAGTATCAATGTTTCCATGACCCGATATCATTATTACAGGAACATCTGTTGCAACACCAAAAATATCTTCCAATACCTCAATACCATCTTTTTTTGGCATTTTTATATCTAACAGTACAATATCGTATTTATTATTTTTGAATTGCTCTAATCCTTCTTCACCATCCGCTGCAAGATCAACTTTATGATCTTCATATTCCAGAATTTCTTTAAGGGTATCACGAATACTTTTTTCGTCGTCGATAACTAGTATTTTAGCCATAGAGTTATTATTTAACTGTTTAAGATTTTATCAACCATTCCTTCTTTAATAGCGAAAGAAGATTGAATTAGTGATTTCAATTTAAATTTCTTGATGATAAAATTAACAAAAATACTTGCCAGAACAATCATTTCGATCCGCACAGGTTCTAAACCCTCCATATTTTCTCTTTCCTTGATCGTTGATTTTATTAGCTTAATGTGTAGTTTCTCATAATCGTCTAAATCAATCGGGTAAGCATTTACTCTTTTTATTCCTTCCGGGATTCCTCCGTTTTTTTCAACAATCATCGCTCGGAAAGAATCAAATGTACCAGAACAACCGATTAATTTTGTGGGTTGATATTTATTAACAGCATCATACAAAATGGTAAGTTCAGAGTCTATATAATTTTCTACGTTTTTAATTTCGTCGAGAGTAATTGGATCCGAAGGTTGGAACATATCAAGTAAACGTGCCATTCCAAGATTAAAACTATGTTTCCAGGTTAAACCATTGCTGTTAGCAATTATAAATTCATTGCTACCACCTCCAATATCGAGGATTAGAATATTTTCTTTATTAAACTTAACAGCCTGTTTCACACCACGGTAAATTAATTCTGCCTCTTCATCTCCTGTAATAACTTGAACGTTTAACCCGAATTTTGATTCTATTGTATCTACAAATTCTTTACCATTTTCGGTACTTCTTACACCGGAAGTAGCTGTAGCTATTATCTTATTTACGTTATAGGAACTAATAGTATTAAGATGATTGTCAATTGCGTTAATACCTCGTTCAAATGCCTCTGGTGTAATAACTTTTTTGTTAATTCCTCCTTTACCGAGTTTTACACCAGCCTTGTCTTTAAAAATAGTTTTGTATTGATTATTTTCTTTTGTTTCAACTATAAGCAAATTAAAGGTATTTGTACCCATATCGATAATGGCAATTCTCATGGCAACTAATTTAAATAAAAAACTATCTGCTAAATAAACAGATAGTTTTGAAAAAATGAAGTAAATAGTTGTATAATTTATTTAAGATTTCGAAAAATAAAAAATCTTAGATTTTTATTATTTTTTTTAGATGCTCGAAATGAATGTAAAATTGAAAATTTTAACATTTCAGATTTAAAGTTCTCAGTTCAAAGTTTAGTATTTCAAATTAACTACTACTTGTTATTCTGGCTGCTAATGTAAACTTTAATAAACCGATTACTGTTATAATTTTATACCAATTCACTAATTACAAATTAAGATTTATATCGTATCCATTTCCAGAGTTCTTTGTAATTCACTTTTTTACCATACATCAGAATTCCTGTGCGATAGATCTTTCCGGCTAACCAGACGGAACCTAGGAATGTTAGAACTAGTAATCCCATCGATAATGCAACCTGCCAATATGGTACACCAAACGGAATCCTTACCATCATTACTATTGGTGAGGTTAATGGAATAATTGAGAACCAAAATGCAACAGGGCTATCAGGCGATTGAATAGCGTTCATCATTACAAATATTCCTAGTATTAGCGGAATTGTTATAGGTAACATAAATTGTTGCGTATCTGTTTCGTTATCTACAGCAGCGCCGATTGCAGCAAAAAGAGATCCATAAAGTAAATATCCACCTAAAAAGAAGAATATAAATGAACCAAACATGACACCAAAATCAATTGATTTTACAGAGTTGAAAATTCGAGTGAACTTTTCTATCTCTTGAGGTTGAATTTGATCAATTTGAGCTAAATTTTGTTGCTCAAATAAGTCTTCGACCACAACTTCCTGTGCATTCTTTGTTCCTAATTCGGGGAAGAAAACTGTTTTCACTCCACCTATGATTCCTGTTGTGAGAACGATCCAAAGTAAAAACTGGGTCAAACCAACCATTGCAATTCCAACGATTTTACCCATCATTAACTGAAACGGTTTGGCCGAGGAAACAATGATTTCGACTATTCGATTTGTTTTTTCTTCAATAACTCCTCTCATTACTTGTGCTCCAAATAAGAAAATAAAGAAATAAATTAAAAATCCACTTGCATAACCTACAATCATAGCTACTTCTGTAGAACTTTCCTTTACACCTCCATCTTCTGTCCATTGTATTGTTCTAATTGAAACATCTGATTTTATTGAATTCAAAACCTCCTGATCAATACCATGAGCTCGTAATTTCCTATCCTTTAGTTCTTTTTCCATTGCATTAGCAATGTGTGATTTTATAGAAAAACTTGGTTGTTTGTTAGAAAATAAATGAACAGCACTTGGCTCATATGTAATACTTGGAAGAATCTGTAAAACAGCGTAATAATCAGACTCTGGAAAAATATTTTGTACCTTTTTAAGCGTTGTATTTTGAAGATATTCAAATTTTATATAATCCGTATCAGAGATTTTATTCAAAAATATTCCTGAACTATCAATAACCGCAATGTTTTTTACATCCGTATCTTCCATAGAAGCAAGCCATGCAGGTACTACCATCATAGCAGCAAATAAGATAGGCCCTAAAATTGTCATTACGATGAACGACTTTTTTTTTACTCGTGTAAGATATTCGCGTAATATGATTAATTTGATTTTATTCATGTTTTGTTATTTTCGAGTGTTAATTTTTATGTTCATTTACTACCTTAATAAAAATATCATTCATACTTGGAATGATCTCATTGAATGATAAAACCTCAATTGCTGGTATTATAAGTGATAATAGTTCATTTTCATTAGTTTGATGAAGCAGTTTAACTCGAACTGCATCATTACCATTCACTTTTGTTTTATCAATTAATTCATAATGTTCATTTAATGATCTTTCAAGCTTATCAACATTGCCATTAAAAGAGATCTCATAAATATTTGATTTATATTTTTTTCTAATATCATCAATCTGCCCTTCAAGGATATTTTTTGATTTATTTATTAAAGTAATATGATCACAAAGTTCTTCAACAGAACCCATATTATGTGTTGAGAATATTATGGTAGAACCTTTTTTCTTTAGTTCAAGAATTTCTTCTTTTAACATGTTGGCATTAATAGGATCAAATCCACTGAAAGGTTCATCAAATATTAGTAGTTCAGGTTCATGTAAAATAGTTGTAATAAACTGAACTTTTTGTGCCATACCTTTTGAAAGTTCTTCAACTTTTTTATCCCACCAAGGTTGAATTTCAAACTTTTCGAACCAGTATTTAAGCCTTTTTAATGCATCCCTTTTTGAAAGTCCTTTTAATTGAGCAAGGTACAAAGCCTGTTCACCTACCTTCATTTTTTTGTACAAACCTCTTTCTTCCGGTAAGTATCCAATAAGATTTACATCACTCGGCTGCAATGGTCTTCCTTTCAATAGAATTTCACCATTATCAGGTGCGGTTATTCTGTTAATTATTCTTATTAACGTGGTTTTTCCTGCTCCGTTTGGACCTAACAGTCCGTAAATACTGTTCTCAGGAATGGTTACATTTACATTGTCTAAAGCAAGATGATTAACAAACTTTTTTTCAATGTTTTGTGCTCTAAGTAATTCCATTTAAGTGATTTTGATTTTTTTAAATTAGTGTGCAATTTCGATAAAATATTACAAAATAAAACACAAAATTTTGCCAAAAGTTTGATAAGATTAACAAAATAAGGTTGTGTATTTATTCAAGTATATAATCTTGATATAGCTAAAAAGTATATCGAAGATCAAATAGTATAATAGTGAAGAAGCTATTTAATGATCCAATCCTGCCAAACATCTTCTATTTCAGGACTTATATTAACCTGTGGGTTTTGTTCTTTATCATTGATCATTATAGATTTTACCGAAACTTGTCTTTTTAAATAATCTGCCATTTCAGACATGCTAATATTTCCGCTTGTTTCTTGTAATTTTTTTAAAAGGTAATATGTAAATAAACCATGTTTTTGATCGCGGTAAGGTAATGAAGATTGTGTTCCAGAGCTAGCAGTAAATACAACTAAATTTCCACTTAATATATTTTCTTTTGGTTGAACTTTTACACCTCTTGCTGCTAAAAGACCTTGATTTCTTGCACCGCCACTAAAACACGCATCGAGGAAAACAGTTACCCTTTTCGTAGGATGTTCTGTAAATTTCTTGTAAACATCATTTAAACTTATAGCGAATTCCAAATCAGTACCGCTTACATCAACAGGTATTAAAAATGGTTCTTTAGTTATTTCATCCGGGAAACCATGTCCCGCATAATAAAAATAGATTTCTGCCTCGCCTTCCAGGTTCTTGGCAACTGAGTTCATTTTTTCAATTGATTTACTGAATTCAACTACTTTAGCATTGATAATTAGAACTATATTTTCATTAGGAATTCCCAAGGTTTTTTCTGCATATTCTTTGAAAGTTTTAGCATCGCGTTCAGCATACTCAACATTAACTTCGCTTGATAAGCCGGTTTGATAAGAATTGTAATCTTCGTTCCCGATTATAAGTGCGAAACGATTTGGAAACTTTTGAGCGGAAATTGGTACGTTTATATCTATATCAGAAACAAATTCTTTTAATTCTTCTGTTTTACTATTCTCGAATGTAGTTGGTTTTGTCTCTATTTTAGTTTTAACAATTGATTCAATGCTTTGATCGCGTCGAACCAGTTCATACTTATTAACTCCTTTTATTGAATTCTCAATATAATTAACCGATTTTACCACCACAATCTTAAATGAGGCATTAAGTGCTAATTTAGCAGATTGAATTCCTTTTCTATTTACATGGGTTGACTTATGACTTATTCTTTCCCGATATTTTTTAACTTTATTATTTCTTAAATCAACAACTGCAACATCGATAGTAGTTTTAGCAATCCATTGTCTGTTTTTTTTTACAACAAAATAATCTATTATGTCTAATCTAACTAGTATCTTATTTGGTTCTGGTTTAAAATCTGTCCTGAAATTCTTGATTATGTTAAACTTAGTTCTTGGATAGCTTTCTTTAACATAATTTGCTACCGCTCTTCTAATGTTTTCGCTATAAGATTTGGAAGAGGTTCTTCTATCTTTAATTAAAAGGTCTGCTGAAAGTTTAGCCGGAGCAGTATAGGTTTTTGCAACCCTTATTTTTATTGGTTCATAAACTTCATACTTTTCGTTTTGAGCGAACAATGATAAAGTAGCAACGAAAAGTATTGAAATAACTATTATTTTTTTCATCATAGATATGGTTGGTTAGTTTTAGTAATTAAGCGTTTAGTCAAAGTTTTCTTAAAATTAAAGGATAATTATGAAGTAGAAATGAAGAAAAGAATAAATTTGGCGCAACTTTAAGAATCCGTATCTAAAAAAACCAAAGATCAGAATGTAAATTATTGTTTATTATCTGTTTAAATTGTATATATTTTCATACATTTGGTTATACTCTAAAACTATGAAAAAGAACTTATTATTCTTTGCAATCTTACTTATATCTTTTAGTTCAATTGCTTTTAACGAGAATGAGGTTGATAGCTTATATAAGAAGCTGATTAACGCGCATGATTCTGCAAAAGCAGATATTCTAAATAGTTTAAGTTGGAAATTAAGAAACTCCGAACCACAAAAATCAATCGAGTATGGTATTGAAGCTATAAAATTTGCAGAGCGTTTTGATGATTTCGAAAACTTAGCGAAAGCACATAGTTTTATTGGAGTTGCTTATAGGATTTTAGGTAATTATTCGGAATCAATGGATTATTATTATAAAGGTTTGGAGTTGGCACAAAAATATGGAGAAACTGAACAGGAAGGGTATGCATACATTAATATAGGAAACCTTCATATATACCAGGGCTATTATTATAACGCACTTGAAAATCTTCAAAAAGCTAAAGTAATTGCCGAAAAGTTAGATCATAAAAGAATGCAAGCATATGTGTATTTGAACATCGGTAGGGCTCAAATACTTCGAAAAGAAAACATCGAAGCTTTGGCTAACTTTAAAAAAGCATTGGATCTGAGAATAGAAATAAATCAGGTATCAGGGCAAGCTGTTTGCTATAAATATATTGGAGATATTTACCTTGAATTTAGGAATACTGAGGAAGCGATCGAAAATTATAATCTTTCTTTAAAAGTTGTTGAACGGGATTCGGATAAAGATTTGGTTGCTCACACTTTATCAAACTTAGCTAAGACTTATTTACTAACGGGAGATTATGTTCTTGCAAAAAGTACTGCTAAAGAAAGCATGAAAATTGCTCAGGAGATTGGAGCTAAATTAACTATAAGGGACAACTTTGAGATTTTATCTGAAATTGATGTAAGCACAAAAAATTTTGAATCAGCATCTAAAAATCTGGAAAGTATTATTTCTTATAACGATACGTTGTTTAACCAACAACTTTCGGAAAAAATGTTTGATCTGGAATATCGATTTGAAAAGCAGAGAAAACAAGCTGAAATAGATCTTTTAAATAAAGACAAACAAATTCAGAAACTTGAGTTACAAAAAGCAAGAACTTACAATGCAGCATTATTAATAATTCTTGGATTAATAACCTCAACGTTTGTTTATGTATTGATTTCTTTAAAACAAAGACGTGATCAAAATATAAAATTACAAAAACAGAAGGAGGAATTAGATCGGATTAATAAAACCAAGGATAAAATGTTCTTAATAATTGGACACGATTTAAGAGGTCCAATAGGAAATTTAAAATCTTTAATTGAGATGCTTTTGGAAGATGAAGATATCACGAATGACAAAAATCTTGTTGAAACTTTTAGCATTTTTATGAAATCGGTACAATCAGTAAGTGATCTTCTTGAAAACTTACTTCTTTGGGCAAAGAGTCAGAGAAATGAAGTGGTTTTTTCTCCTGAGAATATCAACTTAAATACCGTTATTAATAGAAACGTTCAATTATTTAGAACTATTGCTGATCTTAAAGGAATTAAGCTAAGTATTGATATGGAAAATAACTACGATGTTTTTGTAGATAAGAATATGATAATGACAGTATTCCGAAATATAATTTCTAACGCAATAAAATTTACATCACGACGGGGATCTATAGATATTAAGGTTTTAGAGGAAGATAAAAATTATAAAGTTTCTATCAAAGATTCAGGTATTGGTTTTGATGAAGAAACAGCTAATAAAATCTTCGATACAAGAAATTTTTATACAACGGCCGGAACAAATAATGAAGCCGGATCAGGACTTGGATTATTGCTTTGTAAAGAATTTATTGAATTAAACCGCGGTAAAATATGGGCAGAAAGTGTCCCTGATGAAGGAGCTACCTTTTATTTTACGTTACCCCAATCCAGGATTGAAAATTCTTAGTCAAATGATCAAGAAACACCCCAAATGTTGTATCCAACTTTTGAGGTGCAGTTCAAACAAGCAAGTTTTTTATTAAACTTTCCGTAGTTTCCATTTTCCTTTTTTAAATAACCACATGGCAATTAATGTCATGACTGATTCAGCGACAATTATAGCTATATAAACTCCAAATTCATTAAAACCATATGAAGTAGCCAAGAAATAAGCAAGCGGTATCTCAATTATCCAAAAACTAATAATATTAATTTTAGTTGGAGTAAGGGTGTCACCTGCACCATTAAAAGCTTGGACCATAACCATTCCCATTGCATAAAAGATAAGTCCCATACTTACAATTCTTAATCCTTTTGCTCCAGTAGCAATTACTTCAGCATTATCAATGAACAAGCGAATAAAAAAGTAAGGTTCAATAATAAATATGAACGAAACTATACTTAGAAATAGCATGTTTACATATCCTGTTGTCCATACTGCTTTTTCGGCACGTTGAGGTTTTTTTGCACCTAAATTTTGTCCCACTAAAGTGGCGGCTGCATTACTTAATCCCCATGACGGTAAAAGCACAAATATTATAATGCGAATAGCAATAGTATACCCTGCAAGTGCAGTACTTCCGAAAATAGCAATGATACGAACCATCCCAATCCAACTAGATGTTGCTATAATTGATTGTCCAATACCACCTAAAGATATTTTTACCAGGTCATACATTATCTTTAAATTAACACGGATAGCTTTCTTAAAAATCTTAATCCTTCCGTTACCTTTTAACAGTATGTAAAACTGATAAATAACAGCAATACCTCTTCCTGTTGTTGTAGCTATTGCAGCTCCTTTTATTCCCATGGCAGGAATAGGACCTAATCCAAAAATGAATAAAGGATCCAGTATAATGTTAGTACAATTTGCCAATAACAAAACCCTCATGGATATAGCAGCATCACCAGAACTCCTGAAAATGGCATTTATTACAAAAAGAAGCATTATAATTATATTACTTCCTAAAAGAATTGAAGTGTAAATACTTCCGTGTTCAATTATTTCCGTATTAGCTCCCATTAGCCGGAGGAGATCTTTTGCGAAAATGATTCCGGGTATTCCGATTACCAATGAAACAGCAGCACCAAAGATTATTGCCTGAACAGCTGCTACAGAGGCCCTATAAGGTTTCTTTTCGCCAATTCTTCTTGCAACTAAAGCTGTTGTTGCCATACTTAATCCCATTCCAATTGAATAGATAATAGTTAGTAAAGATTCTGTTATTCCAACCGTAGCTATTGCATCCGGTCCAAGTTTTGAAACAAAGAAAATATCGGCAATTGCAAAAACCGATTCCATAACCATTTCAAGAACCATAGGAATTGCGAGTAATAAAATGGCCTTACTCAATTTTTCAGAAGTAAAATCTTTATCCGTTCCTGAAATGGATTCAAGAATATCTTTCCAGAGCGATTTAATTTTTTCTCTGTTAATAGAGCTTATAAATAATAGTAACTTTTTATTTGATGACATGGTAATAAGAGTAAATGATAAAACAAATAATTAATAAAAGATTGATTAGGAGGTAAAATACCTAGTAGATTGTGGTAAAGACCAGAATATTCGAGACAATTGGTTTCATCTTCATTTGTTTTATCAAAACAAAGATATGCAAAAACTATTATTCAAGGCAATAGCTATTGCAAACATTTATTAAATTTCTATTAATTTTTAAATTAAAAAAGATTCTGAGTAGAATCTTTTAGGCAATATTAAACGTTATAATTATCGTCTTTTATGTTTTCAGCTTCATCCATATTATCATCGAGATATTTTTCCCCGTCTTCATTAATATCTTCCTCGAAATCATCTCTCAATTTTCCAGTATCATCATAATCTTCATCATCTTTGATAATTTGTCGGGCCTCGGATTCAGTCATTCTAACTAAATAATATATTTCTTCAGTTTCGAAGGGTAAAGCCGAAACGTAAGCGCCCTGAGCATTGGTAAAGGTTACCAGATTTTCTTCAAATCCATCTGGATATTCTATCTTAATCCTGTTTACAACATCTTCAGGAAGCTTCTCATAATCAATTACTATTCTTTTTGATGCCACTTTGTAGGTCCGTTAAATTTTACCACCGAAATATATTTAGAAAAAGAAAAAAGTCAAAATACTTTTCTATTTTTTTATCTACTTAACAAAGATTTAATAAGTCATAAAAAACAATGAAAATTAAATATTCACAATTCCTTATACATATGATTTTTTAAAAGGTTCTATAAATTCCAAAATTTAACATAATAAAAAAGCCTGCTTACTCATAACGTAGAGTTTGCGAAGGATTCGTGTTAGCTGCCTTTAATGTTTGGGAGGCTATGGTTAACATTCCAAAACTTACGATTAATATAATGCCTATAAAAACTACACCAAAGCCAAAAGGAGCATGATCAGCAATATATTGAATCCACATGTTATTAATCATATAAGCAAGAGGGCCAGCAACAAAAGCGGCTATAATAAATAATTTTAAATAAGTTTTAGAAATTAAATATACGATACCTTTTGGTTCTGCTCCATATACCTTTCTTATACCAATTTCCTTAATACGAGTCTGTGTGCTATAAGTGGCCATTCCAAGTAACCCCAGGCAGGCTATTACAATAGCAAGTAAAGATGCAAATCCAACTGTATATAGTACATCTTCAAAATAAGCGTAATAATCTTTTATTTGATAATCTAAAAAATCTCCGTTGTACTCCTTATATTTATCTATTTCGTCCCATCCATCTTTAATTTTTTTTATTGTCTCCGGATTGCTTTCTGCTACCATCTTTAAAGCCGCTAATCTGAATTCATCGGGTTTGTATCTAAGCATTAATGATCTTTGAGGTAAAAACAATGCAGCATAATGATAGTTTTCAATAATACCAATTATTTCTACTAAAGTTGAATCATCTATAATTACACTTTTACCAATAGCTTCGGTTGGAGCTCCAAGATCAAACCTTTTCAGCATTCTTTTATCCACAATAATAAACGATTCATTTTCTGTATTTAATTTATTCGGAAAATTAGATCCTTTTATAAGTTCAAGTCCCATTACATCAATATAATTATGATCTACAGCAAAATAATCGACTTCCATTTTTTCATCTTCACTATTGACTCTAACCATGGCAGTCCGGAAATTACCAATACCAGGGATGTGTGATGCCCCACTAATTTTTTCAACTTCAGGAAATTGCTTATAATAATCTTTTACTATCCCAAGATTATTGTCTTGTAACCAAATATTAAATACAAAATCTCTATCAAATCCCATTTTTGCATTTACCATATAATTCATTTGGCTGTAAATCGCAATGATTGATATAATAAAGATCATGGAAAAAGCAAATTGTGCAACTAATAGAATTTTTCGCAGAGTAATTTTGCTAAGAAGTTTTATATTGCTTACTCCTTTTAATACTTTAATTGGATTAAAAGCTGAAATATAAACTGAAGGTAAAATACCGGAAAGAAAGCCTGTTATTAAAGCAAAAACAAAAAACCAGAGGTAGACCACAAAATCCTGTTCCGGTTGAATTTCTAACATCGACATCATTTTCATACCGGAAAATCCAGGGAGAATCAATTGTAATATCAGGATAGCAAATAATAATGCAATAATAGCAACAACAAAGGCTTCTGAAAGGAACTGAAAAATAATTTGTTTTCTATTTGCTCCTAATGTTTTTCTAACACCAACTTCCTTTGCACGCAATAATGAGCGGGCCATCGAAAGACTTGTGTAATTAAATGCAGCAGAAACTATAATAACTAATGATAATCCGCCTAAAAATATGATAAAGATTTTCGGAAGAAACACGCCAATTTCATTACCGATAAAATCTCCTGGTACAATATCATTAAAAGGTTTTAGATAGAAACTTAGATTTGACTCTTCTAAATCTTTGTATTTTTCAATACTTATTTTATCAAGTGCAGAAGTAATTATTTCTAGGTTTGCGTTTTTATTTACTAAAATATAGATATAGCTAGAGTAAAATCTTTCCCAGTTATCAGTAATTTTTGATATTTTATTGCTTGATTCAAGAACAGGCATTGAGGAGGCAGAAACCAAACATTCAAACTGAAATTGAGATTTATCTTTTGATTTGGGGATTATGCCTGTAACCTTGAAATTTCCTAAAGTATCAATCTGAAGAAACTTTCCCATAGGATCTTCATCTTTAAAATACTTTTTTGCAATATCTTCTTTTAGAACAATTGAAAATGGTTCTTTTAGAGGATTTGAAAAAGACTTATTAGTTAATCCAAAGTCGAACAAATCGAAAAAAGATTCACTTGCGTAAAAACCATGAATTGGAAATTTGTTTTCTTTATAAATGGCATCCCTGTTGAATCTGTTATTCACAACTACAACATCTTCTGTAATGGCATAGTTATTGACTAATTCGTGATATAAAGGATAGGTAGTTGAAGCGTATTTTGATATGTTTATTGATGATTTGTTTTCGTTATTAATACTTTCAATTCGGTAAATTCTATCCTTTTTTGTAACGAAGTTATCATACTTATATTGATCGATAATTACCACAATTATAAGCATGCAAATAGACATACTTAATGCTAATCCAAAAATATTGATAAACGAAAAACCTTTATGTCGTAATATGTTTCGAAATGCGCTGAGTAGATAGTTTCTTATCATAACTTTCCTGTATTTATTTAATTTTGTGACGCAGTTTGCCAAAACTGGTTACAAAACAAAATTTTACTTTAAGGACTGTTAAAAAACTAAAAAGTTGGAAAGTTTAAATTGGCCTGTTAAAACTCCGAAGAGCTTCTAGCCTTCTTTCAAAAAATCAATCTTTGTGTAAAGTCGAAGTACTTTGTGGTAGTTGGAAAATTTCCTGTTTAATTATTTTTAAGTCAGGCTATTAATAGAGTTAAAAATTAAAACAGCACCCAATATTATTAATATCAAATAGATGAATTTATGGAACTTTTCCAAGGGGATTCTTTTATTAATCTTCGCTCCAATTATAACAGCAATTAAAACAACAGGTAAACAGTAAACAAAATATGTTAACACTTCTTTTGTAAAATTACCTGCTAAACCATGTCCTGCAATAATAAGGATTCCTGTTGTAAAAAAATAACCTTGAAGCGTAGCTCTGAAATTTTGAGGATTCCATTTTTTTAGAGAACTATAAATTACAATTGGAGGCCCATTAGTATTATATGCCCCTCCCAGAATTCCTGCAAAAAAACCAAATATCCAAGAATAAGTTTCTTTCTTTAATTCAACCAGTTTTGGTTTCACCAAACTATAAATACCAAAAAACAGTATTATTACCCCCAGTATCAGTTTTATCACACTTTCATTTATATCCTTCAAATACCATAAACCAATAGGAATTCCAACTAGTGAAGAAAGAATTAGTCGCCAGGCACTTTTAAACTCAACCCTGTTTATATTTTTGATTAAAATTGAAATTGCAATAAAAAAAGCAATTAAAGCAATTAAAGGAGTTGCAATTTTAATATTAACAAATAAAGATAATAATGGCATTGCAATTAAAGCATCTCCAAATCCGAATGTTGATCTGGTTAAAGTCGAGATAAATACAATGCATAAAATAATTATGATAACTTTAACTTCCATAAATAGAAATAGTGATTCGTGAAGGTAACCAGAAAGAGTGAATAAAAAAAGCTGGAATTATATCCAGCGATTGTAATTTTTAAAATCGATAAAGATTTCTGAAGATTTGTCTTTTTCGATTATGAACCGACCCTTTATGGATTTGCTAGGTTCTCCGTTATAGGTATATACTTTTACTTCATAATTGTGTATTCCAACATTTAATTTTTTGGTTAAAAGGTTGTTTTCATTCCTTGAATTACTTCCATTTTCTACTTTTATTCCATTAATAAAAATATCAATTTCAAAAGAGCTATTCATAATGTATTGATTTGTTTCAAAAGAAACTTCTCCAATATTTTGATCAACCCCGTTTGCCAAAGAGGAAGGTTGTTCCTCCATTTCACAACTCAAAAGTAATGTTAGCAACATAATACCAATGAATTTTTCAGGTTTCATATTTTTGAATTAATAGTTATACGGGTTAGATGAATGTTATAGCAAAATAGTTGCTTTGGATTAAAATCTCTTATTAACAACTGATTAACATTTTTTATCCTCTAAAATGAAATATTGAATTGTTTAATATATTTTTGGAAGGAAATAGAACAAAACATAATGGAAAAATTTGTAAGACTAATAGCAATTATATTACTTTTAAGCACAACAACACTATTTGTAATAAAGATAATTGTAAATATTCCTATAAGCCACAGACAATTATTAATAATTTTTATTGTTGGAATAATTAGCTTTTTTTGGGCCAATTGGAGAGAAGGCAGAAAAGAAAAAAAGAAATGAATAAAATAAAGTATCATCCGGAATCTTATTGGTCGGAAGTTGCTGAGAGAATAAAAGCAAGAAAAGGTGAAAATGTTATAGCAGGTGATGACGAACCGTTTTATAGATACAAAAGAAAGAGATTTTTAGGATTGCTAAATGGAGTTGATTTTAATCGGACAAAGGTTCTGGAATTGGGTTGCGGACCAGGTGGAAATTTACAAGAAGTATGGAAAAAATCCCCAAATAAGTTAGTCGGTGTCGATATTTCTCAGGAAATGATAAGCCTGTCTAAAGAAAAACTCTCATCAAAAATTGAATTGGTCAAAATAGATGGCACCACCTTACCATTTAAAGATAAAGAATTTGATATTGTATTTACAGCTACGGTGCTTCAACATAATACAGATGATCACATGTTAAAACAGATCTTGGCAGAAATCTGTCGGGTTTCAAATAGTAAAGTTTATCTTTTTGAAAAAATAGAAAAACGTGTTAAAGGAGATGAGCTTTGTTTGGGGCGTCCCGTTAAATACTATGAAGATATTTGCAATGAGCATGGTTTTTTACTCCAACAAAAGAAGTTTATAAATATTCGAATTAGTTATTTTATGTCCGGTTTTATTAGAAAAGCGTTTAGCTCAAAAACAAGGAGAGAAGGCGAGCCATTAACTAAATTAGCAATTCTTCTTCAAAAAATTACACTTCCTATTACTATTCAACTGGATAAAATATTTAAATCGAACAAAGATGTTGCTAAACTGGAGTTTATTAAAAAGTAAAAGAGGGGTTTATTACCCCTCTTTTAGTATTGAATTAAGGTTTGGTTTGGGACTGATTTTTACTCAACAATCAATTTCAATTTTATTTAATCTTTTATAATAAACCATAATAAATTATATACTAATAAAGTGTAAACATCAATCCGTTCTTCTCAATTTCAGATGTCGTGAATCAAATCTTTATCAATATCTAACTTCACCTGAATATTAATAATTGTATTATGAGCGCTTAGTATAAACTATACAACTAGTTTATTAGGATAACAAAATTATACTTAAATTAGATTTAAAACCATTACAATTTTATTCATAAGTAAGATGAAATATATAATAGATTCTAAGGATATGGAATAAACAAATTGCAATAAACAAATTGCAATAGATCAAATCGAAATAATTACCTAAAACATGCGTTTTTGAGATTAAAAGATTATTTTTAAGGTGATTATAACTCTTCAAGATTTATATTTATATTGATTTAAATGCGATAAATAAAAATTACATTAAAAAGTAAAAAGTAAAAAGTAGATTTATGAAATACCTATAGATCCTACGCTTAAAATTAACTTAACCTTTTGTTGTTAAAATAAGAACTTAAACAATCGGTAAATTACTGAACTATAAATGGATTTGATAAACGAACTTGCTTTCATTTTATCTAAAAATAAACCGGCAGAATTTAATGCAGTTCTTCCTAAAAACTCTAAAACAAGAAAACTGTTCGATCTGGTAACTACAAATCAGGTTCAGAGTGATGATGAGGCTTCCGAAATAATTTATAACTCCACAAAGGCAGATAAAAAATACTTAATGTTAAAAAGAAACTTAGTTCAAAAATTATCCGACCTTGTATATATGCAAAATTATGAGGAGATCGATAAGGATAATTACATGAATATTCAGTTTCAGGTTGAGAAAGAACTTTTAATAGCAGAGAAGTTACTTTTAAAAAATGTTTATCATAACCCAACCAAAATAATTGCAAAAGTAGAACAAACCGCAGAACAATATTTCTTTATTGATATTCAGGTAGCAGCAGCGAGGAAATTTCGATCAGTTTATGCTTTAAAAGGTGTTCCAAAAAAAACCATGGAATATCATGAAAAAGTAAAGCAATTAGTAAAATATCAGCATTATTATAATGCTTCACGAGGAATGTGGGAAAAGTTATATAGCAAAACCAAGTTCTCAGTAGCCAAATTGAAAGAAATAATAACAGAATGCAAAGAAAGTTTAGAGAAAATAGAGGAGTGGCTTAAGATTTATAATAGCCCATTTATAAAATTATATTATTACCAAATAAAAAACCTTCTTTATTATCAACAGAATAATCAGAAAAATATACTAACCAACTTAAAAAAACTTGATCTTCATATAAAACAATTCCCTTTTATTAACACCAAAGCACTTCAGCTTGATTTAAGCTATTATTATGCAAGGTATTATAGAGATACCAAACAGTTGGATCTGGCGGATAAATCAATTGAAAAATGCTTAAAATTAAGCGATTATAGAGCATTTAATAAGTTTCTGATTCAAGAAATAAATTTCGATATTCAAATAAAAAAAGAAAGTTATACCGAAGCAGTAAAAATTCTATTAGAAGTAAATTCAGCACCTCAATTTCAGTTTTTAGATAACTACGATAAGTCTTCTTGGGCTGTACAAGAAGCATACTTATATTTTATTTTCAAATCCTTAGAAATAAAGGAACAAATTAAGAATTTACCGATTTTTAGTAAACCAAAATCATTACATACTTTTCTTGAACGTTCAAAAAAATCTGCAAAAGATAAATATGGGTATAATATATTATTACTAATAATTAGAGTAATATTATATAAAATTCATAATTTAAGAGAGATTGAAAATGAAGGTAATAACATGTTGGTATATTATCACAGATACCTAAAGAAGCTAAATAAAAGTAGAACAGCAGTATTTTTCTATCATTTAGCTAAAACTATTGAACAAGGATGTAATAAGGATCAAATAATTGATCATAACAAAAAACTGATTAAAAAGCTAGCGGAATTGAACATTTCAGGTTTCGATACAACAGAAATAATTCCATATGAAAAGTTTTTTGAGTTTTGGTTAAAACTTTGCGAACAACCCTCAAAATAACCTTTTAATAAAGCTTTCTATCTAGATAAGTCAATAATTAGTTGAGACAATAGTCTAAACTATTGATTAGTTTTTCAGACTTTATGTTTGATGCATACTTTTGAACGCAGCTCACGCGGATTTATAAGGCTGTGTAAATATGAGTTTTGTTTAAAATACTTTTCCCCGGCTACCGCGGATTTGTAATCCGTGCTTACTAATTTATAATCCATGCTTAATAAAAAAGACAAAAAAAGACTGTTCGAAAACTTTTCGACAGTCCTGTTATTTTGTGACAAAATTTAACCTTATTCAAAAAAACTTTTCATTCGTTCAAAAAAGTTTTTATCATCAGAACTTGGTTTTGGTTGAAAATTTTCTGAATCGGATAATTGTCCTACCAGCTTTTGTTCTTCTTTTGATAATGTTTTAGGTACCCAAACATTAATATTTACTAATAAATCACCTTTACCATATCCATTTACTTCCGGCAAACCTTTACCTCTTAATCGTAAGATTTTTCCTGGTTGAGTTCCGGGTTCAATTTTTATCTTAACCTTTCCATCTACAGTTGGGATTTCGACTGGAGCTCCTAATGCCGCTTCCGCAAAGTTTAGGTATAATCCATAAATTAAGTCGTTACCATCTCTCACCAAATCAGGATGTTTCTCCTCCTGAATTAAAACGATCAAATCACCATTTACTCCGCCTCGACGAGCAGCATTTCCTTTTCCGCTAACAGATAATTGCATTCCTTCTGCAACTCCGGCAGGTATATCCAGCGAAATAACTTCGGTATCTTTTACAATACCTTCACCATGACATTTAGTACATTTATTAGTAATAATTTTTCCTTCACCACCACAAACATGACATGTTTGAGTTGTTTGCATTTGTCCAAGAAAAGTACTTGTTACTTTTGTAACCTGACCGGTTCCATGACAAGTTGAACAGGTGCTATATGATGATGAATCTTTTGCTCCGCTTCCACCACAAGCATCACAAGCAATGTATTTATTAACTTTAATTTTTTTATTTACGCCGTACGCAATATCTTTAAGACTTAAACTAACTTTTACTCTAAGGTTTGAACCTTTATTAACTCTACGTCCCCTTTGGCGAGAACCTCCAAATCCGCTAAACCCGCTGAACCCTCCAAAACCACCACCAAAGGCGCTTCCAAATATATCTCCGAAATTCTCGAAAATGTCTTCCATGGTCATTCCGCCACCGAATCCTCCTGCACCAGCAGCACCTCCAACTCCTGCATGTCCAAATCGATCGTATCTGCTTCTCTTATCTTCATTACTCAAAACTTCATAAGCCTCCGCAGCTTCTTTAAAATTTGCTTCAGCTTCCTTGTCTCCCGGATTTTTATCGGGATGGTATTTAATGGCCTGTTTTCTATACGCTTTTTTTATTTCATCTTGCGAAGCGCTTTTTGAAACACCTAAAACCTCGTAATAATCTCTTTTGGACATATTTGTTTAATTTCTTTTATTCTCTTATTCACCAATTACTACTTTTGAAAAGCGAATTACCTTCTCGTGCAGATAATAACCCTTTTCGATAACATCTACCACTTTTCCCTTTAGTTTTTCATCAGGAGCAGGAATTTTTGTAATTGCCTCATGTACATCGGTATCGAAATCTTTTTCTTTAGCTTCTATTTCCTTTACTCCGCGTTGTTTCAAGAATTCCTTGAATTTGTTATAGATTAATTGAATACCTTCCTTTACTGCATCAATTTCTTTTGCTTGATCCATAGACCCTAAAGCTCTTTCAAAATCATCAATAACAGGTAAGATATTTACTAAAATATCCTCACCAGCAGTTTTGGTCAGTTCCATTCTTTCTTTTAAAGTTCTTTTCCTGTAATTGTCGTATTCTGCTGCTAAGCGAAGGTATTTATCGTTTACTTCTTCGTATTTTTCTTTATCTGTTTTCTCTTTCTTTTCTTTCTCTTTTTTTCCTTCTTTTTCAATTTTTACCTCTTCCTCAGGATCTTTTACCTCAATCTTTTTACCTTCTTGTTTTGGTTTCTTGGCTTTTGAACTTGTTTTTTTTGTTTGCTGAGTAGCCTTTTTATCTTTTTCGCCTGCCGGACGAGCAGGATCCTCTACTTTATCTGTCTTTTTTGTCATTTTCGTAAAATTTGAAAAATGATTAATGTATAATGTATTTTTTTCGGCAATTTGACATCAAAATATTTGCCAAATAGAATTTTACGCCAAATTGGCACGCAAAAATAAACTTTATTGATAATATGACAATGAATTTAAAGATTAATAATATTAATGTTTTTTTGTCAGCGTAATTGTTGAAATGAATGTCTTTGTATATATAAAATTGAAAGAATGGAATACATGCTAAGCCTCCAAACTGGTTGGATTAGGGATTTTCCATCATTCCATCTAACCGTTATTCCGAATTTATCGAAAGAAAAATATTAATATATAATGAATTAGAATAATTTTATATTCTCTCAGTCTATTCTCTTAATATCAGCTCCAATAGCATTTAACCTGGTATCAATATTTTGATAACCCCGGTCAATCTGATCTATATTATGAATTGTACTTGTTCCGTCAGCTGACAAAGCGGCAATTAATAAAGCAACACCGGCACGAATATCTGGAGAGGTCATATGTGTAGCGCGAAGTTGAATTTGATTGTTCAAACCTATAACAGTTGCTCTATGAGGATCGCAAAGTATTATTTGAGCTCCCATGTCAATCAGTTTATCAACAAAGAACAACCGGCTTTCAAACATTTTTTGGTGTATTAATACACTTCCTTTTGCCTGTGTTGATACAACAAGCATTACGCTGAGAAGGTCAGGAGTAAGTCCGGGCCAGGGTGCATCGGCAATGGTCATAATTGAACCATCAATAAAAGTTTCTATTTGATAATGCCTTTGTTCAGGTATAAAAATGTCATCACCGATTTTCTCTAATTTAATTCCTAACCTTTTAAACGAATTAGGTATGATTCCGAGATTCTCGAAAGATACATTTTTAATGGTAATTTCTGATCCTGTCATTGCAGCCAAACCAATGAAACTACCTACTTCTATCATATCAGGAAGAATTGAGTGTTTACATCCTTTCAGTTCTTTTACACCATCAATTGTTAACAAATTAGAACCAATCCCAATTATTTTAGCTCCCATACTTACAAGCATCTTACATAATTGCTGTACATATGGTTCGCAGGCAGCATTATATATAACCGTTTGCCCTTCAGCTAAAACAGCTGCCATAATGATATTGGCAGTACCGGTAACAGATGCCTCGTCAAGTAGCATCGTAGCTCCTTTTAGCGTTTTCCCTTTAACCTTATAAGAGTTCTCTTTATGACTGAATTCGAATTTTGCACCTAATTTTTCAAAACCAATAAAGTGAGTATCAACTCTTCTGCGTCCAATTTTATCACCACCCGGTTTTGGAATATATCCTTTACCAAATCGTGCTAAAAGAGGTCCGATCATCATTATTGATCCTCGTAAACTAGTAGATTTTTCCCTGTATTCTTCCGTATGTAGATAGTCAAAGTCAATATGATCAGCTTTAAAAGTATAAGATGATTCATTTAATTTTTCCACCTTAACACCAATACTCGCAAGTAAATCTATGAGTTTGTTTACATCCCTGATATTAGGAATATTATGGATAGTAATTTGTTCAGGAGTTAATAAAACAGCGCATAAAATTTGTAATGCTTCATTTTTTGCTCCCTGAGGGTAAATATCACCTTTCAGTTTTTTACCACCTTTGATAACAAACGAACTCATATAATATAAGTTTTAATTTAGTTTAAAATTCATCTTGTATAAACCAGGCAACCTTAATTAATACTTTAGGTCCTTAAATATTGCCTGCCTGAAATCAGGTTAGATGGAATAGTGAAAAATATCTTAAAAGAGACAAAACAATAAAATTGATTTTTAAAATTTCCAACAATCCATTATTCCTTTATAATTTTCTTGAAACCTCTTAGATTAAAATTTAAATTACAATTTTGCAGTGAATATTTAAGTATAAGATGTTATTTCTTTCTCTGGATCCTTCTTCGTTTATTTTTAGCAAGAATATCTTTGGTTTCAGTTAAGGTTGTTTCCTCGATATTTAAATCAATTTTACCTCCAGATAAAACCTTTAAATCTTTAAAAATAAGTTCATCTGCTACAGCTTCCTTGTTCCAGGTTAAATAGCTTTTTTTCATGTGATTAGCTATCAGCTGAATTAAAATTTCCTTTAATTCGCCATCTTCCATATCAATAGCAACCTTAACCATTTTTTCAATGGTTTGCCCATAATGCTTAAACTTGGCATCTTTATTATTGTAAGGAACAGATTCTGGTTTTTCTTGTAAGGTTTCAATTACAGGAGGATCATATGGAGAATCAATATCCAGATTAAATTCAGAAATAATTGCAAGGTGATCCCATAATTTGTGTTTAAAGTCAGCAATATCTCTAAGGTGAGGATTCATATTACCCATAATCGCAATAATTGCTTGAGCCATTTTGTTTCTTTTTTCTTTATCCGGCTCAGCCTTCGTTAGTTCAACCATTTTTTGGATATTTCTTCCATACTCAGGTAATACGAGTTTTTTTCTGCTTGTATTATATTCCATAATTTACATTGTGATTTTGTGCAAAAATAGTCTATTTTGATTTAGCAATCAAAGATTTAAAAAGATAATATACTACAGCTTGAAAATTTAAGTAAACAAATGACTTTATAATAGATACAATTGAAGATATGAATTAATAGAAGATTAATTTCTAAAGGTTTGCATTATACTTCTACTATGATAAGTAATAAGCAAGAAGTTTTCAGATGTGGATTATTAAGCGTGGGTCAGACAAAACGGCGAGCTGTGGGGTAGGGTGGATGTAATAAGCTTTAGAATTCCGACGAAGGAGCTTGCTTACTTTGTCTGGAATTATTTGCTTATCGCAAAGAGCGAAGAAGCATCGTTTTGTCTTGATTTTTTTTGAAACTTTTTTTGGATCAAGCCAAAAAAGGGAAAGTGTATTAAGCTATTCATAATTAAGTATAAAGTAACTATTAAATTGAGGTGTAGATTTGTTTCTATTATACTTTTATATGCATATAAATATTTTAAACCAACGACTTAAAGTAATTCAAATAAAATCTATTTCCCAACCTATCACCTGATCAGGCAGGCATTTCAATATTCTTTCTTATAAATAAAAAAAATAACCAAATTTAAAATGTTGCTTATTAAAATTGTATTAGATCAAAATCAATTCACGATCTGTAATTTGGCGAACTTCAGAAGAAGTTGTTTTTCTCCAACTACTTCGAAATTAACCTTTGCTTTTTTATTTGGTTCTGATCCTTCTATTATTATTATTTCCCCTAATCCGAATTTTGCATGACGAACGATCATACCTTCTTCAATTAAGGAAGGATCATCAGGTTTAAAATCAACATTTGAATTACTTGATTTTCCATTTGCTTCACTTAACTTAACTAACTTTTTATTTACCTGTGGTATGGTAGCATTTATGCCCGGTTTTTTTCTTTCAAATCGAGGTTTCGATGAGTCTTCAAAAAGCTTATCGCCAAATGGTGTGGTTGGTTGGTCGTAGAATGAATCAGGTAAATCTAAATATTGCTCATCAACTTCTTTAATAAATCTGCTCGGACGGCATGATGTTGGAACTCCCCATTTATATCTTTCTTTTGCAAAAGAAATCATGGCAGATTCTTCAGCTCTTGTTAAAGCCACATAAAATAACCTTCTTTCTTCCTCCAATTCTTTTTGAGTACCAGAAGCCATTGCCGATGGAAATAGTTCCTCCTCCAAACCAGCAAGAAAAACATATTTAAATTCCAAACCCTTAGCAGAGTGAATAGTCATGATGGTTACTTTATTAAAATCTTCATCTTTTTCATTGTCCTGATTAGTTAATAAAGCAACATTCTCCATAAACTTATCCAAAGAAGGGAAAAAATCAGGATCATCATTTTCATCAACAAATTCTTTTATCCCGTTTAGTAACTCCTCAATATTTTCAAATTTGGTTTGATCTTCATGCGATTCAGGATTGTTGAGTTCATTTAAAATACCTGATTCTTTAGCCATCTCCATAGCAGCATCATATGCATCCAAACTCTTTATGTCTTCCACAAAACCCTGAATCAAATTTCTAAACTTGGTTAATTTATTAATAGTACCGGTATTTAAACCAATTTGTATTTTATCTATTTTTAGAAGAGTCTCCCAAATATTCAGGTTTTGGTTATTTGAGTAAGTTTCTATTTTAGAAATGGTTGTGTTTCCAATTCCCCTGGTGGGATAATTAATAATACGTAATAAGGCTTCGTCATCCTTCTGATTTACAGCTAATCGGAAGTATGCTAATAAATCTTTTATTTCTTTTCTTTGGTAAAAAGAAATACTTCCAAATACTTTATATGGTATATTAAATCTACGCAAAGCTTCCTCAAAACTTCTTGATTGAGCGTTGGTTCTGTATAAAATGGCAAAATCTTTATAATCATATCCACGATCTATAGCAGTGTCCTCGATTACTCTGGCTACCGAGTAAGCCTCATCCTTATCGGTTTCAGCTTCTATTACTTTGATTTTCTCGCCAATTTCATTCTGAGAATATACTTTTTTAGGAATTTGTTCTTTATTCTTTTTAATTAAACTATTTGCCGCCTCAACAATAGTTTTGGTTGATCGGTAGTTCTGTTCTAGTTTATACAATTGATATCCCGGGTAATCATTTCTGAAATTCAGGATATTTTCAATTTTAGCTCCACGAAAAGCATAAATACTTTGAGCATCATCACCAACTACGCAAATATTTTTATTTTTTGCACTTAACTTATTTATAATAAGATATTGTGAGAAATTTGTATCCTGGTACTCATCAACTAAAATGAATTGAAATTTATCCTGGTATTTTTCCAACACATCAGGGAAATCGCGAAATAGAATGTTTGTATTTAAAAGTAGATCGTCAAAGTCCATTGCATCCGCTTTTTTACACCTGTTAGCGTAAATCATGTAGATTTCTGCTGTTCGCGGACGCTTGCTTTTCTGATCTTGAACGATTACTTGCTGATTACTTGCATATGCTTTAGCACTTATCAGATTATTTTTGGCACTGGAAATACGGCCATAGATTTCTCCGGGTTTATATGTTTTGTCATCTAAACCTAATTCCTTGATAATCTTTTTTACTAGATTCTTAGAATCGATCGTGTCATAAATAGTATAATTCGAAGTGTAGCCCAGATGTTCAGCTTCTGTTCTCAAAATACGGGCAAATATAGAATGGAATGTACCCATCCATAGAAAACGCGCAACATCATTACCTACCATTTTAGCAATACGCGACTTCATTTCGGCGGCTGCTTTATTCGTAAAAGTTAGAGCAAGAATTTTATACGCAGGAACAGCGTTAGCAAGTAAATGCGTTATTCTGTAAGTAAGTACCCTTGTCTTTCCCGATCCTGCTCCCGCAATTACCAAAGATGCTCCCTGGTAGTTTATTACAGCTTCTTTCTGAACCTCGTTTAAATCTTTTAAATAATCGTACACTTTATTTAATATCCTTTACAGTTACCTAAAAATTAATCTCTATTATTCATAAATTCATATGAATAATCAAAACAACCAAAGGTTGTGTGTCTGATGATTCCAACAGTCATATAAGATCCGTTGGAGATCAACCCTGACTTTTATAAAATCTTTCATAATTCAAATTTGGGATAAAGTCTTTCTAAAACCAAATTAGTTATCGCATACAAATATCTGTACTGTATAATTTTATAAAATACCAGCCCATCGGTGAAAAACTCAAAGAATTTTTCAGGTTAAGCCTGTAAAAATATACCCTATTATTTGCCGAACCAAGATAGATAAAAAGTATTTATACACATTTTTATTTTAAATTTATTAGTTAACGTTTTTTCAGCAATACAAAAACACTAAAGTCTCAGATCAGGAATAAATAAGTAATAAACTTCTAAAAAGTTTCAAAAAGCACGACAAAAAACTATAAAAGCACGACAAAAAATATAAAAAGAAAGATGAATAAAGTAAAAAGGAAGATAATAAACACTAAAAGCAAGTAAAGCAATTAATAAGGAACATAATTAAATATAAAAAGAACGATAAAAGATGCAAAATACAAGATAAAATATTCAATATAAACGAGTAATTATTTATATTTATAATCAAATCACGAAAATAAAACGTATTTTATGTTAAAGTATAATTTCGATCGGATAATGAAAGCCAGGGGCATTCAAAGACCATTTACTTATCTAAAAAAAGCAGGTTTTTCAGATAATTTTGCAACAAGAGTAAAAAACAACAGGATAAACCGCCTAAATCTGGAATCAATGGAACGTTTATGTATACTACTTCGTTGTACACCAAACGATTTAATGGAATGGATTCCGGAAAGTAAACACAACATCGACCATGAACATCCAATAAATAATATAAAAAAATCCAACAAAGTAATTGACATTACCAAAACCTTAAATTCTGTGCCTTTAGGCAAACTGGAAGAAATCGAAAACCTGATAAACGAAAAGCTCAGAAACAACTAAAAGTAATTGAATTAAGTACAGTTGCGATTAATTACACATTTATAATATAACTAATAAGAAGACATTATAAGCCCGGATACCTAAATAAAGGTAAAATTCGAAGGGCCATTCCATTAAATTATTTTTATCCAAAAATCCATTAATTTGTTAAAATCAAAAGGTGTTTTCTTAAAAAGAATTTCAAATTTCGAAACACCGGGCTATAAAAAACATTTGGTTCAATACAATTTAATTGGACGATAATTGTTATTATTGTAGTTTCCATAAACGTTCGGAAAATTTTATTATGCAATGGATTTAAGATATTTAAGTTTTTTATTGCTGCTGGCAATTGGGATAGATGGATTTGCTCAAATTTCTTCTCCTTCTGCATTTTCGGAAGCAACAGAATATTCAGATAGCAATATGATCTTTGTTTTTTGTGGTGATCAGGTAAGTTCTGGGATATTAACAGCCAGTGATTCAACTGAATCTGGCGGATTTAATTACACATGGTTCAAGTACAACGAAACAACACAAGACTTTACAGATAGTATAAGCAGTTTTACGATTAATAATAACTCAACAAGTTCAACTGCAACAGGCTTATCAATTGGTGGCTATAAAGTAATATTAAACGATGGATCAAGTATACAGGAATATATAGCATGGATATATATTAATAATGAGTTAACAGTTGAAATTCAATTTCATGAAGAAAATGATTGTGACTATTTGGCTTTATTAACCGATCCTTATTATCATACAACAACTTTTTTTGATACTCCATTTATTTATTATGATCCGGATACTAAAGAATCGTATACCTTAAGAAATAAAATAAATACTTATGAATGGGCTGCATCTCCGAGCATGGATAACTTTAGGAGTTATAATGGTCCATTTACAAGTATTGGCGAGGACCCTACGGATAATGATTCGGAGTTACCCACAGAAAATACTACCTTTTCGGTTCTTGTTACCGACAGGTTTGGATGCACAACAGAAGATGACACAGCATATATGGCAATCGAGACTGATGCTGACTTTTCGTGGACAACCATTGACGATAAAACAAATGAAATTATAAGTACAGGAAATAGTGATGCTGAAATAAGCGGATCAGCTCCCTTAAAGGTGCGATTTTCAAATGAATCCTTAAATGGTGAAAGTTATATCTGGTTTTTTGGTGACACCTTATGGAATAACGATGTCGATACAGTTTTTACAAATGATTATTTATTGGAGCCAGAACACACATATTATTTTAGTGCTGCTGATTCGGGAAAAACCTATGTTTTGAGAATGTATAGCGAGAGTGAATTTGGGTGTGTCGATTCAATATTCTTAAATATAAAAGTTGAACCTTCAGAAGTTGAATTTCCAAATGTTTTTACACCAAATGGTGATAATATTAATGATATTTTCATAGTTAAAGAAGGATATAAATCAATTCGGGATTTTAAAATTGTGATATTTACCCGGGCAGGGCAGCTTGTACATGAGTATGAAGGCGATATACGCGATTGGGAAGGCTGGGATGGTAAAATTAAAAATAGTAATCGCGAGGCTGCAGCAGGAAATTATTTCTTTGTAGTAGAAATAACAGGTTGGGATAATGTTGATTACAACAACAATAACTGGGGCAAAAACACTACACAGGATGAAGGAGCAGGCGGAGAGGGGTCTGAGTCAGGGGGAAGTTCAGGTTCAAGTTTTGGATTAATAAGGTTATACCGTTAAATATGTAAAAACGATTATATTAAAAAAGCTTGATCAATTTGATCAAGCTTTTTTCTATGTATGTGATAAAATATTAATCTTCTGCCTCTTCTTCTTCGAAAGCTTTCATTAACTTTTCTTGAACATCCATTGGAACTTGTTCATATTTTGAAAACTTCATTGAGTAAGTTGCTCTACCTCCAGTTAATGAACTCAACGCAGTCGAGTATTTATTAAGTTCTGCTAAAGGTACTTTAGCGTTTAGTTTCTCAAAACCTTTATCGCTATTCATACCTTCAATCATAGCTCTTCTTCCTTGTAAATCACTCATTACATCACCCATTCTATCAGATGGAACTAATACTTCAACATCATAAATAGGTTCCATAATTTTCGGACCAGCGTTTTTAAATGCTGCTCTAAATGCATTACGTCCTGCTAGTTTAAACGAAATTTCATTTGAATCAACCGGGTGCATTTTACCATCATAAATGGCCACTTTAATATCGCGGGCATACGAACCTGTTAATGGTCCTTCTTCCATTTTTTCCATAATACCTTTTAAAATAGCAGGTAAGAATCTAGCATCAATTGCCCCGCCAACAATACAATTATAATATACCAGCATTCCTCCCCATGGAAGTGGGTGCTCTTCTTTATTTCTTACATTAACTTTAACTTCTTTACCATCTATTTTATAAGAAACAGGATCGGGCATTCCTTCTTTATAAGGCTCAATTACCATATGTACTTCTCCAAACTGACCAGAACCACCTGATTGTTTCTTATGACGGTAATCAGCACCAGCTACTTTTGTAATAGTTTCTCTATAAGGAATTTTTGGAGCATAAAATTCAGATTCAATTTTATATACATTATCCAAATGCCATTTAACAATATTATTTAGATGATACTCTCCTTGACCAGAAAGAATAATTTGTTTCAATTCTTTTGAATACTCAACCGATACGGTTGGATCAATTTCTTGCAATCTGGTTAAAGCTTCTCCTAATTTCTCATCATCAGATTCATTAATAGCTTTAATTGCGGTTCTATGTTTTGCTTCAGGGAAGTTTATTGCAGGAAATTTAAATGAAGTTTTTGGGTCAGTTAAAGAGTGATTAGTTTTTGTATTTTTTAATTTAACTGCCGCTCCAATATCACCAGCTACAAGTTTAGAAACTTTTGTTCTGTTTTTACCTGCAACAGCATATAATTGAGATAATCTCTCCTTAGTATTGGTATTGTTATTATTTAAATCCATCCCTTCAGATACTGCACCTGAAGTAACTTTAAAATAGTTAATTTCTCCAATATGAGATTCGTTCGCAGTTTTAAATACAAATAATGAAGTTGGATCGCTTTCTTTGCATTCAATTGCTTTTCCATCCTCAGTTTCAGGCGCTGGCATTACATCTGGAGTAGGAGCAACATTAGTAATAAATTCTAAAATCCTCTTAATACCAAAACTCTTTTCAGCCGAAATACAAAAAACAGGGAACATACCTCTGGAAATTAAACCTGCCGTGATTCCTTTTCTCATTTCATTTTCATCCAATGATCCTTTTTCGAAGAAAAGCTCCATTAATTGCTCATCATTTTCAGCCGCAGCTTCAATTAATGCATTATGTAATTCTTCTGCAGTATCTTTTTGATCTGCAGGAATTTCTAAAATCTCTCTTTCACCATTTTCCTTGAATTTGTACATTTTCATTAAAAGCACATCAATGATCGCATTAAAATCAGGACCATTTGCGACAGGATACTGAACAACAACAACTTTATTTCCAAAAGATGCTTTTAAGGATTCCAGCGCTTTTTCGAAATTTGCATTTTCATGATCCAATTTATTCATTACAAACATTAAAGGTTTGCTATATGTATCGCAATGTCTGCTTAGAATTTCAGTACCAACTTCAACACCTTGCTGGGCATTAATGGCCATTAATGCAAGGTCTGCTGCACTAAACGATGAAATAACACTACCGATAAAATCATCCGCACCTGGAGTGTCTATTATATTTATCTTATGGTCGTTAAATTCTGTGTATAATACAGTTGAAAAAACTGAATTTAAATTTTCATGTTCAATTTCATTATAGTCAGATGCAGTATTCTTTCCGTTTACTGTACCTTTCCTATCAATAACACCACCTTCAAAAAGCATCGCTTCCGCAATTGAGGTCTTACCAGACCCCCCATTACCAATCAAAGCGATATTCCTGATTTTATCAGTTTGATAAGTTTTCATATGTATTTAATGATTTAATTAATAATATATTCTTGTAATTTCTTAAAAACAAAACATTTATAACAAGATAAATAAATGGGCATCAAAAATAGTAATTTTTTGGAAACACACAAGAGTATATAATATAATAAATATATAAAAAGCAGTAATGGTTTAAGCCCGAGTTAATAGGCGTAATATTAAAAACCTTTCTAAATAGTAAAAAAACATGAATAAAGTGTACTTTAGTTTGCTATTTTCTAAAAAAGAACATAATTTTGCGGCATTTTCCGGCTAAATTTTGGACGGTTAAATAAATAAATATCAATGATTTTAGGTTTTTGGAATGGTATTTTGATTGAAGATTAAAATCTTTTGAAGTTATGTTAAGAAAACGAAATAAATTAACAATTGTTGTGGATTTGTCAAAAAAAAGAATACCTTTGCAGACCGATTTTATAAAAGAATTAATTTAAATAGTTGTCTATATGCCTACAATACAGCAATTAGTAAGAAAAGGAAGAACTCAAATTGTGGAGAAGAAAAAAGCTCCAGCATTGGATGCTTGTCCTCAAAGAAGAGGTGTATGTACACGTGTATATACTACAACACCTAAAAAACCAAACTCGGCAATGAGAAAGGTAGCCAGGGTAAGGTTGACAAATGGTAAAGAGGTGAATGCTTACATTCCTGGAGAAGGTCATAATTTACAAGAACACTCGATTGTTTTAATTAGAGGAGGTAGGGTAAAAGATCTTCCAGGTGTTAGATATCACTTAATTAGAGGTGCTCTAGATACTTCAGGAGTTGAAGGAAGAACTCAAAGACGTTCAAAATACGGAACTAAGAGACCAAAAAAATAATCCAATACAAAGAGTTAGAGAGAGATGAGAAAATCAAAACCAAAAGCGCGAATATTGTTACCAGATCCAAAGTTTAATGATACTTTGGTTACTCGTTTTGTTAACGATCTTATGGTTGATGGTAAGAAAAACCTAGCATATAAAGTTTTTTATGATGCAATGGATATTTTAGGTGCAAAAAATAAGGAAGAAGAAAAAACTCCAATCGAAATCTGGAAGAAAGCATTAGAAAATGTAACCCCAATGGTTGAGGTAAAAAGTAGAAGAATTGGTGGTGCAACATTTCAGGTGCCAATGGAAGTAAATCCTAAAAGAAAGACTGCAATCAGTATTAGGAATATGATAAAGTATGCTCGCCAACGCAGTGGTAAGAATATGGCAGAAAAATTGTCTCAAGAAATAATGGCTGCTTATAACGAAGAGGGTGGAGCATTCAAGAAAAAAGAAGAAACGCACAGAATGGCAGAAGCTAACAAAGCTTTCGCGCATTTTAGATTTTAAATAAATAGGGAAAAGGGGTTAAAAAAATTAATAATGAGTAAAGCGCTTAAAAATACCAGGAATATCGGAATCATGGCTCACATTGATGCCGGTAAAACCACAACAACAGAAAGAATTCTGTTCTATACTGGTATTACTCATCGTATTGGGGAAGTACACGATGGGGCTGCAACTATGGACTGGATGGTTCAGGAACAGGAAAGAGGTATTACAATTACCTCGGCTGCTACAACAACGTTCTGGAAATACAACAATCAGGATTTTAAGATTAACATTATTGATACTCCTGGACACGTTGATTTTACAGTGGAGGTTGAACGTTCATTAAGAATTTTGGATGGTGCAATAGCAGTATTTTGTGCGGTTGGAGGTGTTGAACCACAATCCGAAACAGTTTGGCGTCAAGCTGATAAGTATAATGTTCCAAGAATGGCCTTTGTAAATAAAATGGACCGTAATGGAGCAGATTTCCTTTCAGTAGTAAATCAAATAAAGGAAAAACTGGGAGCAAACCCTGTACCTATTCAGGTTCCAATTGGATCAGAGGAGAATTTTCGTGGAGTTATTGATTTAATTGAAAACAAAGCTGTTATTTGGCACGATGACGAAAAAATGGGTACTAATTACGAATTAGTAGACATTCCTGCGGAATTAGTAGGAGAAGCAGAAGAGTGGAGAGGAAAATTGATTGAAGCAGTAGCCGAACATGACGATGCGCTTTTAGAAAGATTTTTTGAAGATCCAGATTCTATTACAAAAGAAGAAATGTTAGATGTAATTCGTAAAGCAACAATTGAAATGACAATCACTCCTGTGCTTTGCGGATCAGCATTCAAAAATAAAGGTGTTCAAAGATTACTTGATTCAATCGTTGCATTTTTACCAAGCCCACTAGATATTGGTGGTGTTACTGGTATTAATCCAAAAAACGATGAAGAAGTTGAACGCAAACCTGATGCTAACGAACCATTATCAGCATTAGCATTTAAAATTGCTACCGATCCATTTGTAGGTCGTTTAGCATTTATGAGAGTTTATTCAGGTAAAATTGAATCCGGTTCATATGTAATGAATGTTAGAACTGGAAAAAGAGAAAGAATTTCTCGTTTATACCAAATGCATGCCAACAAACAAAATCCAAAAGATGTAATTGAAGCAGGAGATATTTGTGCTGCAGTTGGATTTAAAGACTTAAGAACCGGTGATACCTTAAGCGATGAAAAACGTCAGATAGTTCTTGAATCTATGGATTTCCCAGATCCGGTAATTGGTATTGCAGTTGAACCAAAAACACAAAAAGATCTGGATAAATTAAACTTGGCACTTCATAAATTAGCAGAAGAGGATCCGACTTTTTCTGTAAAAGTAGATGAAGATTCTGGACAAACTGTGATTAGTGGAATGGGTGAATTACACCTTGAAATTTTGCTTGATCGTTTAGTACGTGAGTTTAAAGTAGAATGTAATCAAGGTGCTCCTCAGGTTGCTTATAAGGAAAGTATTACCCAAACTATTTCTCATAGAGAAGTATTTAAAAAACAATCTGGTGGTCGTGGTAAATTTGCTGATATTCAGGTTGAAATCGGACCAGTTGATGAAGATAACAAAGGGGGATTACAGTTCGTTGATAAAATTAAAGGTGGAAATATTCCAAAAGAATATATACCGGCTGTTCAAAAAGGATTTGAAGAAGCAATGTTTAACGGAGTAATAGCAGGGTATCCTGTTGATAGCTTAAAAGTAACATTAATCGATGGTTCGTACCACGAGGTTGATTCAGATTCTTTATCATTTGAAATAGCTGCAAAACAGGCATTTAAGAATGCTTGTGCAAAAGCAAAACCAAAATTACTTGAACCTATCATGGCTGCTGAAGTAGTAACTCCTGAAGAATATATGGGTGATATTATTGCTGACTTTAACAGACGTAGAGGTAAAGTTGAGGGAATGGAAAATAAAGGTGGTGCTAGAGTTATCAAAGCAAAAGTACCATTAGCAGAAAAATTTGGTTATGTAACCGTTTTAAGAACAATTAGTTCGGGTAGAGCTACTTCTACAATGGAGTTTTCTCACTATGAGGAAGTTCCTGATGGAATAGCTAAAGAAATAGTTGAGAAAGCAAAAGGTAAAAGTGAATTTGTATAATTAGGATAAAGATGAGCCAGAAGATTAGAATTAAGTTAAAATCTTATGATCACAATTTAGTAGATAAATCTGCTGAAAAAATTGTGAAGACGGTAAAATCCACTGGAGCTGTAATTAGTGGTCCAATTCCGCTACCTACACATAAAAGAGTGTTTACAGTGTTACGTTCTCCTTTCGTTAATAAGAAATCAAGAGAACAGTTTCAACTTTCTTCTTATAAAAGATTATTAGACATCTATAGTTCAACACCAAAAACTATCGATGCTTTAATGAAGTTGGAACTACCAAGTGGAGTTGAAGTTGAAATTAAAGTATAATTAAAAAGTAAAAACGAAGAAACATGCCAGGATTAATTGGAAAAAAGATCGGAATGACTTCCGTCTTCAGTGCCGAGGGAAAAAATATTCCATGCACTGTTATTGAGGCTGGACCATGCGTTGTAACTCAGGTAAAAACGCCTGAAAATGATGGTTACAAGGCATATCAATTGGCTTTTGATGAGAAAAGGGAAAAGAATACTAGTAATCCTTTAAACGGACATTTTAAAAAGGCTGGTGTTACGCCTAAGAGAATCTTACATGAATTTAAAAACTTTGCTAAAGACTATCAGGTTGGCGAAGATGTAACAATTGATATCTTCAACGAAGATATGTGGGTTGACGTGGCTGGATACACCAAAGGTAAGGGGTTTCAAGGCGTTGTTAAAAGACATGGCTTTAGAGGTGTTGGTGGACAAACTCACGGTCAGCACAACAGACTAAGAGCACCAGGTTCTTTAGGTGCATCTTCTTATCCTTCAAGAGTATTTAAAGGCATGAGGATGGCTGGTCAAACCGGTAATAAAAAGGTTAAAGTAATTAACCTTAAAGTTATCAAGGTTATAAAAGAGAATAATTTATTAGTTGTTAAGGGATCAGTTCCTGGAGCAAAAGGTTCATATTTAATTATTCAGAAGTAATGGAATTATCTATAGTTAATATAACAGGAAAAGATACTGGCAAGAAGGTTACCTTGAATGACGCAATTTTTAAAATTGAGCCAAACGATCACGCTATATATTTAGATGTAAAACAATATTTAGCTAATAAACGTCAAGGTACACACAAAGCAAAAGAAAGAAACGAAATTGCTGGCAGTACAAGAAAGATTAAGAGACAAAAAGGAACTGGTACAGCTAGAGCTGGTAGCATTAAATCTCCAGTGTTTAGAGGTGGAGGAAGAATCTTTGGCCCACAACCAAGAGATTACTCTTTTAAATTAAACAGAAAGGTTAAGCAATTAGCTCGTAAATCAGCTTTATCATACAAAGCAAACGATAATAATATTAAAGTTATTGAAGACTTTAATTTCGAAGTTCCAAAAACTAAGGAGTTTGTTGATTTAAGAAGCAATTTAGAAGTGGCTGACAAGAAAGTATTGTTAGTATTGTCAGAACAAAACAAAAACATCTATTTAGCATCTAGAAACTTACAAGATGCAAAAGTTGTTACGGTTTCTGAATTAACAACTTACGATATTATGAATGCAAGTGTTGTTCTTTTTGTTGAGAATTCAATAGAACCATTGCACAAAATGTTTAGAATTTAGAAAAAAATAGATACGATGGATATTTTATTGAAGCCAATAGTTACCGAAAAAATGACCATGCAGGGTGAAGATTTCAACCGTTATGGTTTTATAGTGGATACAAGGGCAAATAAGCTTCAGATTAAAAAAGCTGTTGAAGAGTTGTATGGTGTTTCAGTTGAGTCTGTGAATACTATGCGTTATCTAGGCAAAAAGAAATCTCGTTATACTAAATCAGGTATAATCGAAGGAAGAGCAAAGTCTTTTAAAAAGGCAATTGTTACGTTAGCAGAAGGTGAAAAAATAGATTTTTATAGCAATATTTAATTGACATGGCAGTACGTAAATTAAAACCTGTTACACCAGGACAAAGACATAAGATTATCGGTGCTTTTGATACAATTACAAAAAGTACACCGGAAAAATCTTTGTTAGCTCCTATTAAGAGATCAGGAGGAAGAAATAACGACGGAAGAATGACCATGAGATATTTAGGTGGTGGTCATAAGAAAAGATATAGAATTGTCGATTTTCTTCGCAACAAAGATGGAATGGAAGCAACTGTTAAGAGTATTGAGTACGATCCGAATAGAACAGCTCGTATTGCTTTAGTTGTATATGAAGATGGTGAAAAGAAATATATTATAGCTCCTAATGGATTAAAAGTTGGACAAAAAATTAAATCTGGTAAAGATGTAGCTCCTGAAGTAGGAAATACTCTATTCTTATCAGATATTCCTTTAGGAACAATTATTCACAATATCGAATTACAACCAGGAAGAGGTGCAACTTTAGCAAGAAGTGCAGGTTCTTATGCTCAATTAACTTCTCGTGATGGAAAATACGCAATCGTAAAGTTACCATCAGGCGAAAGTAGAATGGTACTAACTACATGCCGAGCAACAATTGGAACTGTTGGAAATACAGATCATAGTCTGGAAGTTTCAGGTAAAGCAGGTAGAAATAGATGGTTAGGAAGAAGACCTAGAGTTCGTGGTGTTGTTATGAACCCAGTAGATCACCCTATGGGTGGTGGTGAAGGTAGATCTTCGGGAGGTCACCCAAGATCAAGAAACGGTATGCCTGCTAAAGGTTTCAAAACACGAGCTAAGAAAAAAGCTTCTAATAAGTATATTGTTGAAAAACGTAAGAAATAAAATAGATTGCTATGAGTCGATCATTGAAAAAAGGCCCATTTATTGATTTTAAACTAGAGAAAAGAGTTCTTGAAATGAACGAATCAGGTAAAAAAACTGTGATTAAGACCTGGTCTAGAAGATCAATGATATCTCCGGATTTTGTTGGGCATACAATTGCAGTTCACAATGGAAATAAATTTATCCCGGTATATGTAACCGAAAATATGGTTGGACACAAATTAGGCGAATTTGCACCTACCAGAACATATAGAGGTCACGCGGGTAATAAGAAATAAACCAAACATAGTTATACATTAAAATACTAAACTATAATGGGTGCACGAAAAAGAATAAGAGCGAACCAGATAAAAGAAAGCAAAAAGAATCAATACTTTGCTGTATTGAAGAATTGTCCAACCTCACCAAGAAAAATGAGGTTAGTTGCTGACATGGTTAGAGGAATGGATGTAAATAAAGCTCTTGATGTATTAAAATTTAGTTCGAAAGAAGCCGCAGGTCGAGTAGAAAAGTTGCTTTTATCAGCAATTGCAAATTGGCAGGTAAAGAATGAAGGTGTTCGAATTGAAGATAGCAAATTGATCGTGAAAGAGATCTTTGTAGATGGTGGTAGAATGCTTAAGAGAATTCAACCAGCTCCACAAGGAAGAGCGCACAGAATTAGAAAAAGATCAAATCACGTAACACTAGTGCTTGATAATTTAAGTAACAACGATACTCAAACAGAACAATAGATGGGACAAAAAGTAAATCCGATAGGAAATCGATTAGGAATCATTAAAGGATGGGATTCTAATTGGTACGGTGGTAGGAATTATGCTGAAAAGTTAGTTGAAGATACTAAGATTAGAAAATATCTTGAAGCTCGATTAGCAAAGGCAAGTATTTCTAAGATTGTTATTGAAAGAACTTTAAAACTTATAACCGTTACTGTAAATACTGCACGTCCGGGAATCATTATTGGTAAAGGTGGTCAAGAAGTTGATAAACTTAAAGAAGAGTTAAAGAAAATTACTCGTAAAGAGGTTCAGATTAACATTTTTGAGGTTAAGAGACCGGAACTTGATGCTACCATAGTTGGTAACGCAATTGCTCGTCAGATCGAAGGTAAAGTGTCATACCGTCGTGCGATTAAAATGGCCATTGCATCAACAATGAGAATGGGTGCAGAAGGTATTAAAGTTCAAATATCTGGACGTTTGGGTGGCGCTGAAATGGCTCGTACAGAAGTGTACAAAGAGGGACGTACTCCGTTACATACGTTCCGTGCCGATATTGATTATGCACTGTGTGAAGCATTAACCAAAGTTGGTTTAATTGGTATTAAAGTTTGGATTTGTAAAGGCGAGGTTTATGGTAAACGTGATCTTACTCCAAATTTCAACGCCGGAAAAAGCCAAAAACCAGCAGGAAAAGGTGGCTTCAACAAGAGAAAAAGAAAATAAGGCGATAATTTAAAGATTAGTAAGGATGTTACAGCCAAAGAAAACTAAATACAGAAGAGTCCAAAAGGGCAAGATGAAAGGAAATGCCCAAAGAGGGAATCAACTGGCTTTTGGATCATTCGGAATCAAAGCTCTTGATGAGTGCTGGATGACGGGACGACAACTTGAAGCAGCTCGACAAGCTGTGACAAGATATATGAAGCGTGAGGGGCAAATCTGGATCAGAGTATTTCCGGATAAGCCAATTACTAAAAAGCCTGCTGAAGTACGTATGGGTAAAGGTAGAGGAGCACCAGAAGGATTCGTTGCACCTATCAAACCAGGTAGAATAATTATCGAAGCTGAAGGTGTACCTATGGCAGTTGCTCAGGAAGCATTGCGTCTTGCTGCGCAGAAACTACCTATACCAGTAAAATTCGTTGTTAGACGAGATTATGTTGAAAAAACAAATTAGTAGTGCGAAATGAAAAGTTCTGAAATAAAAGAGATGACAACAAAGGAGTTGGAAGAGAGAATTGATACTGAGAGTACTCATCTAACTCGTCTAAAGCTTAATCATGCTGTGTCTCCTTTAGACAATCCTTTGAAGATTAAAGAAGCTCGCAAGAATATTGCAAGATTAAAAACTGAGTTGCGAAAAAGAGAATTAAACGAAAATTCGAACAGTTAATTTTTGAAGATGGAAACAACTAGAAAATTGAGAAAAGAACGTATTGGTGTGGTTGTAAGCAATAAAATGGATAAAACCATTGTAATTGCAGTTGAACGTAAGGTGAAACACCCAAAATACGGTAAATTCGTTAAGCGCAGAAAGAAATTTACTGCTCACGATGAAGAAAATACTTGCAATATAGGGGATACTGTTAAGATAATGGAAACCAGACCTTTGAGCAAAAACAAAAGTTGGAGATTAGTAGAAATCATTGAAAGAGTTAAATAGTCATGATACAACAAGAAAGTAGACTAACAGTAGCAGATAACAGTGGAGCTAAAGAAGTACTATGTATTCGTGTTTTAGGCGGTACAAAAAAAAGATACGCTTCTATTGGTGATCAAATTGTTGTTACTGTTAAAAGCGCTTTACCATCAGGAGAAGTAAAAAAAGGAACAGTTAGTCGCGCCGTTGTGGTTAGAACTAGAAAAGAAGTTCGTAGACCGGATGGTTCTTATATCCGTTTCGATAACAATGCTGTTGTATTGTTAAACAACGCAGGTGAGATTCGTGGTACTCGTATCTTTGGCCCAATACCAAGAGAATTACGTGAAAATTACATGAAGATTATCTCATTAGCTCCAGAAGTATTATAATTTAAAAATTATTGCTGCATGCGAAGGAAATTACACATAAAGAAAGGCGATACTGTTTTCGTAAATGCTGGTGAGTATAAAGGACAACAAGGAAAAGTCCTTGAAGTGATTTACGATAAGGAGAAAGCTATTGTTGAGGGTGTTAATATGGTTTCAAAGCATACTAAACCTAACGCTAATAATCCACAAGGTGGTATCGTGAAAAAGGAAGCCCCTATTCATATTTCAAATTTGATGGTGGTTGATCCTTCTACCGGTAATCCTACTAGGATTGGTAGAAAATTGAATGATAATAATAAATTAGTGCGATATTCAAAAAAATCAGGAGAGGAGATTAAGTAATGGAATATACGCCTGTTTTACAGAAGAAATATAAAGAGGAAATTATACCTGCTCTTAAAACGGAATTTAATTACAAAACTGTAATGCAAGTTCCTAAATTGGTTAAAATCACATTAAATCAGGGTGTAGGTCAAGCAGTAGCAGATAAGAAATTAATCGATACTGCACAGGAAGAATTAACTCTTATTGCTGGACAAAAAGCAGTAAAGACTTATTCTAAAAAAGACATATCTAACTTCAAATTAAGAAAAGGTATGCCTATTGGAGTAAAAGTTACATTAAGACAAGAAAGAATGTACGAATTTTTGGAAAGGTTAATTTCAATATCTCTTCCGCGAATTCGCGACTTCAATGGTGTAAGTTCTAAATTTGATGGACGAGGTAATTATACTATGGGAATCGAGGAGCAAATTATTTTTCCTGAAATTGATCTTGATAAAATTAGTAAGATTTTAGGTTTGGAAATTACATTTGTTACTACTGCCCAAACTGATGAAGAAGGATTTGCATTATTACGCGAATTTGGTATTCCATTTAAAAACGTTAAAAAGAATTAGATAGTTATGGCTAAAGAATCAATGAAAGCCCGAGAAAAAAGGCGACAAAAATTGGTTGATAAGTATGCTGAAAAAAGAGCAAAACTTAAAGCAGAAGGTGATTATGTTGGATTAAGCAGATTGCCAAAGAACTCTAATCCGATTAGACTTCATAACAGATGTTTGATTACGGGAAGACCAAAAGGGTACATGAGACAGTTTGGTATTAGTAGAATTACCTTTAGAGAAATGGCATCAAAGGGTTTAATACCTGGTGTTAAGAAGGCAAGTTGGTAGATTATTAAAATTAAGAAGAGATATGATCACAGATCCTATAGCAGATTATCTTACTCAAATTAGAAATGCCGTGATGGCAAATCATAGAGTAGTGGAAATACCTGCTTCAAACCTAAAG
>JANQHR010000114.1 GCA_028282585.1 Bacteroidales bacterium | reverse complement strand
ATTAAATGATTTTACCAATTCTTGCCATGGAATAGCATAATAAATCTTTCCCAGGTTACTTCCCAAGAATTGAGCGTATATGCTATTAAAATTTTCTTCTGGGCTTTGAAAGTGGAAAGTGTGTTGAAATTGTGAAATTTTTCGTATTTTGTGCATTAGATATTTAATATGAAACCCCGATTTTTTGTGTTTTCGGCACTTTTCGGGGTTTTGTCTTATCTAAAGATACAAATAATTACTTGATATTCAAAATGTTATTTACTTAAGAATGTGCCTTTTATAACTATTTTCATTTATGCAACAATTATATAGTTGGCAAATTCCATTTGGTGTATAATCTTTAGCCCAAAAAGTTTTACCTTCAACATTATAGCAACCCGAACAAGGATTGTTATAAAATTGACAATCTTTACATTTTAGACCACAAGCAGAAATCATATATTAATTAATATCGTTCTCTTTGGTTAAAAAAGAAATCAGCTTCTCGTTTCATATTTTCAATGGAATCAGACCCGTGAATAGCATTTTTTTGCAATGATTCTGCAAACATTTTTCTGATTGTTCCTTCTTCAGCCATCTCAGGATTTGTATTTCCGATTAATTTTCGAAAGTCTTCAATAGCATTTTCTTTTTCGAGTAACAAAGCTATAATTGATCCCGAACTCATAAAAGTACAAAGACTATCAAAGAATTCCTTTCCACGGTGCATTTCATAAAATGTTTCAGCTTCTTCTTTAGTTAATTTAGTTGATCGAATTGCTGAGATTCTGAATCCAGCCTGATTAATCATAGCTAAAATTGGCCCAACATGATTCTTTCTGCAAGCCGAAGGCTTAATCATTGCAAATGTGTATCCTAATGGCATAATATAAAGTTATTTATTTGATTAATACTAATTAAATTTGTCAATACAATTGATTTACTTAACTTCTTAATTGCTTGAATGATGGAGATCTGAATGAGACGGAAATTCATAATTATAGTATTATCCATTAATTCGGGATAATTAAAAATGTTATCGAATCTTTTGTTAATAGTCAAACTAAGATATAAAAATTTCATTATTAACTTTAATTCTGAACGGATTATTTTATCTTTGATAATTACGAATTTTAGAATCATAAAAGAACGTGAAATCCATACCAGAAAGAGATATAAACAGATTAAAAGATTTAATTGTTCAGGCTGAACGACCTTTAATTATAACTCATTATAATCCTGATGGCGATGCTATGGGTTCATCACTCGGATTTTATCATTATCTAGTTAAAAAAGGGAAAGAACCAATTATAGTAACTCCAAATGATTATCCTGAATTCTTGCATTGGATACCTGGAAATGATAAGGTTATAGTTTATAAAAGAAACTGTGGTACTGTTCATAATGCATTAAAAGATGCGGATGTAATTTTCGCTCTGGATTTTAATGATCCTGATCGAACAGAGGGTTTAGAAAAATACTTAAAAGATGCACCGGGAAAAAAGGTATTAATCGATCATCATCCCGACCCCGGAAATTTTGCCGATCTGTTGTTTTCTTATACCCATTACAGTTCAACTGCGGAGTTGGTATTTCATATTATTGATGGCTTGTCTGATTATAAGTTAATTGATTCAACCATTGCCGAATGTTTGTACACAGGTATTATGACAGATACAGGATCATTCAATTATAATTCATCGAATCCGTTTACTTACTATGTTGTTTCCAAATTAATTGAATTAGGCATTGATAAGGATAAAATTTATAGGAATATTTACGATAATTATTCACAAGACCGAATGAGACTTTTGGGTTATTGTTTGCATAAAAAGATGGAAGTTTTTCCCGAATATCATACCGCCTTAATTTCAATTAATCAGAACGAGTTGAATGAGTTTAATTTTAAACCCGGAGATTCGGAAGGTTTTGTTAATTATCCACTTTCTATAAAAGGTGTTAGGTTTACTGCAATTTTTATTGAGAAAGAAAAACATGTTAAAATTTCTTTTAGGTCAAAAGGTAAATTTTCTACCAACAAGTTTGCTGAAAAACACTTTAATGGAGGTGGACATTTAAATGCATCCGGAGGTAATTCTTCCCTATCTTTGGCAGATACATTAGAAAAGTTTAGAAATCTTTTACCGAACTATAAAAATGACTTAAATGATTCGTTATAAACAATTAGTTGTGAATACTTTTATTTTGATCTTTATGTTAATTTTCTTTTCTTGTAAAAGAGAAAAAGTAACTGAGAATAAGAAGAGTATATCGAATCCCAAGAAGTCTTTAGAAGAAGTAAATAAACTATTAGTTGAGAAGGATTCCGAGCGAATAAAAAGTTATGTAGAGCGCAGGGGATGGGCAATGAAAGAAAGTGAATCAGGATTGTGGTTTATGATTTACAAAGAAGGAACCGGGGATTTAGTAAAGAGAGGAGATTATATAACTTTTAATTATGAGGTTAATCTGCTTGATGGTACAAAAAGTTATTCATCAGAAGAATCAGGTCCCAAAAGTTTCGTTGTAGGAAAAGGAGGAGTAGAATCAGGATTAGAAGAAGGAGTATTATTACTTAGAAAAGGTTCAAAAGCAAGATTTATTTTACCTCCCCATTTAGCGCACGGATTGATTGGTGATGAGAATAGAATTCCCGCAAGAGCAACAATAATTTATGATATAGAAATACTAGAAATCAACGAATAAATATAAACCCATGTTTAAGAGATTATTATTTGTTTTAACTGCCTTTATTTTTACATTTTCTTCTTGTGATTATTTTTCAAAATATCCTGGTTATAGTAAAACAAAATCAGGAATTTATTATAAACTACTCAAATTTGGCGAAAGTTCAATTAAAGCTAAACCCGGCGATTATATAACTGCAGATATAAAATATAAAACAATAACTGATTCGGTATTTTTTGAGGGAAGACGCAGATTGCAAATTACCGAACCATCATTTATAGGTGCTATTGACGAGTGCTTTTTAATGTTAGCGGAAGGAGAAATGGCTTCGTTTATAATTTCGGCAAATGATTTTTTTAAAAAAACGTTGGAAACAACACTACCGGCTTTTATTCAAAATGAAGATCCAATGATTGTTGATATTGATGTAATTGATATACTAACTGAAGGAGAATATTTAAAGGAAAAAGAAGCTTTTTTACATTGGATTGAAGATTTTGGTGATTACGAGAAAGTAATTCTACGGCAATATATTGACGAAAAGAGAATTGATATAAATCCAACCGAATCTGGTTTATATCATCTTACAATTGAACCGGGTAATGGAAATAAAGTGTTTTTAGGCGATACCGTAACGGTACATTATGAAGGTAAGTTCTTAAATAATAAGTTTTTTGACTCAACAAAAAGAAGAAATTCGCCTTTCCAATTTGTGTATGGTAGAAAATGGCAGGTTATAGACGGGTTGGAGGAAGCAATTGGAAGAATGCAGGAAGGTGAGAGAGCTTTGTTTATAATTCCGTCACAAATCGGATTTGGAGAAACCGGTTCTTCAACGGGTATAATTCCTCCATTTACATCAACGCTTTTTGAAGTAGAGTTATTAGAAATTAAACCTGGGTTGAGACAAGAAGATATAGATTTAAATAAATATGATTAAAAAAAGCCCGAATAGGGCTTTTTATTTAATAATAAGTATATTCATATCTGTATTGTATCCGGTATCGATACAGTGCGTAGTAAACTTCAACTTTTTCTAGTAATCCTTTACTATTATAAAAATATGTTTTTTGGGAATTTTCAGTAGGATGATTATCATGCCATTTTTCTTCAATGAGTCTACCTGCAGAATCATATTTGTAAATATTATTTACAACTGTTTTCCCTTGTTGTTCTTCTTTAATGACTTTAATGAGTTGGTCATTTAAGTTATATTCGTAAATTTCTTTATAGATAAAATTTTCTCCGGCAAATTTTGATTTTTCCTTAACCAGGTCACCATCAAAAGTATATAAGTACTTTTCTTTGATATTTCCATTGATATCATATTCTGTGCTTTCGATTATATTATCATTATTATCGTACTTATTAATAATTTTTCCAATATTATTTGATTGGTCATCAAAAATAGATATAGCGCAAATATTACCAGTATATTTGAATACTCTTTTATGCTCAACATAACCATAAATATCAGATCTTGTTATTTCAGATAATTTATCTCCTACGTAGTTATATTTAATTATTTGATATTCAGTTCCGTTAAATCTTTCTTCTCTTATTTTTTGTCCGGAATTATCGTAGGTTATATTTTGCTTAAAAAGTAGTTTTCCTTCCTCACCTTTATAATTTGCGTACTCAACCTGCTTATCTTCATCATCATATTTATAACTTAACTTTTGATCCACATTACCAGACTGATAATATATTTCTTCAATAATATTTCCATTAAGATCAAATTTCTTAGTGTAATTCTTATAACCATCTTTTTTAGGCTTTCCTTTTTCATATTTATGATTCCATTGTGCCTGGGTTTGGACGCGGTTTTTAATTAAGCTTTCTTTCCATTTTTTTTCACCAGGTAACTGACCTAACACAACATTTATCGAAAAGAGCAAAAGTACTATTAATAAAGAGTTTTTCATGTTAAAGTTTATTCTATGACTATCGTACTAATTTAATCCAAAATTATTAAATAAAATAATTGCCTTCAATATAAATATTTATGCAAACTATTTACTTTAAACGAGTATTACGTTAAATATCTAAAATTGTTCTAATTAACAGGAATTTAATATAAGTAACTTTCCAAAAACTGACTTGCAATTGATATCACTTTAATCTCTCAAGTTAAGGTTCAGAAAAACAATTTTTTAGGCTGAACGAAATTTTCGACTTTTATCACCTTTATGCTAAATACAAGTATTTTTCTTTTCATTAAATTATAATGATTTGAGTTATGAAAAATGATTATTATTCCTTTCAAATTCTAATGGATATAATAATTTCAGAGTAAAGAGAGCAAATGTCAGAAAAGTTGAGAAAGGTGCATAATTTTATTACGCAGTTAAATAATGGGATAAAGGAATTGAAGAAAAGCAACAGCAATTAATTGAAAAACTTGAAATTATTGAAAGAACTTTAAAGGTGATAAATCATCGAAATTAAATTAAGATAAAAAGATAAAAAGATTCGAAATTATTAATATTTTTGTTTAATAAGTTAAGGGTATGGAAGTTATCCAATATCTTTAACTGGTTTGCCATAAAACTCTAATTAACAAGCAAAAATAACTATTATGAAACGATTTTTACTTCTTTTTCCTGCACTTATATTCGGAGCATTTATAAGTGCAAATACAATTAAGAATTTTAACTATCAAGCAATTGTAAGAAATAGTGAAGGCGAATTAGTTATAAATCAGTCTGTTCAAATTCAGTTAACAATCATTGACTCTGAAGCTGACGGAGATGAAATTTATTCTGAAAATCATACTGTTACTACCAATGAGGTAGGTTTAATAAACTTGTCAATTGGAATGGGAACTTCTAGTCTCGGTGACTTTGAAAGTATACAATGGGGAGAAAATTCAAAATTTATTATGGTTGAGATAGATTTAGGAAATGGGTTTGTAGATATGGGTACTTTTCAACTACAATCTGTGCCATATGCAAATTATGCATTTGATGTAAAGAATAAGGATGATGCGGATGCTGATCCTACAAATGAAATTCAGGACCTTGATTTAACCAATAACATTTTAACAGTTACCAATAAAACCAACCCTACGGAAATTAATTTAGCACCTTTTCAGGGAGATAATACAGATGAACAGGTGTTAAGTCTTTCAGGAACGAATTTATCAATTTCAGGTGGAAACACAATTGATGTTAGTTCTTTACAAGATGGTTTTGATGATGCTGATCATGATCCAACAAATGAAATACAAACTTTAACATTTTTAGATGATACATTACAGATTAGTAGTGGAAATAAAATTGCATTTCCTTATGACAGTAGCGTATGGTCTTTAAATAGTAATCATGTTTATTACAATACCGGGAATGTAGGAATAGGTTCGGCTAATCCTGTTAGTAACTTGGAGGTAAAAGCTAATTCGGTAGGGACGGATGCATTGTTTCAGGTTATAAATGCAATTAACGATACGGTTTTCGCAGTTTATCCCGATGGTGTAAAAATATTTATTAATGATGAAGCTAAAGGAAAAGTTGGTGGTTTTGCAGTGAGTGGCCGAAATCCATCTAAATCCGGAGGATGGGATATTTTAAAGGTTACGATGGATAGTACCAGAATATATGTTAATGAATCTGCCACCAAAGCAAAAGTAGGAGGATTTGCTGTAAGCGGGCGCAATCCTAGTAAAGGGTCGGTAAATGATTATCTGCAAATTAATAAAGATAGTACACGTATTTATATATCGGAAACAGCAGGAAAGGGAAAAGTTGGTGGTTTTGCTGTGAGTGGCCGAAATCCATCAAAAAGTAATTACAGTGACTATTTCAATGTTTCTGGCAATCTTACTGCTGAAATAATCGATCCCAGTGAACCAAGAATTCTTTGGTATCCTAATAAAGAAGCGTTTTTAACAGGAAGAGTACTGGTTGAATCTGCTGATAGTGTTGGTACGAATTCTCTTGTTTCGGGCTTTGAGTCAAAAGCAATAGGTGATTATTCGCAGGCAATGGGCTACAAATCAATTACGAGAGGTAGTTATTCCATGGCTGTTGGGAATAATGCAATTGCCGGTTATACGGATACAGTGTCAAATGCTTACTCTTTTGGTAGTCATACAAGGGCTTTAAACCATAATTCAATCGCCATTGGAGACTCTGCAACCGCTTCCGGTTTAAACTCAGTGGCTCTGGGATCTGCTTTTAGAGACTTTGAGTTAGTAGTAGGTGGTGGCGATTTTACTTTATATTTAGATGCTCCGGGAGCCGAAGCCGCAGGTGCTAATTCTATTGCAATAGGATCAGGAACCTATGCTTCAGGAATAGCCTCTGTTGCGATTGGAGCCATTGATACGGTAACCGCAAACTATGCAACTGTATTGGGATTTTTAAATAATTCTACGGCAGAAGGAGCTACAGTTTCAGGAGGGAGAAATAATAAGGCGTCCGATGAATATGCTGCCATAGGAGGGGGGCTTTACCATATCGCTAGTGAATATGCCACAACTGTTGGTGGAGGAGAAGGGAATCAAGCTACGGGTTACATGTCAACAATTGGTGGAGGATATCTGAATGAAGCATTAGCGTCTATGTCGGTTGTAGCCGGCGGACATGGAAACGACGCCAGTGGTTCAAGAGCATCTGTGACGGGTGGACAAACAAATGCTGCATCTGGTGATTATTCAACCATTGGTGGAGGAAGACAGAATATTGCCGCAGGAAACTATTCATTTGTAGGTGGAGGTTATTACAATGAAGCAAATTCTTATGGCGAATCTGTATTTGGAATTTATCCTACGCAAGTTTCAGGTAATGCTACAAGTTGGGTAGGTGGGGATAGATTATTTGTAGTCGGAAATGGAACAGCCTTCTTAAGTAGGAATGATGCATTAGTGATTTATAAAAGCGGAAATGTCAAATTCGATGGAAACTTATACCCCGATAGTGACGGTGGAAATAACTTAGGAACTTCTTCAAACAGATGGAATACTGTTTATGCAACAACCGGAACCATAAATGTTTCCGACCTAAGATTAAAATCAAATATTGGTTTAATAAGCTATGGCTTAGTGGATATAATGAAATTACGCCCGGTAATGTTTAATTGGAAGGGAAAAGAAAGCGAAAAGCAAAAAATAGGATTAATCGCACAGGAAGTAGATGAAGTTATTGAGGAAGTGGTTCATCATGGAGATGATGAGAATGAAACACTAGGTATAAATTATTCTGATTTGATACCTGTGTTAATTAAAGGAATTCAGGAACAACAGGTTATTATTCAGGAACAAAGCGAGCGGATTAATCAATTGGAAAATAAAATCCATGAAATTGAAAAATTATTAAAAAACGATTAATAGCGAAATAAAATCGTTTAATTAGAAATTACAGACGGTTATTTATTTGATTTGATTATAAGTATTTAAAACGTTATCTTACTCTAACATTTAAATTTATAGTTATGAGAAGGATAGCGTTTTTTATCATTGTTGTTTTAAAAATGCAGATAATCGGATTATTTGCGCAAACAACAGAGAATTTTAATTACCAGGCTGTAATCAGGGATAATGATGGTGAGCTAATTTCAAATCAGCAGGTAGATATTCGCCTGACCATTATTGAATCTACTGCAAGTGGAAATGAAATCTATAGAGAAACACACGATGTAACTACATCTGAACAAGGAATGATCAATTTATTAGTTGGAAATGGTAGCTCGGATCTAGGTACTTTCACTTCAATAAACTGGGGAAACAATTCTAAATTTATTAAACTCGAAGTTGATATTGGAAATGGATTTGTAGATATGGGAACGTTCCAGTTATTTTCCGTCCCTTTTGCAAATTATGCACTAAATGTTGAAAATAACGATGATGCTGACCCTGATCCGACAAATGAGATTCAGGACTTAAATTTAAGTGATGATGTGTTAACCATCACTGGAAACCCTTCGCCTACTGCCATAAATTTAGCACCATTTACCGGAAATAATACCGATGAGCAGGAACTTACCTTAAATGGAGATACTTTGATTATTTCGAATGGAAATAAGGTGGTATTACCTTATGATAGTAGTAGTTGGATAATGAACGGTGAACAGATATATTATAATGCAGGAAACGTTGGTATTGGATCTTCTGCGCCGGTTAGTAATTTGGAAGTTAAAGCTAATGTTGCAGGGACAGAAGCATTGTTCCAGGTAATAAATGCAAATAATGATACTGTATTTGCCGTTTATCCGGATGGTGTTAAGATTTTTGTTGATTCGCAAGCCAAAGGAAAAGTAGGAGGTTTTGCAGTAAGTGGAAGAAATCCTTCAAAAGCGGGAGATATTGATATATTAAAAGTTACAATTGATAGTACGCGGATCTACGTTAACGAGTCATTAGATAAAGCCAAAGTGGGAGGTTTTGCGGTAAGTGGTCGAAATCCAAGTAAAGGAGTTGTACATGATTATTTAGTAGTTACGAATGATAGTACAAGAGTTTACGTTGAAGAACCGGTTGGTAAGGCCAAAGTGGGAGGTTTTGCGGTCAGCGGTCGAAATCCAAGCAAAGGAGTTGTAAATGATTATCTAGTAGTTACGAATGATAGCACAAGGATTTATGTTGAAGAGTCTGCAAGTAAAGCCAAAGTAGGAGGTTTCGCTGTAAGCGGGCGTAATCCATCAAAAGGAAGTATAAATGAATATATACAGATTAATAAAGATTCAACTCGAATATATGTTGCAGAACCAATTGATAAAGCAAAAGTTGGTGGCTTTGCAGTTAGTGGACGTAATCCAAGTAAGGGACCAAGTAAAGATTATTTCAACATATCACCTAATTTTACTGCAGAAGTAATTAATAATGAATCGAGAGTTATGTGGTATCCGGGGAAATCTGCGTTACTTGCGGGGGAATTGTTTATACCAAGTGCTGATAGTGTTGGTGAATACTCTCTTTCTCTTGGATATAAGAATTTGGCTATTGGAGATTGGTCTCAAGCCATGGGTTACATGAGCGTAGCTCGTGGGGAATATAGCACTGCCATAGGCTATGAAACTGTTGCCGATACTAACTCATTTGCATTTGGAAGGGGTACAAAAGCCTTGGGATTTAATAGTTTCGCATTTGGTTCAAATGGTGTAGATTCGCTTGGAAATCCAACTTCTTCGTATACAAAAGCCACTGAAGATTATTCTTTTGCATTTGGACTTGGTTCAGAGGCTAGTGGTATTGGTTCTTTCGTGATGGGAACTAATTGTAGTGCTATTGGTAATTTTTCAAGCGCAGCAGGGTTTGAATCCGAAGCAACAGGATGGAATGCGACGGCAATGGGAGCTAAAAATGTTGCAAGCGGAAATTATTCTTTAGCAATAGGTGCAAATAATCAAGCGCAAGGTGCAGCATCAGTAGCATTTGGTTTGGGAAATTCTGCTGAAGGCTTGCAGTCAATGGTTGCAGGAAGCGATAATACAGCCGTAGGAGTTGCATCGGTTGTTTTTGGATCAAGTAATTCTGCTAATGGTGATGGAACATTTATCGCAGGTAAATTAAATTCAAGTACTCAAACAGCAGCATCAGCAATTGGACAAGGAAATACTGCAAGTGGTGCATATTCTTTTGCTACGGGATCCGGAACGGAAGCAGCAGGTCAGGCATCTATATCTGCCGGATTAAATACAACAGCAAACGGAGATTATTCTCTGGTAATAGGTCAGGGCACAGAAACTACCGCTAATGGCGATGAATCATTTGCTGCCGGATTAAATACAACAGCTTCAGGTAGAGCTTCTATAGCTTCAGGAACAAATACTGAATCTTCAGGTAATTATTCTGTAGCTTTAGGTAATAACATTGAATCACACGCTTTTGCATCTTTAGTAATAGGGCAATATAATGCCAGCATATCGGCAAGTGCAACAACCTGGTCCACTTCTGATCCAGTGTTTGTTGTAGGAAACGGATATGTAACAAATGGATGGGCAAATGATGCTTTTGTTGTCTATAAAAACGGAAATGCTAAAATTGATGGCGATTTATATCCTGCTGATGACGGGGCAAATGATCTGGGTATATTAGGATCAAATGATTGGAATACGGTATATGCAATAAGTGGTGTATCAACTTCTTCTGATAAAAGGTTGAAATCTAATATTTTGAATATTTCATATGGATTAAAAGATGTTTTAAAGTTGCGGCCGGTAAGTTTTTTATGGAGAGATAAACCGGAACAAGGTATGAAGTTAGGCTTAATAGCGCAAGAAGTTCAACCTGTAATAAAGGAGATTGTGGATGTTGGAAATGACGAAAATAATACGCTAAGTTTAAGATATTCCGATTTAATTCCTGTTTTAATAAAGAGTATACAAGAACAGCAATCAATTATTGATGAGCAAGCTAGGAAAAATGAAGAACTTGAGGCTAAACTAAAAGAACTGAATGATAGGCTAATAATATTGGAAAAGAAATAATAAAAGGGGGTGTCCCAAAAGTACAATAGTTGAATTTTGTTTGTATTTTTTACTTTGAGTAACTTTGTGTCTTCTTTGTGGTTCTCTGTGTAACAGCCTTTTATAATTATACCACAAAGTTTCACAAAGCAGGCACAAAGAACACTAAGACTTTTTAAAAATTATTTGATTTTTATTTCTCTCGCAGGTTTTGGTTTAACCTCTTCGCGTTTTGGTAAAGTAATATTAAGTATTCCATCTTCATAGTTTGCCGTAATTTTGTCAGCAACAACAGCATTCTGAGAAACTGTGAATGAACGTTGGAAAGATTGATAACTGAACTCCTTACGAGATACTCTTTCACCTTCTTTTTCTTCGCGTTCATTTTTCTTTTCAGAAGAGATAGTTAACCTTCCATTATCATAATTGATTTTAAAATCGTCTTTTTTCATTCCGGGAGCAGCTACCTCAATCTGAAATTCATCTTGGTTCTCTCTAACATTTACTGCAGGTAAAGTAGAATTAGTTCCTGCATAGTTAGTACTGTTCCAATCCATCAAATCTCCTTCAAAAAATCTATCTATCAAAGAAGGAAATGATGGCATCCAATCGTTTCTTAATTTAGTTAGTGTCATAACTGTATCCTCCATTTTTAGTTAAACTTTAGAAATTATTAAAAGTGTTTTTATTTTCATTTTGGAATTTCCAAATTGTATACCAAATGAAACTTTTCACATTAAAATAACAAACATTACAGACAGATAAACAGGATTTTACATAAAAAAATAACTATTATAATATTTTACCAACTTTTAATAATTGCGCCATATTGACACGTTAAGGTTTAAAGATAAGACAAAATGGCTTGTCTAAATGATGTGTGACAGTTTTTTGTAGTGAGAATATAAATTTTTGTTATTAAAATTCTATGATCTTTAAAGAATAACATTTCAATTGTATAAATTAGCTGTTTAACAGGTATTTTATTTAATAATATTGAGCACGAATAACTATTCCTGCTTGCTTCTATATTACCTATAAACATGATTTCAATTTAAACTCTTTGAGAAATGCATACTAAATTAATTCGTATATTTGATTTACTTGTAATTGCAAAATGTTGAAACTATGATGCAAGAAATTTTTACACAGGATTTTTGGAATGAATTATTTCGAAGACTAATTGAATGGTCGGTTGGCAATTTACCTATGATTCTTCTCTTAATAGTATTGCTGTTTGTTTCATTGAAAATTATTAAAATACTTATCAGGAGATTGAAGAAAATATTAATTAGGCATGCTACAAAAAGCCCAAAATATAATACAATTGAAGCCAGCAAAAGAATTAATACTTTGTTAGGTATACTAAGTGGTTTAGGAAAGATTATAGTTTGGTTAGTCTTTTTAATGACTATCCTTAAAAAAATTGGTTTAGATATTGGGCCAATTTTGGCAGGTGCTGGAATTGTGGGTTTAGCAATTGGCTTTGGAGCTCAAGAGTTAGTAAGAGATGTTATCTCTGGTTTTTTTGTTTTGTTGGAGAATCAAGTTCGTTCAGGAGATTATGCCATAATTAATGGAACAATCGGATTAATAGAAAGCATAGAATTACGTACAATAACATTGAGAGATTTCTCAGGAGTTGTGCATGTATTTCAAAATGGTAAAATAAACAGTTTAGCAAATATGACCAAAGAGTGGTCAGCAACTATTCTTGAAATAGGAGTTGCTTATAAAGAAGATATTGACAATGTAATTCAAACAATGAAAGAAGTTGGAGAAAGCATGTTTAATGATGCAAATTATAAAGATAAATTACTTGAAACCATCGAAATTTATGGTTTAGATAAATTTGCTGATAGCGCGGTGGTAATTAGAGCAAGATTAAAAACTATACCTGGTGAGCAATGGGCTGCAGGTCGTGAATATCGAAAAAGGCTTAAGAAAGTTTTTGATAAAAAAGGTATTGAAATTCCATTTCCACATACAACGGTTTATTGGGGAGAAAAAATCAATCCATTAGAACTTAATATCAAAAAATAAGAATCCATATATAAATTATCCTATAAACTTACAGGAAAAAGAACTGTAAAAACCGTGCCAACATCTATGCTACTTTGTGTATAGATTTTTCCTTTCATTGCTTCAACTATTTGTTTTACAATATTAAGCCCTAAACCAGCTCCATCGAAGAATTCCTCATGTTCTTTCTCAATTTTAACATATTTCTTAAAAATATTCTTTAATTCTTTCTCCGGAATCCCAATACCTTGATCAGAGACAGAGATTTCCACTATTACTTTTTCATTCTTAATTGAATGATTTAGAGAGACAATCACTTCACCTTTAATGCTGTACTTAATTGCGTTACTTAATAAATTTGAAAGTATGACAGTTACTGCAAAACTACATGTATGTAATTCTAGCGGAGAATCATTTTCGTAATTAAACTTTAAATCTAAACCCTTTAGTTGGGCTTTATACTTATAATTTTCAATACTTCTTTTTATTATTTCAACTATATTTATTTTTTTAATATCCAAGTCAAATTCATCCGATTCTATTTCTGCTAACTGCAATATATTTATAATTAGCTTCAGCAACCTTTCATTACTAATTTTTATCTTTTCTAAAAGTCCTTTTTTTTCATAATCTTCCTCGGTTTTATACAATAAATCCGTTAATCCTATGATCGCATTCATAGGAGTCCTAAATTCGTGGTTTAATATCCTTAAAGCTTCAGGATCTAATCCTCTTTGATTTATAATATTCTCAGTTTTTACCAATTCCTCCTTAAATATTTTATAATTTTTTAGGTCGGTAATTGTGCCTATAATACCAAATACATTTCCATCATAATCCCTTAACAATGACTTATTAACAACAAAATCCTTATAAGAATTGGCAACAGAGTTTCCAGCCCAAGAATATTGCCCTTCTGCATATTCAGATTTTGCAATTAACTGTTCATTTAAGCCTATTGCTTTTTGGGCTAAATCTTTATTGACTACGATGTCGTTTACAGTTTTTCCAATAATTTCATTCTTATCAGCTTCAAGGTAAATTGCAAACCTATCATTACAATCCAAATAAACACCATTTAAGTCCTGTATAAAAACCGGAATTGGTAAGGCATTAATAAATAAAACAATATTTTCAATCATCTTGGTAAGATTTGTAATAAATGTTTATCTAATATAAAAAAATAAGATTCAATTATCAATTTAAACAAGATTTGAAATAGTTAGAATTTCTTTTGATTAAATATTAGATTCTTTAAATTTGAATAAACATGTAAGAAGTTATGGCAAGATTTATAAAGAAAAGGAATCAAGCAATTGGTAAAGCTCCGGGTTCATTAATCCACATTGGCAAGCAAAAAATGGACAAAAGCCAAATTCGATTAATTCAATATAATGAGCAAGAATTTATTGAAAAAGAAGTTGAATTAGATTCTGACTTTTCTGCGTTATTAGACAAGAATAGTACAACGTGGATTAATATAGATGGTTTACATGATTTAAGCTTAATGAATAAAGTTAAGAATGATTTTGATATTCCTGCATTGATAATGGAAGATATTCTAAACACTGATAATAGATCAAAAGTTATTGAAAGCCGTAATCATTTGGTAATTATTTTAAAAGTTTTCTTTTCAGAAAATGATAACAATGTTTTGCAGACCGAACAAATCTCCTTTATACTTGGAGACAACTATATTTTAACTGTACAGGAAAGAATCGGTGACTTTTTTGAACCGGTAAGAGAAAGAATAAGAAACCGTTCAGGCAAAATCAGAACCAGAAAGGCTGATTATTTACAATACGCTTTAGTAGATACAATAATTGATAGTTATTTATTAAACATTGAGAAAATAGGTAGCATAATTGAGAATCAAGAGGAACACGTTATTAAAACAGACACCAAACAACTTGCTGAAACATTATATATGCAAAAAACAGAAATGAATTTTGTTAGAAAATCAATAAGACCAGTAAAAGAAATAATTCTAAAACTAACAAAGTCCGAATTTAGTTTAATCGAAAGAGAAACTTTTAATTATTGGAATGACTTAGAAGATTTAATTTTACAGGCGATTGAGACGTTTGATTTATATTATATAATGATTTCTGACCAAATTAATTTGTACCAAACAAAAATAAGTAATAGAGTAAATGATGTAATGAAAGTTCTAACCATATTTGCATCAATCTTTATTCCTTTAACTTTTATTGCAGGAATATACGGTACTAATTTCGATAATATTCCTGAGCTACATTTCAAATATGGATATTTTGGCATGTGGGGTGTTATGATAATGGTTGCTGTTATTATGCTCTTTTATTTTAAAAGAAAAAGATGGTTTTAGTTAAATTACTTTTACAATTAATTGCAAATCTGGTCTATTTCTCCAGTTAAAATCAATAATTCTTTTCTTTTAAGGGGTCACATTTAAAATTTTTCAGGAATTAATATTTAAATAATCAATTTTAATTTATTAACCTAATACCAAATAAGGATAAATATTTATAAAAAAAAGATGTTTGTTTAGAAACATACAAAGTAAGATAGGCCCTGCATATTAGCATACAGGCCAATGGATAACACTAAAACACAACAAAACTCTTGCCTATTTCATACACAAGGACCGATATCCAAAATAAGGTTCCATATTATTTCCTTTTTACGGAATTATTCATCCTCTTCTCTGTAAAACTCTATAAACTTTTCTTCGTCCATCAAAAACATGGATGGGAACATCAATACCTCACCATATTGTTCTACATTTACCTTTCGAGTTGCCAGTAAGGTATTCCCATCGAAAACCTTTACCCGGGCAAGGTCCGGTACTCTATAATACAATTTATTTTTGTATTCCAATCCTTCACGGTTTACTTTATCATCCATTAAAAATTTAAGATTCTTGTTTTTATCCTTTTTTTCTAGTTCTATAATAATTGGCCGGCCCCGTAAATCATTTGCCGAAAGCAATCCTTTCTCTTCGTTAAAACGGAATAAAATATAAGGCTGTTCCAGTTCTTTTTGGGTAGGGACAAAATCGAAAGTTGCACCATAATTACTTACGAATCTTTTACCAATAAATAGTTCCAGGTAATCATTTTCCAACCTGTTCAGTTCATCAATAGCAACTTGTAAAGAGTTTCCTTCCGGATAAAAATCGGCCATTCCGGTTAATAGCTCAAAACGTTTTTCACGAATCATAAAAATGAAATTGGCAGCTTCTGCTGCTTTTTCTTCAAATGATTTATAAACCGATTTGGTTTGTGTAACCGGCACTTTAGCAAATAAAGAATCGCGCTGTACACGTTTAAAGAATGTTACCTCTTCCTTACCAACATATTTGGTAACACTTAAATCGGTAAATACAATTTCATTCTTATTAGAAGTACTGCCATAAAATTTAGTTGGAAATTCCGATTCAACTGATTTATTGACAGATAAAATAGTTCCATTCTCAAATAATTTATCGAAATCGATATTCATTTTTCCCGAAGGTTCAATCATATAGTATTGCTCAGGATCAATATCCCGGTAGGTTTTAATTTCTATATTGGTAATGTTCCAAATGGTTTCCCTCTCTTCAGGTACGTTTTCCAAACCCATATACTTTTCGGCGTATTCATGATATGGTCCGGGAAAAATTTCTGTTTTCGACGCCTCAACCTTAAACACCAGGTTTGTTCTCGGCAAAGCATAAATTATTCCTGATTCCGATATTAAACTATTCTGGTTTATTTTGCTTGTCCTTGTTTCCGAAGTTGATTTACAAGATGAAAATACAATTAAAATGATATATATAAATGCTACTTTTTTCATGTTATTGTTTATTTTTTTTTAGTTCCATATCTTACGTTTTCTTTATTTACCTCATTCCTAAAGCCTGCCAGTCGACTGGTTGTGGCGTGAAAAACATCTGTTTAATCATCAACTGTTAAGTTATTTTCTATATTTCTTTTATAAAATTAAATGCAGCTCCTAAGCTCTCTATTATATCTGATGCAATTACCGATTCCTCTCCCATCATTTCCGAAGCTAAATCACCTGATAATCCATGCAAATATACACCAATAATTGCTGCCATTTTGGATTCATAATTCTGACCTAATAACGAAAGTATTATCCCGGTTAGTACATCACCACTACCAGCAGTTGCCATTCCCGGGTTACCCGTAGAATTAAAATAGCAGCTTCCATCCGGGCAGCTTATAGAAGTATAGGCTCCTTTTAAAACAAGATAAACTTGATTGGTTGTGGAAAAGTTAATTTGCTCTTGAATTCGTTCCAAACCTTTAGTTGGCTTTCCAATTAATCTTTCAAATTCCTTTGGATGTGGGGTTAAAATACTATTTTGAGGTAACTTTTTAATCAGTTCTCTATTTTCTGATAAAATATTTAATCCATCCGCATCAACTATCACTGGTTTGGAGGTTAACTCCAATAAATTTGCTAATCCTTTGTGTGTATTTTTTTTTGTTCCGATTCCCGGACCTATTCCTATGGCAGTATAATTTTCCGGATCCGGGACGTGAGTATAGATAATATCCGACCAATCGATGCTTATCATTGCTTCAGGTACTGCAGTTTGCATAATTTCATACCCAATTTTTGGAACATGAACAGTTACCAGTCCCGAACCACTTCTTAATGCCGCTTTTGCTCCTAAAATAGCTGCTCCCATTTTTCCATAACTACCTGCAACTAACAAAACATGTCCGTAAGTTCCCTTATGCGAAAATTTGGAACGTGTTTTCAAACCTTTTTTGACATAATCATTATCAACATAATAAAAACCGGACTCCTGTTTATTGATAAAATCTTCATTTAACCCGATAGGTAATACTTCCCAGCCGCCAACGTAATTTTCATTATCAGCCAACATAAAAGAAAGTTTTGGTAATTGAAATGTTAAAGTGTTTTTAGCTCTTATGATCGCTTCAAAATCATTTTCAGTATTATCCTCTCCAAATAAACCCGAAGGTATATCAATTGAAATGATATCAGCACCAGATTCGTTTAAATAAATAACAAGTTCTTTAGGTAAACCTTCCAACCTTCTTGTTAAACCTGATCCAAACAACCCTTCGAGTACAACATCATTTTTACCTATTTTGGGGAAATCTTTTTTAGCTTCAATCGCTTTTACATTAATCCCGGATTCTGTTAACCTGTCCAGGTTTATCTGGCAATCTACAGAGAGTTTATTGGAAATTTTCAGCAAATAAACTTCAGATTTGTAATCCTTCAGTTGCCGGGCAATTGCTAAAGCATCACCACCATTATTTCCTGGCCCTGCAAAAATCTTTATACTTTTATCTTTAGAAATATTTTCATTAATCCATTTTGTAATGGTCATTGCAGCCCGTTCCATTAAATTAATAGATTCAATAGGCTCGTTTTTTATTGTATAAGCATCAACATCTCTTATCTGCGATGATTTCAGTATCTTCATAGTGGTAAACTTTTTTTAATCTGATTGACTCATAAACTTATGAATTAATCTTTTAAAGAAGAAATAATAAACTGTTTATCGATTTATTCTATTTATTGTTTCTTGTTAAGATCAACCTGTATTATAATAAAAAATTAGAGTTTTTCAGGGTTAATCTCAATACAAAATCTGAATCAATTTTAATCATCTGTATTTGCTATAATTCCATTATTTCAATCAATTAAATAGTATTAAACCTTCATTTAAAAACTTGGTCTCAAAAAAAAGATTTTTATATTTGTCATTCCGAAATTTAAGATATTGAAAATTAATATTAACTAAAATTAAAAATTATGTTTAAAGGACAACCGAAAGGTTTAATTGCTGCAGCACTTGCGAATATGGGTGAGCGATTTGGTTTCTACACGATGATGGCTATACTTGTATTATTCTTACAAGCTAAATTTAGCCTTGATGAAACAAATGCTGGTATCATCTATTCAGTATTTTACTTTTCTATTTATATGCTAGCACTAGTTGGTGGTATAATTGCTGATAGATTAAAGAATTTTAAGGGAACAATACTAGTTGGTATTGTTACCATGACAATCGGATATGTAATACTAGCTTACCCTACTCCGACACCTGTACCTAATCAAACATTATTCTTAATACTTTCATGTATTGCTCTTTTTGTAATTGCTTTTGGTAATGGTTTATTTAAAGGTAATTTGCAGGCTTTAGTTGGTCAGATGTATGACGACCCAAAATTTGATAAAGTAAGAGATTCAGGTTTCCAAATATTTTATATGTTTATTAATGTAGGTGCCGTATTTGCTCCTTTTACTGCTGTAGGTATCAGAAACTGGTGGTTACAGCGTAATGGTTTTGAATATGATGCTGGTTTACCTGCGCTATGTCACCAACAAATAAACGGAACTTTAACTGAGCAAACTTCAGCTGCATTAACTGAAGCAGCAAATGCTGCAACAATTAATGGAAATGTAACCAACATGAGTGAATTTGCAAATGAATATTTGAACGTATTTACAACGGGGTTCCACTATGCATTTGCAATTGCTATTGGCGCAATGTTAATTTCTTTAGTTATTTACTTATCAAATAAAAACCGTTTTCCGGATGTTAAAGCAAAAGCTGCAGCCGCAGCTACATCAGGTTCAACTGAAATTAAAATGGACCCTAAAGAAGTTAAACAAAGACTTTACGCATTATTTGCAGTATTTGGCGTTGTAATTTTCTTCTGGTTTTCTTTCCATCAAAATGGTTTAACATTAACATATTTTGCTAAAGATTATACTGACCTAAGTTCAATTAATATTAACCTTGGCGGTTTAAAGCTTGTAGGTGCTGAATTATTCCAATCGGTTAATCCTTTCTTTGTTGTATTCTTAACTCCAATTATTGTTGGTTTATTCGGATACTTACGTAACAAAGGAATAGAACCAAGCACTCCTAAAAAAATTGCTATCGGTATGTTCATTGCTGCATTAGCATACTTACTTATGGCTGTAGGCTCTTCGGATCTTCCATTATTAAGAGATCTTAAAGCACAGGGTGGTTTAGACCAATCACTTAAAGTAACTCCTTTCCTATTGATTGGTACATACTTCATTTTAACTGTAGCAGAATTATTCATTAGTCCTTTAGGAATTTCATTTGTTTCTAAGGTTTCTCCACCGCAATACCAGGGTATTATGCAGGGATTATGGTTAGGAGCAACTGCAGTTGGTAATCAATTATTATTTATTGGAGCAATTTTCTATGAAAGTATTCCAATCTGGGCAACATGGACAATCTTCGTTGTAGCATGCTTAATTTCTATGACTACTATGATTGTATTGTTAAAATGGTTAGAAAGAGTAGCTAAATAGTAATTATTTTATATCATTCAAAACCGTCTCTTATCGAGGCGGTTTTTTTATTTAATAAAACTCGATAAACATTATAACATTTTCGTTTAGATTTTTTTTGATTAAAATTTACCACCTTTTTTCTAATCCGCAAACGTTTGAAACAAGCTTTTCAGGCTTCTTAAGCTTATTCACAATATATTGCCTTACAGACACATACGCAAAAATCTGCTTTTTTTATTTATATTTGAGATTATTAAAACTTTAAAATAACATTTCGTTTTTCTTAAATAAAATCCATGAAAAAAGAGAAAAAACCTTTGAGTTTTTGGCAAATATGGAACATGAGTTTTGGATTCCTCGGAATTCAATTCGGATTTGCCCTTCAAAATGCCAACGTTAGTAGAATATTTCAGACCCTGGGCGGGGAAGTTGAAAATCTTTCTTTGTATTGGTTAGCTGCACCTGTGACTGGTTTAATAGTACAACCCATAGTTGGACATTATAGCGATAAAACCTGGGGACGTTTAGGCCGCAGAAGGCCATATTTCCTTGTTGGTGCAATATTAGCAACCATTGCCTTATTTTTTATGCCTAATTCACCTATGTTATGGATTGCCATAGGAATGCTATGGATAATGGATGCATCGATCAATATTTCTATGGAGCCATTTAGGGCCTTTGTTGGTGATATGCTACCTGCAAAACAAAGAACTCAGGGATTTGCTATGCAGAGCTTTTTCATTGGAATTGGAGCGATTGTAGCTTCTGTATTGCCATGGGTAATGACTAACTGGTTAGGTATTGAAAATACTGCTCCGGATGGTGTAATTCCACCTTCTGTTAAGTTCTCATTTTATATAGGAGGTGTTGTATTTCTATTGGCAGTTGCCTGGACCGTTTTTTCTACCAAAGAATATTCGCCTGAAGAACTGGCAAGTTTCGAAGATTCTGAACCAACCGGTGAGGTTCATGAACAAGGAAATACGGTTTTGGGAGGCAAGTGTATTAAAATAGGTCTTATACTCACACTTTTAGGTATATTAACAACTGTAATTCTATATTATTTTAAAGTTGACAAAGAGGTATACATCTTATCAATAGGCCTTTTAGCATTTGGCGTATTTGAAATACTAGCCGGATTACTTCAAAAAACCGGAAGTACCAAAGGCGGTTTGGTCGAGATTATGAATGACCTTAATGCAATGCCAAAAACCATGAAACAACTTGCTGTAGTTCAGTTTTTTTCGTGGTTTGCTTTATTTGCAATGTGGATCTATACAACGCCGGCAATTACCGAACATATATATAATACTTTACCAGGCACTTTAGAATATAATGAAGGGGCAAACTGGGTGGGAATTTGTTTTGGCATATATAACGGAACGGCGGCCTTATTTGCCTTTCTTTTGGTTACCTTATCAAAACTAACAAATAGAAAAATAACTCACACAATATCTCTATTAGTAGGAGGAATAAGCTTTATTTCTATATACTTTATTACAAATAGTACTATTTTATTGATTCCTTTCATAGGAATCGGACTGGTTTGGGCAAGTATTCTTGCTATGCCTTATGCAATTCTCACAGGCTCATTACCATCTAACAAGATGGGTATTTACATGGGAATATTCAACTTTTTCATTGTAATTCCACAGATTGTTGCTGCTAGCATACTAGGGTTCTTTATTAAATCAATATTTAATAATCAATCGATATATGCACTGGTACTTGGTGGTATTTCAATGATACTTGCTGGAATATTAGTTGTATTTGTTAAAGATGAAGATTAAAATGCAAAACATAGAGGCTATTATTTTCGATTTAGATGGTGTTATTGTAGACACTGCCAGGTTTCATTACCAGGCCTGGAAAAGACTGGCTCAAGAGTTAGGATTCTATTTTTCACTGGAACAAAATGAAAGATTGAAAGGTGTTAGCAGAATGGAGTCTCTTGAATTACTTTTTGAGTTTGGTGAATTACCTCTTCCATCGGAAAAAGAGCAGGTTCAGTTAGCTACTAAAAAAAATGACTGGTACCGCGAGAATATACTTAAAATGACTCCCAAAGACCTGTTGCCGGGCGTCGAAAACTTCCTAAAAGAACTTAAAAAAGCAAAATATAAGCTTGCCATAGGATCATCAAGTAAAAATGCAGGTACTATCCTGGAAAGAATTGGATATGATAAATTCTTTGATGCAATTGTCGATGGTACAAAAATTATAAATTCCAAACCTGATCCTGAGGTATTTCTAAAAGCTGCAGAAGAACTTGGAATAAAACCGGAAAATTGTGTCGTATTCGAAGATGCGCATGCAGGAATTGAAGCTGCCAAAAGAGCAAAAATGAGAACAGTTGGTGTAGGTAGCAAACAAGTATTATTTGATGCTGATATTGTGGTATCCGACCTAAATGATATTGACAAAAGAATTATTGACGAACTTAATTAAAACAATTTTAAAAAGATCTTTCAAATGAACAAGTATTTGAAACATGACGATTGGTGTATAATTGAAGAAGGGTTTAATCCGAAAAATCAAAGATCTTCAGAAAGTATATTTTCACTGGGAAACGGGCATATTGGGCAAAGAGCAAATTTCGAAGAACAATATGAAGGTGATAGCCTGCAGGGTAGTTATATTGCAGGTATTTACTATCCGGATAAAACCAAAGTCGGATGGTGGAAAAATGGTTATCCCGAATATTTTGCAAAAGTATTGAACGCACCAAACTGGATTGGAATAAATATAAAAGTTGGAAACAAGAGCTTAGATTTATCGAAAGTGAAGGTTGAGAACTTTAGAAGAGTATTAAATATGCAGGAAGGTTATCTTGAAAGGTCGTTCACTGCTGAATTTTCAGATGAAAATATCATAGAAGTAAAATCGAAAAGGTTTATCAGTATTCATGAGAAAGAACTGGGTTGTATTAAGTATGAAATAAAAAGTATAAGTGTAAACGACAAATTATCTATTACTCCTTATATAGATGGAGATGTAATTAATGAAGATGCTAACTATCAGGAAAAGTTTTGGGAAGAAGTAGCTGTAGAAAGCCGGCCAGGAGAAGCTTATGTGACTGTTAAAACGAAAAAATTAGATTTTAATGTTTGTACCAGCATGAAATTTAATATCGAAAAAAACGGAATAAAAGTTACACATGCTGTTAAAGAGGAACAAAAAGAAAAATACATTGGACAAACGATTGAGCTTGAAGTAAAACCGGAAGATACTATAACAATTTATAAATACGCTGCAATTACTCATTCCGAAAATCATAGTAATGATACGCTAACCATTGCTGCACATAATATATTGCAAAGATCATTCGAAAAAGGATTCGATGAGCTTTTTAATCTGCATGCAAATGCATGGAAGTGCAAATGGACGGATAGTGATATTGTAATTGAAGGTGATGTTGCAGCCCAACAAGCAATTCGATTTAATATTTTCCAGTTAAATCAAACTTATACAGGTGATGACGAAAGGTTAAACATTGGACCAAAAGGATTTACCGGAGAAAAATATGGAGGAAGTACGTATTGGGACACAGAAGCTTATTGTTTACCTTTCTATTTAAGAACATCAGATAAAAAAGTATCAAAAAATCTATTACTATATCGATACAGGCATCTTCAGAAAGCAATTGAAAATGCCGAAAAGCTAGGTTTTACAAATGGTGCCGCTCTTTATCCAATGGTGACAATGAATGGTGAAGAATGCCATAACGAATGGGAAATTACTTTCGAAGAAATCCACAGAAATGGAGCTATAGCTTTTGCAATTTATAATTATACTCGTTATACCAGTGATGAAACGTACATAGAAGACTATGGGCTTGAAGTTTTAATAGCTATTAGTCGATTCTGGGCACAACGCGTAAACTTTTCAAATGCCAAGAACAAATATGTAATGCTAGGTGTAACAGGTCCTAATGAATATGAGAACAATGTTAACAATAACTGGTATTCAAACCTTATGGCTGTTTGGTGTCTGGATTATACCATAAAATGCATAACCAAGATTCAATCAACAAACCCGGAAAAATACAAAGCATTAAAAGAAAAAATAAATTTTGATGAATTGAAAGAAGTTGGAAAATGGACCAACATTATTGATAATATGTATTTCCCGGAAAATGAAGAATTAGGTGTATTCTTACAACAAGATGGTTTTATGGATAAGGAATTGTTAACCGTTGATGACCTAAAACCGGAAGACAGGCCTATAAATCAAAAATGGTCATGGGACAGGATATTACGTTCTTGCTTTATTAAGCAAGCAGATGTTTTACAAGGGATATATATATTTGAAGACAATTATGACGACGAAACTATTAAAAGGAATTTCGATTTTTATGAACCAAAAACAGTTCATGAATCTTCACTTTCACCTTGTGTACATACCATTTTGGCTGCTAAATTAGGCTATAAAGAAAAAGCTTATGAGTTATACCTCCGAACAGCGCGTTTAGACCTGGATGATTATAATGATGAAGTTTATCAGGGATTACATATTACTAGCATGGCAGGAACTTATCTTTCTATTGTAGAAGGATTTGGGGGAATGCGCTTAATTAATGATGAGCTTCACTTCAATCCTTTCATTCCGGAAAAATGGGACGTATATTCATTCATGGTTAAATATAGAGATACACTTTTAAAGGTGGAAGTAACAAAGGAAAAAGTGGTAATCTCTAACCAGGGAGGAGAAAAGATCAGGTTATTTATTTATGGGATTGAATATAAAATTAAAGAAAGAGAATCAAAGACATATTACTGTAATTAAATATTAGCCCTATGAAAATTAAAGAAACTATATTGGTTATTATTTTCACTTGTGTAACATTAATATCTAATTCACAAGTTATAAATAGGGTTGCCCCTCCTTTTTGGTGGACGGAAATGAAAAACCCGGAATTACAAATTATGTTATATGGAGATAACATTTCTGAATATAATATACAAATTGACAAGAATGAATTATTGGTAGGCATTGATAAGATCGAAAATCCAAATTATGTATTCTTAAATTTATCTATTCCTAAAAATCTACAGGCTACCAAACTTAAAATAAGCCTGGAGAAAGATGGTGAGTTAATAGAAACTATACATTATGAATTAAAAAAAAGAATTAAAAGTAAAAATCAACATCAGGGATTTGATAATTCAGATGTGGTTTATCTGTTAATGCCCGATAGGTTCTCAAATGGAAATGTAAACAACGATTCTTCACCCGACATGCGTGAAAAAGTAAACCGTGAAAATCCGGACGGAAGACACGGAGGAGATATCCAGGGGATTATAAATCATATGGATTATTTAAAAAACCTTGGGGTAACGTCAGTTTGGATAAACCCTTTGTTGGAAAATAACCAAGAGAAATATACTTATCACGGTTATGCCATTACAGACTTCTATAAGATTGATCCACGTTACGGTAACAACGAACAGTATAAAGAGCTGGTTAATAAAGCACATCAAAAAGAACTAAAAATTATCAAAGATGTTGTCTTAAATCATTGTGGAATTAATCATTGGTGGATGGATGACCTACCAAGCGAAGATTGGATTCATCAATTCCCCGAATTCACACGTTCAAATTTTAGATCGTCTGTTATAACTGACCCATATGCTTCCGAATACGATTTTAACTTACAACAAAACGGTTGGTTTGATGTAAATATGCCTGATTTAAACCAGAAAAACGAATACCTTTCCAATTACCTTATTCAAAACTCAATATGGTGGATCGAATATGCAGGAATTGATGGAATACGGTTAGATACCCAACCATATTCAGATAAGGACATGGTCGCTGAGTGGGCAAAGAAAATATATGATGAATATCCTGATTTCACAATTCTTGGAGAAGCCTGGCTCCAAAAAATTCCAATTACAGCTTACTGGCAAAAGAGCTCCAGTAACTTTGACGATTATTCTTCAAATATTCCGGTCATTACTGACTTCCCACTATTTAATGCAATTAATCAAGCTTTTAGTGAAGAACAATCCTGGACCGAAGGCATGTCAAGGCTGTATTATGTTCTTGCTCAAGATTTCGTTTATGAAAAAGCCATGAATACATTGGTATTTCTGGACAATCATGATGTTACCAGAATTTACTCATCTTTAAATAAAGATTTAAATAAATTGAAATTAGCCATAGCATTTCAATTAACCACTCGTGGCATTCCTTCTGTTTATTACGGAACGGAGATACTTATGGAAGGTTATGCTCATGAAGCGCATGGAAAAATGCGTAAAGATTTTCCAGGTGGTTGGCCAGGCGATAAAATAAACTGTTTTGATGAGACGGGTAGAAATATTGATCAGAATGAAATATTTAATTATTACAAAAACATTTTAGACTGGAGAAAATCTAAGCCAGTAATACACACGGGTAATTTAACACACTTTGTGCCGGAAAATAATATTTATGTTTATTTCAGACATAATGAGAATGATTGCGTAATGATCATCCTTAATAATAATGAATCTGAGCAAGTTATTGAAACCGGTAGATTTAATGAAATACTTTCAGGTTATACATCTGGAATTGATATTATATCAAAATCTGAATTAAAAAACCTTAATAAAATTAGTTGTGGCAAAAAGTCTGCAATGATTATAGAACTTCGTAAATAACTTACAACTAGAAACTTTTCTCGCGAGCAATTACGAAAGTTAATTTGAACCAACCAAAAAACGGCCCTTTTTAAAAGCCGTTTTTTATTATTATCTGTTTGATTAATCTCCAAAACTAATCCCTACACCCCTTGCATTCCTCATTAATGCTGTATCAAGCGTAACAAAATTAGGCTCTTGAATTGCCTCCTTGAAAGGAACCGAGGTAATATGAGGATGGCGGTATGAAACCATTTCTCCAAACTTACCTTCAAGTACCATTTCAAATACATGAACTCCAAATTGTGTAGCCAACACACGATCGTAAGCAATTGGCACACCACCTCTTTGTATATGACCCAATACCGCTTTACGTATACTATGCTTTATTCCAGCTTCTTTTAGTTCCTGAACTAGTTTTGTTGCAGCTCCGGCAAGTTTTGCATTGGCATAACCAATTTCATCGTTCTTTTCTTGAGAAACTTCTTTTCCTATAGCATGCGCTCCTTCTGCAATTACAATAATTGTAAATCCTCTATCTCTTCTAAACCTGTCGTTAATTTTTTCAACTACCTTATTAATATCATAAGGAATTTCCGGAATAAGGCAAATCTCAGCACCTCCTGCAACAGCTGCATTCATCGCAATCCATCCGGCATCTCGTCCCATAACTTCCAGCACCATTACACGGTTATGACTGGCAGCAGTTGTCACCAATTTATCCACTGCCTCTGTAGCAATTTGCACTGCAGTTTGATAACCAAAGGTTGTATCTGTAGCAGACAAGTCATTATCAATCGTTTTTGGAACGCCAATAATACTCAAACCTTTCTCATATAAAGCTTGAGAAATTCTCTGCGAGCCATCGCCACCAATATTAATAACCGCATCAACACCCATGTACATCAACTTACGAATCATCTCTTCTGAACGATCCACAGTTGTCCATTTGCCATTTTTATCCTTTATAGGCCATGCAAAAGGCCCTCCTTTGTTTGTTGTTTCAATTATTGTTCCTCCCTGGAAGTGGATTCCAGCAACAGCCTTTTCATCCAAGATCTTAACCTCAGTTGGTTCCCACAATATTCCATTGAAAGCTTGGATACTACCTAAAATCTCCCAGTCACGCTCCTGAGATGCCCTTTTTACAATTGCTCTAATAACAGCATTAAGCCCAGGACAATCTCCTCCTGCAGTTGCAACTAATACACGTTTCATTGTAATCTTTTTTTAATGATTATTAAACTAATTTTAACTAGGGAAGAAAACGCTCTATTCTCTTTAATTAGTCTGCTTTTCATGCAGTTTTTCATCAAAATTTTATTATCTTTAAAAGGCAAAAACTAATCTTGTCAAAAATAACAAAATGCCTTGATATATCACAATTTAGGGAGCTTATAATTACAAAAATTCAAAATTATTTAACATGAAAAAAATTAATTTAACAAAAAGGGCTATGTCCTTGATAATGTTAACTATAACATTGACGTATTTAACTGGCTGTGGACCATCCACAACCAACCAAGAACAAAGTGCTGAAGATAAGAAAGTTGAACCCGTAGAATGGAGCAAGAACCTGAGTATTTATGAAGTTAATATTCGACAGTATACTCCTGAAGGAACATTTAATGCTTTTGCTGAACATTTACCAAGATTAAAAGAACTTGGAACCGATATTTTATGGTTAATGCCAATTCATCCTATCGGAGAAAAAAACAGAAAAGGTACTTTAGGTAGTTATTATTCTGTAAAAGACTATTACGGAATTAATCCTGAATTTGGAACTGAAGAAGATTTCAGAAGCCTGGTAGCAAAAATCCATGAAATGGATATGTATATCATTATTGATTGGGTTGCAAATCATTCTGCTTGGGATAACGAATTAATTTACACCAATCCCGAATGGTATACTAAAAATGAAGCTGGCGAAATTGTTTCACCTGTGGATGATTGGAGCGATGTTGCAGATTTTAATTTCGATGTTCCGGAAATGCGAGATTATATGATTGAAGCCTTAAAATATTGGGTTAAGGAATTTAATATTGATGGCTATCGTTGCGATGTAGCAGGAATGGTTCCTTTTGATTTCTGGAATAAAACAAGAACTGAACTTGATAAAATTAAACCCGTGTTTATGTTAGCCGAAGCTTGGGAACCTGAATTACACGAAAACGGTTTTGACATGACCTATGCATGGGGAATGCATCATATTTTTAACGAAATAGCACAAGGTAAAAAAACTATTCAAGATTTAGTTGAAAGATTAGAAAAAGAAAAAACAGATTATGATTTCGCTGATTACAGAATGCACTTCATAAGTAATCACGATGAAAATTCTTGGAATGGTACTGTTGAAGAAAGATTGGGAGATGCAGCGGAAGCCTTTGCTGTATTATCTGTTACAATACCAGGTATGCCATTAATTTATAGCGGCCAGGAAGCATGTTTAGATAAACGCTTGGAATTTTTCGAAAAAGATGAGATTGACTGGAGCAAAGAATGCCATTTTGATGAGTTATATTCTGCTCTACTTAAACTTAAAAAAGAAAATCCTGCTTTGTGGAATGGAAATTTTGGCGGTACAATGGAAAGAATTGAAACCAATGCCGATGGCAATATCTTTGCCTTTTCAAGAGTTAAGGATGATCATAAAGTAATAACAATACTAAACCTCTCTGCAGAAGAAGTTGAATTTGAATTTGCAAATCAAATCGATGGTTCAAATCTAAGTGAATTATTTACAGATGAAGAGTTTGCAAATAGTTATTCTTTAGCAGCCTGGGATTATAAAGTATTTAAATAGCTCTTAATAAGAGCTTAAGCAGGCCTTAATATACGAGGTCTGCTTTTTTTTGTTCTTCGCCAATAAGAACTACTGTGTTTTTTGATTGTTTAGCTTCATATAAAGCAAGCTCTGCTCTCTTCCTCACATTATCAGGATTATCACTTTTCTGACAGCTTGTAATTCCCATACTTATAGTAAGGTTGATATCGTGATCGTCTAAGTGAAAGGTATGATTTGCAATAGCTCTTCTTAACCTGTTTCCAATTTCTTTTGCTTCCGTTGAACCGGTATTTCTAAACAATAGTGCGAACTCATCTCCATTCTTATATCTAAAAAACATATCCGATTTTCGGATAAAGTTCTTCGTTATATCCACAAATTCTTGAAGTAAAGCATCTGCGTTATCATAACCATAGTGATCATTGTAATTCTTAAACCGGTCAATATCAATTAATACAAACACAAATGAATTAATATCAGGATTTTTAATAAGAGATCTTAATTTCTTTTTAAGTTCCCTGTGATTGTATATTCCTAAATCATCGGAGAAAGCAAGGCTTTTTAAACTGGCGATCCTTCCCCTAAACCGCCAGTAAGCCATAACAAACCCAAAGGAAATCGATATGAAGATTATTAACAAACTATAAAAACTAAATTTAACACCCATTATATACTAAGTTAATTAGAACTAATTTTTAAGCATTTTACCTGTATATATTCTGTCATCAGAAACATATTTGTAGAAATAGATTCCATTATTAAAATTACTAGAATCAAATTCTAATAAGTTTTCAGTGATGTTTTCTTTTTTATACCTCAATCTACCCTGAACATCAAATATGTATAGATCTCCTTTATTATTATATCCTAATTCAAAGTAAAATGTACTCACAGAAGGATTAGGAAAAACATTTAGAGATAAATTATCAACTTTATTTGCTTTAAATAAAGAAGCTGGTATTCCCGGATCACCTAGTTTTATGCTTGTATAAAGCCTATATTCTCCGGCTTCAAGTGATATCAAATCATCAGTACCAGATACATCTAATGTATCTCCCGAATAAAACTCATACCAACTGCCCGTATTTGTGAAATTGGGATTAATATCCTTTGCTTCAACATCGAAATTTCCCAGAATCACAACATCCATATCATCACCAAATAAATGAAGAGTTTTTAATTTCTCAGTTTGGGATAATTCAAAATCAGTTGTAGAGAAAACTTCATAATTTGTTTTTAAATTATTTAGTGCTTTGAAAACATAATACAGGCGCTTTCTATTAGATGTAAAGTAATCCCACCTAATTGGCTTATTGCCCACCCTACCGTTATAATCAATTGAATAATCATATCCAAGTTCTCCAAATTGCCATATCATTTTAGGCCCTGGTACCGGGATAAAAAAATTCGCTGCCAACTCTACTCTATTTAGGCCCGTATATAAGTCCTTAATGTTGTATCCATCAACCGAATTGCCATACTGAATATTTTTATACATGAGACGTTCCTCGTCATGACTTTCCATGTAACCGACTAAATGAGGAGAATTCCAGCCTCTTTCTTTATATGAAATTCTACTTATATCAGATGAATATCCCATGGTGGCCTCATTATATTCATGATTCATATTACCCCATAGCATAGCACCAAAATTTGCCAAATTTTCTTCTTCAGAATTATCGGCAAAGTGCTCAAGAATTGCATATGCATTAGGATTAAAGTCCCAAATTTTAAGCATCATTCTTTTTAGGATATTAATTCTGGAAATATCATAACCTCCTCCGTCACCAGGAGTATTTGTAAAGCCTTTGGTAAAATCAAATCGAAACCCATCTATCTTATAATTTTCTAACCAAAATCTATTAACACTATCCACGAATTCTTTTGTATAATTACTTTCATGATCGAAGTCAAACCCCCAAGAAAATACGTTATTGGGAGATTGCTCATTATACCAAGGATTTTCTGCTGTTGGTTGTCCATATTCTCCTGCCGAAGGATTAAAATACATTTGTACTAAAGGAGACTGTCCGTATGAATGATTTAATACCATATCCATAATTACAGCAACTCCTCTTCCATGGCATGAATCAATAAATGCTTTTAAATCGTTTTTAGGTCCGTAATATTTATCCGGAGCAAAATAAAAACTTGGATTATACCCCCAACTCTCGTTACCTTCAAACTCATTAAAAGGCATGAGTTCTATTGCATTTATTCCTAAAGTGTCAAGATAATCTAACGTATCTATTAATGTTTTATAATCATGTGCTTCAAGAAAATCTCGAACCAGTAATTCGTAAATAATTAAATTTTCTTTATCAGGCAGCACATAATCATTATTTTTCCATTTATATTCAATCTGGTTTGTTTGCAAGGTTGAAGCTATTCCTTGTGTCTTAGATGCAGGGTATTCGATTAATCCCGGGTAGGTGTTTTCCGAGATATACTTATCATTGGGGTCGCTTGTTTTTTCTGTATATGGGTCAGCAATTCGTAATTCGCTATCAATATAGTATTGAAAAATATATTCTTTCTGCGGGGTTAAATCACTTATTGCTAACCAATAATATTCAGCATCCGGAGTTTGATTCATTAAAAATTCGTCCATAAGCCTCCATTCGGTAAAGTCCCCAATAACAAATACAAACTCTTTATGTGGAGCAAAAAGAACCAACCCAACAGAATCATCACCCAAATAATTTATTCCTTTTACCCAACCTGTTGGTAGTTCAGCAATATTGTTATTTCCACGAACAAAGAAATAAACCGAATCGGTTTTGGTATTGTCAATGTTTTTGGCTAGTACTTTAACTAGATGAGAACCTGGACTATTCTCAGTATAGGAATACAATAAAGTATTTCCTTCAATTTTTGAAATTAATACATCATCAATATAAAGGAACATACTATCTGATTCATTTGAAGAAGCTTCAACTTGAATTGTTTCACCCGGTAAAATAATAAAATCATCTGTGGGAGAAGAAATATTAACATTTAGTCCATCCTCATAAATGTCATAAAAAATATCGCCACCATCGTCATCTCTACCAACCTTAGAACCATCAGAATTCCTGAACACGAATGCGATTTTTAAAACATCTTCATCTTCAGCAACACCATAAAATTCTTTTATATTTGGTTGTATCTCCAATTTGTACTGATTCGTTGTTACCCTGGTAAGTTTTGCTTTTTCAGTATTTTCTGTCCATCCTGCAATTACATATTTCCAGTCTGTATTATCCGAACTTTTACTTGTAATTAGTCCGGTATGTGCATAAATATCACCATCAAAATCTATTAGCTCCTCATTACCCTTTGAAGCATCAAAATAAATTGTAACAGTATCATTAATTGTTGGAAATTCAGGATCTACGGTAATTACTTGTGAAGAACTGTTAAAACCAAAACATAAACTTACTAAAAGTGATAATATTATACACTTTAAAACCATATCTTAAACTATTATAAATTTGAAAAGAAGGCATGCAATGCATGCCTTCAAAGACTTCTATAAGGTTTATTTAGCAGAATCTTTAATTGTTATTACTTTAGCATCGCTATCAGCTGCATCAATCGTAAGAGTTATATCATATGTACCCTTAACAGTTACAGTTAAGTCTCCTGAAGTATCAGGATTTACATTTGCTGAACTATTTGCATGATCAACGGCTTCCAAACCAGCATCAAAGTTAGCCCCACCACTAGCAGGTGCTTCACCGTTTTCAGTTCTTAACTTGAAACCAGAATCTGCTTCAAGAATGATCCCAGTCCAGGTCCAGGTATAAACATCTCCATCTTTAACCGGAGGACCATCAGCCAATAGTTTGTTGCCCCATGCCCATCCACTTGGATCTGGAATCGCATTAACATTGTCGACACTTACTCCATCACCAACAGCATCACAGATAACACCTTCCCAATTAGTTAATGGAAGATCATCTGTTTTTGTTGCTGTTGCCGTGTGTCCCGAGCCTAATTCCCATGTCATTGTAATAGTATATACACCAGGATCCTCATTTACAATGTTGTCTCCTCCAGAAACTAAAGCATCTACAGCACCACCAAAATTAGTATTCACTCGAACTCCTTTATCTCCTCCTGTTAATTCTACAACAGTGTCAAGTACAACCTTCCAGCCATTAGAATAACGGAATTTCCAGTCGCCACCTCTTAATTCCATATCTGAGATAGAGAAAGCCATAGTTTCGTTATTAAAAGCAGGTTCAGTCATAGCGGTAGAACCTCCCCATCCATCAGGAGTAGCAGCACCAATTACACCCCAGATTACAGGCATAATAGCAACTTTCATTAATTCAGTGTCAATTACAACATGATACAAACCATCAGCTGGAACTGTAAACATTGTTTCAGTTTCCATGTAAGAACCTCTCCTAAAATCTACGTCTTTAGGTTCATCCGTAATCTTATCCGCTTCAGCAACAACGGCAAAATCAGCACCCGGCCCATAGGTAGTTCTAGTTTCTCCCGCAACCATTACAATATTAAAACCACCGGTAGCACTTACAGCAATATACTTTTCATATAAGCTGGCCCTGTCTTCTTGAGTAATTTCATTTTTTGTAACTTCAAACCGTCCCTTGCTATCAAATTCAGCTAATGCAGTTGCATCTCCTTTGATATATATACCATCAAGTACAATAATATCATCATTATCATCATCGTCATCATCATCACATGCAGTGAATGTTAACAAGGCTGCCAAAATCAACCAAGAAAGGTTAAACACTTTTTTAAAAACATTTTTTTTCATAGTTATGAATTTTAGTTAATAATTAATTTAATAATTTCCTATTGTGGATCTAATAATAGATTAGGGTTTGCATCAGTCGCAAATTTTGGTATTGGAAATATCTTAACAGACTCGTCACCTGATATACCTCCTTGATCATCTCCTTTGGCCCACCAAGATTTAGTAAATTCTCCATAACGAATTAAATCTTGTCGTCGATGCCCCTCAACCCATAATTCTCTTCCTCTTTCAGCCAGTAAGTCATCTAAATCGGCTCCCGCCCATGTTGTAACTCCAGCTCTTGTTCTAATAGGATTAATCCAATTATCACCACTTCCAGCACCAAATAAACGAATCTGAGTTTCTGCTTTCATTAAATGAAAATCTGTAATTCTAAACAATGGAAAATCATTACTTAAGTTTTCTTTTGCTCCTATTGCAATTTCATATTTCCCAATTCTTGCCCCTGAAGTTCTAATTTCCATTGGGGTATAATTTGCAGCTGTCATATATAATGCGGGTAAATAAGGATCAATATCTAAGGGCTGATTTGTAACTCCATCATTAATTATATTTCCAGAAACATCAAATTGAGGTCCGAAAATAAAATACGCATCTCTACGTTTATCAATTAACTCATATGTATCAAAATGATTTGGTGTCACTGCAAAACCATTCCAGGGTCCTACAGGCATATCATAAGTTAAATTGTGCTGATAATGCAGCGTACGCATATGTAATCTAAACCCTTCATAAGTATCTTCATCGTAAGGTATAGAAAAAATTATCTCAGAAGAGTTTTCATTATTTGTTACAAAAGGATCCTCTACATTTGCAGCCAAACTATAAGGTCCTGCTAACACGCTATCGATAAATGCATCTGCTTTTGCCCATTGAGGTGTTCCAGTATATACCTCTGCATTGATGTAAAGTTTTGCAAGTAATGAGAAAGCTAAATAGCGAGTGGCTAAATACTTATTATCAATTGCTTTTAGTTTTGAAAGATTCCCTTCTAACGTTGTAACTAAACTATCATAAACATCTTCTCTTTTAAGTTTAAAAGGATCTTCAACAGCATTTGAAATACTTGTAGTATAAGGAATATCACCAAAATTATCAATCAGTAAATAATGAAAAAATGCCCTCACAGTCTCAACTTCAGCAATTTTTTTACCTATAATCTCACTTGATGGCAAATCTTTTAAAAATTCAATTGTAGTATTTGCTTTAACAACCCCATCGGTCAATTTATCCCACATTCTGTTTACTGATTCATCATCATTAGTCCAATCATGATAATGTACATTTACCCATTTACCACCATCAAACCAGTCTGCATCCCTTGTAGGGGCACATAATGCATCGGAAGAAATTTCTTGTGCCAAAAACCACCAACCTTCATCATCAGCAAGAGGCTTGAGTCCAACGTAAGCATTTGCCGTAATTGATGCAACTTGTGCTTCATTTTCCGGGTATATATCAGTTGGAATATCATCATATAATTCCTCGGTTAAATCTGTGCAAGCAAGTCCAACTATGGAAAAGATTGCTATTATATAAAATATATTCTTCATGTTCTTATATTTTAGAATGTTGCATTAATACCAAATGTAAATGTTCTCGTTTTTGGATATACATTAAAATAATCTATACCAAAAGAGGTTCCGTCAACTCTTGTTTCAGGATCAATTCCGGAATAACCAGTTATAGTAAATACGTTATTTGAAGCAAAATAGATTTTTAGGTTACTAAACCACTTCAATCCATCTGTGTTAAAATTATAACCCAATGATAAATAATCTAACTTTAAGAAAGAAGCATCTTCAACATATATGTCAGCTACTGTAGGACCAGAAATACGTCCTTGCTCTTCCCAATCTAATGCTGAAGGTGCAGCATTTAAAGAAGGTAAGTCGGGGCTATCTAAAAGCATTTCTGTAGCATTGAATACATCATTTCCTATCCAGGCCCTGAAATTAAAATCTAGGTCCCAATTTTCATAGAAACGTAAAGAGTTTGACCAACCTATCTCAAATTTTGGAGCTGCAGTTCCAACGATAGTTCTTTTTGCATCAACTAATTTATCCGTAAAACCACCAGTTTCAGAATTAAATATAAACAAACCATCCTGCAATGTAACATATGTAGGTAAATAAAAAGAGCCTATTTCTTCACCTTCTATAACTCCAGTAACATAATTTTCATCTCCAACTAATCCTCTTCCTGAAATGAATCCATCTTTTCCGTCATGCTTTCCTAAATCAACATATTCAGATTTATTAAATGAGAGGTTTATTGAAGTTTTCCACTTTAAGTTAGATTTTTCAAGTGCAAATGCTTGTACGAAAAACTCAAGACCCATGTTTGACACCTGACCTGAATTTGCCCACTCATCATCATTTTCATTTATAGTTTGATCTGCCGTGAACCTACCTAATAAGCCATCTGTAAGTTTATAGTAAAATTCTATACTACCATTTATACGAGTGTTAAATACTGCATAATCAATACCCACATTATATTCAGTAGTTTCCTCCCATCTCAATTCCGGATTGTTTGCTAATGCTTGTCTAAATATTAATACATCTTTTCCTGTTTCGGGATCAACTGTAATTCCGTCGATTTCCTGAGCAGAAATACTTTGGTAAGGATCAAACTCCTGATTACCAGAAATACCATAACTTGCTCTTAGTTTTAACTGATTTATCCAGTCCAAGGTTTGTATAAAACTTTCCTCATGTAAATTCCATCCTAACGAAACTGTTGGAAACCATCCCCACTCATTATTCTCTCCAAACTTAGATGAACCATCTCTTCGCAGTGAACCTGCTAAATAATACTTTTGGTTGAAATTATATTGTAATCTACCAAAGAAACCTATTAAATTCTCTCTTCTTCTCCATGATTCTATATCTCCGTGATTAAGTTCTAAAAAACTTTTTAAATTATCGGTTCCTAAATAATCTGATTGTGAATTAGTTGCCTGAGCAAAAAATCCATCAACTTCTTTTTCCTGCCATGAATATCCAAGCATAATATCTACATTATGCATTTCATAAAAAGATTTAACATAATTACCCGTAACCTCTAATAGTTTTTTTACAGTATTTTCATATTGTCTTTTTCCATATCCATTGTCCGCAGAAGCGTAAATACCGCTTGGTCTAAAATAGTCAGGTTCGTAATCATCGCGATTGTATCCAACATTTACGCTACCCACTAAACCTTTCGTTATTTCCAAATCTGCTTTAAAATTTCCCAGAAAACTTTTAAAATCTCTCGTATTATCAACCTGTTCAATCACGGCAATCGGGTTTTCATAGTTAAAAACACGTAGAGTCTGATAAGGTGTTTTACCATCTTCCTCATAAACCGGATCGGTAGGATTTCTGGTTAAAGCCTGATAAATAATATCGTCTTTATCCCAACCATCATAATTCTCATAATCATTTTGTTCAAATGTTTGAGAAATACTCCCTGAAAGCATCAAACGATCATCTAACGCTTTATGTGATAGGTTAATCTTTGCAATTGTTCTCGATTTTTCCGTTCCCTTCATTACACCTTGCCAATCAGCTTGTGTAATTGAAGCATAATATGAATTCTTCTCGGTTCCACCGGAAAAACCAATGTTATAGGATTGTGTTATCCCTGTTCTAAATATCTCATCTTGCCAATCTGTATTTGCTCCACCATCATTAAAGACACTATCTATAGTATACTGAGGATTTGTCACTTGTGCTTCTTCAAGCAATCCTTGTGCATATTCTCTAATATCTCCGGCATCTAATAAATCATATCTTTTTGCCACATTATCAATTGAAACCTTTGAGTTGAAATGCACTTTAAAACTTCCTTCACTACCCTTCTTAGTAGTAATAATTATTACACCATTTGCACCTTGTGAACCATAAATAGCAGTAGATGCCGCATCTTTTAAAATATTGAAAGTTTCTATATCTTCCGGAGCTACAGTGGTCGGATCAACACCCGGTACCCCATCAACAACATATAATGGTTGAGTACTAGTTTCAAATCCTGAAGCACCTCTAATTCTAACAGAAAAACCTTCATTAGGGTCACCACCTTTTTTTGAAATTAAAACACCTGCTGTTTTCCCTTGAATTGTTTGAATTGCATCAGTAACAACACCTCCGCTTAAATCAGCAGCTTTTACTTGTGCCACTGCACCAGTCTTATCTTCTTTCTTCTGAACTCCATAACCAATTACAATTATCTCTTCCAATAATTCGATTTGCTTTTGTAACTGTACATTAATTATAGTTTGGTTTCCTATAGGTATCTCCTGAGTTTTATACCCTACATAAGAAAAAACTAAAACTGCGTCACCGGGTACTGCAATAGAGTAATTTCCTTCAATATCAGTAATTGAACCAATTCCTGAATTTTTCTCTAATATCGTTACTCCCGGTAATGTTATACCTTCTTCAGCATCAGTAACTACACCTGTTATAGTTGTTTGAGCTGAGATAAGTCCCGGAAATACTAATATGAAGAAAAATAAAGATAGCTTAAAACGAAAATTTTTCATCGAGTTTCTTTTTTATTAAATTTCAGTATTAATTTATTGTTAAAATTACAAAAAATCAGCGCTAACTTCAATAGCAAAATATTTTATAATCAGTACATTAGACCACATAAAACTACCTAGAAGTATTATTTCAAACGTTTGCGAAAAGGATTTAAAACAAAATAGAAATCTCCTGTAAATTTTTATTTCTACAAACTTTTTAACATTTTTTACAGAAAATATTTGAGAATTAAAATAGTTTTTCTTTCTTCATAACAAAAATTTAATGATTTAGTTTAAAATGAAGGGACATCAAGTTACCATAAAAGATATAGCTAAAATTTTACATATTTCTCCCTCTACAGTTTCCAGAGCGTTAAAAGATCATCCCGATATTAATCCTCAAACAAAAAAAAATGTTCGGGAATTAGCCAAAAAATTAAACTATAAGCCAAACCAAATTGCTTTAAACCTATTACAAAAAGAAAGTAAAATAATAGGTGTTATTGTTCCTGAAATAATACATTATTTCTTTTCAACGGTAATAAGCGGTATTGAAAAAATTGCTAATGAGTTAGGGTATCATATAATAATAGCACAGTCTGATGAATCTTATCATAAAGAAGTTGATAATATACAAGCATTATTATCAAGTAATATTGATGGTTTTATTATTTCTATGGCGAAAACTACTTTAAACTTTGATCATTTTAAGAATGTGGAAGAAATAGGAGTTCCGATGGTTTTTGTTGACCGATCGTGTGATATAGTAACTGCTGATAAAGTTTTAGTGGATGATTTTGATGGAGCTTATAAAGCTACTGCACATTTAATTGAAAATGGTTGTAAAAACATAATTCATTTAGCCGGCCCTCAAAATTTGGATATAGGAGTTAAAAGAAAAGAAGGATTTCTCTCTGCACTCAGCGATGCTAACATTGAAACAAGAGATTATTCAGTACAAATATGTGATAGTCACGATCATGCAATAAGGTTAATTCCGGAATTGATAAGTAAATACAATAGTATTGATGGTATTTTTGCTGTGAATGATTTAACAGCTGTTGGTGCTATGAAAGCTATTAAATCAATTAATAGAAAAGTACCTGAAGATGTTGCCATATCAGGTTTTACAAATTCATTTATATCATATATAGCTGATCCTGAATTAACTACAATTGATCAAAAAGGTTTTGAAATGGGACAACACGCTGCGCGTATGTTATTGAAAAGAATAAAAAGCGATGAAAATTATGGTCCTGTAACCACAATTCTCAATACAGAACTCGTTGTAAGAAAATCGAGTCTAAAAAAGAAATAATTTCTTAAATAAAAAAAAGAGGCTGTCCAAAAAGGCAGTCTCGTTTTTATGCCGCTTTTTTATTTTTGGTTTCAAATAAGTTTTGGTTATTGTCTTTTTGATAAAAAAAGTATGGTATTAAGATGAAATTGATAAAAAATGT
>JANQHR010000113.1 GCA_028282585.1 Bacteroidales bacterium | reverse complement strand
CTCCTCGATTGATTCTAAAACTTCTCGTACTGCCTGAAGATACTCCGATTCTCCCGGATGCTTTTGCTCCAATTGAAGCATTAATTTATCTACATTCATTTTTATATTATTTAATGATAAATACTAGAAATATTACTCGTTAAAAATGTTCGGCAAATGTATATTTTAATATTTAATTTATGCAAGAAAATTATCACCAGAAAATATGATATTAAACACATTTTAAAAACCAGTTTAAGTACATTTTTTAAAAACTAAATTTCCAGCTATCTACTAAAAATCTAAATCTCAAACAAATTGATTAAGAGATTGTTTAAGCATTAACTTATGCTTTTGTGAAAGTGCACTTAAACTAATTGGCGGGTAGTTAGCAATACCCTTTTTAGTTTTAATATTTAAAATGAGGTTTTCCTTAAATCCAAAAAAGGATTTTTCAAACTTAAAACCTGCAAAATCACTTTTGCTTATTTTAACTGCCTTTTTATTACTATCAAATGGGCGCATCGAGACAAACCTGAACATTAAAAATTCCTGATCATCTCTAAATGAAAAATAACTAAAATTGATATGATAAGAAACGATATTATAAATAATATATATAACGCTTATTAAAATAGCCAAAATTATCCTTTGATTTTCTCCAAAAAAACCTGAGAAAAAGAATATAACCATTAATGTTACATAAACTAATATAAGAATATATCTCCTTTTATTTAATCTTAGAATGATATCTCGATTATCAAAAATCATAATTAAATCTTAAAGTCTATAAAGATAATTAACTTTCTCTGCTATACATAATTATTTGTAATATGTTTATTTTATAAAACTGTCGTAATTTTATTTCGTACATTTAAGCTTAAATTAACAATTTAATGTTATTAGAAACTCAATTTTCAAAAATCTATATCTCCACTGATATTCAGCCTATTTTAAATAATACGTTGAATGAGTACCCGGGGAAAAAAATATTTGTATTGGTTGATGAAAATACGAAATTACATTGTCTTCCCAGAATAAAGCCTTTTATTAAACCACCAAGTTATATTTTAATTGAAATTAAAAGTGGAGAACAAAATAAAAGTTTAAAGGAATTAGAAAAAGTTTGGCATGTATTTACTGAAAATGGTGCAAACAGAAGTTCTTTACTAATTAATCTGGGTGGTGGGATTATTGGAGATTTAGGAGGTTTTGCCGCATCTACTTTTAAGCGTGGGATGGATTTTATAAATATTCCAACTACTTTATTATCCCAGGTAGATGCTTCCGTTGGCGGTAAAACAGGAGTAAATTTTTTAGGGCTGAAAAACGAAATAGGAGTTTTTAACCACCCTAAACATGTCATTATTGACAGCTCATTTATTAGGACTCTTGACAAAGGTAATATTCTTTCCGGATGGGCTGAAATGCTGAAGCATGCTTTAATTTCTGATGAAAAAGACTGGAAAAACTTAATTCTTCATGACATTAAGCAAACCGGTTACAAAGAACTAAATCAATTAATAGCCCGGTCAATAAACATTAAGAATCATTTTGTTGAAGGTGACCCTCAAGAAAAGGGAATCCGTAAAGCCTTGAACTTTGGGCATACATTCGGGCATGCTTTTGAGAGCTTGTTTATGGCTACTTCAAACGAAGTTTTACATGGCGAAGCTGTTGCGCATGGTATAATTTGTGAGGTTTACCTTTCAAATAAAGTCTGTGGTTTTCCATTAGGCAAAATGGATCGCATCGTTAAATACATGATTCAAGCTTACCCAAAATTAAATATTTCAGAGCCAAATTTTGAAAGGCTTTTTAATTTGATGAAGCATGATAAGAAAAATGAAGGCATTAATATCAACTTTACTTTACTGGAAGATTTCGGGAAACTAAAAATCAACACAAACTGTTGTAAAGAAGATATTTTTGAAACGTTGAACTGGTATACTACTCTTTAATATGAAAGTAAAAATCGTTGCACCATCTAAAGAAATAAAAAGTTTTATGCCTTTGCCGGCATCCAAAAGTATAACAAACCGTGCACTTATCATTAGAGCTCTTTGTAATGAAAGGTTTAAAATAAAAAACCTATCGGAAAGCAATGACACCAGTGTTTTAAATACAGCATTAAATGATTTGTCAAAAAGCAAATTCGATATTGGAGCAGCCGGAACCGCAATGCGCTTTTTAACTTCTTTTTTTTCAATAACTCCGGGAGAAAGGATTTTAACGGGAAGTGAACGCATGAAGCAGCGTCCAATAAATGAGTTAGTAACCATTTTGCGCGAATTAGGCGCTAAAATTGAATATTTAGAAAAAGAAGGTTATCCACCGTTAAAAATCGAAGGGTTAAGCCTAAGTTCCAAACCGGTAAAAATCAAAGGGAATATTAGCAGCCAATATATCAGCGCCTTATTGATGATTGCTCCATATTTAGATAAAGATTTTGCAATAGAAATAGAAGATAGGATTCTATCTAAAGATTACATCGGGATGACTATCAGATTAATGCAAGAATTTGGAATTGAAGCAGAATGGAATGGAAATATAATTAAAGTTAAAGTGGGAGAATACCGAGCAAAGGAACTAATAGTTGAAGGTGATTGGTCATCTGCGTCTTACTGGTTTGAGATTGTTTCGTTATCCCAGGATTCAATGATTGAGCTTACCGGATTAAAGAAAAATAGTTTACAGGGCGATTCGGTTTTGACAGAATTATTTAAAACTTTAGGTGTTGACTCAGTATTTACTAATTTTGGAATTAGAATTAAAAATATCCCAACTTCATGCAAATATTTCGAATATGATTTTACTGATTGCCCTGATTTAGCTCAAACTATTGCAGCTACCTTAGTTGCTAAAAATATCCCCTTTCGGTTAACTGGATTAGACAATCTTTCGATTAAAGAAACGGACCGAATTAAAGCATTGGTTATCGAATTTGAAAAACTAGGGATTCATTTAAAGCCAACTTCAACCGAAATTAGCTGGGAAGGAAATGAAATAATAAATATTCCGGAAAACCATTTTGTAGAAACATACGAGGACCATCGAATGGCATTAGCTTTTGCGCCTTTATCAATTGTAACTAAAGAATTGGTAATACAAAATCCGGATGTCGTTGCTAAAAGTTATCCTAAATACTGGAAAAACCTAAACGAAGTTGGTTTCAGTTTAACTAACTACTAAACACCATTAACATAATTATAGAGCCTTGTACTTTATTTAAAACTATTGTAATTCCATATTACTTCCCAAATACCTTTCTGCTTGTGAAATAAGATGTTAAAACCAAAACAATCGCAAATAAAGCACCTGCAAATTCACCGTCTTTTGCCATAATATGGGCAGAGAAACCTAATAAAGTATTAAAGAAAAAACCTGCATATGCCCACTCCTTTAATACAATGGATTTTCTTGTCCAAATAGCCAAAAGCCCTAAAATTTTAGCTGTACCAAGAGGATAAATAATATAAGCCGGGTATCCTAAATTTAAAAACGTTTCGCTTACCTGTCCATGATTAAAAAAATACATGCCAGCTGACATTAGCATTAATGCTGTTAAAAAACCCGTACTAATCCAATAGATAATTTTTATTACTTTCATAATTCTATTATTTAAAATTTATTTTCTAAATCAAACTTATAAATATAGAAACAAAGAAAAGTTGAACTAGTTCAAGAAATGACAAAGGTTCATTTTGAAATTGTTTTACTTAAAAATCCGTAGTTTATTCTAAGTTAGAATGCCATTTGCGAGCCACCTATCGTTTATGCAAGATTGAAACTAGTCTTCGTTGAACACTAATATTAAATCTTCTTGACTGGAGGGCAATAACTATTTTAAAACAATTCTTTAAGTAAATAGATAGTACAACTTTTCATTTACCATATTTCTCATTTATACTTAAAAAAAGCTTTTATTCCAGTTATCCCCTCTTTAATTTCTTCTTTTTCCCGTGCTATATTTAATCGAATATAATCCGTTGCATTTTCTGAGAAATGTTCTCCAGGAATTACTGCCACTTTTTGTTGCTCGTATAAATCAATTGTAAACTTAAATCCATCCTTATATTTTTCAGGTAACTGCGCCCATATAAAGTAACCGCCTTTTGCCTCCGGAATTTTAAATCCCAGTTCCTTTAGCTCATTGGCCAAATGATTAAATGAATAACTCAATTTATTTCTTAAACCTGAAATGTAATCATTTCCGAAATCATGTTGTTTCAAATATTCAACGATCGCTTGCTGTAAGATAGATGGTGCGCATAAGCCTGTGTAATCGTGAATGGACTTTATATTTTCCATGTGATCTTGATGAGCTATCAAGTATCCGATCCGCCATCCGGTGATTGAAAATAATTTTGAAAAACTATTTGTATAAAATAAATTTGGATTAAATTGATCTAGAGGGATGTACGGAGTATTCTCGAAGTAAAGTTCCCTGTAGACTGCATCAAGTACAATATAAATTTTAAGCTTTTTGCTTAATAGAATTAACGATAGCATTTCCTCTTTTGTCCATATCTTTCCATAAGGATTTCCCGGTGAACCTAGAAATATAACTTTTACTTTCTTTTCTTTACAAATATTCTCGAGTTTTTTAAAATCTATGGATGAATCTTTATTAAAGGAAAATGAAACAAAGTTAGTATTAAAAATACTCGGTAAATATTTATAACTCTCATAAACGGGGTCAAATGCCAAAGCAGAAAAGGGCTTAGAAATTATTTTATTAAAATAAATGTATAAGAGAGACAATGCCTCCGTTCCGCCTTGTGTTACTAAAAAATCTTCTTTACAAAAATTATATTCTCCTTGATATTTTTTAACTAATAAATCCAACAATTCATTATTGCCATTGCCAGGTGCATATTGATGTATCTTATGGTTTGATATTTTACTTAAAATCTTGGTAAGTTCTTTTGGAGGGCTAAACCCGGGGATTCCTTGTGCTAAATTAATTCCACCATACCCTTTTACTTTATTACTCATAAAACTGATGTACGAGCCAGTAGGTTTTTGATACTTATTTTGCATTACGTTTCTTTTTCTTTCCGCATTCGTCATCTATATTTCCGCGAGATAAACCAAACTTTTCTTTTTCTACATTTCCTTTAGGTTCTACATGAACTAAAACATCGTAAACATTTTCCACCTTCTCTTTAATATTTTTCTCAACCTTTTTTGCCATCTGATGCCCTTCTTCTATAGTTAAAGATCCATCCATTTCAACATCCAGACCAATTGTATACATATTTGAGTGCTTTCTAATCCTTACTCTATGAGGATTTATCGCACCTACTTCTTCAACGGCATCAAAAATTTCATAGTATAATTCCGGATTATCGGTTCCATCCATCAACTCCCGGCTTGTTTCCATAAAAATCCCAAAACCTGTTTTCATAATCCATGTACTTACAGCCATAGCTGTAATTAAATCCAGAACGGGAAAATCTAATATTTGTGTAAAAATTAACCCTAACAATACAGATGAGGAGATAAGGATGTCATTTCTCATATTTTTCGCATTTGCCGTAATCATCTTGCTTTGAATCTTATTACCAATTCTAAATTGGTAATAAGCCAAACCAGCTTTTGAAAGAATCGAGAATATTGTTACATAAATCGCTAAAAATGTTGGAATTTGATGCGGTTCATTCTTGATTAACCTTAACAGGGTAGATAAAAACAATTGTGCGCCAGCGAAAAAAATAACAAAACTTAATGCTTTGGTAGCAACTGCTTCTGCCCTGTTATAACCATAAGGATATTTATAATTTGGCGGTTTATTCATAATTCGGGCAGTAACCAAGGTAATCAAATAGGTTACAATGTCGGTTGCGGTTTCAATTCCATCGCCAATAACGGCTAAACTTCCGGATACAAATCCAACAATTATTTTGGCAATAGCTAAAATGGTATTCCCAATAATGCCTACCCAGGACGCCTTTTTAATAAATTGATTTCTTTGTTTTTGATTTATGACCATTATAACAAATTTACTTCAAAATATTTGCAATCAAAAAAGCCATCCAAAACGGATGGCTGATTTTTATATTAGTCTAATTTTAGAACTGCCAGGAATGCCTGTTGCGGCACTTCTACGTTACCAACCTGGCGCATTCGTTTTTTTCCTTTTTTCTGTTTTTCCAATAGCTTTCGCTTACGCGTAATATCACCGCCATAACATTTCGCCGTTACATCTTTACGAACTGCTTTTACAGTTTCTCGTGCTATAATTTTTGCTCCAATTGCTGCTTGAATTGCAATATCAAACTGTTGGCGTGGTATTAATTCTTTCAACTTCTCACACATCCTACGACCAAAGTTGTATGCGTTATCTCTATGTATTAAAGTCGATAAAGCATCCACCATCTCACCATTTAATAAAATATCTAGCCTTGCGAGGTTTGCTTTTTCATATCCTGTTTGATGATAATCGAACGAAGCATAACCACGTGATATACTCTTTAATTTATCATAAAAATCAAATACAATTTCAGCCAAAGGCATTTCGAATGAAACCTCTACTCGATCGTTTGGTAAATAAATCTGATTCTTCAATTCTCCTCTTTTCTCAATACACAATTTCATAACCTGCCCAACATACTCTGATTGTGAAATTATTTGAGCTCTAATATAAGGTTCTTCAATATAATCTAATTCGGTAACAGATGGTAGGCCGGAAGGATTATGAACTTCTGTCATAACACCTTTTGTAGTATAGGCTTTATATGAAACATTTGGTACCGTTGTTATTACGTCCATATCGAATTCACGATCTAAACGTTCCTGTATAATTTCCATGTGCAATAATCCCAGGAATCCGCACCGAAAACCAAATCCTAATGCTGCCGAAGATTCCGGTTCAAAAGTAAGAGATGCATCATTTAACTGTAGCTTTTCCATTGATTCACGAAGATCTTCATAATCATCTGCATCTACAGGGTAAATACCAGCAAAAACCATGGGTTTTACATCCTCGAACCCCGCAATTGCTTCTTCACAAGGGCGTTCTTTACTTGTAAGAGTATCTCCAACTTTAACCTCTTTTGCAGTTTTAATACCAGATATGATATATCCCACATCACCTGCTTTTAATTCTTTCCTTGGTTCCTGCTTTAATTTCAGCACTCCGATTTCATCAGCATCATACTCCTTGCCTGTAGCAATAAACTTTACCAACTCTCCTTTTCGGATGGTTCCATTTTGAATTTTAAAGTACGCTTCTATTCCGCGATATTGGTTATAAACCGAATCAAATATAAGAGCTTGCAGTGGAGCATTTGGGTCGCCTTGCGGAGCTGGAACCTTATTTACAATTGCACTTAAGATGTCTTCAACACCAATTCCAGTTTTTCCACTGGCAGCAATAATATCATCTCGTTCACAACCTATTAGTTCCTCAATCTGGTCCTTCACCTCTTCAGGCATAGCGGCATCTAAATCCATTTTATTTAGAACAGGAATAATTTCCAAATCATGCTCCATTGCTAAAAATACATTGGAAATGGTCTGAGCTTGCACTCCTTGCGTTGCATCAACAATTAATAGCGCTCCCTCACAAGCTGCAATTGAACGCGAAACTTCGTAAGAAAAATCCACGTGCCCCGGGGTATCAATTAGGTTTAAAATATAATCCTTCCCCTGATGCTTATAATTCATTTGAACTGCATGGCTTTTTATTGTAATTCCCCGCTCTCGCTCCAAATCCATATCATCCAGCAACTGGTCCTGGTAATCTCTTTCGGAAACTGACCCCGTTGCTTGTAACAACCTATCAGCTAAAGTGCTCTTTCCATGATCAATATGAGCAATAATACAAAAATTTCTTATGTTATTCATAGCTTAATGAATTACCCTCCACTATTTTACAAACCCGAAATACTATTTTTCGGAATTGCAAAGATATTGAATAATTACAAATATTATATACGATTTTTGTTTAAGAAAATTATTGCAGATTTTCTTCAACTATTGAGTAAAAATCGTACCCTTTTATAAACTCAGATTTTAGTTCTCCTCTTCTAAATTCTAATTGTTCTTCATTTGCAATTTTGACAACAGAAAGAAATAAAATCTTCGATAAGCTTTCCATTATCTCCGGAGTAATATTAGATATGTTATCATATGTTGTATGATACCTGTAGGCCTTATTTTGAGGAAGGTCTCCATAAGCGCTAAATGTTAGAGTTGGGATTCCATACCAATCATAAAACGCAGCATCTAATCTAGGTCTGGATATATTATTAATTGTATCGGCACTTATATGAGCCTTAATAAAATTGGAATTAGATTCATCTATGAATGAATAGAAATTTGGATAGTTTTTAGCAAAACCAGCCCAGATTTTATCTCCAATACCGACTCCATCTAAATTCAATAATCCAACAATGCTTTCGTTTGGTACGACAGGATTTTTTAAAAGGTGCTGAGCTCCCCTTATTGCCGCTTCTTCAGCTCCAAACATTACAAAAATAACTGACCTTTTTAATTGAATCTTTGGATCAGAAAGTCTTTTAGCAATTGAGAGAATCACACTAACTGCTGATGCATTATCATTTGCTCCTGGCATAATTTCGTAACATCTACCTAGAAAATCTAAATGGCCTCCAATAACAATGTACTCATCTTTAAGTTCAGGATCAGAACCTTCAATTAATCCAATTACGTTGGATGTCACACCATCAGGGTGTCTTAAAGTATTATTCTTTATTTTAAATATTTTGTTGGTATTAAATGATTTTGGTTTTAATAATGAATCAATTTCCTTAACCACATCCTGATGTGTAAATCCAGTATTTTCGAAAATATCATGTACTGCCTGTTTACCGATGTGAGAGAATACAAAATTTTCAATGTATTCATTATTAGGATTGGCAATGTGATAATTATAAAGCATTCCCACAGCGCCATGCTTGTAGGCATTCACTAATTTATACTGATGAAATGTATAAGGTCTCCACTTTAAAAAATCATCGTTACTGACATTAACCGGAGACTCTCGCTCCATTAATACAATTTTTCCTTTTACGTCTACATTAGCATAATCATCATAACCAAGCTCTGGTGCAGTTATTCCATATCCAATGTAAACCACTTCTCCTTTTACTTCTCCATTACCTGATGTAGAACCAGGTATAAACTCCTCTACATATTCGTAGTTTTTAATTATTTGATCATTTTCATCGATCATCTGAACAAAGCACCCTTCAAATACATCATTATACGGATGTGGGAATTTTTGTAAATATCCAATTTCATCATTTATAGGCTTCACGCCCCATTGTTTAAATTTTTCTATAACCCATTCAGCTGATTTATCATATCCGACATGGCCAGATAATCTACCCTCAAACCTATCTGAGCTTAAAGTATCTACAAAAGCATAAAGTTCCTCACTATTAATATCTTTCATAATTTCAAGTACTTCTTCTGATATTTCTGTTTGAGTTACTTGATCGCAACCAAATACAAAAAAGATTAGCAATAAACTTATAATTTGATGAATAGATTTTTTCATAGTAATAATTTTTTGAGTAAATAATTAATCTGAGCATTAATTACTGAATATAATAAGACTTCATTTTTAATGCTTAGTTTAAAAAACTCCTTTTGCAATTTTCATAATGTTATCAGATTGGTCTAAAGTATAATAATGAATTCCCGGTGCACCATACTCTATCAATTGTTTAGACTGCATAGTTGCCCACTCCACACCAACCTGCCTAACTTGTTGAATTGTATTACATTTTTTTATTTCCTTAATTAAGTCGTTTGGTAAATCAATATTAAATGTTTGTGGCAACAATGAACTATCATTTAAAGTAGAAACTGGCTTTATACCCGGAATGATTGGTACATTTATTCCTTTATTTTTACACTTCTCAACAAAATCAAAATACTTTTTATTATCGAAAAACATTTGAGTTACAACATATTCTGCTCCCTTATCAATCTTTAGTTTTAAATACTCTAAATCAGTATCCATATTTGGGGCTTCAATATGTTTCTCTGGATAACCGGCTACACCAATTGAAAAATCGGTTGGCATAGCATCTTCCATTTCTTTGTGCAAATATTTTCCTTTATTCAATCTCATAATTTGCTCAATCAATTCACTTGAATAGGTATGCCCACCTTTCTCAGGAATGAATTTTCTTTTTCCTTTTTCAGGGTCGCCTCTTAAAACCAACAAATTATTAATTCCTAAAAAATGTAAATCGATTAAGGCATCTTCGGTCTCTTCTTTTGTAAACCCTCCGCATATCATGTGTGGCACTACGGTAATTTTATATTTATTTTGTATAGCAGCAGCTATAGCTACGGTTCCTGGGCGCTTTCTAATTATACGTTGTTCCATTAAACCATCGGACCTTTGCTTATACTGAACTTCCTGCTGGTGATATGTAATATTAATGTATGCCGGATCGAATTCAATTAAAGGGTCAATTGTATCATATATTTCTTGTATAGTATGCCCCTTTAAAGGAGGTAAAAGCTCAAAAGTGAACAGCGTTTTTTTCGATTCTTTTATTTTATTGATTACTTTCATCGTTAATATTTTAGCCCCATCCATAACCCTTCCCCTATTGGGGAAGGGAATAATTCTAATCAAGTCCTCCCTTTTTGGGAGGATTTAGGAAGGGTATTTCTTTACTTATAATTTAAATTCTGGGCCAAACGTTTTTCAGCTTCATTAATACTTATACCAGAGCGTACTGCATAATCCTGAACCTGTTCTTGTGAAATTCTCTGAACATTAAAATATTGTGATTCCGGATGAGCAATGTAAAATCCACTTACTGCTGCTTGGGGAACCATCATATAATTATCTGTTAGTTCTATTTTAGCCTGGTTTTCTGCATCTAATAAATCAAATAACTGTTTCTTTAAGGTATGGTCTGGCAATGATGGGTACCCTATAGCGGGACGAATTCCACGATATCGTTCATGAAGTATCTCATCATAAGAAAGCTTTTCATCTGTAGAATACCCCCAATATTCTTTTCTAACTTTCTCGTGCAGCATTTCAGCAAAAGCTTCCGCTAACCTGTCAGCAAGAATTTTCAACATAATGGCATCATAATCATTTCCTGCTTCTTTAAATTCCTTTACCCACTTTTCGATACCTAAACCAGCCGTAACAGCAAATAACCCTATAAAATCTTTCCGGTTTTCTGATTCCGGTATAATAAAATCTGACAAACACAAGTTTGGTTCATTGTCATTTTTTATTCGTTGATTTCTAATAAAATTAAAATCAACCAGTTTCTTTGAACCATTAATGTTATATAATATCATGTCCTCATTTCTGGAAACTGCCGGATAAAATCCAAAAACACCATTCGCTTTAAGCATATTCTTTTGAACAATTTTATCAAGCATTATTTGTCCATCTTCATAAAGTTTTTTTGCTTCATCTCCTTTTACAGGATCGTCGAAGATTTTAGGATACCGGCCTGGAATATCCCATTGATGGAAAAAATATGTCCAATCAATATATTTTATTAATTGCTTAATGGGGTAATTCTCTAAGAGTTTTGAACCTAAAAAAGCCGGGCCTTTGGGTTCATAATTAGCCCATTTAATTTTTATTTTATTATTTCTTGCTTCCTCAAGTGATAAGTACTTGGCTCCGGATTTTGTTTTTTCGTATTTTTCAATTGATTTTTGATAATCCTCATGTAATTCTTTTAGATAATCCTCTTTTGAAGCTGACAACAAATTATTTACGACATTTACACTTCGTGACGCATCTTTTACATAAACCACCGGAGCTGAGTATTCCGGTGCAATTCTTAATGCCGTATGAATTTTTGATGTTGTAGCGCCACCAATCAACAAAGGAATTTTAAAATTATTCCCTTGCATTTCCTTTGCTATATGTATCATTTCATCCAATGAAGGTGTAATTAACCCGCTTAACCCGATAATATCAACATTCTCTTTAATGGCTGTTTCAATTATGGTTTCAGAAGGAACCATCACGCCCAAATCAATAATTTCATAGTTATTGCAAGAAAGAACCACGCTTACAATATTTTTGCCTATATCATGAACATCCCCTTTAACAGTTGCAATCAATATTTTTCCTTTAGATGATAAATCGCCACTTAACTTTTTTTCCTCTTCAATAAATGGCAATAAATAAGCTACTGCTTTTTTCATTACGCGGGCACTTTTAACTACTTGTGGCAAAAACATTTTTCCTGAACCAAATAATTCTCCAACAATGCCCATCCCTTCCATCAAAGGTCCTTCGATTACTTCTAATGTCACTTTGAAACTTTTCCTGATTTCCTCAACATCCTGTTCAATAAAATCTAAATTACCTTTCACTAAAGCGTAATTGATTCTTTCCTGTACGGGCTTTTTCCTCCACTCATTAAAATTCTCCTCTATTTTTCCTTGTGAACCATTTTTATCTGCAAAAGCCAACAATCGCTGTGTTGCATCAATCCTTCGGTTTAAAACTAAATCTTCTGTAAGTTGTAAAAGATCCCTAGGAATGTCATCGTAAATCTCGAGCATTGCCGGATTCACAATACCCATATCTAACCCAGCTTTTATTGCATGGTACAAGAACACTGAGTGAATAGCTTCACGCACCCTGTTATTACCACGAAAAGCAAAAGATAAATTACTTATTCCACCACTGGTTTTTGCGTGCGGCAGGTTTTCTTTGATCCATCTTACGGCCTTAATAAAATCAACAGCATAATTGTTGTGTTCTTGCAAGCCTGTTCCAATTGCCAGAACATTTGAATCGAAAATAATATTTTCAGGAGGAAAACCATTTTCTGTCAAGATTTTATAGGAACGCTCAGCTATTTCAATTTTTCTTTCGAACGTATCTGCTTGCCCAAGCTCATCGAAAAGCATTACAATTGCTGCAGACCCATAAGCATAGATCTTTTTAGCTTTTTCAATAAAATCTTGTTCTCCTTCTTTTAAGCTTATTGAATTGACAATTGATTTTCCCTGAAGGCATTTTAAACCAGCTTCAATTACCGTCCACTTTGAAGAATCTATCATAACCGGAGCTTTTGCAATATCTGGTTCGGACGCAATTAAACGTAAAAATTCCGGCATTACTTTCTCTGCGTCAATCATTGCATCGTCCATTGATACATCGATTAATTGAGCACCATTTATTACCTGGTGCCTGGCAACATTTAATGCTGCATCAAAATTTTCATCACGAATTAACTGGGCAAACTTTTTAGACCCTGAAACATTTGTCCGTTCTCCAATATTCACGAAATTCCTTCCCTCACAAACAATTACAGATTCCAATCCTGATAATTGAGTCCTACACTGAATTTCAGGTAGTTTTCGAGGTTTATACTTTGCTACAACTTTAGTAATTTCCTTAATATGCTCACAATTTGTGCCGCAACACCCTCCAACAATATTTACATTTCCATTTTGTAACATTCCTTCGATTAGGCTTGTCATTTCCTTTGGTGATTGATGGTATTTACCAAACAAATCTGGCAAACCGGCGTTAGGGTGTATACTAACATTAAACTTTGAGATACCTGACAACTCCTCAATAAATGGGCGTAATTTTTTTGCCCCAAAAGCACAATTTAATCCAATACTTAATAAATCGACATGTGCGACAGAATTATAGAAAGCATCAATAACCTGCCCGGCCAGCAACCTTCCACTCTTATCGACTGTCCCTGAAACCATTACCGGAACAACAACACTCCTGCTTTCAGCAATTTCATTTATTGCAAATAATGCCGCTTTAGCATTTAAGGTATCGAAAATAGTTTCAACCAATAAAATATCAGCTCCGCCATCTAATAAACCTTTTGCCTGCGTCGAATATGCTTCTTTTAGTTCATCAAAAGTTATGTTTCTGAAACCAGGCCGGTTTACATCAGGAGAAATTGAAGCTGTCCGGTTAGTTGGCCCCATAGATCCCACTACATAATTCGAATGCCCATCTTTTCTTCCAAATTTTTCGATAGCTCTTCTAGTAATCCTTGCAGATTCTAGATTTAATTCATAAGCCAAATCCTGCATTCCATAGTCTGATAAAGAAATAGCATTTGCATTAAAAGTATTTGTTTCTATTAAATCTGCACCTGCCTCAAGGTAGCACTTATGTATTTCGCATATTATTTTTGGCTGTGTTAAAGAAAGTATATCATGATTGCCTTTTATTGGTTGTTTAATTTTTTTAAACCTTTCGCCCCTGTATGCATCCTCATCCAGATTATATGATTGAATCATTGTACCCATTGCTCCATCAAGCACAAAAATTCTTTCTTTTAGTTCCGATTTTAATTTTTCGAGTAAATTCATTCTATTCCATTTTCTTCTTGTTCATTCTTCGATAAACTCAGAACGACAAGAAATTACAACAATTTAATTGTCACACGGAGCCTACCTATCCGGCAGGCAAGCCTGTCGAAGTGTGATTTTTCTGATTTGATAATCTTTTTAGTTCCTCAAAATCACCTTTTATTAATGCTTCTTTCTTTTTTCTCGACCATCCCTTTATTCTTTTTTCCCACATTATAGCATCATTTGGGTTTTGAAAAGACTCTTCATAAGCAAGTTCAACAGGCCTTCTTGAAAAAGTTTAGTTTTTTCTGTTTTCACTATTATTATGTTCTACTAATCTTTTATCGATATCGTTTGTAATTCCAGTGTAATAGGAATTATCAGCACATTTAAGAATATAAACGAAATACTTTTTCATACTTATTATTTAAGAATGTCTATCCTTCGATAAACCTGCCTGCCGGACAGGCGGGCTCAGAATGACATTAATGATTTTTTATTAAACTAAAGCTGTCAGGCTGAGCCTGTCGAAGCCTGAACAACTTTTACTCTAATTTACAAAATAGCTTATATCAAAGTCAAATTAAGCATAATTAAAAATTTCGATTTATTGTGCTTAATGCCGATGGATTTAAATGTTCTATTACATTTTTCCTATTGGTATTAATTTCTGATATAAGCCATAAATATATCCAGTTTTGGTAAAACAGTTTTTAATTTCAAAAGTTTTGAAAGCCTAATTCTACCCACAACATAATTATTATTTTGGCTTGAATATTTTTCTGAGATAAACTCAAATTCGAAATAACCAAAATCCACAACGTTATTATATCTTAAATAAATTTCTATTTCATGGTCAACTTTGTATTTTAAACGTTTAAAATACTTCTGTTTTTTGTATTCATATTTATAATTATGCGACCTGGCTGTAATATCTGAAAGCACAGCAGAACCGGTTGGATAACCTCCTGCTCCTTTACCAAACATAAATTGTTTATCATAAAATTCTCCTTGAATCACAACTCCATTATATTCATTCTCAACATTATAAATGTATTTATCAGGACGAACCAATCTAGGAATTACGAACATGGTAAAGGATTCATCATCCGATTTTATTAGTTGTGCTACCAACTTAATTTTAAAGTTCTTCTCGCGTGCAAATTGAATATCTTCCTCTTTTATATTTGATATCCCGTAATTAAAAACTTCATTAGGTTTAACAAAAGTCCCTAAAGCATGCGTTGCAATAATAATTAGCTTATACAAAGAATCGAATCCGTCCACGTCCAAACCGGGATTACTTTCTGCAAAACCTAACACTTGCGCTTGTTTTAAAGCCGTATTGTAATTTAAACCTTCATTAAATATTTTTGAAAGAATGTAATTTGAAGATCCATTTAAAATTCCGGTTATTGATTTCAATAGATCATTATCGTAGTATTCTTCAATATTTCTGATAATTGGAATACTACCGCATGCAGATGCATCGTATAATAAAGCCGTATTATTTTTTTCCTGTAAATCTATTAATTCATCCAGGTGATGAGCTATCATTTTTTTATTTCCGGATACTACACTTTTTTTATTTTGCAAGCATCTTTTTACAATATCATAAGCTTCATCAGCATCATCTATCAATTCTACTACAAGATTAATGTCTTTATCATTAATGATGTCCTCTTTATTAAAAGTAAAGTATTCTTTGGCTAAGCCCCTTTCTTTTTCCTTTTGTTTTACACAGATCTTACTTACACCTGCATCAACAGTTTTGCTATTTTTAAGCACATGGTGAAGGCTTTCGCCTACAACTCCATAACCAAAAAGTCCAATATTTATTTTATTATTCATATTTTAATCTTTGATTTTTAACATTCAAAAAGTTCTTAATAGTTCTAGTTAATAGTTTAGTCTCAATCAGGAATCCATCGTGCCCATAAAATGATTCTATTTCAATATATTTTGAACCTTTTATTTGTTGATGGACTAGTTTAATCTCATCCGGATAAAATAGTATGTCAGAAGATATAGCTATTAGCAGCACTTTTGCCTTGATACTTGCTAAAGCTTTTTCAATACCACCTCTATTTCTGCCAACATTATGCGTATTAAAAGCCTTACTTATTGTATTATAAGAAAAGGCATTAAATCGCTGTACTAATTTATCTCCCTGGTACCTTTGATATGAAATAGCTTTGAAACATTCTAGTTTATTTAACTCTGTTTCCTGTTGACTATAATTATAAGCAGCTGCATTTCGATAACTTAGTAAAGCTATAGCCCTTGCTGCTCTTAATCCTGACGATCCTGCTTTATTATAATTATTTCTAAAAGTAGGGTCGGCGTGAATTGCTAAACTTTGTGATTCGTTAAACGCAATATTCCAAGGTGAAGCAAAAGAACCACTTGCAATAATTACAAGATTTTTAATTAAAGAGGGACTAATAATACTCCATTCCAGAGCCTGAAACCCTCCTATTGATGCTCCTATTAGTTTATAAATATTACGAATACCTAATTTATTTCTGAGTAATTCATGTGCTTTCACCAAATCCCTTATAGTTATTAGAGGAAAAGTATGGTAATACGGATCGCCAGTTAATGGATTTATTGATAAAGGTCCAGTTGTCCCGTAACAAGACCCTAATATATTTGCACAAATAATAAAATAGTTAGATTTATCAAGCAATAATCCTTCGCCAACCATATTTGGCCACCATTCTGCTACATTAGAATTTGCCGTTAAAGCATGACAAACCCAAATTACATTATCATTGGTTTTATTTAATTTTCCGACCGTATGATATGTAATTTGAATATCATGCAAGCATTGTCCGTTTTCTAATACGAACTTTCCGGTATGTTGAAATATATGCTTCTTCATATCTACAAATAAATAACTTAGGTAGCCAAAGGCAATTCGTACTCATCGGATTGTTCAATTTCGACACTAGCTCTTGCAAATGCCTGTTCAAAATCTGCAATGATATCATCAATGTGTTCCAAACCAACCGAAACGCGCAATAATCCGGGTGTTACTCCGGCTTTCAATTGCTCATCTGGAGTTAATTGTTGATGTGTAGTTGCTGCTGGCAGAATTATCAGAGTTTTAGCATCGCCGACATTAGCTAAGTGGCTAACAAGTTTTAGGTTATCTACAAAACGTGTTGCTTTTTCAATTCCTCCTTTAATTTCGAAGGCTAACACACCTCCATACCCATGTTTTAGATACTTAGATGCATTCTTATGATTTGAATCATCTGCTAATCCAGGATAGCAAACGCTTTCAACATTTTTATTTTTGCTTAGCCAATCTGCTAAAAGCAGTGCATTATCTAAATGTTTTTGAACTCGTAAAGAAAGAGTCTCTAATCCTTGTAGCAATAAAAAAGAGTTAAATGGGCTGATAGCCGGACCGAAATCACGCAGCCCTTCGACTCTTGCACGAATAATAAAAGCTAATTCACCAAATGTTTCAGCGTATTTTAATCCATGATATCCTTCCGAAGGCTCGGTAAATTGTGAAAATTTACCATTCCCCCAATTGTATTTTCCAGCATCAATAATAACTCCACCTATGCTGGTTCCATGCCCTCCGATCCATTTAGTAGCAGATTCTACAACAATATCGGCTCCATAGTCAATTGGTCTGCATAAATAACCACATGCTGCGAATGTATTATCAACAATTAAAGGTAAATCGTATTTCTTTACCAACTTCGAAAATTTCTCAAAATCAGGTACAGAGAATCCTGGATTCCCAATGGTTTCAAGATAAACAGCTTTTGTATTTTTATCAATTAGCGGCTCAAAATCTTCTACTCTATCTGTTTTGGCAAACTTTGTTTCAATTCCCAGGTTTTTAAATGATACTTTAAACTGATTGTAAGAACCTCCATATAGGTATGGAGAAGCAACAAAATTATCGCCTTGCCTTAAAATATTATTCAAGGCAATAAATTGTGCTGCATGACCGGAAGCTACCATTAATGCTGCTTTGCCATTTTCAAGGGATGCAATTCGTTTTTCTAATACATCGGTTGTTGGATTCATAATTCGGGTATAGATATTCCCATATTCTTTTAACGCAAATAAGTTTGCACCGTGCTTTGAATCCTTAAAATTATATGATGTTGTTTGGTAAATGGGAACTGCTCTTGCTCCTGTTGCCGGATCAGGTTCTTGTCCGGCATGAATTTGTAACGTTTCGTATTTTAAATTTTTCATTATTTGCCTATTTTATAATTTCACGCTTAGAAATGTTAAAGTTAAAATGCTGTCATGCTGAGCCTGCCTCTTGGCAGGCAGGTTTATCGAAGCATTCCATTTTAAACTACTTAAAATAGATTCTTCATTTCATTCAGAATGACGACTGAGCTACTTCGGAAAGACATTAATCTACTCTCCGGCTAGCGCATGCACATAGGCAAAAGCGGCATTGTAAAATTGTTGAACCAAAAGCGATTGACAATTACAAAACCCAATACGGAATAACTTTTACAAAAAAAATCTTTAAACATGATTTTTGCGTTTAGTTTATAATTTCCCTCCGCCAGCTGGCAGATTTGGGCTAGGTATTGGCACCAACACTCTTTTTGAGCTGGTTGCCAGAGGTTCTCAGAGCCTAATCTCTCCCCTCTTCTTTATAAATCAAACGCCCTTTGTGAAGGATGTTTGAAATCTTTATACAAAGATAGAGACAAAAATCTGATAAATGCAAGCTATTTATTGAATTTTTCATTTTTGATACTCCTCCTTTACACTTCTATATGATAAAACGCATGAAAAATAAAAAAGGGTGATAAGGATAGGTTAATTTTTACATTTTTTATCGTATTATTTTGATTATAAGACAATAAAAAATAATGAAATATAAAGAAAATAGAAAAGCTGCATAAAGATGAAAAATACTTTGATTTAGTATTATACAAATCTCATTTTTACATAAAACGCCCGGATTACAAATCCGCGCGAGCTGGGCAGCGCGATACGCTGCTAATTTGTAATTTTCAATTTTCAAACACTAATTTGAAACTATTTGATAACTCTTAAATATCTTCTAAATATTTACACCCTTCGACAAGCTCAGGGTGACAAGATTGTCATACTGAGCCTGTCGAAGTATGAACACCAAATTTATTAAAGGTTCAAATTAGAAAGCTATTGCTTAATAATTTTCCATTCCGATTTTTGGTTGTTTACTACTATTACCATAATATACGATCCTGCCGGCTCGTTGGTAATATCAATTTCCATGCTTTGGCTTAGGTTGTTAATTGTGTAAACCAAACGTCCACCTAAATCGAAAACCTTTACATTACCATTTGTATTGGTCTCATAATTTACAATATCTATTTTTAGTTTCCCACGTGTTGGGTTTGGGTAAATTTTTAACTCAGTTTCGGCAACAATATCGTTGTAAACTTCCAGTTCTTGTTTTTCTTCGTTGTTATTGTTGAAAGGTTCGTTTGTTTGTTCTTGTGCTGGTGCACTTGGCGGACCTGCAGGAATAACCTTACGACTTGAGCGGTTACCAGCAGCATCGTAGGTATACTCAATGCTTTGTGCAAGGCAGTTTATACTTGCCATTGCCAATAAGCCGATTATTATAATTTTTAGTTTCATATTTTTATTTTTTATGTTTTTACTTTTAAAGTTGGTACGGATATACCATCCGTTCCTTTTCGTTTTCATTACTCGCGCGGACTGCAAGTCCGCGGGAGCGGGATGACTAATTACAATTCATTGTAATTTAGTGGGTTATATTTAATTCTGATAAAATTCTAAAATATTCATTGTACCATTTTTGATACGAAGTTTTAAATATACCTAGTCCAGAGTTTTTATAATTATAATAGAAAGCTCTGAATTCCATATTACATTTGACAAGTTGATTATTTTCATAACCAATTCCATTATATATTTTATGATGATAACCTGAAGCCCAATCTTTAGAATGAAATATTTCGTGTTTCAAAATTTCCATCCCTCTTACATCTCCTTTCCATATTCTTCTAACAGTAGATTTTTTTAATTCAATAGTATTATCTGTATAATAAACTGTTCCATCTTTTGCATAGTTTCTTACTCCTCTGTATGTAGTTCCTTCTGCTTTCCCCATTCTTTTGCCAATTTTAACAGATTTAATACTACCTAATTGTCTATCACTTTCAGAAATATTGCTTTCAATTATTTTAATTCTTTCTTCTAAAGTTATATCGCCATCCCAGAAATCCATACCATTATTTGTTGCTATTAATCCGCTAGCAACACCCCCTAATGTAGCTCCTGAAATGCCAGAAATTAATCCCATTTTTGTTCCTTCCCATAAACCTTCACCAAAAGAATCTCCTCCAAGCCATGCATTACCTGCTCCGGTTATAAATCCACCTGCAAAACCTGAAGAACCACCTATTGCAGCGCCAGAAGTAAAACCTGTTGTTGCTGTTTGGGCCGCAGCAGAACTTACAAAACCAGAACTAAAACTTCCTCCAGCAAGTGCTGAACTTACTCCACTACCTATACCTGCACCTGCAGCACCTGCAACCGCGCCAACCGCAAAATATCCAAGTCCTTCCCAAGTAAAATCTGCCCCATTTGTTGCCCAGTTAACAACTCCTCCAATTACAGCTCCGATAACAAGATTCCAGAACTCACCACTCGGATCTGTATAAATTAATGGATTATTTAAAACATATGCATATCTATTAAAATTAACCGGATGATCAGGTGACTGTACATGTGGATCAGGACTAATGAACATACCTAAATCTGCATCGTACATTCGACCATTCATGTTAATCAGATCAATTTCGGATAAATGCTCGTGCCCAGTATATCCACGATGTAACCACGGTAAATCATCGTTTGCTTGAATCAACGTACCCGTAGCAACATCCAAATTACTTTTTAAACCCCATGCATTGTAATAATATCGAGCTAATACAGCTTTATTTTGATTGGTTACAATCTGTATTGAACCTAAATGATCTTTGTGTATATAATACAAATCACCTGTACTCGCCCCATCTGCTAATTTATAAATAGCTGTTAAACCAGTTGGCGAATATATATAAAACAGATGTGTTGTACCACTTACTTCTTCGTGGCGTTCGTAATTCCCAAAGTAATATACTTTGCGTATTAACGTTTCGTTTTGGTATACTTCCATCATTTTACGCTGATGGTCTGGACCATAAGTGAAATCATAATCAAACTGTCCCTGTTCAATCCGGGAAACTTTACCATATAAAGTATAGATAATTGTATCAGTGGTAACCGGATTATAACTAGTATTTGAGATATCGATACCAGTTATAGCATGCGGACGCGGACTTGTATATGAAAATACTCCAATATCAGATTTTGATTCCATCCTACCGGCAACGTTTTCATCATATGTCATTGTAAGGTTTAGTTGCGGTTTACTGTTGGCTGTAACATTTTTCAACTGATTTAGGTTATCATAATCAAAGTACTCAGTCATTCCTTCTATCAAACCAGTTCTCTCTTGCAATACAACCGAATTGTGATCGAAAACATAAGTTAAATCCTGAACTGTTCCGGTTTTAATTCTACTTAAGAAATTATTTGCATCGTAAATCAATTCAGTTTGCAAGCCATTTCCAGAGTTATATTTGGTAATTTGCCCGTGTTCATTTATATCAACTAAGTTCCAAATAGGTAAATCAGTGTTTGTTGTTATTCCAATAAGCTCACCCGTACCAGGATTATAAGAATATTTAATTCCAAACCCTTGAGGGTAATTAATTGCAGATTCTCTACCATATTCATCATATTGATAACTTGCTTCCATAGAAATATCACCAACCTGCTCGGTAAGCTTCTTTATTCGGTCGTATTCGTCGTATTCAAAACTTTGGAACTCAACACCATTATCGGAAATGGCTTTAACCTGATTTATTCCATTACCATTTTCTACATAAGTATAAGTTATGTTATTACCACCTTCCGTTTCGCTTTGTAATCTACCTTTTGTATCAAATGTTGCAGAATAAATTCCAATTGGACTGGTCTTATTTATTAGACGCCCATAAACATCGTGAGTAAAACCATAATTACCAGCATCGGGATCGATTAAAGATTGACGGTTTCCATAATTATCGTAAGTTAAATCGATTTGTGACCCGGAACCTGTTACAGAAGCATCTTTAAGCTGTCCATCACTCCAATAATGATAGGACATGTCAACACCCGCATTAGTAATTTGGAAGGTTTTCCCTGTAGCATCTAAGTAGCTCTTTTTTGTTTTTCCAGAAGGGAATACTTCTTCAACATCGTTGCTCCCAAAAGTGTAGTTAGTTAATTTTGTTAGATTATTTTTTGTAACACTATATTCACGGCCATATTCGTCATAATTATATGTTGTGATATGTATGGTCGAGTAACCCGAAGCTTGGAAATAAGGCGAAATTGTTTTAGCAACTTGCCCCTTATTGTTGTATTCAATATCTGAGTACATTAATCCTCCAAACGAAGTTGTTTCTGTTCTTACTTTTCTACCATAATTGTCGAAATAAGTTTTAACGTCGGGTACTCCATCCGTTTGTTCCAAAGTATAGAAATTAAATCCATCAATCTGATCCCAGTCAGTACTGTAATTCGATTTTTTCCCGTTAGGATTGGTAACTGTTTTTAGTTTACCCCAGTTATCGTAAGCATATTTGGTAGCTAAGCCATCAACACCGGTTTCTGAAATTAATTGCCCCAGGTTGTTATATTCTGCTGTGCTTGTTTGACTCAACTCTTCGTTGGTTGTTGTTTTAACAAACCTGTTTGTGGCATCATAAGTATAGGTAACTACATGATTTTCAACTCCCGTACCACTTGTTGTTTGTTTAGTTACATTTCCAAACTGATCATATAAATTGTTGGTAACCGTTACTCCCAAAGAATTACTTGTTTCCAGGTTACCATCAGTATAATATGAGTATGTTGAAGTTTTGATGTCATCTGAATCAACTAAATTGGATTTAGTAACAGTTGTGGAGGTTAATCTTGAATAATAATTTACACCGTCATCAATATTTAAATAAGAATTTGAAGTATTTATGGTTACATCAACAACATCGTCACTTTCCTTATATATTTCATTAAGAGATGAAAGATTACCAAACGTATCGTAAGTAAAGTTATTCTTTGTAATTTTTACACCGGTTAATTTATTTTCATTTACAACAGTAGTTGGATGATTAAAAATGAGTTTGGGGTTTTCAGTAAATGTTTCATAACCGAAATTAGTTGTATTTTCGGATACTAATGTGGTTTCGTTATAATATATTTTACTTGTTTGGTTACTAAGTACAAAAAACGTTGGATCTATTGCATTTGAAGATATTGTTTTAAATTTAGTTTTGTCGTTATACGCAGTAACTTTTTCGAACCCTAATATGCCCTTTCCCTGGTTATGAGCTCGAAAACCTTCATAAGTATAACTTGTATTAATAAATCCACCTTTACCATCTGGTTCTGTCATAGTCTCAACCATGTATAATGGAAACTGGAGATGAATTACATTATCTATACTTGAAGATCCTTTTTTGTAGAATATGGATTCTCCATCGTATATATCGTGACTTAACGGACGGTATTTAAATTCAGTTTTGTGGTTAAAACCATTATGTATTGACTTTACACGATTTGCTTCGAAATTATCATTAAAATCACTATATGAACGCCAACCATCTGTATAACTAGTTCCATTGTAACATTCATAGCCATAATTCAAGAAATCTAAACGACCATCACCATTAAAGTCTCCTGTTACATATAAATCTCTATTAGTGTGGTCTTTGTTTGTTGTTTTAGTTTGCTCTACAGCATGAAATCCATCACCATCAGAGACATACCATTTTATTTCAAATTCATCAAAATCATGATCAAAGGCAGTATATCTTGAATCAAATAATATAAAATCTGTTTTTCCATCATAATTAAAATCAGTAACAATAATATTATCTTCATCATTATCTTTAGAAGTATATGTATCGTTTATACCTTTTATAGATGTGAGAGTTTTAATATCCAAAGATAATGAACCAATACTATACGCAACTATACTCGATTCGTATTGATTACCTATAATTAAAATATCTAATAAACCATCGCCATTAAAATCTCCCTGTCTGGAAAAACGATGGTGAATATTTTGATAAGATACAGATTTTGTTGGATTTGCTGTTAAATCTTCCGTAAGATCTAACGTTAAAATTTCTGTTTCAGTTACTATTCTGATATCTTTAAATCCATCGTTATTATAATCACCAGTAAATAGAGCTTCTGGATCACTACTGAGTGCAAGTGTAACACTTATCTCATTAAACAACTGGTCTTGAAAATCATTTTCTGATTCAACAATAGTTAATTTATGAGACACTTTATCTAAAACAATAATATTATCTCTACCGTTATTTTCAATATCATCTACCGTATACAATGGAAATTCTTCCGGTTCTACTTCCACTCCATATCCAGGAATGTTTCCTGATATAGTTCTATTAATAAAATTGAATCCTATTTTTGTATTAAATAAATCCTCATACATTGGAAAAATAATATCAACCTTTCCTTCACCCCATATGTCCCCAACCATAGGACGAGTATTTATTTGAGCGAAAGAACGAGAAACTACAGATGGCGGCAATAAACTACTAAATCCAAAAGATTCAAAAGAAATGCTTCCATCCTCGTTTGGTTTAGCTAAATATGTTTGAACATAATCATTATCATGAGAAATTACATTATAACCATCATCACTGTCATCCGGAACTCTAATTTCATAAGGAAAAAATCCTATTAAATCTGTTAAACCATCCTGATTTAGATCACACGAAGTATAGCTTTGTTCCCATGGGTGTCTTATACTTAAAGGTTTTACGTATGATGTATTAACAGTATTGTTAAAACGATTTAATTGCCCCCAATTAAAAATGGTTGAGTTAAATTGCTCTCCTGCTCCGTTACTTTCAACAATTTCATTTAGGCAACTCTCGTCATTTACATCTTGAAAATAATTGAATTCATATTTTCTAGTTACTTTATCACTAGTTCTTACTAAAATCTTTCTTAGGATATGTTGTTGTTTAATTTCTTTCCCAACTACAAAGTATTCTTTCTTATCATCTCTTTTATCATAGTAAAATGTAATAGAATTTAATGGATCGAAACTTCCGTTTCCAGTATATTCTATACTTTTCAATAGTATTTCACCTTCAATTTGTTGATAATTATATTCTATAAAGTTCCCATTATTGTCAGTAACTTTATTTAAATACCATGAAAAAGGATTGGCGGTGCCGGGTATTATATATTTAGAATTTGATGTATTACCAAATTCTAAAGTCTTACCATCCTTTGTTTCAACTTCAAAATATTGATTTGCGCCTGAATTTCTTTGAAAAATACGAGCAAAGCTATTTTGTTCAGTTCTATATTCTGAATCAATATCTCCGTATTCCTTATTTACATGAAGTAATCTATTACCATTCATAACATATCTATCATCTCCATCCAAACTTAACCAATAAACAGTTTCATCGTAATAAAGATTCTGTGTTGTTCTAGTAATACTTGAAAGTCCTGCAATATTAAAACCCTTACCAATAACACTGCGGCCGGCCTGACTATTGTAAGTTATACTAACAGCAGGCTGCATTCCATTTATCCCCGGAGGAATTCGTATTGGTAAATTGTATGTAGCTGCTCCGTTAGGAGAAACTCCGGCTGTTCCAGCGGTACTACCTACAGCTGCATCAGTTTTATCTAATGGCCGGTCGTTACCATCTTTTGGCACGTACAAATATTCGGAGTTACAAATTAAATCAGGGTTTGTTGTAATTCTTAATTCACCTCTATAAGCAGTTGAAGTAGGTAATGTAGCGCCTATCGGTATAGGGCCTCCAGGGCCTCCTGCACATGAGTGTGAAAAATTACTATTAAGCTTTACATAATCCCTAGTTTCAATAACTCCATTTTTAAGGTTACAATCCATTGCATCAATTGGATTGGTGTAAACTAAAGATATAACAGGTTCATCGCTACAGGCAGGTGCTTGTTTCAATTCTATGCATTTATCGTAGACACAAACATTAGCCACTCTCTGAGACTCTGTAGGGTTTTCCTGATATGTTGCAGTAACAATTATACCTTCTGTTCCATTATGTTCATATGTAGTTGTTACCCAAGTTGCATCATCACTTACACCCCACGGACATTCCATACTGGTACTATTTACTACAATTTCAACACTCCCTGCGGTATTATTTACGTGAATAGGTCCAGGAGTTTCAAATGTTACTACACAATCTTGTGCATAGGAACTTAAGTATATTAAACCGATTATTAAGATCAGTCCAAATTTCTTAAATTGTTTTAAATATGCCATAATTACTTATTTTCTAATTGTTCAATTCTTTTATTTTGAACTTCCATTTCAGTTTTTAAAGCTTCAATAACTTCTTGTTGTTGTATAGTATACAATGTAAGCTCTTCGATTTTTTGTAATAACTTGGCGTTCATTTCGCCAACGGAAATTCCGTTTTCTTCTACTTCGGCAGTTGTTGGAATTTCGGGTAAGTGTTTGTTTATCTTAATGTACCTGTCAAGATCTTTCAGGCTCATTAAGTTGTAATTGTCTTCGAAAACAAAATCAGCCCAGCCTGTAACATCTTCTACAATTAATTCACCGCAGCCAATAGTTCCTGTTACTGCAAGTTTGTACGTTGGGTTCGTTGTTCCAATACCAACATTTCCATTACTTTTAAACACAGCTCTTACATTTCCACTTCCATCGTTTAGTTGCATTATAGTTGCGACAGGGCCCCCACCATATCCAACTTCAAGAAGCAGTCCCTTGGAGCTACCTCCATTATTCTTTATTTTTGCAGTCCAATAGTCATTTGTTGACATGAAAACATCAAAACCAGCAGAAGGTGAAGTTGTTCCGATACCTACTTTGCCATTTCTGTCAATAGTTAATTGTTCATTTAAATTTCCGTCATTATCTGATGTGTAAAATGATAATCTACCATCTTTGTGACTATAACTATCTCGTTTACCTTCTATTCTTGCAGAAACAACACTTGCAGCACTCGCATAATTATAGAAATCAATTTTTCCAAGTGAGCCGTAAGCTACTCCTGTTAAATTACTTAGTCTAAAATTTCCGTCTTTAACTTCTAGTTTTTCAGTTGGACTTGTTGTTCCGATACCAACATTGCCAATATCATCGATCAATATTCCAACATTCCAAATACCATCTGTTACAGAATGAGTTTGTAATTGTAATTTACTTGCTCTGGTAGTTGCAGAATTTCCGTAATGTATTATTCTACTTGTATATTCATTATAAAGGTTCGATTTCAATCCTAATTCGATAGCTATACCTTTGTCCCAGGATGGAGAAGATAGATTTGCATCAATATGGAGTGCAGTTTTTATACCTGGTTCGGTTACATCCATACTTAACCTCATTAATTCATCTGAAGTTTTCGTGGAACTATTTTGTCCTACCTGTAATTTGGTGAGAGGACTTATTGTTCCAATGCCAACATTACCTGTTGTTGGAAAAGTGTTGGTCTGACTCCAAACATTAAATGTTATAAAGGTTGTGAGTGTAATTAAAAAGAATTTTTTCATGTTTTTAGTTTTTTAGTATGTAGACACAAGTATCAAGATATGAGCATTAAGACATAAGTAGCTAGATTTGAGTATCAAGACTGGTTTTCTCAAATTTTGACACGGAATCTCATTTTATTTTATTAATTGTTTTATTTGTTCAATTTCGTTTTTTAATTCATTATAACTTTGTTCTTGAGCTTCAATAAGTTCTTGTTGATTATTAATTAAATTTTGTTGTTGAATCGTATAAAGTGTAAGCTCTTCGATTTTTTGCAATAACTTGGTGTTCATTTCGCCAACCGAAATACCGTTTTCTTCCACTTCGGCAGTTGTTGGAATTTCAGGTAAGTGTTTGTTTGTCTGAATATACTTGTCAAGATCTTTCAAACTCATTAAGCTGTAATCGTCTTCGAAAACGAAATCGGCCCAGCCTGTAACATCTTCTACAATTAATTCTCCGCAGCTAATAGTTCCTGCTACAGAAAGTTTGTATGTTGGATTAGCTGTTCCTATTCCAACTCTTTGATTTTCATCCAGTATCATTGAAATGCTACCGGCGTTTTGTAAAATTAATTTACCAGTTGGGTTTGTAGCTCTTATATAAAAATCATCCTGTCCTGCTAAACTATAGATTGCACCATTTTCTATGCCTTGGTTTTTAAATCTCATAACATTGTTTATTGCAGAAGTAGTTTCTAACACCATTATATCACCAGTAGCAGCTTTTATATCAAGTTTAGCATTGGGGCTTGTTGTTCCGATACCAACGTTGCCATTATGTCCAATAAATAGTCTTGTTTTAGAACCTGTTACATAAGAATCCGTAGTTGCAAAATACATTTTTGTTCCATATGAGCCGTCACTTCTAACATAAATACCTGCTTGCGCATTTCCTGCATCACTGGCTCCCCATGTAATAGCATTTCCATAGTGATCAAGACTAGTACCTGTACTCAAGTGAATAGTTCCATAATTTTTACCTGGAACCATTTCGTTCCAATTAACTGATGCTCCTTCAATATGAAGTTTGGTAACCGGATTTGTTGTTCCGATACCAACATTATTGTTACTACGTAAGATAGAAATAGCAGGAATATCGTCAGTAGTTAAATAACTATTTACATTATGCATTCCAATATCAAATCTATTTGCGTCTCCTTTGTATTGAAGATAAGCTCCTTGGAAAGCAAGTTCAGTAAATCGAATCATCGACCCGGTTGCATTGTTCACTTCACTCTCAAGTCTTATAGTTGGTGTTATGTCTTTAACATCTAAATTATAAGCAGGATTTGTTGTTCCAATACCAACATTACCATTTTCTGGAAAAGTATTTGTTGTTTGCGCCCAAATACCTGCAGTTAAAAAGATTGCGCTAAAAAGTAAAAGTAATTTTCTCATGTTTTTTGGTTTAATAAGTTATTAAGTGTTCATTATTTAGATTATTTCATTTTCTTGTTTATTTTTAGTTTTAAGCTATTGACCTTTAACAACTAGCCTTCAACCATTTGCTATTTATTAAATATTGGTTTAGTCGCGTAAAAGGGTACATAAAAAGAAATACGACTGAATTCTCGGATCTCAAAACTTATAATTGAAACCTATTAATAGGTCTAACAATGCATATAATATTAAAATATATAAACTACAAGTGGAATAAGTACCCAACTGAAAGCCTTAACGCTTTACTATCATAATCTCCAAAATCTAGAGTGTTTCCTAAGCCGTGATTATATCTTATTTCAGTAAAAAAAACTACCGTTATCTAATTCATAAGAAAAATCCGCCCCTATTGATAAAGCAGCATCCAAATAATCCTCAATTGCTGTTTCGTCTTTACATAATATTGACTTTTGACTCATCTTCATCAGAATTATACTTTATTACAAATGGGAAGCTTGCAGTTACACCAAAAATCGAGTAGAATTTAGCCTCGTTTTTACCAAACTGAGCTTTTAAAAGTAGAGGCAAATCTAAATAATAGTTTGTTTGTTTCGTTTCTTCACCAAATTCAGTATATTTTGTAGCTTTTGGAGAATAATTAAATTCCATTTGAAATGATAGTGGATTTTCGTATCCAAAATTAACAACAACGCCGAAATCTGGCATATAAACCCACATAGTTTCTATATCATCGCTATAGTTCCATTTACTATCTAACTTCGTCATTTGAAGTGACCCTTTAAACCCAATTGCAGTTTGGCTCAAAGCTTTATTACTTATTATTAATCCTAATAGCATTAGGCAAAAAATATACGTCCCTTTTTTCATGAATCTTCAGATTTTTAAATTGTTAGTTATATGAATATTTATTGGTTTGACTCCTGTTTAATTACACCTTTATATTGCCCTTGCAGTGTTTTCGAATTAGTCAATAGCAATGTATATTCAATATGATATTCATTTCCATCTTTTGTAACTTTAACTTGACCGTTTAATTCTTCCAAATAAATTCCGGTATCATCATCAGAACCAAAATCTGTGTTAATTTCAATTTCTGCCATATCCAGTAAATTTCCATCTCCTACATATGCATAATCTCCTTCTGGTAAATTCTCCGATAACATATTTGCAGTTAAATACAATGAAACTAACTCACCTACACCTGAAGAAAAATAAACTTCACCTTCATCAATTTCATAACCTACTGCTGAAGAATAAAAAAACAACTCAAATTCAGTTTCCCCATCTTCTGTTTCTCCTGCATTTACTACAATTGCATTAGGAGTTGGATATTCTGTACCATCATATGTAAATGAATTTTCAATTATTTGTTCTTCGTTATTATCATTTTCATCTTCCTTCTCGCATGAAATAGTAATTAATGATAATCCCATTAAAACAACTAATACTTTTTTGTTCAGTTTTAAAATCATTCTCATTTCCTTATTTTTTAATTAGTTAATTATTTTTAATTTGGGTTTGGAATTTTCCCTTTATTTCCTATTGTGTACCTATATTTAAGTGTTGAATAAGACAGATGAGAACAAGCTGCTCATTTCACTCAACTACTGTTTAGCACTCTAAACTTGTTCAAACATAAATTCATTTTTATTCATATTCCAGCTAAAGTTATATACAGTAAATCTGATGTTATTAAATGTAAGTTTGATGTTGTAAAGTGTTAAAATAAAGTTATAAAAACTTGTACATTTGTAAATTCAAAATATGTTATTCATCCTTGTTATTAATAAACTTAAAACGACTTACTTATGAACACACATTTGATTTTATATCAAAATAAGTTCAATTATATACGACCGCTTTTAAAAAGATTATTGCTACTAATTTTTATTTTATTATGTATTAATTTTGAAGCTTTATCACAATCGTATCCATTCCGCCATTTTACAGCCAAAGACGGGCTACCAACTTCTGAAACCTATCATGTTTTTCAGGATTCAAAAGGATATATCTGGATTGCTACTGATAACGGGGTTAGTAAATATGATGGGTATGAATTTAAGATTTTTACCGCAGAAGATGGTTTGCCTGACAATACCGTTTTCGAAATTATTGAAGATCATAAAGGACGAATTTGGTTTATGCCACATTCCATAAACCTTTCTTATTACCTCAATGACAGTATTTATCATTATAAATTTAATGATAAGATTCAAAGCTATTTAAAAGGGAATTCAAATCCCAATAAGTTGATGTTCTATATTGATAGCAAAGACAATATTTATTTTCGAGATAAAAAGAATAATGCTTTATATATAATTGATTCATTGGGAAACATAAGCACTCCAGGAAAGAATATGAATCAATTGTGGTATTTTGTAAAAGATAATAAATTACTTCAGGGAAATGTTAATAGAAAAATTAAATTCAACCCTTATTTATATTCAATAATAGAAGATAGTATTAAAATATATCAAGGATCTTTTGATCCAAAAATTGAATTCGGGATGAAATTTGGAATAAAAAAAGACGATAGTTACTTCATTGTCCATGGAAACAATATAATCCACATTAAAGACTCAGCAATTTTTTGTAAAAAAAATTTTCCTGTAAATATAATTTGGATGAATATTGACAGTAAAAATAATTTATGGCTTGGAACTAATAATGGAGCTTATGTTTATAATGATTTGAATATTGGAAGCAAAGGTAAACACTTTTTAAAAAATAAAAGTATTTCTTCTGTTCTTGAAGACAGAGAAGGAGGTTATTGGTTTTCATCACTTCAGAATGGTTTATACTATTTACCCAATATAGCATCTCAAAATTTCAATGTAAAAGATGGTTTAAAAAGTGAAGTGATAACAACAGTAGAAAAAGATTCATCAACGATATGGATTGGATCTAATAATAATTATGTACAGGGAATTGAATCAGGAAAAGTAAATAAGGAAATTAAATTGGATAAATCAGCTGAGTTTATTTATGATATATTTTATGATAAAAAAGAGAAAAAGTTGTGGATAGCCTCTTCATCCTTATATTTGTTTAAAAACAATGTTTTAAGATCATTTTTTACAATAGAAGATTTCCCGGAAAATTATACTAATGTTCAAATCAGAGATTTGGCTATTGATAAAAATAATGACTTATGGATAGCTTCTTATGATGGTTTACACAAACTATCTAATAACTACTTAAAATACAGCAAATTAAAAGGCTCTAATTATAGAATAAATACTATAAATCAAAAAACAAATGATGTATTTTTATTAGGCTGTAATAATGGTTTATGGGAGTATTCAATTTCAACTAAAGAATTTCTGTTTTTAGGTAATAAAAAACTATTGGAAAGTAAAATACTTTGTATAGAGCAAAATAACTTTCACAATAACTTTTGGATCGGAAGCAGTTCTAATGGGATTATTGTATATGATCCTGATTCCATTTATAATATTACTACTGAAAATGGATTGTCGAGTAATAACATTACATCATTCTTTATCATGGATACTACAATATGGGTAGCAACTAAAAATGGATTAAATAAAATTAGTTTAAATAGTAAAGTAATAACGAATGATTTTTCAATAGAATCATTTTATACTACGCATGGATTAGCTTCAAATGAAATTAATGATATATATGTTAACGATTCGATGGCATATATTGCTACCCATAACGGACTTTCCGTTATAGATCATAATAGAATGAAACTAAATAGTTTCCCTCCACCTGTTTATATAAAAAGTATTCAAATACAAGATAAAGATACCATTATAAAAAAACATTACGATTTGCCTTATAATCATAATTCCTTAAATATTGAGTTTATTGGCTTAATGTACAGAAACATAGAGAATAAGAAGTATAAATACAGATTAAATCAGTCCGGGAATCAGGCAAATTGGATTGAAACACCAGATAATCATGTGAACTTATCATTCTTATCGCCCGGAAAATATAATTTTGAAGTAATAGCTATAAACGAAGATGATTATGAAAGCAGTGTACCTGCTACACTAAGTCTTACGATTAAACCTCCTTATTGGAAAACCTGGTGGTTTGTAAGTTCAATTATTCTTTTAAGCCTTTTTGTAATTCTTTCAATACTTTTTGTTATTTACAAAATCAGAATTAATGAAATCAATCGAAGAAATGCTTTAGAGAAAAAGTTAATGCAAGAAATCAATAAATTCAGACAACAAGCATTAAGTCAACAAATGAATCCGCATTTTATATTCAATACTTTAAATGCAATACAATACTATATTTTCGAAAATGATAATATTTCATCTACCAGATATTTGGCAAAGTTTTCAAAACTTATGCGTTTAATATTGGATAACTCACAGCATGACACGATTACTATATTTAAAGAACTTGATACGTTGGAACTTTACATGGAATTGGAAAGTTTAAGAACTGAAGGTAAATTTGATTATGAAATTAAAATAGATAAAAATCTGGATCCTTCATTATATCATATCAGTCCAATGTTAATCCAACCCTATGTCGAGAATTCAATATGGCATGGAATAACTCCTAAAAAAACGAAGGGAAAGATTAAGATCGATTTTCAACTTAATTTATCTTCAATTCTTTGTATTATTGAAGATGACGGAATTGGAAGAGAAAAAGCAATGGAATTAAAAAAGCAAAAAAAATCGAAGCATAAATCTCATGGGACTAATATTACGAATAGACGCATTGAACTTATAAATAAACTTTATAACAAGAATTTTAAAGTTGAATTTATAGATCTAAAAAATGAAAATGGAATAGGATGTGGAACAAAGGTTATACTTCAAATTCCTAAAATTTTTAACTAATAGACAAAATAGTTATTATGAATGCAGTTATAATAGATGATGAGAAAAAGACAAGAGATTTCATAGAATCAATTATAAAAAAATTCTTCCCGGAAATAAAAATTCTTGAAAAAGCATCTTCTGTAAAAGAAGGGATTACTGCGATTTCCATTTACAGTCCGGATATAGTTTTTTTGGATATTGAAATGCAAGATGGTACAGGATTTAATGTTTTGGAAGCAATTACTGAAAGAAACTTTGAATTAGTATTTATTACAGCTTATAATCAGTATGCAATAAAAGCATTTAAATACAGTGCAATAGATTATCTTGTAAAACCAATTGATATAGATGATTTTATTTGTTCAATTAAAAGAGTTAAATCGAAAAGAAATAAAGTAATCAATCAATTAATCAACTTTCAGGTTTTAAAAGAAAATATTGAAAAAAAATCTCCTACAAAACTAGTTATTCCATCCAGTAAGGGTTTCGAATATATAAAGCTTAAAGATATAATAAGATTTGAAGCAGACGGAAGATATACAAATATTTATTTGATAAATAATAAAAAAATCACTGTTTCAAAAATGCTCAAAGAATTTATTGATTATGTGGATGAAAAATATTTTTACCGTACCCATAAATCACATTTAATAAATCTACATTTTGTAAAAATGTATGTTAAAACCGAAGGTGGGCATATTATAATGAAAGATGAATCACAAGTTGCTATAGCGCGGGAAAAGAAAGCTGAGTTCCTTAAAATAATGGAGAATTTTAATCTCATATAAAAAGAAATCCGACGTTTTTGTCGGATTCCACTTCTCATAATCAATCTTAATTTAACAAGTTTACTTTATTCTTAAACTTAAGATCTTTTTCTTAATTGCCTTCGTTATATTAGTTCAGCGTAATTATAATTAGGTTAATAGTTTCTATTTTTGAGTACGTCCTAAATTCTGCTCAAACATATGAAATACTTTTCTATTTTTTTGAGTAATGTAGTGTGGTGTTAGTTTGATGTAATAAAATGTAAGTTTGAAGTAATAAAGTGTAAATTCTGATTTCAGATTTTTACGAATTATATTTGTAAAAGAATTGAATCAGTATCTAAGTGAATATATTTCAGTTGAAATCTGCTGTAAGAAATTTCGTGAGCAAATATTGCATTTTTTTGCTTTTATAATATCGTTTTATTCTTCCAACATTTATGCGCAATCATATCATTATAAGAACTATACAGTTAAAGGCGGTTTAATTAGTTCAGAAACATATCATGCGTATCAAGATTCCAAAGGATTTATTTGGATTGCAACAGATGACGGCATTAGCAGATTTGACGGGACTAAATTTAAAAATTATACAAAAGAAGAAGGTTTACCAGACAACACAGTTTTTGAGTTTTTTGAAGATTATAAAAATAGGTTATGGATTGTTCCATATTCTGTAAATCTTTCATACTTGGAAAATGATACCCTAAAGCATTTTAAATACAATGATGTGATTCAAGATGTTTTGGAAAGTGACGGAAATCCGGTAAAATTAAGTTTCTTTATAGATACAAATGATAATATCTATTTCAGAGACACAAAGAAAGGATCATTTATTATTGATAAATACGGGAGAGTACAGAAATTTAGAAATAACAAAAACTATATTGAATTTTATATAAAAAATAATTCCGTACTTATAGGTAACCAGTATTCAGACTTTAAAACCAGCTCATTCTACAAATTTCATTTGTAGAAAAACATAGTGTTGTTTTTGATAAACATTTAATTAAAAAACCTTTTGTTGGCAGGATATATGGTGCACATAAAAACAATAATACTTTCATCGTACGAGATGGTATTGTAATTCATTTTAAGGATTCTACTTTTGTTAATTCAGTAGTTATCCATGAGCATATAATATGGATAAGTATTGATTCCAGAGATAATGTATGGGTTGGGACAGTAAAAGGTGCATACTGTTATAAAGATTTAAATTTAAATAGTCCACCTTTGATTCTTTTAAAAGATAAAGAAATATCTTCAATTTTAAATGATAATGAAGGTGGATATTGGTTTTCTACTCTTTACGATGGTATTTATTATCTGCCTAATATTAATGTAAAATCGTATTCTAAGGTTGATGGATTAGTAGAAAATGATGTAAGATCACTAACTTTTGATTCGACCAGTTTATGGATGGGCTATAATAATTTTTATGTACAAAACTTAACCAATGAAACAGTTTATAATCCCATTAAAATTAACGAGTTAAATATTTTTAATTATAACATTTTTTACGATAGCATTAATACTAAATTGTGGATTGGATCCCAAACTTTAACTACAATTAAAAACTCAAAAATTGAAGATTACTATCATAATCACGGTAACGGTATAGCAAAAAATATTCATTGCAAAGATTTTTATTTGGAACCAGATGGATTAATTTGGTTTGCTACTTATTCCGGATTGCATAATATTACTAATCAAAAAAAGAAAACGAAATTTATAAAGTTGGTAACTTTAAACAAAAAATTAACTCATTAACAAAAGTTAAAAATAGAATTCTATTAGGATGTAATAATGGTTTATGGGAACATAATATTGAACTAAATGAAACTAAATACTTAGGTGATTTACATTACCTATTTACCAGTAAAATTACCAGCATGATCGAAAATAATCTTCATAATAATATCTGGATAGGAACTGGTACAAATGGAATTATAATTTATGATAGAGATACTATTTTTAATATCAACACAAAAAATGGATTATCAAATAATAACATTAATTCATTCTTTAAAAAAGATACCATTATATGGGTTTCCACTCAAAATGGACTAAACAAAATTACATTGTTGAGCGATAAAATAAACGATAAATATAAAATTGAAATATTTAGTACCTTGGATGGATTAGCTTCTAATGAAATTAATGATATATATATTAAAGATTTAACAGCATATGTAGCATCAAAGAAAGGGCTTTCGAAATTTAATACAAAGAAACTAATTACTAACAGTTACCCTCCACCAATCTACATAAATAATGTAAGTATCTTAGAAAAAGATACATCTGTACAAAGTAGTTATATTCTCTCACATAAAAATAATTCTATAAATATTGAATTTGTAGGTTTAAATTATAAAAATCAATATAATAAAACATATAAATATCAGATTGTACGACACGGTCAAGAAGCAAACTGGATTGAAACTAATGAAAACCACGTTAGACTATCTTTTCTACCACCTGGCCAATATACTTTCAAGGTACTTGCAATTAATGAAAATAATATCGAAAGTATAAATCCTGCATCAGTAGATATATTCATTAAACCTCCCTATTGGAAAAGTTGGTGGTTTATTGGATTAATTATCATTTCAACAATTATTATAATAGCGGGAGTATTACTCACAATTTACTATATAAAAATCTCTGAAATAAAAAGAAGAAACACACTTGAAAGAAAACTTTTACTTGAAATTAACAAATTCCGCCAACAAGCATTAAGCCAACAAATGAACCCACATTTTATTTTTAATACATTAAACTCAATTCAGTTCTATATCTACGATAACGATATCAATTCTTCCACTCAATACCTTTCGAAGTTTTCAAAACTAATGAGAGTTATCCTTAATAATTCACAACATGACACCATCCCGGTTCAAAAAGAATTGGAGGCAATGCAATTGTATTTAGAATTAGAATCCATGAGGTTAGAAAATCAATTAAATTATGAAATCAGCACAAATGATGTTGATGTCGAATTATATCAAATACATCCTTTACTTATTCAACCTTATGTTGAAAACTCCATATGGCACGGTTTAGTGCATAAAGAAGGAGAAAAGAATATAAAAATAGAGGTTAGAAATAATAAAGATTCGATTCTTTGTATCATAGAAGATGATGGCATAGGACGGCAAAAGGCTATGGAAATCAGAGAGAAAAAGAACAAAAGGCATATTTCTTATGGAACAAATATTACCGGAAAGCGTATTGATTCTATTAATAAGTTATTTAATCAGGATTTTAAGGTAGAATATATTGACTTAAAAGATGATAACGGAAATGCTTGTGGAACTAAAGTTTTATTGCAAATCCTAAGATTTCAAATTAGTTATTTTCTTCCAGTCCGATTTCTATCAAGCTTACTTTTTGATACCTCGTTGGGGCTTTAAATTTAGAACTATCAATATTTTCTTTTTTCAAATTGGTTACTTCACTTATAGATTCGTATCCACCAAAATAACTAATTGACTTTAAGGGAAAACCCTTTTTTGCAAACTCAATGTATTTTTTATCATTCTGATAAAATGCACTTGTATTTGCCTGGCTTGTAAAATCTCCAAAAATATCATAAAATATACCAATATCAAATTCCTCGTGAGGTTTATCTGATTCAGAGAGCCATGCTTCTTCCTTTACAGAACCATTTACTTTAATTGCATATTTATGAGCCATTCTTCCTGCAACACGCTCTTTGTCTCCTGTTTTTTCGATTTGCAAATCATATTCTTCAGGTTCTTCACCTGCAAATTTTGATGGGTCATCAATACTTTCCATCATTCCTTTATACATTTTTTGAATCATTTCTTTTTGTTCCTCGGGAGCATTTTTTAGCTGTTCCTCCATTGCTGATCGCATAGCCTCTTTAATTTCTTTTTTATAATCAGCTACCTTGCCTGTCCAGTAAACTTTCTTAGCCGGGCTCATTATTGTGATCATTTCACTATTTAAGTCAAACATGGTTACCATTTTTGATTGAACTACTTTCATGATATTATCCTGAAGGTAAATTGTTTCAATTAACGCTGTTTCAACTCCTTCATCAGAATCATAACTTTGTTGAGTTATTATCCATCCGGCCGTAGCTTGAAGGTTTATAAGTAATGCAATTATTATAGTTACCAGAGATTTTTGCTTTTTCATATCCATACAGTTTACTTATTCTACTTCTAAAAACATATCAAAGTGGCAGATATTGTTTTGTTTCATGTAAAATTAGAAATTATATTTTAGTTTAATTACAAAGCCTTGAGGTTTTTTAAATAATGAATATCAATCAACGAATGTCGAATTAAGATTTTACTCCTTACATGATCATTCGTTAATCCCTGCTTTCGGACAAGGTTAGATCGTTCGATATTTCAATTAATAAAAAAGCCCTTTGCGCACAAAGCAACAAAGGGCTAAATAATAAATAAGTTTTGCCTGTCATGCCTCCGGCAAATAAGTCGGCAGACAGGAATGATTGATTTTACATCATACCCGGCATTCCACCGCCCATTCCACCACCAGCTGGCATTGGAGGCATTTCCTCTTCTTCTTCTACAATTACACATTCAGTTGTTAAGAACATACCTGCAATAGAAGCTGCATTTTCAATAGCAATACGTGCAACTTTAGTAGGATCTATAACACCTGATTCGTATAAGTTTTCGAATTGGTTTGTACGAGCATTATAACCGTAATCTTCTTTTCCTTCTTTTACTTTTTGAACGATTACTGAACCTTCAATACCAGCATTTTCAACAATCTGGCGCAATGGTTCTTCAATTGCTCTTTTAATTATGTGAACACCAGTAGTTTCGTCTTCATTCTCACCTTTCATTCCTTCTAAATCAGCAATAGCTCTAATATAAGCTACACCACCACCAGGAATAATTCCTTCTTCAACTGCAGCACGAGTTGCACTTAATGCATCGTCAACACGGTCTTTCTTTTCTTTTAATTCAACTTCACTAGCAGCACCAACATAAATTACCGCAACACCACCCGCTAACTTTGCTAAACGCTCTTGAAGTTTTTCTTTATCATAATCAGAAGTTGAAGCTTCAATTTGAGATTTGATTTGTTTAACTCTGGCATCAATGTTTTCTTTTGCTCCGTCGCCATTAACAACTGTAGTATTTTCTTTGTCTATAACGATTTTTTCGCAAGTTCCTAACATATCTAAAGTAGCACCTTCTAATGTTAAGCCTTTTTCCTCAGTTATAACAGTACCACCAGTAAGAACTGCAATATCTTCTAACATTTCTTTTCTTCTGTCACCAAAACCAGGTGCTTTAACAGCAGCAACTTTTAATGAACCTCTTATTTTATTTACTACTAATGTTGCTAAAGCTTCACCTTCGATATCTTCTGCTATGATCATTAAACCTTTACCATTCTGAACCGCTGATTCAAGAATTGGCATAAGATCCTTCATTGTTGAGATTTTCTTATCTGTTAATAAGATATAAGGATGCTCCATTACAGCTTCCATCTTATCAGTATCGGTTACAAAGTATGGAGAAATGTATCCACGGTCAAATTGCATACCTTCCACAGTCTTAAGTTCATCTTCAGTACCTTTAGCCTCTTCAACAGTAATAACACCTTCTCTACCTGCAGCTTTCATAGCATCGGCAATTAATTTTCCAATAGCAGAATCGTTGTTTGCAGAAATAGTTGCAACCTGTTCAATTTTATCGTTTGATTCTCCAACATCGTGTGATTGCTTTTTAATGCTTTCAGTAACTTTTGCAACTGCCTTATCGATACCACGTTTTAAATCCATAGGATTTGCACCAGCTGTTACATTTTTAATACCAACATTAATAATTGATTGAGCTAATACAGTAGCTGTAGTTGTTCCATCACCAGCATCATCGTTAGTTTTAGAAGCAACTTCTTTTACCATCTGAGCACCTAAGTTCTCAAACTTATCTTCTAATTCGATTTCTTTTGCAACTGTAACACCGTCTTTTGTTACTTGTGGGGCACCAAATTTCTTTTCGATAACTACGTTACGTCCTTTTGGACCTAAAGTAACTTTTACGGCACTTGCTAATTGATCAATTCCTTTTTTTAATTGATCTCTGGCGTCAATATCAAATTTTAATTCTCTAGCTGCCATGTTTTTTGTTTTTTAAATTTTAATAATTAATTATTCAACTAATAAAATGTCATCTTCACGCATGATTAAATAATCTTTTCCATCAATATGGATTTCTGTTCCACCATATTTTCCGTAGATTACCACATCACCTGCTTTTAAAGACACAGGCTCATCTTTTTTTCCATCACCAACAGCTACAACCGTTCCTTTTTGAGGCTTTTCCTGAGCAGAATCAGGAATTATAATTCCACTTGCAGTTTTTTCTTCAGCCTTATGAGGCTCAACTAAAACTCGATCTTTTAAAGGTCTGTACTTAAATTCTGACATTTTTTCTAATATTTTATTGCCTGCCTGTGATGCCTATGGCAAATAAATTGGCAGACGGGTTAAACTTATTTTTTTGATTGCATTCCCTTCTAATCATAATTTATGCCAAATAGAAATGTATAAAAAAAGTGTCAGCCTTTATGACAGACTGACACTTTTATATAATAAATTTGTCTAATTTCTAGTTTCCTTCACCACCTTCAGTTGGTTGTTCTGTTTCAGGAACTGAAGTTGGAAATTGCGGCATTTGGGTTGGATCAACAGCATTATTAACTTCTTGCTCAATTCTTGATCTTTCTTCAACGGCTCCTCGTGGAATTGTCATAGCAGCTGCTAAACATAAAACTACTAAGCTTATCGCCAATGTCCATGTTGCTTTTTCAAGAAAGTCAGCCGTTTTTCTTACTCCCATTACCTGATTTGAAGATGAAAAATTCGACGCTAATCCTCCTCCCTTCGAGTTCTGAACTAACACAATCAGTGTAAGTAATATACTCGCAATAATGATTAATACTGAAACTAATACGTACATTTTTATTGTTTTTTTATTTTATCTTCTAATATTTCAATTTGACTCGCAAAGTAAGTATTTTTTTCTGGATATTTCAAACTTAATTTCTTATAAGATTCAATGGCTTTTTCAAATAAGCCTTGTTTGATGTATACTTTTATTAAAGTTTCTGATAAAAGGTTCGAATCTTCTTTTACACTTTCTTCTGAAATATCATCAATCTCTTCCTTAATTTCTTTTGTTTCAATTCTTGGATTTTCTTTAATAAACCTAGAAATTAAATCATCTTTTATAGTTTCTTCTTTTGATTCATATTCTGAAATATCAAAATAGCCTTCGGAGTTCTTTTTTTCTTTTTTATTCTTTAATTCATCCGAATGCAATAATTCGAACGGTTCATCCTTACTTTCCTTATTATTTTTAATCTCCTTTTTTTGTTTTTGCTGTCCTTCCTCATCAATCTGAAGAATATCTTTTTGCTTACTTAACTTTTTGACATTCTCGGGATCTGCATCAATTGTGACAATATCATTTTTCCCATCTCTCTCTTCCTCAATAAAATATATCTCTGGGGGATACTCCAGCCCATCTTTTTCTTTTACCGTTGAAAACTCAATCTGGCTTGAAATGGTTTCAGAAATATTCTCGCCCATACCTTCGAAACTATCGTTTATTTTACGTTTTACATTTCGATTTTTTAAAAGGATTTGATCATCTTCAGTCCCAGGTTTTGATTCTGTTTTTTCCTTAGCTTCTATTGGTTCTTTTTCGATCTCAATCTCCCGGTTTAAGAATTTAAATAATAGGTCTCTATCCGAAATATAAGTAGAAGAAATAGAAAGTTGCTTTTCAAATTGCTCTTTATCCTGAATTAAAAGAGCTTTTAAATACAAAATATGCGCAGTTTGAAAGAATGGAAAATTATAAATTAAATTCTTTAACTCACTTAAATTGCAATTAACAAGTAAGTTGGGATTAATTATATATTTTTTTATTTCCAATTGGTTCATAATTACCAGTTAACAACTGATTTATTAAAAATGTCCTCGATGAGTTTTTCAAATATTTTCTCCATTAAGTCTTGTTCAACTGATGATAAGTCCTGATCACTGTCATAATCCTCAAATTGCGAAAAGCTCGAATCGAAATTATATTGTGGCTCAATCTCATTTGTAAACTTGACTTTTACGGTAATGGTAAGCCTATTTTGAGCAGCTATTTCATCACCAGTAATAGCAATTGGTCTGGTATTATAATCTGTAATTTCGCCTTCAAAATTTAAATGTCCCAAATCATTAACAACAACTAAACTTGTCTGAGACTTAAATTTATCCTTTAACTCATCTGTAAAATACTGTTCCATATTAGCTACTCCCATTGGTGTACGATTTACAAAGTGCTGTATAGAAACAGTTTTAACTTCAGGAGCTATTGAAGCGCCAGTTAAAGAGTAATTTATAGTACAAGCCTGGTTTATAAATATATATGCTAATATTATTAATGATAGTTTTTTCATTTTTTAATCGATATCGTATTCTTTTATTTTTCTATAAAGCGTTCTTTCAGATATTCCCAAATCTTGCGCAGCATATTTTCTTTTACCATTATGCTTCTCTAACGCCTTTTTAATTAACTCAATTTCCTTTTCCTCCAAAGAAAGTGATTCTTCAACAAATTCTTCCGTATCTTCAATATTAGATTCCTCAATCTTATTAATTGCTGTTGATTTAGGCTCAGGTGTATTTATTATGGAAGAAGAATCCTGATTATAGCTCTGAATTAAATGATCGGCACTTTTTATATCTTCTAAATCTACACCTTTCTCTATTAAACCATTAACCAACTTTTTCAGATTATTTAAATCGGATTTCATATCAAATAAGATCTTGTACAATATTTCCCTTTCTGTAGCAAAGGTCTTCTCATCTACTAAATCATTCCTGTAAATTGCTGGTAATTTATTCGGATAATAATCGGGTAAATACTTTTTCAGAATATCTTCAGATATTACTCTTTGTTCTTCTATAACAGATAGTTGTTCTGTTATGTTCTTTAATTGACGGACATTTCCCGGCCATTCGTAATTATCTAAAATTCTTCGAGCTTCTTCATTCAAACTAACCGGAGGCATCCGGTATCTTTCAGCAAAATCGGTTGCAAATTTTCTAAATAATAAATATATATCTCCTCCGCGTTCTTTAAGAGGAGGAATTATAATTGGAACTGTATTTAACCTGTAATACAAGTCTTCGCGAAATTTATTTTCTTCAATAGCTTTTACTAAATCTACGTTAGTTGCGGCAATTACACGAACATTGGTCTTTTGCACTTTGGATGATCCAACTCTTAAAAACTCACCGGTTTCCAAAACTCTTAATAATCTAACTTGAGTAGACATAGGTAGTTCAGCCACTTCATCTAAAAAAATAGTACCATTATTAGCAACCTCGAAATATCCCTGGCGACTATCATGTGCACCGGTAAACGAACCTTTTTCATGTCCAAATAACTCAGAATCTATCGTTCCATCAGGAATTGCGCCACAATTTACCGGAATATATTTACCATGTTTTCGAGAACTAAAGTTGTGAATTATTTGAGGAAATGCTTCCTTTCCTGTTCCACTTTCACCAGTTATAAGTACCGAAAGATCGGTTGGCGCTACCTGAGAAGCTACATCAATAGCACGATTCAATCCGTGTGAATTTCCTATAATTCCAAATCTTTGTTTTATTTTTTGAACATCCATAATGGATATATTTTACTCATTTTTTAGATATGACAAAATTACAATTTTTAATTAGTATTCTCGTTGTTTTTAACAAGTTTTAAGAAAATTTTACTGTCATTAAGGCAGGTTTCAAATTTCAGATTTAAGATTTCAAATTGTATTTTTGCTTTTACTAAATAAAACTAATATGAAATTTATCGGAATTATTCCAGCCAGATACGCATCGACAAGATTTCCAGGTAAACCAATGGTTGACATAAAAGGGAAAACAATGATCCAACGAGTTTATGAGCAATCTAAAAAAGCATTAGAAGTGGTTTATGTTGCAACTGATGATCAAAGGATAGCTGAAGAAGTGAAACATTTTGGAGGTAAAGTAGTTACAACATCTGAAAATCATCAAAGCGGAACAGATCGCCTTGCTGAAGCAATTGAACTTATACAAAATGATCTTAATCAAAATTTCGATGTGGTAATTAATATCCAAGGTGATGAACCTTTTATACAACCTGGACAAATTGAAGAAATAAAATCTTGTTTTAATGATCAAACTACTGAGATTGCAACTTTAGTAAAAGAAATAGAAAGTTCAGAAGACATTTTTAATGAAAATAAACCCAAAGTTGTTTTAGATAAAAATATGAATGCAATTTTTTTTAGTCGTTCGCCTATTCCATTTTTAAGAAATGTTAAAAAAACTGATTGGCTGGATCATCATAAATTCTATCGTCATATTGGTATGTATGCCTATAAAACAGAAACATTACGTAAAGTAACTAAACTTGAACAATCATATTTGGAAAAAGCTGAATCATTGGAACAACTTCGTTGGATAGAGAATGGTTATAATATAAAAGTAAGTAAAACGATTTTTGATTCACCGGGAATAGATACTCCTGAAGACCTGGAGAAAATATTAAGATCAATATAATAATCTCACTAATATTAAGATAACTTCGCGAAAGCTCAAAAATTTGAGCTTTTTTTATTTATCAACATTTTTTATACGCTCATAAAAAAACAATTGAAAATTAGCTATATAAATTGTAATTTCATAGTACAATTTACAAAACTGAATTAAAATGGAAATAAAGGGTACTGCAGTAAAATCTATTAAAGATTTTGTTGATAATAAGTTTAAAGAACGATCGGATGAATGGTTTAATTCTCTACCAAAAACTACTCAGGAAATATTAAAGGGCGGAATTTTTGCAAACAGTTGGTATCCGATGAAAGATGCTGCAATTGCACCTACCAAAACAATTGCTAAACTGTTTTTTAATAATGATGTTAAAGAAGCTGCTTTCCAATCAGGTAGATATAGTGCGGAAATCGGATTAAAAGGCGTATATAAGATTTTTATAATGATAGCAAAACCAGGCTATATTATCCAAAGAGCGAGTAGAGTATTTCAATCATACTATAACCCCACAGATATGGAAGTGGTAGAGACAAAAATAAAAGGTGTTACATTGCATATAACTAAATTCCCCGAGCCCGATCATGTAATTGAATATAGAATTGCCGGATGGATTCAGAAAGCGCTTGAACTTACAAATTGTGATGATGTAAAAGTAAATATTACAAAATCGCTTACAAAAGGAGATCAGGTTACAGAGTTCGACATTTCATGGAACTAAATAGCTGATTGTAATTTTAGGATTCTTTTCTGTTTGACGGTAAGCCCATGGCAAATACCTTGGGCTTACTTTTTTATAGACAAAGTTGTTTTATTTACAATTTCCTTTGCCGTTGTAATTGTAGTTAAATCCTTATATATACTTCCCGTTTTACCAGAATAATGGCTATGACCAATAAGTTCGAAACTATAATCTTGTATATCTGAATTAAGATCGATACTAGTTGAATATATTAAAGCGGGCTGTGAAGAAGTTTTATAATCTTCATCTTCCGGATATTTATTATTGGTCCAATATTCATTCCAATCCCATGATTGATTTATTTCAAACAGAACATTAAACTTTTCCGGTAACTCCTGGTCCGCTCTAGTTGTAAGTATAAAATTGGATTGTGGCGTTTCTCCTGTATAAGCATCTGCAATTGGTTCATCTGGTGTTGGTATGAATAAACCATCTTTCGCTTTCACACCTCTTTTGTGAGCCCAATAGGGCAATGCTGCAGGTCTTCTTTTGCCTTCTTTTACCCATTTGTCATCCTTTACTTTACCGTAATTAAAAACTCCTGTGGCAATAGATTGAGAAACATACAAAGTTTGAATGTAATTCCCTTCCAAATCTTCTATCCAAAATACAAATAAAGGATAATAAAATTCCTTCCCCTTTTGAAATTCTATTTCAAACATTGGTCCAGTACCATTTTTATTGGTTTCTAATTGAATGTATTCATTTTTAGTTTTATTCTGGGCAAAAGTTGTACTCATAAATAATACCAGTATCGTTGTAATTATTACATTCTTTTTCATGACTTAAATTTTAAAATTGAACAATAATTCCTAAGGTAGGTAAAATAGTCCCTGAACCATCATTTTCAATGGTTTTCATTAAATATCTGGTAGGATCCTGAGGGTCTACTATGTTATTACCATTTGCATCTCTTTGTGGATTGTATATTTCAGGTTCTTCCGATTTAAAGTTGTATAAATTCTGAATATCCAAATATAACATTAAAGACCACTTTTCATAGAAATATTGTTTATCAATCCTGATATCTAACTGATGGAATGACCTTAAACGCTTAGAGTTAAATTGTGAGAAATCCAAAAATTCCTGTCCTCGAGCGTCCCAAGCTTCAATTAAACTAGTTTTATTTTTATCAATCGGTGTAAAAGGAGCTCCTCCAACAAACCGCCATTTAAACCCAAATTGCCAATTCTTTTTTAAATCCCGTGTTGCAGTAATATTGAATATATGGACATTATCCCAGGAGCTTACAATATAATTGGATGTGAGGTTTAAGTTATCGTCAAATTCTTTAAACTCACTTCTAACCAATGTATAGGACATTACCATATTAAATCCCAGTAAATCTTTGTACCGTGCCAATAATTCTGCACCATATGAACGCCCTTCAGCTATTGATAAAACTTCCTCATCACCAAATGTTCCGAAGTCAGCTCCTTTATTTGCGAGTGCAATGGAATCACTAATTGAAAAAGGGTAATCACGATAGTATTTATAAAATCCTTCGATAGATAAAAATGATTGATCGGTTGGTAAATATTCAAAACCAGCAACTAAGTGATCAACAGAAATATACTTTAAACCATTTTCTTTATTTATAAAATCGCCGGTTCCATCACTAAAGCCTAGCGTTGTGTAAGCTGGAAGCTGGTAATACCTCCCTGTATTAAAATTAAAAGAAATAGCAGGCAAAAACTTATAAGAAGCCGAAAACCTTGGTGAAAATTGATCCAACAAATCAGACATACTTGATGAATAATTGTTAGCATCAGAACGAAAACCCAAGGATAGAATCAATTGTTTTTGAAAGAAATCTCTACTTACCTGACCAAATATAGACCATTTCCAAAAATCCAATTCGATATCATAATCTGTTGTTACGGGTGTAGTCCCAATAAAATCTTTTCGAAAAGTTTCATTTGTATATTGTGCATATTCTAAACCTGCTCCTACATTAATTTTAAAACCGTTATCTGTTCTGGTCGTGTTTTCATACCGAAATTTATTTTCAGCTTCCGATGATAAATAATCGAATGTTAGCAAAGAATCAACTTCAATATTGTTTTGGTATTTAAAAGAATAATTATTTAAATAACTCCTACTTAGAACCCAGGTTCCATAGCTTTTTTCGCGATAATGCTTAAAAACTGCACCAAGCGTATAAGTATATTGTTCATTAACCGGTAAAAAACCTAATATATACTGTTGAAGCTCTGACTCATTTGCTTCCAAGTTTAATTCGGAGATATCATATGCTCCTAATCCTATTAAGCTTAGCTCATTTTTTTTATTAAGCCGAGTTTTTACTTTAAACTGCGTATCATTAAATGTTGGCAAAAATGGCAATTCCAACACTGAAAATAACAGTTGCAGGTAAGATCTTCGTGCAGAAAAAATAAATGAAGTTTTATCTCCAATGGGACCATCCAATGTTAGTGCTACTTCCGATGAACCAAGTGATGCTTGAACTTCCAGTTTTTCGGAGTTCCCGTCTTTTTGTTTAAACTCAATAACAGAACTCAATGCATCTCCTCTATTAGCCGGGAAAGCACCGGAATATAAATTTACTTCCCGAATAAAATCTACATTTATAATTCCTACTGGTCCACCCGAAGCGCCCTGTGTTGCAAAATGATTTATATTAGGAATTTCGACATCATCCAAAAAAAACGAGTTCTCACTTGGTCCGCCACCGCGAACTATTACATCATTACGTTGTGCAGGAGTTGAAGCCACTCCAGGAAATGACTGAATAACTTTCGATATATCTCTATTAGCTCCAGGTATTTTTTCAATTTCCTGAACCCCAATTATTCTTAACGAAACAGGGCTTTCTTCTGTTTTCCTAAAAGCTGAAGGTTTTACAACAACCTCTTCTAATTTTATATTCGCTTCAACCAAAGGTATTTCAATATTAACTGTTCTGGCGTTAGAAACCATTAGTTCAGGCGAAACATATGTTTCATAACCCACAGCCGAAACCTGTATCCTAACAAATCCAGGTTTTATACCTGTGAATTTAAATTCACCATCGAAATTGGAAGCTGAGCCAATATTGGTTTGGAAGATAACTACATTAGCGAAAGGAACCGGTTCGTTATTTTTACTGTTAAATATTCTTCCTTCAATAGTTCCGTTATAGTTCTGATTATAGGCACTATAAGAAATACTTAATAAAAGTACCAGTAGTATTAGTTTTAATTTCATGATCCGACTTGCAGTTTGTTTAGTTTTCAAAACACACAATTAAACAAATTGTTCAGATAAGATTCCACAATTAATCAAACTTAATAAACGGATATTTACTATTTAATATCTCTTTCTGCATTAAAAGGTTTTCAAGAAATCTTTTGTGATTTTCACTATCTGAATTTAATGGGTTATGATTTTCTGCTCGAATAATTTTATTTACTTCATTGATTATACTGCTTGTTTCTTTTTCGAAATAAGTTTCTGAAAATTGTTTCCAAATATAATCAATAGCTACTTTTGATGCGTGTAACATATCATCAGCATAAAAACGGTAATCTCGGAGGTCATCCATCATAATTTCATAGGCTGGAAAATATTCAATATGGTCAAAAACTTTGATTAATTGATGAATTGCTAAAATTAAAGTTGACTTGCTTAATTGGTTTTGAATAGCACCATCTTTCCAATGCCTAACAGGACTAACAGTGAAAATAATTTTTAAGCCTGGGTTAAAATCTTCTAACCTATTTAAAAGCTTGGCCCATTGTACAAAAATATCTTCAACGCCTAATTTAAACCTTTTAAATTCTTTTGCCGGAATCTTGTGGCAATTTGAAACTATTTTTTCGGTTTTAATATACTGGTATACCCATGCAGTTCCAAAAGTTACAATCAAATAATCAGCTGACTTTAAATGTTGCCTTGCTATCTTTAAGTGCGAATTTATATTATCTAAACATTGTTGTTTATCAGAATCAGAAAATTCCGTATCGTGATAAAAACTAAACCATTGGTTGTTAAAGAAACCCAAGTCGCTTTCTTCAAAATTTCTTTTGTCCAGGATAATCTCCAAACTTTGCCTAACCGATACAGGATTATAAAGAACGCCAAAAGGATTTACTAAAACCGGAAACTTTAAATCAACCATTTTATTCCCAATATTTTCGGTAAAGCATGATCCCATAAACAAAATTGGTGTGTGGTAACTTATTTTGTTTTTGGATAGTTCTGGTTTTATGTTTGTTCGGAATTCTTTCATTTTATTAAGATTTGAGCTACTAGCTATGAGCATTGAGATTATTGCAATTTCTTCATAAAGGCGATTAGCATTTTTTGTTCTTCGTCAATTTCTTGCAAAATATTTTCAATTTTCCTTTGTTTTCAAAATCTAGTTCATATGCAATTAAAAACTAGCTTTCTAGTTCAAAACGTGAACCTAAAGCAATTTCAATAAAACGGAAATAATCTTTTTGGCTTCTTCGACTGCTTCCCTCTGCTATTTTTGAACTTATCGAGATTGCTGCGCGATTTACTTGACTACATAATCCATACTTTTCTTCAACTGGAAATTCCTTACTTATTTTATAGGTTTCAATATCAATCTTAAATCCTTTTTGCCAGATTTTAAGTTTTTTGAAATTCTTCATAATAAAATTTTATGCGTAAACAATTTTACTTACTCTTAGCTCATGGCTGGTAGCTCAAAGCTTTTTACTTATCCAGTCGTTAACAAAGTCAAATATTCCATCTTTCTCTAATTCATTATGCAACTCATGGTACAAACCCTCCCATTCTTTGTAGTCAATATTCTTTCTCTGATCTTTTGCTTTTTCAAAAAATACTTTACTTGCTTTATAAGATGTTATATTATCATCATTACCATGCTGAATAAGAACCGGTAAATTTATGTATTCAGTATTTTCTAACACCCAATGCCCTGCATTATAAATTTCAAAAAACATACGGACAGAGATTTTTTCATGAATCAATGGATCCTTAATATATTGATCAATTATATCTTTATCATGCGTTAGACCTATAACCTCCAAATTTGAATTTTGTGTAAATTTAGGATACAATTTATTCATTATCCTTGCCAAAATCAACATTAATGAAGAAGGATTAAATGCTAATTTATACCATGGTGATGAAATTACTGCACCAGTCAATTGATGTTCCTTTTTAAAAATATAGTTGGTTACAATGTTACCTCCTAAACTATGCCCATAAATAAACTGTGGCAGGCTCGGATAAAGTTTTTTTGATTCTTTAATTAGAACATCAACATCCTTTAGAAAATCATCAAAACTGTTGATGTAACCTCGCTTTCCATCCGATTTTCCATGTCCGCGGTAATCAATTGCATGCACCACAAAACCCTTTTCTGCAAAACGCATAGCCCAATTGTCATAACGTTCACTATATTCACCGAATCCGTGGACTAGATTTATTAACGCTTTAGGGGTTTTCTCAGGCTCCCATAAGTAACCTGAAAGTTTCATTCCATCGTATGAAGCATATGCTGTTGATTTGTAATTCATAGATAAGTAACTTAATTTTAAATTTTGTATCAAATTTACTGATATTATGCAACAAATCATACAAATACCAACTACACGGCACAATGGTTTATATGATATTACAAACATGGTTGAAGCCATCGTAACAAATAGTAAAATTCAAACCGGATTAGTTAATATATATGCACAAGGCGCAACGGCTGCTATTATGATTCAGGAAAACTGGGATGATTCAGTCCAACATGATGTAATAACTTTACTAAATAAATTGATTCCTTCGGGCGTTTGGGAACATGATGCCCAAGACAACAATGGTGATTCACATTTAAAAGCAGGTATAGTCGGACCAAGTGAGACGGTTCCAATTATCAATGGAAAGATGGGATTATCAACCTGGCAAAATATATTTTTCTGTGAATTTGACGGGCCACGTAATAAGAGGAATATTTTAATTACAATTATTAAAAATTAAGCAAAATTGGGAGTCTTAATTAATCTATAACTATATTTCAATAAGCTTATTTTTCATGGCAAACATAACGAGGTGAGCTGAATTTTTTGTTTTTGTCTTTTTAAGCAATGCTGTTCTATAATTATCAGCAGTTTTAGGGCTGATGAATAATTTTTCACCAATTTCATTATTAGTGTGCCCATTACAAATTAAAATTAAAACTTCCTGTTCTCTGTCTGTAAGTTCAATTTCTACTTTATTCTTTTTGTTAAAAGATACTATGACCTTTTGTAAAAGTTCCTGGCTAAAATAATTCCCTCCTTCGTATATTTCTCTAATTGCTTTTATCATCTCAAATGAACCTGATTTTTTAAGAATAAAGCCTTTTACGCCTAAATCTATCATTTTATGATAATGTTCTTCATCATCGAACATGCTCAAAACTAATATCTTAATATCAGGATATCTTTGTAATGCTTTTTTTGTTGCTTCAAATCCATCCATTAAAGGCATTGAGATATCCATTAAAATAATATCGGGTCTTTTATTTTGTAAAAAGGTAATCAGCTCAGAACCATTTTTAAAGCTACCTATTACTTCAATATCCTTTTCTTCAGAAAGTATCATTCTAACACCATCTCTAAAAAGGTCATGATCATCAGCTATGGTTACAGTAATCATATCCATATAAATTTATCTTAAAGATACATAATTTCAGATTTTAAACGGGCAACTCTATTTGATATTTTGAACCTTTATTTATTCCTCCTTTAAATTCAACTTTTCCTCCAATTGATTCAATTCTGCTTTTAATATTAATTAACCCCTGCCCTTTCCTCTTTTTTAGCTCTTTTTCAAAGTCAAATCCTTTGCCATCATCAGAGAAACTAACCTTTATTACTTTTCCATTGTAATTAATATTTAGCTTAATGAAGTTCGAATCGGAGTATTTTACGCTATTATTCAATATTTCGGTTAATGCTCTATAAATAGAAATTTCAATTTCATCCCTAAACCTCTCTTCTGTATTCATTTTAAAATCAATTTTACATCCTGAAGCAATTTCAAACTGTTTAATTTGTTTTTTTAATGCTTTATTAAGACCAAAATTTTCTAATATTTTAGGTGTTAGGTTATTTGAAATTGTTGATATATTAGAAATAGCCTCATCAATTATATTATAAAGCTGGGGTTCTATTTCTTGTTTAACCTCCAATTTATTTGTTGTACAATACTTTTCGGTAAACATTTTAAGTGTTGAAAGCAGTGGTCCGATACCATCATGTAATTCTTTTGATATCCGCGCCCGTTCTTTTTCTTCTGCAGAAATAATAGAGTTAAGCATATTATTCTGCATCATCTTTTTATCTGTGATATCCTCAATTATTAGAAAAAGACTTTTATATTTTACTTTTTGATATGTAATGCTTAAATGCTTTTTAAGATCTTCTGAATAAACCTCTTCTACAATTGGATTTCCTTTTAATACAGCTTCAGAACAATTCATATAAAAACTATCGTCCAGTTCAGGTAAAATACTGCGTATGGTTTTTTCAAATACATCATCGAAGTTTTTACCTGTTATTTGTAGAAAAGCATGATTTGCATTAAGAACAACAAAATCTTTAAAAATACCCCCAACTTTATTTACTCCTCTAATTACAATAAAGCTATTTTTTATAGCATCTACCAAATCGCTAAAATATTTTCTTTGTTGATTAAGTTTTTTAACTGAATTTGTAATTTCTGTGTTATCTACAATTGCACTTACATATCGAATTGGTATATTATTTTTATAGTAAACAACACCGTATTCTTTTAAATACATACTTAAACCACTTTTAAGGTTAACTCTGTACTCAATTGGATCATAAAACGTTCTAAGCTGCTTATCTTTTGAAATGGTATTTAATCTTTTGGTCAGAGTACTTCTGTATTTATTTTGGTCCAATGGATGAACAAGGTTTTGCAAATCTGTTACTTTTAATTGATGCTCATCTGTTAAATCCAAAATCTTTTCCATTTGTTCTGACAAGATTAAAGAACCTGTTTCCAGGTTCCAATCCATGATCCCCATATTGATTGCCCTTTCTGCAATCCTCCAACGATTGTTACTTTCTTCTAATAACTTCTCAGATCTTTTCCGCTCGGAAATATTCCTAAAAACAATCATTATTCGTTGATTATCATAATATTCTATCGCCTGGGTTTTTGCTTCGAACTCTATTATACCTTTTTGGGTTATTAACTCCAATTCTTCCGGAGCAAAATCACTAAATAAATTATTATTAACCTGGTTGATAAAACTATCCCTACATTCCGGAGAAAGCATTTGATATACTTTAATTTCCTTTAAATTATAGGTTTCTTCTCCTATAAGGTTTTTAAATGATTTGTTTGAAGTAATATAATTACATTCAGGATCGCAAATAACTATAGGGTCCTTACTACCATCAAATATATTTCTAAAATTTTTTTCTTTTTGGATTATGTTTTTTTGGAGTTCAATATTTTCACCTATTTTTTTACTAAGCAAACTAACTGTAGCATTCAACTCTTCATTTTCAACACTTTTATTTTGTAATAATATGTTAAGACTTCTGGAAATATGATTTATAATATAAATGATTAATCCAAGCCAAAGGATAATATCCCATATGTTCGATATAACCAATAAAGTTTTTTCAACTGAACCTTTGTTATATTCTTCTTTTTCAACAATTCCCGAATTATGAAGCCAAGCAATAATTAATAAGGTTAAAAGCGACAGAAAAACAGATAAAATGCTTATACGAATATTATATAAAAGAACTGTAAAAATGGCAATTAAAATAAAAGCTAACCAACTTACACTTTCAAATCCCTGATATAATAGTCCTACAATTCCGCTTATATATGCAAAAATTAAGGCAATTATTAATTTAACCCTATAATTTAAAAGGTATCGTAATTGTCCTAATATAATTACTAACAATGCAAAACCAATATCAAGAATAAATTGAGGCTGATAACCGAAGTAAGTAATTTTAGAGAGAGCAATAAATATATAAGGAATAACCAGTAATGAAAAAATTACTAGTAATGAATTTACTATTTGCTCCGTATCTAAAAATGCTCTACGCCGAAATAAAGCTGAATACTTCTCTTTCTTTATAACCATAATACCAATCTAAACACAATAAACCTAAACTAATCCTTAAAACAAAACCTTTATTTTTTTTAATTTTAGTTTAATATGCAAGTTAAGATTCTAATTTAAAATAGTCTATAATAATTATTAATTATATCTGCCGGACTATTTTAAACAAACTAAACACTAATTTACTTAAAATAAAGAAGGAGCAAACTAAAATTAGTTTGCTCCCTTTAATTGTAGAACTTTATCTAAACCATCCGTAAAGTTTTTATTTAAAATTAACTAAAATATATTGCTATTTATATATAATTATGATTAAACGTACTCCATATCAATACAACTAATATAATCAAAATTAGACCTTTCCAGTTTGCTCTCAATCATCTCACCAATCTCCTCCATATCAAAATCGTCCATTTCGTAGTGCCATTCAATATTTATTGTTTCAATACTTTTATTATTTTCAATTGCTTGTAAAAGATCAAAAAAGATTTTGGTTGAGGCTGTATTCATATATTCAATTTTAGATATTAAATCAACTTTCGTAACACTTAGTTTATTTACCCACTCAAATAATCTTAAATAGAATTTTTTAGGATCTTCAGAAAGCGATCTACCTTCGATATGTAACTTTCCATTTTCTTTAAAGGATACAAATGGAGTAACATCTTCTTTTGAAATAATTAAGTCAGCCATTCTTGTTAGGTTTGTTGTAAATATGATTTTATTTCTTTTCTGCTAAGTATAAATTTCCTTCTTCTGAGTTTTTAAATGTTTTCCACTGAGCCAAAAGATTTTCTTTATCAGCTCTATAACTCATAAAAACCTCTCTCCAAGATATATATGTTTGATTTTCATAAGTATTGTAAAAACCTTCAATTATCTCGGTGTTAATTTTAACTTTAATACTTCCATCAGCAAAATATTCTGTTCCTCCAATTTCTTTGGCCTTTTCTAAATTGGTTTTAAATTCTCGATCAATTAAAACAGGCTCCTCAGATTCTTTGTATTTTTTCCAAAACAGGTTAAAACCTTCTTGATCAAATTTGTAAGTATGTAGAATCTCATCCCAGGAAACTCGATCATCATCAGAATTTGATAAATAATTGTAATACTTTTCTAGTATTTCTGTGTTTACCTGAACTTTAATTTTACCATCTTCAGATCTTTCCACACCATTATTTTGTTTAGAGTTCATGAGATTACTTATGTTTTCAGCATTTATGCTTTGTGCTGTAACATTATTTAAACTTATTATTACGTGTAAGCTAAATATTATTGCTAAAGTTCTACCTATTGTTTTCATAATCTTTATCTTTTAAATTAAATTCATTTGCATTCAAATCTTTTATCAAATATACGATCAATGAAGACTTTAGGTAGGAAGGTGAAAACACGAAACTAAATAGGAATTACTTCATTTTATATAGGGTAATTACCCCTGTTTTAAAACAAATCTCTTATTAAATAAGGATTAGTGTAAAAATAGATTATGATTTATTTACTTTTAATTTAGATGTGAGGTGAATATAGTCCTACTTTAAATTCTGAATATTTTTTTTGAACTTCTCAAATTTAATACGTTCAATTGGAGAATTCTTCGACATTTTTTCAAATACTTCTTTATTAATCTCATGCCAATCTAATTTAGTTAAATTTTGAAGTTCTTTCGAAATTTCAAACTGAGGTTCGTTGTGTGGTTTTGTTTTTGAGTTCCATGGACAAACATCCTGGCAAATATCGCATCCAAAAATCCAATTATCTAATTTTCCTTTAAGTTCCTCAGGTATATCTCTCTTTTTTTCAATGGTTAAATAGGAAATACATTTTAGTGCATCTAACTGGTAAGGAGATAATGCATCTGTCGGGCAAGAATCAATACAGTTGGTGCAATTTCCGCAATAATCCTTTACCGGCTGATCGTATTCCAAATCCAAATCAATGATAAGTTCACCAATAAATTGAAAAGAACCTAGTTCCTTTGAAATTAGATTTGTATTTTTCCCTATCCACCCTAATCCTGATTTTGCAGCCCATACCTTATCCATTACAGGAGCCGAGTCTACAAATGTTCGTCCTGATATTTCTCTTATTTCTGAATTTATATATTCATATAACGAAAATAACTTTTCTTTTATAACGCAATGATAATCTTTACCATACGCATATTTAGAAATTTTATATGTATTCTTTATTTGTTTTTCTTTAGGATAGTAATTGAATAAAACCGAAATTATTGATTTGGCACCATCAACTAATTTTCTTGGATCGACACGTTTCTCAAAATGATTTTCCATGTATTGCATCTCACCATGTAAACCTTTTTCAAGCCATTTTTTTAATTGTTGTGATTCTTTTTCGAGAAAATCAGCTTTAGATATACCAACGGCAGAAAAACCAAGCTCCAGTGCTTTTTGTTTAATTTTTGTTGTATGTTCTTGTTTAGTATTCAATTTATTAGGATCAGAACATTACAAATGTATAAAATCAGTGTTAAATTTTACCACAAAGTACACGAAGAAGACACCAAGGATCACACAGAAAACTTCAAACTTTGAAACTGAAATTTTTAACCTTGTTTCAAATTCGGGTGTTATTAAAATTCACAGCCAGTTTATTAAAAAACAGAAATAGCTAAAGTAATCCAAGATCTAACATCGCTTCTTCGCTCATCATACTTTTATCCCAGGGTGGGTCAAAAACTAAATTGATTTTTGATTCATTCACCCCTTCTATTGCATTGGTTTTTTCGTTAACCTCGCCTAATAACTGATCGGCCATAGGGCAATTTGGGGCTGTTAATGTCATTTTTACTTCAACATTTCTATTGTCGTCTACATCAATCGCATAGATTAAACCAAGGTCGTATATATTTACTGGTATTTCAGGATCATAAATGTCCTTTAATGTTTTTACAATTTCCGCTTCCAAAGCCATTAATTCATTTGGATCCATAGTAGTTCCTCCTTAATTTTCCTCCCGATAGCTATCGGGACGCATTATAGGCCATAGCATATAACTTCATTTGCTTTACCATAGCCAATAAACCATTTGAACGAGTTGGCGATAAGTTTTGTTGTAATCCTATTTTTTCAATAAAATAAAGTTCGTTATTCATAATATCAGATGGTTTTTGTCCATCCAATACACGAATCAATAACGCTGCTATTCCCTTTGTTATAATTGCATCACTATCTGCTGAATACCTAACAACATTATCTTCCATATCAGCGTATAACCAAACTTTTGACTGGCAACCTTCTATCAGATATTGTTGGGTTTTATATTTAGGATCAATTTCCGGAAGGTCCTTACTTAATTCAATTAAGTAATTGTACTTATCCATCCAGTCATCAAATATTGAAAACTCATCTATTATTTCATCTTGACGTTCGTTTAAATTCATAATTCAAAACTTTTAAGCATTAGGACCAAAGTCCTTTATTTTAAAATTAGCACAAAATTAACCAAACATTTGCTTAACCGTTATAATTGCTTCGCACAATTTATCAATTTCTTCTTTTGTATTATAAAATGAAAATGAAGCCCGAATTGTACCTTCAATATTAAATCGTTGCATCAAAGGCTCAGCACAGTGATGGCCCGTGCGTACTGCTATTCCCATTTTGTCGATAACCATACCAGCATCGTAGTGATGAATGTTATCTAGATTAAATGAAATTACACTTATTTTCTTTTCAGCAGTACCAACAATTTTTAAACCTTCGATTGATTCAAGTTTTTGTGTGGCATAATCAAGAAGTTCCTTTTCATACTCAATAATATTTTCTATTCCAACATCTTGAATATAATCGATTGCTGTTGCCAGACCAATAGCTGCTACATAATTAGGTGTTCCTGCCTCAAATTTAAAAGGCAATTCATTAAAGGTGGTCTTTTCAAAAGTTACTTTTTTTATCATTTCTCCACCTGTCATAAATGGAGGCATTTCATTCAACCATTTTTCTTTTCCGTAAATAACACCTATTCCATTAGGACCATAAACTTTATGTCCTGAAAATACAAAAAAATCGCAATCTAATTCCTGCACATCAACTTTGCCATGCTGAACGCTTTGTGCTCCGTCAACTAAAACCGGAACATCATTTTGATGTGCGATCTCAATAATTCTTTTAACATCATTTACGATTCCTAGAGCATTAGAAACATGATTTACCGAAACCATTTTAGTTTTTGGCGAAATCATTTTCTCATATTCATCGAGAATTAGTTCTCCAGATTCATTTATTGGAATGACCTTTAATACCGCTTTTTTTCGTTCGCAAAGTACCTGCCAAGGCACAATATTAGCATGGTGCTCAAGTGTTGAGATTATTATTTCATCTCCCTCATTTACATATTTCTCACCATAAGAAAAAGCTATTGTATTAATAGATTCAGTTGTGCCACTTGTAAATATTACTTCGTGATCATAAGGAGCATTAACAAACTTCTGAACAACTTTTCTAGCATCCTCATAACGTTGCGTAAGTTGCTCACTTAAATAATGTACTCCTCGGTGTATATTGCTATTTTCCTGAGTATAGATTTTTATTTCCTCGTCAAGTACAACTTGTGGTTTTTGAGTTGTGGCACCATTATCAAAATAAATAAGTGGTTTTTTATAAACTTGCCGACTTAAAATTGGAAAGTCATTGCGAATTTTTTGAATATCTAAACTCATTTTTACTTTTTATAATAGATTTCTCGTTATCGCTCGGAATTAATTCGGCTAAAAAACCTACGTTTCAAATCTTAGTCTTATTAACAACAATGCATTTGACAAGAATTACAGCGAGATAATTCACCTCGCAATCTTTTGTCAACTAAATCCTGAATTCTTTCCTTTAAAGCAGGAACCTGTATTGTTTTTATTACATCGTTGGCAAAAGCATACATCAATAATAACTTTGATTCCTTCTTATTAATCCCTCTGGCCCGCAAATAAAATAATGCATCCTCATCCAACTGGCCAACAGTTGCACCATGGCTACATTTTACATCATCAGCATAAATTTCAAGCTGAGGCTTTGTATTCATGTCATTATCATCGGTTAGCAAGATATTATTGTTTGCCTGGAATGCTTGTGTTTTTTGTGCATCTTTTCTTACCAAAACTTTACCGTTAAAAACTCCTGTTGCAAAATCATCCAATACACCTTTAAATAATTGATTGCTTGTACAATTTGGAAACGCATGATCCATATGCACATAATTATCTATATGTTGTCCTTTATCGGTTAAGTAAAGGCCATATGTATTGTTTTCACATCCTTCACCGTTCAGTAATACGTTTACATTATTTCTAATTAAGCCACCGTGTAAAGAAATTGTATTAGCATTTACATAACTATTTCTTTCTTGCTGAAAATATAAATGCGAAACCTGTTTTGATCCGTTATGCTCATTTTGCATTCTTGAAAAATCAAAATGCGCATTTTGTCCAATATAAAATTCTGAAACAGAATTTGTCAAGAAATTTGGAGTTGATAAGGTATGATCGCAAACAACTATTGATGCCTGACTATTTTCTTCAAGTACAAATAAATTCCTGTGTTGTGTTAAACCCTCTTCTTCGTCCATCAAAATATTTATTATTTGAATAGGTTTTTCAATTATAACACCCTTTGGAACAAATACAAAAACACCATCTTGAGCAAAAGCGGTATTTAAGGCTACCATACCTTCATTTTCTACATCAGCATAACTAGCAAAATGCTTCCTAAATATTTCAGGATATAATTTAGCCGCTGCCTGTAAACTTCCAACAATAGCTCCATTAGGAAGCTCGTTAATCAGATTTTCTCTATCATAATACCAACCATTTAAAAGTAAAATTACTTTTGTGTTTAACTCTGGCACATCGCATCTGAAAATATCGTTGATTTGAAATTTTATATTTTTAGGTGACAAATAGGTTCTATAACCGTTATTAAATTCCTTATCCAGATCAGTATATTTATACTTCTCACTTTTCTTATCGGGAAAACCTAGATTTTTAAATTGTTCAAAAGCGTTGTTCCTTATCTCATTAATGTAATCGGGAGAATCATTTTGAATCAATTCTTTGTTTTCTTGATATAATTCAATGAATTTATCTTTTGTTTCTATTTTAACCGTATCCAAGCTCATAATTTGCTTTTTAAAATCCGACTATAGTTTTCAAACTATTGTGCTAACTCTTCTTTTTTCAACCAATCATATCCTTTTTTTTCAAGCTCTATAGCCAACTCTTTATTTCCAGATTTAATGATTTTACCATTATAAAGTACATGAACATAATCTGGGACTATGTATTCTAATAATCTTTGATAATGCGTAATTACTACTGTTGCATTTTCCGAAGATTTTAATTTGTTAACCCCATTAGCAACAATTTTTAGGGCATCTATATCTAATCCGGAGTCAGTTTCATCCAAAATTGATAGTTTGGGCTCCAGCATAGCCATTTGAAATATTTCATTTCTCTTTTTTTCACCTCCTGAGAATCCTTCATTTACCGAACGATTAGCCAATGCAGTATCCAGTTCAACTAATGCTTTTTTCTCGCGCATTAATTTTAGAAAATCTTGCGATGATAATGGCTCTAATCCCTTATGCTTTCTTTGCTCATTAACAGCAGTTTTCATAAAATTAACCATACTTACTCCGGGAATTTCGATTGGATATTGAAATCCAAGAAAAATACCTTCACTTGCTCTTTCTTCAGGAGAAAGTTCCAAAAGGTCATTGCCTAAATATTTTACTTTTCCTTCGGTTACTTCAAATAGTTCTCTACCAGCCAAAACCGATGCCAATGTGCTTTTACCAGAACCATTCGGCCCCATAATAGCATGAACCTCACCTGCTTTTACTTCCAGGTTAACTCCAGTTAGAATTTCATTTCCTTCTATATTTGCATGTAAATTTTTTATTGATAACATCTTATATTATTGTTTAACGTTCAATGTTTTGTGTTTATTAAATTATTGGAATTTTATTCCTTTATATTCTGATTTTTGAAGATATTTAATTAACCCCATTAGCATCTTAGCAATGTCATTGCATTCATTATATGTATCTTTAAATTCTTCTTCTGTTATATATTCATGATCTAAAGTTCTATAAAGTTGAGACTTTGTTTCAGCTAAAGAAGATTTAGCTATAAACAAAAACTGAATAAATTCCTTTTTTCCTTCACGTTCAAATCCCTCTGCTATATTATCCATAACTGAACCTGACTAATCTTTAATTTGATTTTTTAATGCAAAATCTTTTGAAAATTCGTTTCGCTGAGTATACTTAAAAATTTGTTTACATAATTCTCTTGCTTTTTTCCAAACTTCTAAATCTTCAAATTTTTCAATAGTTGCCATATAACATTAAACTTTTAACTTCAAACTCAGAACTTTTCTATCCTACACTGCCTTCCAGGCTAATTTGTAATAGTTTCTGAGCTTCTACAGCAAATTCCATTGGTAATTTATTTAAAACTTCTTTAGCGTAACCATTTACTATTAAACCAATTGCATCCTCGGTTTTAATACCTCTCTGGTTACAATAGAAAATTTGATCTTCTCCAATTTTAGATGTAGTTGCTTCATGTTCAACTATTGAATCCTTATTATCAACTTCGATATAGGGAAATGTATGAGCGCCACACCTATCTCCTAATAAAAGGCTATCACATTGAGAGAAATTTCTTGCATTTCTAGCATTCTTAACTACCTTAACTAATCCCCGATAACTATTTTCACTAAACCCTGCAGAAATTCCTTTTGATACGATTATACTTTTCGTGTTTTTACCAATATGAATCATCTTTGTACCAGTATCTGCCTGTTGATAATTATTAGTTACAGCAACAGAATAAAATTCTCCAACAGAGTTATCTCCTAATAAAATACAGCTTGGGTATTTCCAGGTAATTGCCGATCCAGTTTCTACTTGCGTCCAAGATATCTTTGAATTTTCACCTGCACATTTACCACGTTTTGTAACAAAATTATAAATTCCTCCATTACCATTTTTATCACCGGGGTACCAATTCTGTACTGTAGAATACTTAACTTCTGCATTACGCGCTGCAACAATTTCAACTATAGCCGCATGCAACTGATTTTCATCACGCTGCGGTGCAGTGCATCCTTCAAGATAACTTACGTATGAATCATCATCTGCCACTATCAATGTCCTTTCAAATTGACCTGTATTGGCTGCATTAATTCTAAAATATGTAGACAACTCCATTGGACACCGCACCCCTTTAGGAATATAACAGAACGATCCATCACTAAATACGGCAGAATTTAATGCTGCAAAATAATTATCAGTGTACGGAACCACTGACCCCATGTACTTTTTAACTAAATCAGGATGTTCTTGGACAGCCTCGCTAAAAGAACAAAAAATAATACCGAGCTCAGCCAAGTTTTCTTTAAATGTAGTTTTTACGGAAACACTATCCATAACTGCATCCACCGCAACTCCGGCAAGCTGTTTTTGTTCATCTAACGGAATTCCTAACTTTTCAAAAGTTTCTTTCAACTCAGGGTCAACATCATCCATACTTTCCAATTTAGCTTTTTGCTTTGGAGCCGAATAATAAATAATATCCTGATAGTTAATTTCTGGTATTTTAAGATGTGCCCATTCGGGCATCTTCATGGTTTGCCAGTGTCGAAACGCCTTTAATCTAAAATCCAACATAAATTCAGGCTCGTTTTTCTTTTGTGATATCAAGCGAACTACATCCTCATTCAATCCCTTTGGAATCGCCTCTGCCTCAATATCTGTAACAAACCCGTATTTATACTCTCCCTGCGTTACTTCATTTAATATTTTATCTTGATCTTTTTCCATAACTTTGCAAAACTCTTTTAGGATCTAAGCTAAATTTAAATAGATTAATTCTAAATTGGGGTACAAATATATTTAAAATCTAACAACAATTAAAGGATCATTGTTTAATCTTTTTTATTAATGATAAATATCAATTCTAAAGATGAGTGAAAACACAAAGAAATATAAAGAAATATCAGAATTAGGTGAATTTGGACTTATCAACCACATTACGAAAGATATAAATCTTAAACATTCAAATACCTTAAAAGGAATTGGTGATGATGCTGCTGTAATAGATTATGGTAAAACTTGTGCAGTTGTTACAACAGATTTATTGGCAGAAGGAATCCATTTTAATTTAATTTATTCTCCTTTAAAACATTTAGGTTATAAAGCTGTGGTTGTAAATCTTTCTGACGTTTATGCCATGAATGCGACTCCAAAACAAATAATAGTTTCTATTGCAATATCAAAGAAATTTGCCATTGAGCATGTTGAAGAAATTTACAATGGAATTAAACTTGCATGTGAGAATTATAATGTTGATTTAATTGGTGGTGACACAGCTTCTTCATTAACAGGCTTAACAATAAGTATTACCGCGATTGGAGAAGCTCAAAAAAGTGATATCGTTTACCGAAGTAGTGCAAAAAAGAATGATATACTTTGTGTTACTGGTAACCTGGGAAGCGCTTATATGGGATTACAATTACTTGAACGAGAAAAGGAATTATTTAATAATGATCCTAACTTCAAACCAAGTTTGGAAGGATATGATTATATTCTACAACGCCAGTTAAAACCAGAAGCCAGAAAAGAAGTAATTGATTTTTTTAAAGATTCAGGCATTAAGCCAACATCAATGATTGATATTTCTGATGGATTATCTTCTGAAATTAAACACATTTGCGAAAAATCGGATGTTGGTTGCAAAATTTTTCAAGATAAAATACCTATCGATGAAAATGCTTCAAAGATGGCTACTGAATTTAATATGGAGCCATTAACAGCCGCACTAAATGGAGGTGAAGATTATGAACTACTTTTTACAATTAATGTAAATGATTTGGAAATAGTAAAAAACAATCCACTAATACACCCAATAGGTCATATTGCGGATAAAAAACACGGTGCAGTTTTAATAACTTCTGCAGGCGAAAGTATTCAGTTACAGGCCCAAGGTTGGATTCATTAAAATTTTAATCAAGTTTTATTGGTTTTATTACCCAGATAATTCCGACCAAAGAAACAAGAGCAGTTATCAAATAAAATGATAAGCTCAATGCGATTGATATTTCGGGATTCAGTGCCAAATAATTTGCACCAACCAAAAACGTAAATTCTCTTGCTCCCACTCCTCCAATTGTTAACGGAAGAATTGCAACAATTGATGAAACTAAAAATAAAGTGAGGTATTTAAATACTTCATCCTGGTACCCTAATGCCGATAAAATAAAATAGGCACAAATTAACTGTAGCATTTGAACTCCGAGAGAATAAACAAAAATTGTTGGATAAAGTCCTATGTATAATTTATAGAAAAGCCTGAGAAATATATAAAATCCACCAAGAAGCAAAAAAGTAAGTAAAAAAGTAAACTTTTGATATGGAAAAATCTGTTCAATAAATGGAACAATAAAAGTTACGAGTACCGTTAACGCTAAAACACCTACCAAACGGTCAACAAATACAGCTCCAAATGCTGATTTAACCGTAGTTCTCTTATTTTTATTAATTAAATAAATTTTATATCCATCTCCTCCTATTCCACCCGGTAAAAACAAATTATAGAACATACCCAACCAATATAGTTTCAAATTTGGTTGAAAGTCTATATCAATATTTGTTTCTTTAAATATTAAATTCAACCTCATGGAAGCAATTATCTTTGACAAGGCAAAAAGACCAATCGCTATTGCCATATCAAATATTTTTGATTTGCCAATTATTCCAATTACTTCGGTAAAATTTATTTTAGTAAATACCCAATAGAGAGCAATTCCTGTTACAAGGAATTTTCCTATTGTTTTAAGCAGATTCCAATACTTCTTTTTCACTTATAAATATATTTTTAACTCGGTATGGCTTTTTTTGTTGCGACTCATAATAGGTCCTCATAAGAAACTCAGCCAAAATTCCTATAGTGATAAATTGAATCCCTCCGATAAATAAGATCACACCTAAAATCAATAAGGGTTTTCCCCAGATATCATTTCCTAATAATTTAAGTATTAACAAATAAAAATTGATTGCTATTCCTGCAAATGTAGAAATGAAACCAATCGTGCCAAATAAATGCATTGGTTTTTGTAAATACTTTTTAAAGAACAACATCAACATTAAATCGCTGATTACTTTAAATGTCCTGGTCAATCCGTATTTTGATTTACCATGAATCCGAGGATGATGCTTAACATCAACCTGAGTAATTTTAGCTCCTTCAAAATGTGCCAAAATAGCTATGAAACGGTGCAATTCACCATACAATCCAATACTCTTAGCTATATCTGATTTGAATACCTTAAGCGCACAACCATTGTCTTTCATATGTACACCAGTAGATTTTCGGATAATGTAGTTCGCTATTTTAGAAGGTAATTTTCTTAATACAAAACCATCTTTTCTTTTTGCACGAATACCTGCCACTAAGTCCCAGTTCTCTTCTTTGGCAAGCTTTACCATATTTGGAATATCCGTTGGGTCATTTTGTAAATCACCATCCATTGTGACAATATAATCTCCTGTTGCATAGTCAATTCCTGCTGCTAGCGCTGAACTCTGACCATAATTCTTTTGCAATTCCAGCAGATGCACATTTGGATCCTTTAATGATCTAATTATACTTACAGTTTCATCTGTTGATCCATCATCAACATATATTATTTCGTAATTAAAACCTTTTAAAGCCAGATTAATATTCTTTGTTAATGGGATCACATTTTCTTCTTCGTTAAAAACTGAAACTACAATTGAAAGTTTTATATTTTTCATTTAATAAACTTTTTAGCAATATTAACATCTTGATCAAGAATAACACTTTAATTAAAGATTACCAAATGATTAATTCAACATAAAATGTAACAACCATGACATTTCATTTGGATATTTTTTTATTTTTTTTGTTACTTTGAACGCCTGTTTTTTATATCTAACTTGATAATACCTATTGTGTGGTATAAAACACAAATATATGACTCATTTTAGAAAAGAAAAATCTCTATTATTTTTTATTATTGTATTAGGGGCTTTTGTATTTTCCTCAAACATTTGGGGGGTAAGTATTTATATCTTAGACGAATCGAAAAATTCTGTTTGTGCAAGAGAAATGTTGGATAGGAATGATTTTATAGTTCCTACATATAATGGAGAATTAAGAACAGACAAACCACCACTTCATTATTTTTTTATGATGCTTTCTTACTCGGTTTTTGGAGTAAATGAATTTGCCGCTAGATTTTTTTCAGTAATTGCAGGAATTGGAACTTTATTAATCACTTTTTTTTATACTAGAAAATTCCTTGACTCCAAGGTTGCAATATGGAGTATTATAGTTTTGATATCATCTTTGCATTTTGCCTTAGAATTCCATTTAGCTGTTCCTGATCCATATTTAATATTTTTTATCAGCCTTAGCCTATTTTCATTTTATGATTTCTATGTTTCAAAAAAAATCAGGCAACTACTCATATTCTATATAGCACTAGGACTTGGCACACTAACAAAAGGGCCTGTTGCTCTTGGATTACCTGGATTAATAGCTTTATTTTTCTTAATTGCTAATCGGGAATTTAACCTTAAAACCATTCAAAAATTTAAACCAGTAATTGGAATTATAATTTATTGTTTAGTAACACTTCCCTGGTACATCTTGGTTTATGAGGCTACAGATGGAGAGTGGGTATCCGGGTTTTTCTTTAAACACAATATTGAAAGATTCTCTGGGCCAATGGAAGGACATGGTGGTACATTTTTATTACCAACCGTTTTTGTAATTTTAGGTTTATTACCGTTCTCAATTTTCATTTTCAGAGCTTTTCAAAGTAGTTGGAAATCAAGGAAAGAAAACAAATTATACTTATTCTTAATTATAGTTTCATTGGTAATTGTAGGTTTCTTCTCAATTTCAAGTACAAAACTTCCTAATTATCCTATGCCCTCGTATCCATTTTTAGCAATACTTATTGGATCTTATATTAGTAGGTTAGAAAAGAAAAATTTAAAATCTTATTTTATAATTAGTTTTTTAATTGGAATATTCATTACCATTGCAGCTTATATCGGTTTTCATTTAGAAAAAGATTTATCACATTTAAAAAATTATGCTTTTCTGTTATTAATAATTTCAGCAGCGTCATTAATTGGATTTTATTTTAGCAGAATTAAAGAAAATAAAAAGTCATTGATCGCCCTTTCTTCGGGCTGGATCATAACATCATTATTAATATTTTTCATTATTTATCCTAAAATAGATTCAACCAATCCAGTTGCTGAAACCAGGAGAATAGTAGGAGAAATTGAAAATGTAGCTTTTTATGGCAGGTTTAATCCATCATTTACTTTTTATGCAAAAAAGGTTATTCCACGTTTAAACAGTGTAGAAGAGATTAATCGTTTTTTTGAAGAAAACGAAAATGCCCTTTTATTAACGAATGCAAGGTATGAAGACCAACTCGAAGGAATTAAGGGTGCAAGAGAAATTGTTAGAACCAAAGATTTATTTGAGATTCGTATTACTTTGGTCTATTCAAATGTTAACCTTGAAACCCTTGAATAATGTTTAAAAGTTTAAATCACAGATATATTTTTATAATATCCTTAATATTATTTATACCTGCTTATTTTATTAATCTGGGTTTATTGCCATTTATACCTGATGAAGGAATACGTGGATTAGTAGCCCTAGAAATGAAATTATCAGATGATTTTATCACACCAACATTAAGTGGTGCTTTATATTTTAAAAAACCTCCACTATATAACTGGATCATTCATTTATTTTTTGAAATGTCTGGCCAATACAACGAATTTTGGATGCGATTCCCTGCAGTTGCAAGTATTTTCTTTTTTACATTAACTATATTCTTTGTCGTTAAAAAAGAACTTGGTGAAAAAATAGCAATTATAACTTCAATTATGTTTATGACTTGCGGAAGGCTCATAATTTATGAATCCCTGCATGGTTTAATTGACATAAGTTATTCATGGTTAACTTATATTTCTTTCATAACGGTTTATAGATTTTACAAAAAGGATAAACTTCTCTCTTTATTTGTATTTGTATATCTTATATCTGCGATAACATATCTTATGAAGGGATTACCCACAGTTGTGTTTACAGGTATTACTTTATTTACTTTCTTTATATGGAAGCGAAAATTCAAACTCTTATTTAATTGGAAACATTTTGTAGGAATTGGAATTTTCTTAATTATTGTTGGCGGTTATTACTATTTGTATTTTACAAAAAATCAAATTCAACCAGCTGAACTTTTTGGAACATTATTTACAGAATCATCAAGGCGAACCGGAATAAGGTTTGGTATTGTTAAAACCGTTTTAAATTTATTTACATTTCCTTTTGAGATGATTTATCATTTCCTGCCATGGACATTATTTGTTGTTTTTCTAATCAGAAAAGACTTTTTTAAGAAACTAAGAGAAAATGACTTTGTACATTTTAACGCATTAATTTTCTTGTTTAATATTCTGATTTATTGGTTTTCAGTTGAAGTTTATGCTCGATATTTAATCATGTTAGTTCCTTTAGCATTTACAGTTCTTGTTTACTTTTATGAAAACCGTACAGATAAACAGTTTATTCTGAACAAATTATTAGTAGATATATTTTTTGCAGCTACTATAGTGGTTGTTTTTATAGCTTTTATCATAGCCTCAAAGTTTTATCCTGAAATTCTAACGGTTAAGCTTTATTACATTAAGGTTATTGTATTGAGCATTGCAATTATCTTTATTTTTATAGTCTTTATAAAAAGAAAAGAATTCAGAGTAGCAATATTCCTAGTATTCATGTTCATTTTCAGGTTAGGGTTTGATTGGTTTGTTCTTCCTCAGAGATATCAAAATACCCAAGATGTGCATTGCAGGGAAGTTGCCAAAAATGTTGGTAAGATGTACCAAAATGAAAAACTATATACTTATTGGAGTCCAGAAGTTGAGCCACATCCATATTATGGAAAAATTATAACAAACTATATGTTCTTGTTTTATCTGACTGCTAGCTATCAAAACATTATCGAACAAACAACTGAAATTAAAAAAGATGCAATTTATTTGGTGCAGGATAGGCATTTTGATAAAACCAAATTCGAAATATTAGACACTATTCCTTCCTGTCGGGGTTATAATCAGGTTTACGTCACCAATCCTATAATAAAATAAATATAGTAAGGGGTTGTCCAAAAAGTCTTAGTGTTCTTTGTGCCTGCTTTGTGAAACTTTGTGGTATAATTATAAAAGGCTGTTACACAGAGAACCACAAAGAAGACACAAAGTTAC
>JANQHR010000089.1 GCA_028282585.1 Bacteroidales bacterium | reverse complement strand
AAATTTTATTACTACCTGATAACAGGATAATGGTTTTATTTGAAAAAAAAGTTAAATTTATTGATTTACAAGATATATTATAAGGAGAAGGTTATGATTAATGTTTCACAACAAGAATATGATAATGCTTTTTATGCAATGAATGACGTTTATGATAATGAAAACGTGGGAAATAGTAATGAAAATCTTACATATTTAAAGAGTATTGACCTTATGAAAAAACCTACAGATACTTTAAACGAAAAAAACGGTTTTAAAGGCTCAATCTATAGAAATGAAGAAACAGATAAATATATAATAAGTTTTAGAGGTACTAATAATGGGGCTGATATTCTTTGTGATGCAACTATGGGAGCGGATGTACTTACAAAACAATTTGAAGCAGCAGAAGACTTTATAAAAGAAATGAAAGAATTTTACAAGATAAATACAAATGATATTGAGTTAATAACAGGTCACTCAAAAGGCGGTGCTTTAGCCCAGTTAATTGGATCTTTAGATGAATATAAAAACACAAAAACTATTACCTTTAATCCTTACGGAACAGAGCACTTACTAGATAATTTACAGCAAAAAGGTAAAGTAATATCTAATAATTATTCTAACATTCATAACTTTGGAGATGGAGAAGATGTAGTATTCAGATTATCAGACCCTATTGGTAATACTTACACGGTAAATTCAGGGACCAGCCTTTTTAAAACATTTTATGATGTTAAAGATGATCCGCAAAGCTTACTTAATGCTTCTTATGATTTGGCAACGATTGCTTATTATAAAATGAAATATGGAAATGGATATAGTGCAAATTCTGATATTGCTGAGTTATTATTATGGATGGGTGGATTTGAAGATATTCTACACGATCACGTTTATGGCGATTTAAAGAATGCTGAAGTATCCGATTTTAATGAAGGAAATTTGTATAGCTTACAAGTAGACGAAATGGGTGGATTTATAATTGATTATATGAATTTTGTGTCAAGTTGTAATCCTGTAGGGCTTTCTAATAAGCTGGGGAGATATGTAAGTAATCAAACATCTAATGCTATAAATACAGCATTTTCTATTTTTGATGAAATTAAACTTTTATTTAAAAATGCAATAAGTACAATAAGTCCATTAGTAATCGATTTAGATGGCGATGGAATAAATACAGTTGGACTTGATTCAAAAGTGTTCTTTGATTTAAACGCAAATGGCTTTGCTGAAAATTGTGGCTGGATAGATATAAACGATGGTTTTTTAGTTAGAGATATAAATGCTAATGGAGTAATTGATGATGGTAGTGAACTATTTGGCGATTATACATTATTGGAAAATGGAAAGCTTGCAGCAGGAGGATTTGAAGCCCTAGCCGACCTAGACTCTAATAAGGATGGAGTTATAAACTCTACCGATGCAAAGTTTTTAGAATTAAAAATATGGAAAGATGGAAACCTTAATGGTTTATCGTCTGAAGGTGAAATATATTCTTTAAGTGATTTTGGAGTTATGTCTATTAATTTAAATTATGAATCAGCTAATGAAACTGATGAACATGGTAATATTTTGACACAAGTTGGTTCTCTTGATAAAGATGATTATACTACTGCTCAAATAGTAGATTATAGATTTATCACAGATCAATCAAAATCGTGCCCTCTAAAGTGGTTAAAGGTGCCAAATGACATAGTTCAATTACCAGAGGTATTATCTTCTGGTAATGTCCATAGCTTGCATCAAGCAATGGTCCGTGATACAAGTGACGAGTTAAAAACACTTGTTGAACAATTCGTTGCAGAAACAAATAAAGAGACACGCCACGATTTAGTAAGTCAAATTATATTTAGATGGACAGGCGGTCATGATTTAGATCCGTATAGCAGGGATGATGGTTGGTTTGATACTCGCAAGCTTAATGCTTTAGAGCAATTTATGGGCCAAAAGTTTCAGAATCAAAATAACTATGTAGGACCTGGTGCTGTTACCTTCTTGGAGCCGGCATTCCAAAAGCTACACAGGTTTGTTTATTCACAGTTAATGAGCCAAAGTCATTTAAAAAATCTATATTCTCTTATAGAAGTAGAATTTAATACTGAAACTAACGAAATAACCTATGATAATACAGCTTTAATAGCAGAACTGCAAAATCAAATTGCTCAGGATGAA
>JANQHR010000082.1 GCA_028282585.1 Bacteroidales bacterium | reverse complement strand
TGCCATTGAGCGGGTTGTTTGGGCCTGCGGGGTCGTCTTTCTCACAAGCTATTGTTCCAAATACTATAAAAAGAGTTAATAAAGAATAATATATGTTTTTTTTCATAATTATTTAACCAGGTTTTTACAGTATACTATTTTAGTTAAAATTATATTAAAATAAAATGGGTATCTAATAAACAGGACTCCCCTCCATATATTATTCCAAAACCACTTAAAAGGTGACCCCTTAATTTATATGTTTTAGAGCACCGTTAAAACTTTTTAGCGCTCAAGCTACTTGCATGTTTAATGAGGGTTAGCTAAAATCTCAAATGCAACCGTCAGGCTGCAAAACGCGATGAAAAAACGTTTACGCTGATAAAATGGACATAAATTTCTGAATTACAAAAACTGTCAAACTAATTAGAAAGATTATTTAATTTGCAAACCTAAAGTTTGCCTTTTTTGAAAAGTATCATGAACAATACGTTTTTACTATATGAATTATTACTTTTAAGAACAATTTAATTACTATGGAGTGTACGAATGATTTATATCTTCACAATTTCAGATTTAGATCGTGTAAAGATTTTAATGACAACCTTTTAACTAAAGGGAAAGCTATATATGAAGTAATTAAAATCGAGAACGGTATCCCGATTTTTTTAGAAGATCATCTTAACCGGCTTTTTGATTCAGCCGATATTTCTCGGTTAAATATCAATGAAAGTTATTGCGATTTTGAAACTCTTATCAATGAACTAATCAAGAAAAACAAGGTTAACGAAGGCAAAATTAAACTTATAGTCAGGTTTGATGATCAAAATGGAAACTCTGAAAAAGATTTGTTAATTTATTTTACTCCCTATTTATTTCCAAACAAAGAAGAATATCAAGATGGTGTTGAAGTGGGATTATGCAATGCTGTAAGATTAAATCCTAATGCTAAAGTCTATAATACAGAAGCCAGAAAAAAAGCAAATCATCGAATTGTTGAAGAAAAATTATACGAGGTATTATTGATGAATAAGGACGGATTTGTTGCTGAAGGTAGCCGGTCAAACATATTCTTTATTAAAAATAATAAGGTTATTACCCCTCCGGTTTGTGATGTGCTAAACGGGATTACACGAAAACAACTAATCAATATCTGCAAACAGAAAAATATTGATATAGCAGAGGATAGAATTCATTTTTCGGATTTATCAAATATGGATTGCGCATTTTTATCAGGAACATCTATCAAAGTATTACCTGTTAAAAACATTGGGGATGGTAAGTTCGATACCAAAAATAAAGTTTTAAGAAGAATCATGGGTTTATATGATCAGGCAATTGCTGACTATATTAATTCTAAAATTAACCCAGCCAGTTAATCATATTTTTGGTTTCTTTAAAACAATTAATTTTTCCAAATAAAAAGTCATTTGGTCGGTCTGCCTTTTGGTAGCACATCATAGGATGCATTGATTCGATTTTTCTTTCAATATTAATATCGGAAACAATTGATTTGGCATTATTTCCCCAGAGAAACCATATTATTTTCTTATTTCTTGTTGCTATATAATTAAGCAACTGATTCGTAAATTCGCGCCAGTATTTTTCGTGACTATTCGATTTTCCTATTTCACAAGTAAAAGATGTATTTAATAATAGAACTCCTTGTTTCTCCCAGTCAACAAATAATCTACCTGGTACGTTCAACTGAAAATTGAATCCAATTTCCTTTTTTATCTCACTATATTTTAGATATTTATCATTATAAGCATGATAAATGGCACGTACCATATTTTTTAACGAAATGTTGCTGAACTTATCATTCCAGGATTGTAAAGTCCCTACTTCAAATGCCCTGCCTGTTGCAACTCCTTTCTGTGGATAAGGATCTTGTCCAAGTATAATAATTTTAGTTTCTGATAATGAAGATTCAAGAAACCTTAACACTTTATTTTTTGGAGGAGTATATTCGTTTTCTGTTTCGCCTATATTTTTCTGGATTTCCAGGAGAAGATTTATCATATCTTCTGTTAGGAAATCATTCCATGATGAATCGATATTTTTTAAAGAATTAAGAAAAACAGGATCTTTAACCATCGGGATCAGTCTTGTCCTTTATAAATTTTCCACAATGCTTGTTCTTTTTTATAATCGTAGAATGAATCCATAAACTCTTTCATTTTTTCAAAAGTCCAAATACCCATGGGATATTGCTTAAAAATAACTTCACCACCGGTTAATATCATTAAAACGGGAGTGTTTAATTTATAGCGGATTTCAATTTCAATATCCGGAAGCCATTCAATAATATCTTTTTGAAATTTGCTTCCTTTTAAAATTCCAATGGTCACTTCATTTCCTTTTGCGATAAATTTACCCAAATGATTAAAAGCTATTCGAAGTACAAATATGTCCCGTAGTAATAAAATCCCGATTAAAATTAAAAGAATCTTTGTTTCTTCCCATGTATATGGAGGAATAGCGGCAAAAATAATAACTAATACGTCGAGAATAAACATCCAGTAATTGCGCTTCGCAAAAAGAAATACCCGCCCCATAAAACTCTGATCGGTATGTGATGCGTTATAATTTAGTTGCATAATGTTAATCGTCTAACCAAGGATCTTTATTTAAATTTGTCGATTCAAATATGTCTAAAGCTTGAAATTTAAGAATATCTTTTATCATTTCAATCTTTGAGGCAATAATTTTATCATCAGTTTCAATTTTTAACACTTTATTATAATCATTTAAAGCTTTTCCATAGTCTTGCTTTAAATTATATATATCACCCCTCAGTTTTAACCAATCAATATTTCCAGAATCTTCCTCAATCAAATCAGACAACTCTTTAATTGCTTTTGTATATTCTCTGTTTTTAATATACTTATTTACCTTAGCTTTAATATGATCCATAAATTTATGCAAAATTTTCACACAAATTTAGTGAAACCTATAAAAGTTTACCTTTTTTGAGTAAATTATTCAGAAACAAATTTTTGTTTTTTAGCTATTCGTATGATCTCATCCTCATCACCTGCATTAAGTTTAATAAGGATATTAGCGACAAAATTATCAATAGTTTTTGTACTTAAATCCATTTTAGCTGCGATCTGTTCTTTGGAAAGATTTTCTGCATATTGCTTTACAATGTGAAGTTCATTTTTTGATAAAGAATCTAGCTTTTGTTTTATTCCATTGTTAGTTCCTTTAAAACCAAATTTAGATTTAAACTGGGGGCAATAGTAATTATTACCTTCTACAACGCTTCTTACCGCACCAACTAACTCAACTGTTTTCGAGTTTTTAGAAACAAAACCTTTTGCACCATGATTTATAAGTTGCTCAACAAACCAGTTTTCCATGTACATAGTAAATACAACTACTTTTATTTGCGGATATTCATTTTTAAGTCTTTCTGTAAGCTCAATACCATCCATACCTGGCATTGATATATCTGTAATGATAACATCAGTATCTTTCGTTTCCAAAAGCTTAAGAACCTCCATTCCATTTTTAGCTGTACCAATAATTTCAATATCTTCTTTTGTTTTGAACAATGAAATTAAGCCAAATAACGAAACATCATGATCCTCTGCAATTATTACTTTAATCTTTTTTACTGATTTTGATATTTCGCCTTCCAAAATATTTAAAGGGACAGAAGCATTAATTATAGTACCGTATCCTCTTATATTAGCCAATTCTAGCTTGCTATTTATTCTTTTAACTGTTGTATCTAATTCAAGGTTTTTTTCCAAATTATCAGGATTAATAAATAATCCTTCTATCTCAAATAGGATATTTATGTACTCAGAATGATGCATTAATTGTATACTCAGTTCTTCACTATTTGAGTAATTTTCAATAAAATCAACGCACTTATCACATAATTCAACAATAGCATCTTTTGTAACTTTATTTAAGGAAGTAAAACTTTCTTCAGAAAATATTTGAAGTTTAGCCTTTAAAGAAACTTGTTTTTCGCTTAGCGCGTCTAGAAGTCTTTGCTTAAATGTTTCCTGCTTTCCCTTTTTACCCGGAATATTTTTTGAAATATTTTTTACCTCATTGTATGTATCATCAATTTTATTTAGTATTCTTTCATAAGAATCTCCAGTTATTTGGTCTCCTATTTCTCCAACATGAGATTTAAGATCTGTAAATTTATCTTTAAGGTTTTCTTCTAGCTCATGAAGCAGTATCTCCTCACTCTTACCCAAAAATGATTTTTTCAAACTTTTTAAGTTAAATTTTAACCTACTTATCCCAAATACGCTAAAAGTAATAATCAGAAAAATAATCAAATAGAAAATTGACTCATAAAAAAAGGCCTTATTTTCGTATATTTCAATCAATTGCCAATTTTCACCTCCCTGAACTGATAATGCTTTTGTTTTGTTGTTTTCATTTTGATCCGTTATAATCAGTTTTTTATCGTTTTTAACATTAATCTTTGTACTGTGTCTAAAATTTTTAGATGTAATTAATAAGTTGTTCCTACTCCCAAATAGATATTCACTTTCGTCATTTCCAACAACATCTCTTTCCGAAATAAAATGATAATCCTCATCTTTTGATATCCTGCGTATTTTAAGCTTATTTAATTGAAAAGAATACTTATATATTTGTTTACCAGATAAAAGGTATAAATTATCTTCATTACTAGAAATCGGAATCAAAACTAAATTTGCGTTTGATTTTAAATTTACTTCCTTCTTTTTTACTCCAAAGGGAGTAAATAACATCAAATTATTAAATACATTTTCGTTACTATTGCCGCTGTGTAAAACAGCTAACATTTTTTTTCCATTTTCAGAAACAGTTTTAACAGAAATTTGTGATGATCCTCCGTAAAAATCCTTAGGTTGAAAATGGTACTCAAGTTGATTATTTAGGATAATTAACTGAGCTCTATTTCCATTTCCAATAATATCTACCGATTTATTATTTATTATAATTTCCAAGGTATTATCATTATTGATATCCTCAATAATTATTGGAGTTTGAATATTTGCTCCTAATTCCGGTGAAAATTTTAAACTTTGTTCATCAATATTAAATGCGATGACTTTTCTGGGAGAATATGGGTAACCCGCATTAATAGTAAACAGAAACTCCTTGTTATCAATTCCATCTAAATTAAATAAACCAATTGATTCAATTTTTAAGTTGGAATCGCTTGTATTTAAACTTGTAATGTACCTACGGTATAATAAAGGTTCCTTATCTTTTTCAGGTGTCAATATATACAAAAACACCGAATCCATTTTAACCGTAAATACAAATATCTCGTCCTGGTTATCATTATTGTAATCGTCCGAAAATATTTTAAAATTTTTTACCGGAGACTCGAGAAAATTCCATAAAGTTATAAGCTTTTCATTTGAGTCATATAAATATAAGGTAGGTTGAAATATTCTATCGTAATGATAATAGTTGAGTTTCTCACTATTTCCATCATGATTTAAATCGTAATAATAAACTTCTCCATTATTATTGATCTTAGATTCTTCGATCTTTTCCGTAATATAAAAAGGTAAGAAATTAGCTAATAAAATTATTACCAGAAGACCCAAAATTGTACCAATAAACAAGGGATGTTTTATATATCTGCGCCACTTATTAACCACTGTCTAAATTTTTCTCATTTTTAAATGTTAATCGAATTTAGCATTATTTTTTAATATATGAAACTTTAAATGTTAAATAATGAGCGGTTTTACGATTTTATTTATACTAAAACCTAATATAAAATATAACGTTTAATGTGCAAATAATTGTCTTAAAAGTTTGGTTTATTTTCTTGAATTAAAGAAGCATCCACCCAATAAATGTCATTACTCCCATTTCCCGGACCATTTAAAACGTTTATTTTTTCCTCATATGATAAATATTCTGTAGAAATACCATTATGAGATCTTCTCACACTAGTAAAAAAGAAGAATTTGCCATCTGATGATACGCTTGGGCAAATGGATTCTCCTCTACCAATTTCATCGCCCAAATAAATAGCTTTTGTCCAGGCTCCATCGCTTCTTTTGTAACTGATATAAAGACCATTCTTCTTATTATCAGATGCATAAATCAAATAGCTTTCATCAGGAGCTATGAAAGGATCTATATCATACCCAGCAGTATTAATAGAATCACCAAGATTTTCTGCCGGTAAATATTTACCTTCCACAAACCTGGAGACATAAATATCACTTTTGCCTAAACCATCTTCACCATTATCAAAAAAATATATATTACCATTGTTTGCTATTGTTGGATAACCTGCTCCTTTAAAATTTTCGCCTAAATTTTTGGGTTCTCCCCATATACCATCTACTTTAATTGATTTCCACACATAAAAATCCTTTTGAGGTTCACCTTGATTACTAAACGGCCTGTTTGAAGTAAATACAATTGTATTGCCATCTTGTGAAATACCAAATTCTTCGAAGTATTTTCCGGAAAAGAACGCTGTTTCAGGCTTTGTCCAGCTATTTTGTATAAATTGCATATTAAAAATTACCGAATGAGGAACACCCCTGACCTGATAAAAACACTCTTTACCTTGATTTGTAAAAAAAATCATCCTTTCGTCATAAGCACAAGAAATAATGCCTGGCGCAAATAATTCAGGTTTTTCTCCAGGAGGTTTTTGACCTAAATACGGTCCTTTAAGGTTAAGATCTTTTTGTTTGCCACACCCCAATAAAATGAATAATATGAATGATATAACAAACTTTCCTTTTATTTTATTCAATATATTTTGGTTTTTGTTTCTCAATAATGGATGCATCCACCCAGTAAATGTCAATACTTCCATTTCCCGGACTATTCAGAATTCTCATCTTTTCTTCGTAAGTAATTTCTTTATATCTATAATCGCTAAAATGATATTTATTACTAAATAGAAATATGTACTTCCCATCAGGACTTACACTACCTACATTAACAGGAGCAAGAGAATTAATATTTTCACCCACATTTTTTGCCTTTGTCCACAATCCATCTTTTCTCTTAAACGAAATATAAATTCCTGTTCCATTTTCACGATTAGAATTCCATAAAATATAACTTTCATCGGGCGCAATGTAAGGATCTGCTTCATCCTGATGGCTATTAATTGAATCACCTAAATTAACAGGAGTTTCGTACTCTCCATTATTATACTTTGACACATATAGATCCTGATGTTTTTCTCCTACTTTAAAGAAGTATATGTTTTTATTTTCAGATATTGAAGGAGCAAAAGCACTATCCAGACCTTCCAAATAAGAAGGTTCTGTCCATCCTTGATTTGTCCTTTTAACTATCCATGCTGTAGGAAATATAACTTCTTCATCGCTTTCTTCCTTGTGTCTAAATGAGGTTAGTATGACCTCATTCCCATCAGGAGATAAGCAAAATTTTGAAGTATAACTTCCAGAAAATTCGGCTACTTGGGGTTTTAACCATTTTCCATTTTCTTGCTTAATTATATTTATGGTCCATATGGGAGGACCTGCCTGTATATAATAAAATTCTTTCCCATTAGGAGTGAAGGTTCCAAATAGTTCATCAAATCCTGTAGAAACAATATTTGGAGCAAATATTTCGGGTGTACTTCCGGGAGGTTTTTGTCCTAAATATGCTCCTTCTATTCTAGGGATATACGTACTTGACTTTTCCGTACAACCGGCTATTATAATAACTATTGCTAAAAATCCTATTAAATTTTTCATAATCATTCTATATTAGTGAATTTAGAATTTCTAATAATTATAAGTCTAAGCAGAATTACTTGCAATTAATATGGGTTTATCGTGATCTATTCTAATCACTAACAAAACTATTTTTATTTTTTAATTGCTTTATAAAATCTGCACTTATCCAATAAATATCACCAAACCGATTAAATGGTTCGGATAAATATTTTTCCTTAACCATTTCGATATTTAATCTTTTATTTGAATGGGATCTATATTCAAATGATTGCCGGTTAAAGAAAAAGTATTTTCCATCTGGGCTTACAATTGGAAATCGCTCGACATATCCCTGATTAATTAAAGCTGGTAATCTCTCAGCATGGGTCCATTTTCCATCTTTTCTTTTGAAGCTAATATAGATACCATCCAGATTTCCACTACCCATTCTGCAAAAAATGATATACTTTTCTTCTTTATCAATAAATGGACAATACTCAATTGCATCGGAATTTATGCTATCACTTAATCTTAATGGCTCAGAATATCCTTTTGCAGTTTTTGTTTGTGCATAAATATCAGCATCATTCTTTGTTGAATCTAAAGTAGCCCAACCATACACAGACTCATTTTCGGACATGGAGTATGTCCATAATTCAGGATGCCATTGCAAGTTTCTTTTAGCTTCACCCCATCCCTCTTCACCTCTGCTAACCATCCAGTGCTGGAATTTTGATTTTACGGAATCCTTTTCATTTTCTGGTCTGTATGAATTAAAATAAACTACTTGCCCATCTGGTGAGAAAAAATGAAATTCATCGCGATATTGACCTGAAAATGAAGCCACTTCCGGCCCTTCCCAAGCATTATCGTTCTTCTTCATTTCCAAAATAATTTTATGTCCGTTTAATGATATGGTCCATAATGCAATGTCTTTATTTGGTGAAATATCGAATCCGCTATGTTCGTGGAAACCGCTTGAAACAATCTCGGGTAGAAATAACTCAGGTTTTTCAAGAGGTAATTTTTCATCAAAATAATTATCATTTAATTGAGCAAATGTCGAGCATGATAAAACTAAAAAAAGATTAACATAAAAGCTTTTCATTTTTAGTTTTGAAATTACGAAAAAATATAAAACACATTTACGTTTTTCGATCAACGGACTAATAATATAGATATTCGGTATTTAAATTTGATATGATTTACAATATCTTTACCAAACGTATTATAGAATTTTCATTATGAAATCTTTTTATTTTTTCAATAACAGGATTTTATCTCATGTAATTTTTTGGTTAGGAATTTTATTCATTTATACATTCTTCCCATATTTATATCAAGGACATTTTTTTGAAATCTTTAAAACAAACTTATTTTTTCTTCCGCAAGATATTATTGCTGTTTATTTTGTACTTTATGTCCTATTTCCAAGATATTTAATCTCTTTCAAAATATTTCCTTTTCTATTGTTTACTTTGCTAACCATTGTTTTTTTAACAACTATTTCGGCAATAGTAAGCCATTACATTTTACCTAATCTTGATTTATATTATTCCGAGGCATCAATTAAAGAACAATTTGCAAATAGTTTAATTATTCTGTTTTCGATCACAAGCATGGCTGCCACAATTAAATATGTTCGGTTAAATCTTATACACCAGTTTCAGAAAAAAGATATTTTGATGAAACAAATGGAAATTGAATTAAAGTATTTAAGGTCACAATTGAATCCCCACTTTTTGTTCAATTCTTTAAATAATATTGATGAACTGATTTTTAACGATCAAGAAAAAGCCTCGAAAGCCATATTTCATTTATCAGAAGTTTTGAGATATGTTTTAAAGGAATCGGAAACAAATAAAGTTCCTTTAAATAAGGAATTAGAATTTATTCAGAACTATATTGATTTTGTGCGTTTAAGTTTTAAAAAAAATAACTTTATAAATGTTTCAATAGAAGGAACACTTATTAATAAAGAAATAGCTCCACTGCTTTTCCTTCCTGTAATAGAAAATGCGGTAAAATATGTAGACAGAAAAACCAAGTTTACCGGGATAAATATTAAATTTATATTTAATCATGAAAGTATTGAATTCATTTGTAAAAATAAGTTCATAACCATTACAAATAAACAAAACGCAAATGGAATTGGGCTTAAAAATTTAAAGCGCAGATTAGAACTACTTTATCCTGATAATAATAAGTTATCAATATCAAATAAAGAAAACGAATATATAGTTAAACTTAAGATCTTTGAATTGTGAATTTAAGTTGTATCGCTGTTGATGATGAAATATTAGCATTAAATAAAATCAAGCGTTTTATTTCGAAAATTGATTTCGTCGATTTAAAATATTGTTTTGACAATGCTAAGGATGCTATTAATTATCTTAAAGCAAATCAGATTAACTTGATATTACTGGATATTGAAATGCCTGAAATCACTGGTTTTGAACTTTTACAAAATCTTAAGCTCAAGCCTTATGTTATTTTAACAACGGCATTTGATCATTATGCACTAAAAGGCTATGATTTTGATGTTGATGATTATTTATTAAAACCTATCCAGTTTGATCGTTTTCTCAAAGCAATGGAAAAAATATATGATAATGTAAAAAAAGATTATAAATTAAATTTGATGTCAGAAAATAAAACTGAAGAAAAGGATCATATTTTTGTAAAGAGTAGTGGTAAAATAATCAAAATATTTATAAATGAAATTTATTTTATTGAAGGAATGAAAGATTATTTATCTATAAACTATAAAGATTCCCGGGTATTAACTTTAATGAGCTTTAATGAAATTATAAATAAACTACCACAAAATAATTTTATTCGAATTCATAAATCTTATTTAGTTTCAAAATCGAAAATTCAAGAAATTGCAACCAACGAGTTACTGGTTAATGATCAAAAACTTCCAATTGGTAAAACATATAAAAAAAACATTTTGGACTTAAAAATAAGGTTTTCCAATCAATAACATTTTTAGTGGCAAACCGTATTAAAGGATAATTGGCATACTTATTGAATTATTCCTGAAAACTAACTAACACCAAAAAACTATGAAGAAATTTTTAAGTATTTTATTCATTGCAACTCTAACATTACCGTTATTTTTTGCTTGTGATGAAGAGGACAACGGAACTCCACCGGAATTACCTCCTTATGAATCGATGTTTATAGATTTTAGTGACTTTACCGTAGACTCAAAAACCGGTTTTGAAAAATCTGTAAATACTCAGACCAATTATTCTTTTGCTGCAGGAAATGTAGGATTCTGGAGTTTTTTACTTTCTGCTACTCTTGTAGTTCCAGTAGCCGCTTTTTATAATTCTTTCAATTATTCTCCTGAATATACAGGAGATGCCACCTGGGAATGGAATTATGAAGTTACCGGATTTGCCAGTTCGCACACGGCGCGTTTAACCGGACAGATTCGTACAAATGATATTAAATGGGAAATGTATGTTGCGAAAGAAGGAGTTGGAGGTTATGATGAATTTAAATGGTTTGAAGGAACCTCTAATTTAGATGGGAACGGCGGCGAATGGACCTTATATCATAGCTATGATTTCCAAGAGGAGGTATTAGACATTGAATGGAGTAAATCAGGTGATGAAATTAGCGAAATTACATACACATTTGTGAGAGAATTAAATGATAACCGTGAAACAGAACTATTCAACGGAAGTTATTTAACTTACGGCTTACAGGACAGTGACTATAATGCATTTTATGATATTCATTTTTATAATTATTTCATCCAACAATTTGTTGATTGTGAAATAGAATGGAGTACCACTGAGTATTTCGGGCGTGTAAAAGCAGAATATAATTTCGAAGACACGGAATGGCATTGTTGGGACAGTAATGGGGAGGATACAAATTGTAGTAAATAAAATTGAAACATAGTAAATTACTAAAAAGGGGTCTAATCAGACTCCTTTTTTGGTTTTATTGAAAATCTATTTATACAAAAGCTAGACAGTGTATCTAAAACAGGTGTTACGGTAACATAATCAATGTAATAATAAGCTAATTTGTTTTCATTTATGCTTTGCTGAATAGTACCTCGGTAAATAGAAATATCCAATTTTTCAATTCTGGTATGATAATCATCAAAAAAATTACCGATTGTAATAAATTGTTCATCACCACTCGATCTGAAAGTATCACACACCTGATACCAATTATCCCGATCATTATAAATATTACCTGTATCCACAGAAATTTGTGGTTCAACTTCAATAACTTTAGTACTTAATCTTTTTATTACAGGCTCTTTCGAAATAAACAGACCTAGCTTATTTACAGCATATGTTGAGTACGAAGCAATACAAAAATAAAATTGAACGCAATAAAGGCTATCCTTTTTTAAGGGTGATGTTAACTGTGCCTGTAAATATTCTCTATAATGGAGAGGTTTTTTTAATTCGGATTCCGATGGAGGCTGTTCAATCAAGATAATACCTGCATAAGCATCTCCTTGAAGCGCATACATATGACCCATTACATTATCCGGTACGTTTACCTGGCGAAAGGCACAACTATTAAAGTAATCCGTTGTGCCTTTATTAGGCATGTACCAGTGTGGAATTAATTCTTTTCTGGAATCGATGGTAACTTCATTTGGGCAAACATCATAATCTTCAAAACTATAATTGCGTACAAGATTTTGAGAACTTGCAGATAATACAGCTATAATTGAAAGAAGTAATAACTTAACTCTAAGCATATTACAGGACAAGTTAAAATCCCATTTTTGGTACTTTTCTCCAATATATGTTTACTCCCGTGCAGATTCTTAAATCAAATGCATCTTCTGCCTTTAAATCCTCTGCTAATATTGTAACATCGAATACTAAGTTTTGCGTTTTATCTATTGTAAAGCCAACAGATTCAACATAATCATCCTCTTTATTATCATATAAAACCTCTTTAGTATCTGCATTACTTATTACAAAATGAATTGGATAATAACCATAATCGGTACATAAAACTACTTTATAATCACGTTGCCCATAGAAAACGGCTTTAAAAGCTGCTTTTTTTCTTATTTCTAACAAGGCGCTTCGTGATTGCCCGTAATATTCAAATCCATCTGATCTGTATATTTTACAATCACCTGTTTTATGATAACCATCGCACCTTTGTGCCTGAACTGAAAATGAAATTATTGATATAATAAAAATGAAATATATTTTTTTAAGGCAAACCATAACTTTAAATTTTAAGTTTCTATCAAATATACAAGTTTATTTAAGCTTAATTAATAGATTTTGAGATGCTTACCAACAGAGTCCTTACGTTTGTTATATTTTCTCTAAATCCTAAATATGCTTCTTCCGTAACTATAATTTCTTTACCTCCCTGAATTACCAAGAAATCATCGCCTCCCTCTTTCTTAACTTTTATATCACTTTCCTTATAATCCAGGTGATCAAACATATTTCTAATTGCTGCTAGTTCGCTTAAAACAGTTTTAACATAAATATCATCGGAGTAATTTGATGCAAACTCATAATAGTTATCAAAAACAAATTTTTGATCGAAGATCTTCTGAATTACTTCTCCTGAATGATCAAAATCAATATTATTTACGGCTAAATAAAGGGCTTCAACAATCGCTCCGGTTGAAATTAAAACCAGAATATTATTTCTGTCCGAATTTTCAAGCGTTCTGGACATTTTATAATATAGCTCTTGTGAAATTTTATCTAATGAATCCTTAACCATTAAATTATCGTTTATTCTGTTTAACATTTCTTCATCAACGATCCCGTATAAATTCACTTTATCCATTAAATCACGAATTATTCTTAAATATTCTAATTCATCGGCACTATCATCAATAGCACTCAGGTAAGCAAAATCGGCAATGTAAATACCCAGATTCACCGATCGCGATTTAATATCCACGTAGTTTGTTGCATTTGTTGCTGGATTAACAAATTCAGGTTTTAGCTCTATATCTTCAATAAATATTTCGTTAAAAATCTCATCAGGCGAAGGTAACATATAAACAACTTGTTCCTCATCATCAAAACCTTGGTTTTCTTCCGTTTCGATTGGTTGTTCTTTCTCTGCTTTTTTATCAGATTTACATTGGGCCAAGGTAAAAACCGCAAAGAAACTTAGAATAAATAGTAATTTCATTTTCATGAGATAAAAGTTTTTTAGTTTATATAATTTTTAAAATTTTCTATAAAACAAAATGATTAAAAAGATACAAAAAAATAGTGTCATAAACCAAAGAACAATTATATTAAAGCTTATTGTATTTATGGTTAACGAACCTAATTTTTTCTCAGACGCGAAAAAATGAGATCTCCCAATCTTTGATCCCGGAACATGATAAATTGGTTCAATTTTTCTGATAATCTTATTATTGTTTTTTATAAATGGTTTAAAAGTTTGTCTCCTTAAAACCAATTCATTTATGCTTTTATTCGAATTCCTGTTTTTAAAATTATTATAACTTTCAATATCACCCAGTTTGGAAATTAGTTCATGAGTAATACTATCCTTCTCGTAAGATACGTTATTTACAATCTCTATTAATTCTGAGTTCAACTGATTTAGATAATTTTCAATAGAATTCAACATTTCAACAGATAACTCATCAAATCTTAGTTTCTTAAGATCGGAGAAAGGTCTGGAACTAGTCTTTCCAAGTTCATAAATCAATAATTTATAGTGATCCTCTAACTCTTTAATATTACCATCTCTTAAACCATCTCTAAGTATATCAACAGCATCTTTTAATTCCGGAATTAAGAATAAAACATTAAAACGTGCATAACTATCCTGTTGGTCATATTTATAATACTTCTTCTGATACTTATTTTTTTCAAACTGAGAGACAACAATAGCCTCATAAGCCCATCGTGAGGCCATTATATCACCAACAAAAGGAACATATTCATCACTTATTACTTTAGAGTTTAGTTTGTCATATTCAACCATGGTTCCACTTAATAATATTTGAGGAACTATAAATAACGGCACCAGTATGTAAATTACAACAATTGAGTTAAACAATGATGATATAAGCAATCCAACAACGTTTGCAAAACAAAATGTTGAGAAAAGAATGATCCAATAGTAAAATATCATCCCTTTAATTCCGAGTATCCAGTTACCTAATATTACAAATAATAAAGCCTGAATAGCACTTAAAATAAATAAGAAAAGAATTTTTGATTTTAGGTAACTTATTTTATTTAGCTTAAGGAAAGCTTCTCGTTTAAGTATTTTTCGATCGCGATAAATATCTTCCGCACTAATAATTAAACCAACAAATAATGCAACAATAACTGCCATAAAAAGATAAGCCGGAATGTTCTCATTTCCATATAAAACATAATGATTGAAATCTGAACTTGTGTGTTTACACAATAATGAAAGAATTATTGACAATAAGGGTGTTATCAGAAATGCTAATAATACATACTGTTTATTAGCAAATTTTGATAAAAAATTACGTTCACTAAAAATTAGAAATTGTTTTAAGAAATTTGGCCTGTTAAATGTAATTTTTGGAATCTCTTTCTTTATATCAATCGATTCTTTAATTGATTTTATTTGTTCCTGATAATGCTGATGCCATTCGTTGGGTTTAACTTTTCGAAAACTTACAAACTCTCCTTTTTTATTTACTTTTCTTTCTTCAAGAATTTTAAATATTGATTCCGGATTTATATTTCCGCAAGTTTGACAACTATCAGCTACTGTTACAAAACTTTCCGCAAGTTTATTAAAATATGGAATTGATTCTACCGGATTACCAAAATAAACCGGATACCCTTCTTTATCAAGTAATAAAATTTTATCGAACGATTTAAAAGTATCAGATGAAGGTTGATGTATATTCATTACCACAATCCGCCCCTTAATAGTTTGCTCTGTAAACAATTGCATGATTTCTTCAGAATCAGATGATGATAATCCTGAAGTTGGTTCATCGGCAAATAAAATATAAGGTTCTCGAACCAACTCCAGGGCAATATTTAATCGCTTACGCTGTCCTCCGCTTATAAACTTGTTCAACGGACTACCAACCTTTAGGTCTTTTACGTCATATAAGTCAAGGTCTTTAAGCAATTGACTTATTTTTTCTTCTATCTTCTCATTTGTAAGATCTCCAAAACAAAGTTTAGCATTTAGGTATAAGTTTTTAAAAACAGACAGTTCCTCAACAAGAAGATCATCTTGAGGAATATACCCGATAAGCCCTTCGAGTTTGTCCTGATCTTCTATTATATCAAATTTGTTTATAGTAACTTGTCCCTTTTGTGGTAAAAGAGTTCCGTTTAACAAACTTAGTAAAGTAGATTTTCCAACACCACTACGCCCTATTATGCCAATTATCTGGCCTGATTTAATACTTGCTTTTAAATCATGGATTCCATTTTTACTATTTTTAAACCTGAAATCAACATCTTTAGCCTCAAAAAATAATTGTACCGTTTCTTCAGACAAAAAATGTCTTAGAATCTGATTGTAATATATCGGTTCAATATGTTCTCCCTTGATTGAAGCACCTTTGGGAAGTATGTAAATATTTTCAGGGAATATAATCTGATTATTAAATTGTATATTTTCTTTACCCTTGTAATAAAAAATAATCAGTTTTATGCTTTTAATTATCAGAAAGTAAAGCTGCCCCTTAAAACCGTCTTTCTCAAAAAAACTAATTTCTATATTAAAAGGCTTTTTTTCGCAAAGTAGTAATAAGTTTTCCTTCTCTTTTAAGTTATATAGTTTTTCTTCTACGAATGATTTACAGTTTTTATACTCATTATCATCAATATTCAACTCAGAAGCTATTTCCTTTAGTAAGTCAGATAATCGAATCTGGCTTTCGCTTTTGTGAAAAGGATATCGCAAAAGAAATTTATTAAAAAGCAGCAATCTAATTAATATTACAAATCGCTCCCATTGAGGCAGCTTATCATTAACTTCTCTTGTTAATCTCACTAGTATATCTTTAAGTGCCTCCTTATTTTCTGATTTTATTTCTTTATATTTTAAGTAATTCAACTCAAATTGAGATACAAAATCTTTTACTGCTTCTTTACCAAATTCTTTCTTTAAAATGGATGATATAAAATCTTTTACATTTGTACTCGGAACAGAGGAATAAATGTTAGAGATTATTGAAAACAAACGAATTATATATTCTATTAATATTTTATTCATTGTCTTCTATGATTAATTTGTCAGGATTAAAATAAAGCTCAATAAGCATTCCTGCATCTTTTGGACTTTTTATTTTAATCTTTCCGGCGTGTTTTTCTACAATTTGATTAATCAAAAACAGGCTTAAACCGAAATTACCCAAAAGATCTTGATTTGAAGCTAGAAATGGATTCATCAACAGGTCTTCCGGATCTTCAATTTCAATATCGCCATGATCAAGAATTGAACATTTAATATACCCATTGACCTTCTCTAATTTTATATCTACTGATGTTTGCGGATTTGTAAGAATAATAGCATTATCAATTAAATATAAAAATGCTTTATACATTAAATCACGATCTCCTTTTATAACCAGGTTCGGATCTACATCTTCTACAATCTCAATTTGTTTGTCCATTATCTCATTGGTAAGTTCCAGGTAACAATACTGAATTAGTTCTTTTACATTGAGATCCGATATATTTAGTTGATACCTCCCTGAACTTAACTGTGTGGAAAGAATAGTTTTACTTGCAAAATCATCTAAACGTTGAACCGAATTTTGCAGTGTTTCTAAAAGTTCCCTAATAGTTGAAGAAAATTCCTGATTTCTGAGTTGGTGCAATGCTCCGGATATTCCCGTTAGGGGTGTTCTTATTTCCTGGCTTATCATATTAAGAAAATGAGTTTTCATGTTATTTAAGCTTTCCACCTCTTTCTGCATTCGCTTTAATTTCTCATCATTCTCAATTTCCTTTATAATACGATTGACAATAACATTGATTTGATTTAGAAAATCGCCGGTTTTAACAAGATATTCCTTGGCCCCTAATTTCATTATCTCAACAGCAATCCTTTCATCACCAAAACCTGTCATGAAAATAAATGGAATTTCTATATTTTCTTTGCTTAGATTTTGTAATAACTCTTTCCCGGTAATATCAGCTAGCTTATAATCCAATAACATTAAATACACATCTTGTGTCTTAATAAAATCCATCGCTTCGGCTCCGGAAACTGCAGTAATAATATTGTACTTTTCCTCTTCTAGTTTTGATTTTATTAAATATTGTAATCCAACATCGTCCTCGACAACAAGAATGGTATATTGTGAATCTGGAGTATAATGTGTCATTTTATTAGTTTATTTATCCTTAAATGTACTAAACTTATTTCAATTTATAAACTTAAACCATTGATTTTTCAAGGTTTATAAAAAATCTCGATCCAACTCCTTCTTCTGACCCTATCGTTATCTTTCCATCTAATCGTTCAATTGTTTTTTTAATTAAAGATAATCCCATTCCTTCACCTTTCTGATTCTCCGGATTGATGCGATAAAATACGTCAAATATCTTATCTAATTCTGTTTCTGAAATTCCTATACCATTATCCTCAACACAATAAATGATATTATCACCCACTTCCTTTCCTGTAATTTTTATCTGAGCCTCTCTTTCTAATGATCGGTATTTAATAGCATTATCAATTAAATTTGAAAACACCTGGTTTATTTGAACTTCATCAGTATAACATGATGGTAGATCATCAACAACAATGTTAATATTCTCCTCGTGTATTTTGTACTCAAAAGTACTTATCAATGAACTCATCAACTGATTCATATCTACATTAACTTTATTAATTGCTGCCCTTCCCAAACGCGACAGTTTCAGTAATGCCAATAATAACTTATCAATTTTTTGCCCACTTATTTTTATAAAGCTTAAAATGTGCGGAATATCTTTTTCTAAAAGAAACTCTATATCTTCCTTATTTACGATTTTATTATTTTCATTAAATATTTTATCAGATAATTTATTTAAAGCTTTTATCATTTCATCACTAAAACCAAGTATATTAACAACCGGAGAGCGTATATCATGTGATGTTACATAAACTACCTGTTCCAGTTCCTTATTTTTGGTCACCAGTTCCCTGTTTAGTTTATTTACCTTATCTTCAGCTTCTTTTCGACTAAAGGCGTGCCCTATAATATCAGAAATTGTTCTTAATAATGATAAATCTTCTATTGTCCATTCATTAACTTCATAAATATTGCTAATAACTAACAATCCTTTAAGTTTTGTACCGGAGTAAAAAGGTATTCCAAGAAAATTAAAAACATTATACTCTTTAAATGTTTCTTTTTCTACTCCCGCTTGTTCCGGTAATTTTGATACATCATCAATAAAAATAAAATCGAGCGATTCAAGCATGTTTAAACAATACTCAAAAAGATTATAATCCATTTCTTCCAATTTAGGTAGCTCTTTTAAAGTATTACCATAACTTTTTCTTAAAACAAGGTTTAACTTATTGTTTTTTATAGCTAGAATACTGTAACGCTCGGCTTCAATTATATTATGCAATTCCTTTAATGAGTCTTCCAACTTTGATTCGAAATCATCAGTCGAAATGAATTGTGAAGAGATATTAATAATAGATTGCTCAATCAACAGTTTCTTTTCAAGTCGTTTTGTTGAATATTCCTCTGCTGTTATATCAATTACTAATCCCAATGTACCTACAATCTCTTCTTTATCATTCATCCATGGTACAGAAGAAACTTTTATAATTCTTTTTTTACCGTCTTTTCTCTTAATACCTAATTTATATTGCGAACTAATATTATTTTTTCTATTTTTTGTTTCCTGAAGTATTTTAGGTACATCTTCAGATATTATAAAGTCTTTTATATTTTTACCTAACATCTCGCCCTCATCATATCCAAATATATGATCGAATGAAGCATTTGAAAAAACAACCGTTTCTTCAAAATCGATAATACTCAATCCCTCATGCATATTTTCAACTAATGCTTTGTACTTTCTTTCGCTCATCTGAAGCTCTTGTGCTAATTTTTCTTTTTGCTTAAACTCCTTTCCTGAGCTTAAAGTCCCTATTACCTTCCCTCCGGAATCTCGTATCTGTCTATTTTCCCATGATATAGCTTTCCGTTTCTTTGTGGCAGTTAGAATATTTCCTTCAATTTTTTTATCATTAATTATCGAACCGTCAATTATACCGTGAAAAATGTTTTTAACTTCTTTTATCTCACCTTCAGGTATAAATCTATCGAACCAATTTGTGCCCAATAATTTATCCTTGTTTAATTCCAGAGTCTCACAAGCTTTTTTGTTTACGCTGGTTATATTACCATTTAGGTCCAGAGTAATATATATTCTATCAGACGTATCCAAAATAAAATCTGCGATTTCTTTTTCCTTTAATTTTTCTGCTTCAGACTTTCTCTGTAAGGTGACATCGAACATATGGCCCAATAATCCAACCACATTACCACCATCATCTCTTAGAGCCGTTTTATAGAACATTACGTCCATTATATCACCGTTAACATTAGCAACTTTATATTCGTATTTCTGAGTAACCGGATTTCTGAAAAATGCCTCATCCATTTCGTAATATTTCCTTGCCAACTCCTTAGGAGCAATATCAAAAACAGTTTTGCCAATAATCTCCTCTTTTGGTAATCCTATGAATTCTGCAAAAGCTATATTACAACCCAGGTACCGTCCTTCTCTTCCTTTGTAGAAAATGGGATTTGATGTCGATTCTATAACTTGATTTAAAAAGTGATCGTGTTCGTTTTGTGTTTTTTGACTACGTAATAGTTCTTTTTTAGTAAAATCAAACTGCTCCAATACTTTGGTTTTCTCAAAATTCCTTATCAAACCCAAACAAACCTGGTTTAAATTTGATTTTACAACCAGGTCGTTAATGCCAATTTTATTAATCTCTTTAATAAGATTTTCATTGAATTTATCGGAACCTAACAAAATGCTCATCTGAGGATTCCAATCAAGGAGTTGTTTAACCAAAGAATCTAATTTTTTTCTAACAGACTCATAATCAAAAACAATCACATCCCAGTATTTATCCTTCAAGCTCAACATTTCTCTATTCAAATCCTTGATATTATTAGAGTTCAGAAAATATCCAAATTTTTGAACCTCTTCTGCAAGTTTCTTTATATCCTGACTTGAATAATTATAAAACAGAGCATTAATTTTATTTTCCATTAAATTATTATTTAGATCTAATAGCTTAATTCAGTATTCAATATATATGATTTTATAATACTTGTCAACTTTTTATCATCTATTGGTTTGGTTATAAAATTACTACAACCACATAAGTAAGCCCTATTTTTATCCTCTGGAGTTGTCAGCGCTGATTGCACTATTATTGGAACATTTTTATCAAGCTTCCTGATTTTTTTTGTCAACTCAAATCCACTAATATCAGGCAACTTTAAATCCATTAAAATCAGATCAATATTTTTGTACTGATTGTAAAATTCCATTGCCAATTTTCCTTGTTCTGCGTGTATAATGTAATTTATTCCGATCTCTTGCAGTAAACCTTTTAAATACTCAAAATTTATCAATTCATCTTCCACGATTAGAATTCTTGCATTTTTCAAGGCTTTTTTTTCTGATTCTTCGATTGACTGAGTTAATATATTTCTTTTGTGAGCTAGTTTGAAAGGTAAAGTAAAATAAAACTTAGAACCTTTATTTTTCTCAGACTCTACCCAAATCTTTCCTCCCATTAGTTCAACAAAAGCTTTTGAAATAGATAATCCCAAGCCGGTTCCGCCGTATTTATATGTTAAATCAATCTCTCCCTTATTAAATCTATCAAATACCTCGTGAATTCTATCCTTACTAATTCCAATTCCTGTATCGCTTACTGCAATTGTAAATAAATCTTTTTTAAGATTACATTCAATACTCACTGATCCTTCTTCGGTAAACTTAATTCCATTATTCACAAGGTTTGTTATAACTTGCTGAAGTTTAATCTGATCTGCAAATATTAAATCTTTGTTTTGCGGAATTTGAATCTTTCTAACTAAATCAAGCTTTTTTGATTCTGCTATTGGTATAAAAGAGTTGTAAATAGTTTCTAACAAATCGGTTAAAGAAAAAACAGTATTGAATAATTTCACATTTCCTGTTTCAATTATTGAGATATCCAGAATATCGCCAATAATGGATAAAAGTTGCTGGCTGCTATTGTTTATAATATTTACGTATTTTTTTCTCTTACGGTGATCAAGGTTTTCTTTTAACAATAACTTGGCAAAGCCGATAATTCCATTCATTGGAGTTCTAATTTCATGGCTCATATTAGCCAAAAAAGATGATTTTAGTTGATCGCTTTTTTCAGCTCTTTCTTTTTCTTTAACAAGTTCCTGTTCAAATCTTTTTAAATCGCTAATATCTGATATAAATCCCTCGAGGTATTTTACTTTTCCATCTTTAGACTCAATTCCGATACCTTTTTCCCATACCCATTTTTCCTTACCCTCCCTTGTTCTAATCTTATATTCTAACTGAAACTGCCTTTTTCCTTTAATCGCTTTCTGTATATCTTTTCTTATAGCCGCCTCATAATCAGGATGAATAATTTTATTATACGAAATCAATCTACTGTTAATTAAATCATGTGGCTCATACCCTGTTAGCTCCTTACACCCATCGCTTACAAACAACATTGCATAACTACTATCATTTTTACAACGATAAGCCATTCCCGGCAGATTACTCATTAGAACAGACAAAGTGCGCTGGGATTCTTTTAATGCTTCATCAGTTTTTATACGCTTTGTAATATCTCGTATTGCAGCTATATGTACTTTCTTTTTTTTCCACTCAAAAAAACGTCCTGTAATTTCAACTGGAAATACCTCTCCTTTTTGATTTTTATGATAACGCAAAGGAATAAATACTACGTTATCTTTAATAATAGGTGATTTTAGGGTAATATCTCTCGTTTTATCAGGTTCTGCAGATAAATCCGTATTTTTCTTTTTTAATAATTCATCAACTGAATATCCATAAAGATTTTCTGCTGCTCTATTCGCTTTTAAAATATTTCCTGTTTCGTTTTCAATTAAAAATAATGCATCAGATTCTGATTCAAAGAGTTCTCTATACAACTCTTCACTTTCTTTTGTAGCATCTGAGGTATTCTTTAATTCAGTAACATCAACTACGATCCCAAATGATTTTATTGGATGTCCTTTTTTATCATATTCAGTTTTAATCTTTTGTTTTATGTACTTTATCTTTTTAAAAGTTGTATAAATTCTATATTCCAGTATTATCTCTTTTTTCTCTTCAACTGAATTTCTATACTCATTTTGAATATGAATTCGGTCGTCAGGATGAATTAACTGCAAAAAAAACTCAAAGCTCAATTCCTGAACTTTATCCTTTTCAATTTCAAATAGTTTATAAACTTCTTCCGACCAGAAAAACTTATTATTGATCATATCAAACTCCCAATGACCAATTTTTGAAACTCTTTCTGCTTCAGTTAAAATTGCGATTTTATGCTCTAAATCTCTCTCAACCTGTTTCTGCTTTGTTATATCTTTAAATACGCAATAAGTTTTTTCGATCTCTCCCTCTGAATTATAACCAATGCTTCCGTTAAACTCAACTCCGATGTATGTTCCATCTTTTCTTTTTAACCTGTAGTATACATTTTTTTGAGATCCGGTACGTAAGAACTTCTCATAGTTAGCATTAAACTGATTTTTATAATCTTTGTGTAATAAATCCTTAAAAAATGTTCCTATTACTTCTGATTTTTTATAACCTAGCGTATCAGACCAGGCGGGATTTATATCAACAATAATACTTTCTTTATTTAACGATTGCATGCACAAGGGTGAGTAATCATAAAATGATTGAAACATTTCACTCTTTTTTATCAATTCTTTTTCTAAAAGTCTGTTTTCGGTAATATCTTTAATTGTAATTAACGTATGTGGTTTACTCTTCCAATTTATTTTTTGAAAAGAAAGTTCAACGTTTCTTTCTATATTGCCTGCAGAAATTACTACTTCATTATATCCCTGACTTAAAACCGGATACTTAAATTTCGTATCAATAAGAGCTTTTATATCCTTATCTAACATTCCAACCGCCGAAGAATTAGCATAACGAATAGTTTTTTCCTGATCTATTATTACGATTCCATCTTGTAATTTGTCAAGTATTATATTTGAAAGGTCTTGTATACGCATTTATTAATATAAAGTAAATTCAGATTAATCATTTAAAGTAATGTACTTTTCAATTAAGTTCAACAAACTATCATAATCAATTGGCTTTGCAATATAATCATCGCAACCTGCTTCTAATGCTTTTTCACGGTCGCCCGGAATTGCCAATGCCGTTTGTGCAATAATTGGTATATTTGATTTCATCGATTTGATTTTTTGAGTTGCTTCAAATCCATTCATAATTGGCATTTTTAAATCCATCATTATTAAATCAATATCATCTTCATCATTTATCATATCAACTGCTTCTCTCCCATTATGTGCCCTTACAATATTTTCAATACCTAAACCATTAAAAACCCGTTTAATGTATTGAAAGTTAATTTCCTCATCTTCTGCAACCAGAACTTTTGCGTTAATAAAGCTTATTATTGGTTCCTGAACATCTTCTACCATAGGTTTAGTTATCGCATTTTTTGTGTTTTGATATGGTAATTCAAAATAGAAAGTAGAACCTTTATCCTTTTCTGACTCTACCCAAATTTTACCATTCATTAATTCTATATATCCCTTTGCTATTGCTAAACCTAAACCAGTTCCACCATAATTTCTAGACATTGCAACTTCCGCCTGCCTAAACCTTTCAAAAATCTTGTCTTTTAGGTCAGGTTCTATACCAATTCCGGTATCTTTAACAAAGAATTTTATGTGTTCTTTGTTATCTTTTATTCCAATTTCTATTTTGCCTTCATGTGTAAACTTGATAGAGTTGTTTAATAAGTTTTTGAGGATTTGAACCACTTTTATTTTATCCGAATATAATTTTCTCTTTTTTAAAGCCTTACAATGAAAATTTAAATCAATTCCTTTTTGTTCACAAATTTCTTTATGTTCCAAAAAGATATTACTTGTTACCTCCTCAGGATCAAATTCTTCGTTCATTATTTCTACTTGTTGAGTTTCTAATTTAGAGATCTCAAGTATATCTTCAATAATTTTTAACAACTGCTGACAACTTTCATTTACAATATTTATGTAACGAATCCTGTTTTCGGAAGATAGTTCCGGATCCCTAAGAAATTGAGAAAATCCAATAATACCGTTCATTGGTGTACGCACTTCATGTGACATATTCAATAAAAATGACGATTTTAGTTGATCACTTTCTTCTGCTTTCTCTTTGGCTTCTTTTAATTCTTCAATATTTTGCGAATTAAATAATGCCAAAGAAGCTAATTCTCCAAAAGCACTAACAATTCTCGCATCCGAAGTAGTAAAATTGGTAGGTTTATTTGCAATTCCGATTACACCAACAGCCTGATTCTTTATAATTAACGGAGCAATTAATACATTTTTCATTGCAGCATGACCTTCCGGTAAATGTTTAAGCCATTCGGAATTATTAATATCGTTATCATAAACAACTTCCTTTTTTTTGTAAGCTAACTCCTTTAGTCCACGAACCAGCATAGCTAAATTGGGATCAACATTGTAATTATTGTCTCCGTTATCCATGAAAAGAATGTTATTTTCATAGCCGGATTCTGACAATAGAGCAACATATCCTGCTTTTGCTCCGGTAAGTTTTTTACAGGAATCAAAAAGGATTTTAGCAATTTTTTTAAACGAACTAAGTTCCAAGATTTTTTTAGCACCATCTAATAATTCAGATATCTCCGTATTTTTAATCTGCATTTCTATCAACAGGTCTTTAATTCTTCGCTCTGATTCTTCCGCTTTATCTTTTGCTACTAATAACTCTTTCTCTTTTTCAATTCTTTCAGAAATATCTTCTTTAATTGCTACGTAGTGCGTTACTTTATTATCATGATTTGTTATTGGTGAGATCTTGGCCTCTTCGTAATAAATCTCTCCTGATTTCTTTTTATTAATAAATATTCCTTTCCATGTTTCACTTTTGCCTATGGTTTGCCATAAATCGAGGTATGTTTTTGCTGTTGTCTTTCCTGATTTCAGAATCCTGGGGTTTTTCCCTAAAACTTCATTTTTCTCATATCCGGTAACTTCGGTAAACGTATTATTAACATATTCAATATTCCCATCCACATTAGTTATAATTACTGCGGCAGGGCTTTGCTCAACGGATAATGATAGTTGATGGATTTTTTCTTCACTTTTGTTTTTCTGAATGGCAAGAGTAATTTGTTTAGCAATAAACTTAACCAACTCTAAATCTTCATCATTAAAAGCTGAATTATTTTCAAAATCTTTAAGAATTAAAACACCATGCTTTTTGTTATTGCTATATATTGAGGCTCCTAGCCATGATTTTGGAACTTTTCCATTAAACTTTGCGTTCTCTTCTTTTACAAGTTTATTTAACTCTTTTTCGTTATAATATTTTGCTTCTTGATTTTCTAATAATAAATTACACATGCTTTCATGTAACGGAAACTCATGAATTTGAATCTTTTTATCCTTAACATTAATAAAATCAACTTGGTTTTCCTTTGTTATCGCAAGGCATATTTCCTTATCGTTGAATATTTTATGTACCTCTTTATATATAACTTTAAAAAAATCTTTTTCGTTCTCAACCACATTAATTGAAGATGTAATTGTATTTACAAAATTCTTTATAGTCTCATTTCTCCAGTTATTTGTAATATCTGTTGTAGAAATGTACTTTTCTATTTTACGTCCATTAGTTTTTTTTACCGTTGTTCTATTTCTTAAGTAACAGCGTCTGCCATCTTTCCTTTTAATCCATAAAGATTCATCTCCGTAGAAATTACCGGAATCGCTTAGTTGGTTAAAAAAAATTGTTAAATTAGTTTCAATATCAGTATCTCCGTTATATATAAGCTTAAGTTCTTCGAGCGAATAACCTGTTATCTCTGTCATCCTGTTATTAACATATACAACTTTCTTGTTCTCAATAATAGTTAATCCATCCTGTATATTCTCTGCTATACTTTTAAATCTGTCCGTACTTTCTAATAATTGATTTGATAATTTTTTTCTACCGTATGAATATCTAATGGTTTGGAACATTTTTTCAGCATCATACTCTCCTTTAACAATATAATCCTGTGCTCCTAATTTTATTGAATTTAAGGCCACCTGTTCATTGCCTAATCCACTTAAGACTATGATGGGTATATGCTTAAAGTGCTCTGCTAACTTTATAAAAGTATCTATACCATTACTGTCTGGCAATCCAAGATCGGTTATTACCAATTCAAAATTTTCACCTTTTAACTCACTAATTGCTTCTTTTAAAGTTTTTATGGTTGTAATATCAAATTTGTAGTTTTTAACATCACTTATTATTTCTTTGAATAAAAAAGCATCACCCTCATCATCTTCGATAAGCAATATCTTATAATTTTTTTTATCCATAACTATAATAAATTAATCAGTTTCAAAACAATCATATTTAGTTGGTTTAGGTAAAATCTTTTAAAAAATTATGATTTCGGTGGATATTTAACCACAGTAAACCAAAAATTGTCTACAGCCTGAACTACCTTCTGAAATTGGTCCAAACCTACAGGTTTTGTTACATAGCAACTTGCTCCAAGTTTGTAAGTTTTAACAATGTCTTCATCTGCTTTTGAGGTTGTAAGGATCACGACGGGAATCATACAAAGTGAATCATCTTTTTTTATTTCATGCAAAAACTCTCTACCATTCATTTTGGGCATGTTTAGATCCAACAGTATTAAATCAGGCCTCATTGAGTTAGCAAATTCATTTTCCTTTCTAAGATAAGATAAAGCTTCTGCTCCGTTTCCAACTACATTAACATTTAGTCTAACCTTTGATAACTCCATCAATTCTTTAGTAATTTCAACATCTTGAGGATCATCTTCGACTAAAAGAACCTCGATCCGTTTTAAATCTTCTTTCATAATTATTTAATTTTTTTCGGTATTGTAAAATAAAATTTTGTTCCGCTTTGTCTACTTCCTGCCTGTTCGGAAGACAGGGCAGACAGGTTTCCTAATTCAGACTCTACCCATATTTTGCCATTATGCCTTTCAATAATCTTCTTACATATTGCCAAACCAATTCCGGTGCCCTCATATTCTTCTTTAGTGTGAAGGCGTTGAAAAATCTCAAAAATCTTTTCTTTATATTGCATATCCATCCCAATACCATTATCGATGATTTCGAACAGCCAATAGTTTTCATTCTCCACTGCATTTATATTTATAATCGGAGGTACCTCCGATTTGAATTTAATTGCATTACTAATTAGATTCTGAAAAACTTGCATTATTTGTGTCTCATCTACTTTTAAAACTGGCAAATCGTTAGTAACTATATGTGCTTTAGCCTCTTCAATACTTAATTGCAAGTTATCTGAAACCTTTTGAACTATTTCATTAAAGTCGGCTGAGACAAAATCCTTACCTTTAGTTGAAACTCTTGAAAACGTTAGTAAATCTAAAACCAGGTTTTGCATTCTATCTGCACCGGAAGTAATATATCTGATATACTGATCTGCTTTACTATCAATTACACCTTTGTATTTTCTTTCAAGTAACTCCGTAAAGTTTTTAACTTTTCTAAGTGGTTCTTGCAGGTCGTGAGAAGCAACATATGCAAATTGCTCTAATTCTTTATTTGATCGCTCCAGTTCCTTCAATGTATTCTGCAATTTAAATTGTGTATTCTTTTGCTCTGTAATATCGCTGGCCAACTCAAAACGAACCATCTTTCCGTTGCTCCATTTTATTGCCTTATCAGAACACCGAAACCACTGTTTGCTAATCTCATTTTGAAATTCCCATACTACAGAGTTACCCTCATCTTTACCAAAAATTTTATCATTAGTACAAAATGGGCATGGTTCTTTTCTTCCCTGTAAGATTTCGTAACACTTTTTTCTTAAAGAATCCTTTCCCCAAATATCACGTGCAGTTTTATTAAAATACAATATTTCATATGTATCCGGGTCAGCAACATAAATAACGTCATCGATTCCATCGAAAAGTGCTAATTGTTGTAGATTTGATTTCTTTAGTTCCTCGTTAATTACTTTAAATTCTTCATTTCGTTCCAATAACTCTTCATTTTGCGTTATATATTTTTCATTTAAAAGCTGATATTCATTGTTTTTTTCTTTTAGTTCTTCATTTATTGTTAAGTACTCTTCGTTTTTTTCTTTTAGTTCTTTTTCCTTTCTTCTGAAATCAATTGTTCTTCCTACAATTTCAGCTATACCATTAATCAGGTTTAACTCCTCCTTTAAAAATGGTCCCTGAAAGTGTTCTGGCATTTCATCCTCATAATTTATTTCAATAATTCCTGCCTTTTGCTCTCCTATTTTTATGTCATGTTTTAAATTCCATTTTGAAGGTTTATAATTTTTGTTCTTATATTCCTTTTCTCCTATCGTAATTTTCGCATTTGTAGTTTCAGGGTATTGAAATGAAGGAGGAATGATTTCAATTACTTTTCGGATAAATTCTTCTATACTAATTCCTTCGAAGGAATAATCCGAAATTTTATATAAACAATTTAGTTCCTTTACTCGCTCTCCTATATCAAGAGTTAGCTTGTCGCGTTCAAATTCTGCTTTTTTTCTTGCTGTAATATCAGTTACAATTCCCTCTATGGCTATGGGTTTTCCAAATTCATTTTTTATAAGAACATTACGCTGATTTAACCATCTTTCTTCACCAGATTTATGTATTATTTTATATTCATATGTTTCAGGCATTTTATCGTTTAAAAGATTTTCCCACTCTTTTTGGAAATATTGAACAAACTCAGGATGAATTGCATCGCGGATAAGGACCGGGTTATTATAGAAAACTTCCGGCTCGTAACCGAAAACCTCTTTTGAAGCAGAACTAACATATTCATATATACCTTCGGGAAGCGACATTCGATAAATCATATCCCTGGCATTTTCTAATAAGCGAATGCACCTTGAATATTGAAACTCTAGTTTCTCGTTTTCCTGAATTAATTTTTCACGAGATTTACTTTTATTGTTCATAATCATTTTTCCTTTTAGGATTTAATACCGGGTATTTTTACTTGGGACAAATATTTTATCTTATTTCAAATTCTTTTATCTTAATTTTTACTGTTTTTATTATCGTATGCTTCAATAGTGCATTAAATTAATTTGTTTAAAGACTTATTTAATAATCCTTCTTCTTATAAATAACTAATATATAGGTCATTATTAAAAATACACTTTGATTAAAATTATCTTTCTCAGTTTTACAAAGCTTTATTCTTAAATTTATTTTTACAGACTCTTGTTGTATCCATTTAAGCCTATACATAATTAAATCTAATCTTGAAAAATTAATAGGGTATTAATACCTAATTATGGGATTGAATAATTTATTCTTTTTGTATAAGGAAACATAATATGGAAAAGTGAATATTTATCTGTATCTTACTAACGTATAAACCATAAATCTCACATTATTAATCGGTAACTTAAATTCATTTTTACATATTTTTTTTATATTTTTAGTGTACACAATTTAAAACTTAACGTAATGAATTATAAGCTTCTAATTTCCATCCTTTGCTTTTTGTTCTTACACCAAATCTCTATCTCACAAACCAGTGCCGAGGTCTATTTCCTTTATCCCACACCGGGTGAACTGATTGCGGTAATAGATGAGGGACAGTTATCCTTTGATAACAAACTGATGAACCCAACTGAAAACCTTTCAAAATACATTGATACTAAATCGAGAAACTTAAACCTGGGTATTTATATGGCAGACATGGCCTATGCTGCTTTTTTTTCGAGAAGAACAAAAGTTTTAAATTATCTGGAAGTTATTGGTCAACTAAGTAATTACCTCTTAATATCATCTCAGATAAAAGAAAATCTGGTAAGCGATTTTACAGAAAACATTGATAATTTCGACTCAATTTATCACTTTACCAATGTTTATTATTACGATATAATGCACGAACTGGAAGCTAATAATAATCAAAATGCAATGACATTAATTATTGCGGGGGCTTATATCGAATGTATCTACATAGCTGTAAATCTTGCAGGTAATTACGAGGAAAATAGTGCTTTAATTCAAAAAGTGGCCGAACAAAAATATGCATTTAATAATTTGGTTAAATCGTGCGATTTACATAAAAATAATCGAAATCTTGCGGCAATATTGGTTTACCTAAAAGAGATACAAGCTATCTACGACAGGGTAAAATTAACAGAAGGAACCAAACGGGAAATGATCAGAACCCCAGATGGAAAAATACGATTTAAAGGAGGCCCTACTCTTAAAATAGAGAAAGAGGAATTTTACAAGTTGAAAGAAACTATTTCTAAAATACGAACTGAGATAGTAAATAATAGCTAAAAATGATTCTAAAAACATACATATTGGGTTTACTATTTCCTCTATTAATAGATACTTCTGCAACAGTAGTTTCAAAAGGCGATCTGGAATGCTTAAACTTTCTGGAAACAGCTAATTGCACCTACGAATTTGCGGAAGACAGATATAAGCGTAGTGGATTATCCAGAAGATATGATCTGGAGATAGGAAAAACAGTTAGATATGAACTTGTTTTTTATGGTGGCATTGAAATTGTTGTTAAATGTTGTACCGAAGATGATTTTTATCCGGTTCACTTTAAACTTATAAAGTCGGAAAGCGGAAAAGTTATCTACGATAATAAATACAACAATTATATAGATAATTTAAATTTCTTGCTTGATCATACCGAATTGCTGGCTATTGAAATAAGTGTTGAACCAAAAGAAAGTAAAATAAAAAAATCTAAAGATGGGAAAGCATGCATAGGCATGGCTATTTATATGGAAGATAATTTTTAACACGATCTAATATAAAAAATATACACATGAAGATTCATCATTTATTAATTATAATAGTTATTACCATTGTTGGTTTAATAAATCCTGCACATGGTCAAAAATGTCATGAATTTCATAAATCAAAGAGCTGTCTGGTAGATGATATTGAAGGATTTAAACTAAGTAGTTTATCACGTAGTCATTATTTAGGGGTTGGAAAAACCGTAATTTATGAAGTTGTATTATATGGTCAGAAAGAAATAATTATTCAGTGCTGTACCGAGGAAAGATATTATCCATTGCGTTTCAAATTAAGAAGCTCAGTTAACGGAGAAGTCATTTATGATAATAAATATGATAACTACACCAATAATATCAGCCTGGCTCTGGATCATACCGAATTAATATCGATTGAAATTACAATTGTATCAAATGAAAAAAATGTTAGCGTTCTGGAAGGAACAAAAGCTTGCGTGGGGTTGGCAATTTTTATGGAAAAAACAAAGGTTAGAAATTAGTAGAATATTTAGATTTTTAGAAAAAGTGATTTTTCTTAACTACAAAATCACAAAAGAACCTGGCAGTTTCTGTTACGTATCATTTCCCACTAGAACCGGGTAATAAACGATAACCTGTTTTAGCTTGTTTTAAAGCCCTAACCTTCTGATTTTTATTATTTTTTTACAAATCAACACCTACTATAAAACGATATTGTATACTACTAAGTAATTAAATCAGATTTTTTTCTTTAAGTGTAGTTTTTATTTCCTCGTGGTAATCCCAAAACTTATCAATCAATTCTTTATTCATTCTTTTAAATTCCGGATGATCCTTAATATTATCCATCAAAGGCTCCATATCCAAAAACAAAACCAGCCAGTAAAAATAATTATCTTCATTTGTAAAAAGCTTTAAATACTCTAAGGCCCTTTCTATATCTCCTGTTACCGAATAATACGAGGCCAGGCTTAAGTTTTTATAAATTGACTGATTATGTTGGGCATATTCAAAATAATTATGTAAAAGCTGATCGGATTTCTCTTTCAAACCCATATTAGCGTATACAATAGAAATTTTAGCATCTTCAGAAGGAAATATACTTAACTGGTATTTTTCTTTTGCATCCACAAATTTCTTATAGAAAAAATAGGCCGCTTCATAATCGCGCATGTAATAACATATCTTCCCTACTTCCTGAAGTACATCCAGTCGGGTTGTATCCATTTTTAATGTTTCAATTAACATTTCTTTTGTTTGTTGCAGATCTCTGTTCTTTGCAAGTTTTATATATGCTTTTACATAATGAGAAAAAATATTTTCAGGATTATAATCCAGAGATTTATTGATATATGATTCTGCCTCTTTAACAAAACCCGACTGAATAAAAGCATTACTTACATGCAAATAGATATAACTTGCCATGGTTGAGTCGTGAGAAGTGATATCCAGCTGAATTCCTTTTAAAGCATATTCCAAATATTTAGACGTATTGGGATTAATATTAGCATAGAAATCAGATAAAAAATTCAAGGTTTCAGCAGAATTTGGATTATACTCCAATGCTTTTTCAAAATAAGGAATTGCTAGCTGATGTTTTCCCTTAATTAAAAACGATAATGCTTTTGCAGTCAGGCTTTGGGCTAATTCAGGATCTAATAGTAAGGCCTTGTCAGCATAAATAGCAACAGAATCGCTATAAACATTATCAATCTGAAACAGATCTATGTAATAATAACACTTTGCTATTCCAGCGTAAGGATGTGCAAATTCCGAATCATGTTCGATTGCCTTTTTATAATAATCAATAGCATAGATGAGATTTCCTCCGGCTTTATTATATAAATCCAAACCCTTTAAGTAATAATCATACGCAACCAGGTTATTGGTTGGAATTTTATTTATTCGCTCCTCCTCTTCAGGAGTCATAATGACCTTAATTTCTTCAGCTATATTTTTAGCTACATCTATTTGTAATTGAAATATATCCTTTGTTTCCTGCCTGTATTGTTCGGCCCATAAATGTCTGTCCTTTTCGGCATCAATTAGCTGGATACTAATAAAAATTTCATCTTTGATTTTTTGTCCGCTGCCTTCAATCACATAGCATACATTTAATTCCTTTCTTATGTCTCTTATAGATTTTTCTGTATTTCTATATTTTTCAACAGATGTTCTGCTTATTACGTTCAGGTCCTCTATTTTCTGCAGATTACTGAGTACTGCTTCCATTACACCATTGATAACATATACATTTGTAGAATCGTTACTATCATTTCGAAATGGCAGTACCGCTATAGATTTTCTAAACTGTATCCTTCTTGTAATGTATGGTTGAATAATTACAAAATAAACTATCACTAAAATAAAAATTGTAGATATTAGGATAACTAATTTATTTGGTTTTCTTGATTTCTTAAGATTTGCTGGTTTGATTCCTTCAAGCTCCTTTTTTCCAACTTCACCTGGTGGATACCCATAAAGTTCACGAAAACATTTTATGAAATACGATGTACTGCTAAATCCAACCCTGTAAGCAACTTCCGAAACATTTACAGATGATTGTTTTAGAATTTCCATAGCACGTTCCAAACGAATTTGCCTGATAAACTGGCTAACAGACAAATCTGTTAATTTCTGAACCTTTCGAAGTAAATTTGAACGGCTCATCCCAATTTCATTTGCAAGTTCCGAAACACCAAAGTTTTCATTTGATATATTATCCTCGACAATCCCTTTAATCTTGGTTATAAATTCGTTATCGATATTTTGGAAGTCCCGCATTTTTTAAAATCCTGTTAGCACGTTTTGTACGTTAAGCGAATATACAAATTAATGATTAAATAGCTTGTTAATGTTTACATAGAACTTAGGCCCATTTAAATTCACTCGATAAAATCTATAACTTCAAAACATTTATTTTATTGATTTAATGAACCTTGCATCATAACTTGCATCATAATTTATAGGTTTACATCATATTTTTTATCAATACATCAAATTTGATAACTATTTCCGCATAGTTGATTAGTTGCACATCATGGTTTAACTGACCTTTACATTATCAAAAATTACATAAGCAAAACTAAAAACCAGGATGTCATGTTCAGTAAATTTGTAAATCAAATAACTACATATGGAAAACTAAATGATGAGGAGTTAACTTATCTAAAAAAGCATTCCAAAATCAGGTTTTTCAAGAAAAATCAAATCATACTTCGTGAAGGCAATTATCCTCATAATATATATTTCATAATAGACGGCTGCGCGAGATTATTTTATAATGTAGACGGTAAAGATAAAACAGCATTCTTTTATAATGAGGGAAGTTTTATTTGGACAAGTACCAGTTTAAAACGTACAGTGCTAACTCAAAAAAACTTTGAAGCCATTGAAGATACTGTTTTGATAGAGATCAATAAAGATATAATCCGCGAACTCATTAGTTTCTCAATCAATTTTGAAATAATCGTTCGCAATGCTAAGGAAAAAGAGTTAATCGAATCACAACTATTAATTGAGAAGTTTATAACTCTTAGCCCTAAAGAAAGATTTTTAAATCTAATGGAAACGAATAATACTTTATTTCAAAGAGTACCACAACAACACATTGCGTCTTTTTTAGGCATATCACCAGAATCACTTTGTAGAATTAAAAAACGGGTATATACAAACTATGAAAATAACTTCTAACATTTAATACAAATTAACTATGAAAACACTTAAAACAAACAAAATGAAATCTTTAGCAATTGCAACCAGTATTGCCCTAATTGCATTTGGGTCATGCGGAAATGCGCAAAACAAAACTGCAGATAAAGAAACCTCCAAAACAGAAAAAGAGGTGAAAGCCCCGGCCATGGATATTCACACAGCTGCTTTTATTGGTAATCTTGATGCCGTTAAACAACACATCGCTGCAGGTACCGATCTTAATGTTAAAGATCAGTACGGTTCAACACCATTAAATATTGCGGCTACATTCGGAAAAACTTCAATTGCAATTGCACTAATTGAAGGTGGAGCTGACTTAACCACAACCAACAATGAAGGGTCAACTCCACTGCACACTGCTGCATTCTTTTGCAGAACCGAAATTGTAAAAGCGCTTTTAGCCAAAGGGGCTGATAAAAATGCAAAAAACACCTATGAATCGACAGCATTGCAGTCAGTTTCTGGTCCATTTGACCAGGTAAAACCTTTTTACGAGCAAATTGCAAAACAATTAGCCCCACTTGGATTGAAATTGGATATGGAGCGAATTAAAGAAACTCGTCCTGTTATTGCTGAGATTCTTAAGTAAAAATCTGAAAGCAATTCGATGTTATAAAATCACTTTAAACTAAAAACCATGAAAACTTTAGAAATTAACAGAAGATACGATATAGACTGGTTAAGGGTAATTGCAATCGGATTGCTTTTAATTTACCATATTGGAATAGGGTTTCAACCATGGGGGGTTCTTATCATGTTTATACAAAATGATGATCCGATTAATACATTATGGGCACCTATGAGTATGCTCAATGTTTGGAGAATTCCTTTGTTATTTTTTGTTTCAGGAATGGGTGTAAGTTTTGCTATTGGAAAAAGAAACTTTAAGCAACTTGTTTTGGAAAGAACCAAGAGAATTTTAGTTCCCTTTATATTTGGGGTCTTATTAATCGTTCCCATACATACCCTTATATGGCAAAGTTATTATAACCAGGATTTGTCTTACATCCCAAGCAGAAGTCACCTATGGTTTTTAGCCAACATATTTATTTACGTTATACTTTTGTTACCTCTATTCTTTTATTTCAAAAGAAACCAGGAAGGAAAAGTAGTTAAAACGCTTAAATGGCTTTACGGAAATCCGTTTAGTTTATTAATTGTGGCACTGATTTTTGTAATAGAAACGGTTCTAATAAAACCACAATTTTATACCCTATATGCCCTTACATTACACGGCTTTGTAGTAGGATTAATAGCATTTCTATTTGGTTTTACTTTTGTAGTAAGTGGCAAAACATTTTGGAATACAGTTCTTAAATGGAGATGGTTGTATTTCATACTATCTGTAGCTTCTTTTACAATAAGACTACGCATTTTTAATTTAGAGGCTCCGAATTACATTTCTGCCATCGAATCTGTTCTGTGGGTATTCACTGCATTCGGATTTGCATATAAATATTTAAATCGACCTAGTAATACTTTAAGTTACCTAAGCCAGGCAGTTTATCCGGTTTACATTGTTCACATGATATTTTTATACCTGGCTTCCATGCTTGTGTTTCCAATGGAAGTACCGGCAATCATCAAGCTTATATTAAGCGTATTGATAACTTACATAGGAAGTTTCGGACTATATGAATTGATAATTAGAAGGATTAACTTTATACGGCCATTGTTTGGCTTAAAACCATTAAATGAGCAACTCATAATAACAGAAGTAAAACAAGATTATACATTAATAAAAAAACCGGAGGTATAAAATGAAACCAAATGAAAGCTATGAGGATAAAAGCACCTGGGCAATTGGAGGTGGAACTTTAATTGGATTAGGCGTCGGATTCTTTTTTCTTCAAACAAATGTACTAATCTTTGTAGGCTGTTTGTTAGCAGGAATAGGTTTAGGCCTTATTACCACCTCAATTCTCTCAAATAAAAACAAATAGTTCTATTTTGCATTGGATTGCCAATAACAAAAAAAATAAAATGTACAAACTAAACTCACTTAAAAATATCGGTTTTGATGATTTATTTAATTCCTTCAAGAATGCTTTTGCCAATTATGAAATGCAATTAGAAATAGAAGAGTTGGAAAGAATGTTGGTACGCAGAGGCTTTGTTCCCGAATTATCGTTTGGAGCATTTGATAGTAACAAGCTGGTAGCTTTTACATTTAATGGTATCGGAAACTTCAATGGAATACAAACTGCCTACGATACCGGTACAGGAACTATGAAGGAACACCGGGGAAAGGGATTGGCGACGAAAATTTTCGAGCATTCAACACCATTTCTTAAAGAAGCCGGTGTTAGGCAATATTTACTTGAAGTTTTACAACACAATACCAAAGCTGTTTCACTTTACAAAAAGTTGGGGTTTGAAATTACCAGAGAGTTTAACTACTACATTCAAGATAATAAAGACTTTAAAGTTAAATATAATGGCTCAACCGAAATAAAATCCATAGAATTAGATAAAATAGAAAACTATAAAAGCTATTTTGATTTCATTCCCTCATGGCAAAATAGTTTCGAATCGATAAAAAGAAATACGAAAGAATTTAAAGCAATTGCAGCTTTCCTTCATAATAAAGTTGTAGGATTCTGTGTTATGGAAACGAAATCCGGCGATATAACACTATTAGCAGTTGATAAAGATAACCGCAGAAAGGGCATAGGCACCAACCTGTTAGCAGAAATTATGAAAATAAATCAATTCAACTCAATAAAATGTATAAATACCGATACCCGTTGCAACACAATCAGTAAATTTATGGAATCAAATTCTATTGCATTAAGTGGTAAACAATTTGAGATGATCAAACAACTGTAAATCTTAAAACTATTATGCTACCAGTATATAAAGACGAAGAAACTTTTAACAATATAAGTTTTGCCAAAACACCATTAGAAAAAGGCGAATACGAAAATTGCATCTTTAAAAACTGTGATTTTTCAAAAGCTGATATTTCTGAAATATTATTTACAGGTTGTGATTTTAACGCGTGTAATCTTAGTATGTCCAATATTAACAAAACCGCATTTCAGGACGTAAGTTTTAAGGATTGTAAAATGCTTGGATTGCATTTCAACGATTGTAACGATTTTGGATTATCATTCCGATTTGAGAACTGTACGTTAACCCATTCTTCATTTTATGAAATGAAAATCAAGAATACCCGATTTAAGAGTTGTCAGTTAATCGAGATTGATTTTGCGCTTTGCGATTTAAGCCATGCTGTTTTTGATAATTGTGATCTGAACGGTGCAATTTTTGAAAATACTCTGTTGGAAAATGTTGATTTAAGAACAGCATTCAATTTTACAATTGATCCGGAAAACAATAAAATCAAAAAGGCTCGGTTTTCTATCAATAACCTTTCAGGTTTACTAAACAAATACGATATTCAAATTGATTAAAATGTCATGAAAATTGAACATGTAGCCATTTGGGTAAAAGATTTGGAAAGGATGAAGCAGTTTTATTCCTACTACTTTAATATGAATTATGGCAAGAAATATCATAATCCGTTAAAAAATTTCACCTCATACTTTCTTTCTTTTGAAAATGGATCACGCATTGAAATTATGCATCAACCTGAAGTATTTGGAGAAAAAACTAAAATTGGATTTGCGCATTTAGCCATTTCTATAGGAAGTAAAGAAAAAGTGTTAGAGTTAACCGAAAAACTAAGAAAAGATAATTACACCATTTTTGATGAGCCCCGTACAACCGGTGATGGGTACTTCGAAAGTGTAATTCTGGATCCTGAAGGAAATCAAATTGAATTAACTGTATAATATCTTTGCGTAAATAGCATATTTTAAACAATCTGGCAAATACACCGTTACACTTGTAGTATAATTGAATTTTTAGCAATGGGTAACATACAACAGATTCTTGATGAGTCGATTAATTTTGAACTGGACGCGTATAACATGTATCATTTATTTTCTGAAACTTTTGAAAATGATTCAGAGTTTTGGAAAACGCTCGCAGAAGAAGAACTAAACCACACCTCAGTTTTACGAAAAATTAAACAATTTTACCAGGGTGACAGTAAAATAATTGATATTATTTCCATTAAGGATATTAACTTTATTAAACAGACCCGCCGTCATCTTAAAAAGCTATTTACTAAATTTAAAGAAAACCCCACCCAAAAAATGGCTTGTAAAATAGGGCTCGAAATAGAAAAATCATTCGTTGAAAAAAACTATCAGAAATTTATGAGCAAAGTTACAGATGATGGTATTTTACACCTTTTCCAAAGTTTAAATGGAGATGAAAAAGACCATTTTAAAAGAATTCAGAAATATTTTCAGGATAAAACCTAGACACGATAATAAGCTACTTTTTATTATTCGTTTACATCGTTTTAAATAAAAAATAAGTGCCCGTTTAAACAAAATTCTTGATTATCATCAATTGATAATGGTAAATAATTGTTCTACATTTGTACCATAATTTAAACTACAGCCGGGAAACCGCCCCATACATTCATAGAATGGCTTGGGAACGAATGATTTAATTACATAAGGTTATTTTGCATAGCACTCTCAGCTATAGCATTATAACTCATTCAATTTTAATCAATTTTTATTGAGGCAAATAGATGTAATTAGATTATTCGATTATCAAAAATACTTTTAATATTTAAAACACTAGTCTTATTACATTATGAATTGCCTCGGATACCAACTTTAAACCAGGCATATTATGTTAATAAATAGAGAAATTAGAGAAAAACTTGATGATATATTTTATGTATTGAAACTTAAAAACAGAAGTTCCCAGGTATCCCTGGATAAAACTGTTAAAATAGAGCAAATACTTGCCTATATGGAAATTATACATTCCGAGATTCGAAAATCATCAAAAAAGAAAAAAACAGTTATAGTCGATAGCGGGGCAGGTAATTGTTACCTTAGCCTTCTAGCCTATTATTTTTACGAAAAGATTGAGCAAAGAAATATTGAGATCCATTGTATTGATTACAATAAAAAACTAATGGAAAGCAAAAGAAAATTAGCCCGGGATATGGGATTCACAAATATGTATTTTCATGCGTCAGATATTGTCAACTTTACACTTGACAAACCCGTTGATATGGTTTATTCATTGCATGCATGCGATACAGCCACTGACAAAACCATGCATTTGGGTATTCGTTGCAATGCTAAAACAATTTTATCCGTGGCTTGTTGCCAGAGTTCGCTTAAATTGAAAAGTAATTCACTAAAATCAATTACAAGGCACAAAGCTTTTCGCGATAAAACATTAATGATGATTGCCGATTCATTGCGTGCAATCTTACTAGAAAAATCAGGATACAAAGTAGACATTTTCGACTTTGTTTCATCGCGTTACACGGACAAAAACACCATGGTACGGGCTATAAAAAAGGGCTTTAAACAAAACATAGATCATGATGAAGAATATAAAAAGGTAAGTACTGAATTCAGGATAAAGCCCTACCTTGAAGAATTATTAGCTGATGCAATTTAATTGCATTGGCTTCTATTTCTAAGTTGATTATATATTTTAAAGTACAAATTATAGGATTAAAATAGTTGTCCTAACTAATACGGGTAAAATTAGTAAGGTCAGATTGTTTTTTGATCATCATCAACCATAATGAATTTTTTAAACATTAATTTTGAACGTTTACTACTGTTAACTTGTTGATTTAAATAATAAAAATATCACTATGCTAAACTCAAAAGGAATTGAGCATAAAGCTGAATTTCCGAATAATTTAAATAACATAGAAAAATTAGTATTTATTTTGAATAAACTAAATTTGAAGTTTACTTACGATAAAGATAAAGTAACTTTTTTATCTTCGGGAGTACTTAGTAAACGCACCACGAATAAAAAACCAAATTAGATTAAACAAATGAAAAGAAGGAAACTATATATAAGAATAACTATCAGTATTGTACTTGCCTTAATTGCAAAGTACTTCCTGTTTAATTATTCGTATATCCCAAAAGAATCGAATTTTCAAATTGATATAAATGAGGTTCGTGAACTATTTGGTTCTGATTCCGATTTACCTGTTGCGATTAATACAATAGTTACGGGCGAAGGCGAACTTATTCCATGGACTATTGCTGCAGGAGAAAAAGACATTCCCAATAAATCAGTTCTAACATCATTTCAGCTTGTTTATAGCGACAGGACCGTAATGATCGACGCACCTATGAGCGAACAACAATTCATTGAATTCAAATATGGTAAAAAGTTTTTAAGAGATAATTTTAAAACACAGCAAAAAGCATTGTTAAATGCCGACTTGATATTGTTTACAGACGAACTTGAGGACCATATGGGTGGATTGGTTTATTTACCAAATTCAGAAACTTTAACAGATAGGATTTTAATTACAAAAAAGCAATTTAACAGCTCTAAAATAAAGAAATTAGGATTAACCAGTCAATTTTTATTTAATGTAGAAGTATTAGATTATAAACATTGCTTTATGATCTCTCCCGGGATTGTTTTAATAGAATCTCCCGGACATAGCCGAGGACATCAAATGATTTATATAAAACTTCAGAATGGAAATGAATACCTGTTAGCCGGTAATATTATATGGAATTTTGCCAATATAGAACTTTTAAAAAACAGGCCGTTTCTGGCAACCTTATTTGGTGGCGAAAACATAAAAAAAATAGGACATCTGATCCGCTGGCTTCACAATCTGAACCAATCCGAAGATATTTTCATTATTCCTAATCACGATCCTGAGGTTATTAAGAATTACCAGGCAAAAGGTTTACTTGGAACTATCCAATAATTGTTTTAATACTTTTACTTTACAATAAACATTTCATTTGCCCAATTACGAGGGGTCATACTTATTTTTCCTTATGGTGGACACATATATTTCTTCCAATAAAAAAGCAAGTAAGCAATTACAAAAAATACCAGAATACATTTTGTATTGATCTTATTCCTTGCCACTTACCATAAAACCTGTCTGCCAACAAAAAGAAGTAAAATAAAAACTACATCTTATTTCCCCCTATGAGGGGGAATTAAAAGGGGGTAGAATTAACAGAAAATAATTATATTTAAATTATGCAAAAGGCATCTAAAGCAAATAACTACCATTATAACAAACAACTTCAATTTCGTGCCAGAGAACTTCGTAATTCAATGACAAAAGCCGAATGTTGTTTATGGAAATATATATTGAATAAAAGAAAAATGCACGCTTATCAATTTACCAGACAACGACCTGTGCTAAATTATATAGTTGATTTTATGTGTAAAGAACTGATGCTCATCA
>JANQHR010000072.1 GCA_028282585.1 Bacteroidales bacterium | reverse complement strand
TTAAAAATTCCCAGCTTGACTTTGAAGAAACCCGGATTGCCTACGAAGAGGAAAAAGGGGAAGAAAGCACCAAAGACAGTGCAACGGTGATCAAGAAATGGGTTGTACGCCTGATCAACGACAAGCTGGTGGTTTACCTTCGTGCCATGAACGAGGTTGATGCTGAAACCTACGGTAGTTTCTACCTGACCATTACCGAAATTATATCCGATAATAACGAGGTGGTGAAGAAGCGTAGTAAAAAGAATACATCTACAGTTTAGCTCCAACGGAGCGTGGTAATTAACCCTTGTCCGCTTAGCCCCCCTTCGCTGGCGCCAATTTGTAATTGGTGCCAATTACCTTTATTGCTTCTTTAAAGCAAAACACGGATTGCAAATCCGCGCTAGTGAAGGGCACACCGATTGTAAATCGGCGCGAGCGGGGGTCGGCTGATGGATCTTCACTTTTGTCCTTTTATATAAAATTTATTGTTTAAGAAACATTCTACAGCAAACTCACTTGCATCAAAATGTGGATTTGGAATATTGTTGGGCGAATACCAAGCCCAAAACTCGCATTTATCATTTTCCTTAACTTCTAATACCCCGGTATATTTATTTGAATATAAAATAACTGAAATATAGTGTTTGTTTTCATGTTGATATGTTCTTAAGTTATTTGTTACGGAAATCACTTTCGGATCTGAGATTTGCAGGCCTGTTTCCTCGAAAACTTCCTTTATTGCCGCTTCTTCAAATGTTTCCCCTAACTCAAGATGTCCACCTGGTATCGAAAACAATGGAGCATGACTTCCTTTTCTTTTTCCAATTAGAATTTCATTATTACTATTTTCCAGTATCACTCCAATACCGACTTTGGGCCTATTCATTTATGGGTTTTTAAAAGTTTATAAAAAATCCTTACTTATAGTTTTTATGGATTGTGGTTCTTTGTATAAATCGTGTTTCCCTCCGCTGGTGCCAATTACCTTTATTGCTTTTTCAAAGCAAAACACGGATTGTAAATCCGCGCTAGCGAGCAACACACGACCATAAGGAATGTTAGCTTCATTAAACTGCCACTTTGTACAAGGATTTAGATGCTTAACAAAAAAAGAGGTGCATCAATTACACACCTCTCAAACTTTAGACTTCAATGGTTTTTTTATTATACATTGAGTTTTTCCCTATTTATTCTTTTACAAATTTTAGAGAGACATTACAATATTCCTCATCAGCAATTAAGGTTAGCGTATCAGACTCTAAATTTATAGAGACTGAGTGGATTAGACAATTAGTAACCGTTTCAATCCAACCATTCAAAGAACACGGTTCAATAAAAGTAAAATCATTTACTGATAATTTTGTTTGCTCATTTAGTTCATAATTTCCAGTTCCTAGTAACATATCACAACCAAACATAACAATAGAATCTTGTTGAAATTTAATCACAATATTTGACACTAAAGAGTCTGGGTAACTTTTTATAGTATTATCATTTATTTTTACCTTTTCAACCAATAACCATTCCCCAATTACAGAATTTTCTATACTATCATCATCTTTATCACAAGATATCAAAAATGAAGCAATAAGTATTAATAATATTTTTTTCATAATTTTTCCTGTTATGGATTAATAGTTATAGTTCCAGATGCAGGTGGAATAATATTTATTGCTTGCGTTATAGACAAACCAGCGTTACCATTATATACACCTGTAGTTATATAAAGGTCTCCACCTGTAGGAGAAGAATTGACTCCTTCTTGAACTGTATTAAAAGGAGAAAAAATTGTCCCATCTTCGATAGGAGACTGTGATAAATTATCTACATATACTGTACTCGTACTATAAAAATCTTGGAGAGCATCTTCAAGTGGGTCATGTTCAAAGGATGTTCCAAAGTTCCCATTATTTGGAGGATTACAACCTCCATTAGTGTGTATACCAATCGTAAAATCAGTGGCTTCCCAGATTACTGGACTGCCTGAGTTGTGACCTCTAGTATCAACAATGTATTCGTGCCAAAATCTGTCGTTCCCGCTATGTTCGCCAAGGTAAGGGCCAACATCGGTCTGCTCTGTATCATTTGCTGTTCCATCATCTGCACCATAACCTGTAATACGAATATCCTGATTGTTATTAGGAATCTCTCTTGTCATTCTAAAAAACACACCTTGAGCTTGATGTGGCAACAAACCTGTATTAGCATTAGGTAGACATCTAAATACAGCCCAGTCACGTCCTAATAGCCCATTGGGTGCTCCCCAATCAATATTATTTAAGTCTATAGGGTACTGATCATCTGCATCAGCGGCAACAGGAGTCCCATCAGCTTGGGAAGGAGGAACATTAAACTCTATTAAGTCTACGAATGGATCTATAGCTCCATTGTTATCGATACAATGACCTGCCGATAATATTGCTCCATTATTTACAAGCCAAGCAGTACAACTAGTTCCTCCGTTAATATTTAGAGGTAATCGCGCAACACGGGCATCATCTATAGGAACTCTATCGTCATTGCCACATAGACTCTCAGTATCTTCTGTTGATTGAGTACTTCCGACAAGAATCTCATTAACTGAAAAGAACACTAAACTATCTCTACTAGATTTAATTAGTGTAATTTCAACTTTATTACCATTGAAAATAGCACTCTTACCCTGCCAGTTTACTAAAGATTCACTATTAAATATTTGCGTACTATTATCTGATAACGAAGTCAGCCGAAGTTTACTAAATGCTCCTAATTCGTAATTATTGAAAATTACTCGAAGTGTTACCGCTTCAGGAACTTCTATTATTTTTTTAAAAACAATAGTTTCTTGATTAGATTTATTCCTTACTATCTTTTCATTAGATTTATGAACTTGTGATTCTATTTTGTATTTAGTTTTTTTATATACAATCTCTTTTTTTGTATTGCCAATAGCAGATATTTGTAGAATTAATAATGATATAATAATTATACTTCTCATCTTACAAAACTTAATTAGTTAATATCATTCTTTTTGTATCAATTATCTTTCCATCAGCGATTAGAGAATACATATACATTCCAGCTTTAAACTCACCACCATTCACAGTTATGTTGTTATATCCTCTTAGATGCAAAGGAATACTTTTAAGTTGCGTACCATTCATATCATAAATGTTAATCATAGCCTTTTGTACATCTTCGTTTAAAGAATATTCAATTTTGGTATTTTCTGAAAATGGATTAGGATAGTTTTGATACAGGGAATTATCTTCACTTATTTGCAAAGTTGAAGTTCCAAGCGTAGAGTTTGCACTCTTTAGATTATTGTCAGTCTTTTTCAACTCTTGTATTTCTGACTTTAAGCTTTCTATAACCATTTGTTGCTCTTGTATAGCTTCAACTAGCTCTGGTATAAAACCCAGGTAGTTAATTTCAAGTCTATCAGCATCTTTATTATGATCAACTAGCTTAGGGTAAATTTTTTGTACTTCTTGCGCAATAAAACCTGAATGGTCTTTCCTTTTTGCTTTTAGTTCATCTTTTCTATAATCAAGGCTATCATTATACAAATCAGCTTTGAAGTCGAATTTTACGGCCTTTAGCTTAGATAAATTGTTGAGAGAACCAGTTAAAGGTCGGATGTTTTCTTTAAGCTTTTTATCAGAGGTAAGCCAAACACCTTGAACGCTAATATATTCAGTATATATCCTCCATAATTCTCTGTCGGAGCGCCCAAGATACATTGAGTGATTCCATTGTGGCAAAATAATTGCAGCATTGCCATAATTCTCAAAATAAAATCCAGCTAATGCTGGGAGACAGCTAAAATATGCATCAGTGTCAACATCAAATCCATGTCGTGGGTCAGCAGCTGCCCCAATTCTTACTTGGCCTTGCGAATCCATACGAATTTGACCAAACACTGTTATACTTAATACCAAGAATCCTGCGATTAAAAAAATACTTTTTTTCATTTCTAGTTTTTTATGTTAATATTCAAATCAAAATGTGATAACAACTTGTTATCTTTATCAATATTAGATTTTCGTGAATTGAGATAATAATTACAATTTTAAATTTTAGAGTACACAGTTATTATTTTCATAATTTTATTTTAACAACAAGTAATTTTTATTCTTCCAAATAATCAACAGAATGGAGTCACATTGGGGGTGACTTAATAATTTTCAAAGATTACTTACTTCTCAAATCTCACTGCTAATTTAGTAGGCAAACTCAATAAAAGCAAATTTTTATTATCATATTTATATTAAAATAAGTTGAATTATTAGCATAAAATAAGTATAAGTATCTCATATCATGGCAATTAAATATCATTAATATATGGCGTTTAAATAATTATTAATATATATTTTATTCTATAAATACTAAATATCCAATAATTGACAAAAAATTAATCTTTAGATAAGACTTGTTTTATACTGATTAAATTCGGTAACTTAACTATCTCAATTAAAAACTATTTTTTATGATTTTTTCTATTCTAAGCATAATTCTTTTGTTCTTTATAAACATACTTTTTTCAATCCCTGCAAGAGTTGAAGGGACAATATTTAAGATTCTAGCCATCTCTTTTTGAGTTATGCCTCTTTCAATACGGTATTGCTTTATTTTGTTTAGTTCTACTTTCGGAGAATAACCAAGAAATGAAATGATCTTAGGGATTTGTTTAATACTCGGTTTGGTACTATTTAATTCCCATTGAGTGATGCTATCTGTGACTACCTTTAGTATTTTCGCTACTTGTGGTTGGCTAAGGTCTAAATCAAGTCTTTTCTTTCTTAAATGGTCTCCATAGGTTTTAAGTTCTTTGGGATAGGGCTTTCTGTTTGGTTTCTTGGCTTTAAATGTCAGCATGGAGAATGGGCAACGAAACCCTGCAATTTCATTGCCCCCGAATCCTCGGGGTTAGTTTCTATAAACTTATTTTTTTTGACCGAAGTCCGGAGTTTGGAAAATAACATCAATTTTTTTCTTCCCTGTCTGCTGACAGGCAGGCGACTTCCAACTTCCGTCTTCCGTCGAATTATAGTTTATTATTTGAATTTCATTCAATCTTAAATCGATGTACTTCCATTGCATAGTGGTTTATTTTATCCAACCTACTGTTTTCCTCCACTCGTTATATTTCTGATTTCTTTCTTCGATATCTTTTGGTGGTAATTGGTTTTCTCTTTCAACTTGTTTTCTCATAATCTGGATTTGTTCTTCCATTGAGTTAAGTCCTATGGATTTTCTTCTTTGATTTACTTTTGTTAAGTCATCAAAGGGGTTTGGGCTCAATTCTCCATTTTCATCCCAGTCAAATGAAGTTCCATAACGTTGAGGTTTTCCTTCGTACACGGCTATTCGGTCAGTCAGATAAGCTAAGTTTTTTGGGTTTGCTTTATTTTCTTTTACTGCATTTTCTAACAGTTTTGCACATTTCTTCATAAAGCCGGGTTGTCCGATTGAGTGCTGTATAATTAACCAGGCCGCTTCACTGGCTTCTTCACCTACTATTTCAATTGTCGGATAACCGATGGTGTCAATTATCCCGTTTAATGTATTTGCATTCCTGTTGTGTAATTTCTCCATGTCTTCGTTATACCCTTTTCCAAGTTGTCCACTTTGAATAAGTTTATCCCGAAGTTTCAGGTCAGCATTTTTCAATTCAATTATCTTATCAGCAGCATGTTTATAATCCATTTTTATTTGCGTTGTTTGAAATAGTAATTAGTGTCAAGTTAAGTATTCACCTTCTCAAAGTCATGCTGAATTTATTTCAGCATCTCCTTTGTTAATTAGGAGGTTCCGAAACAATTCCGTTCCGATCCCGATAGCTATCGGGATCGGAACGGAATGACACACCCTAAGTTTGATTATTGACTTTACACTCGTAGTGCGTTTATAAAGTTTCCCCTCCGCTGACGCCAATTTGTAATTGGTGCCAATTACCTTTGTTGCTTCTTCAAAGCAAAACACGGATTGTAAATCCGCGCTAGTAAGGGGTTCATAAAGTTTCGTTGAAAAACTCATCGGATGACTCTGTTGATATCGAGCATTTTAGTCATCCGATGAGTGACACGTTAATTCAAAAAGCCACTACTAGTCTCATCCTTACAGAACGTTGCTATGTGCAGATATTTATGCATTGCCGGAAACAAAAATATCTTCGACTTAACCGATATTTCATACTTGACTAGACTAGGTTTTA
>JANQHR010000029.1 GCA_028282585.1 Bacteroidales bacterium | reverse complement strand
CTTACTATGGATTGCAAACATTGTCATTACTTTATAAATTTTATTTCAATTCACGGACTTCAAAAATTCTGCGCCGATTTCTCTAACCTTAAAACCCTTCACGTTGTTGTTTTCTATTACAAACGAAACGGTCGCAATTGCAAAACCGAAATCAACTTTAAATTGATTTTCTTTAATCATTATTCCGTCATTTTTAAGATTGCCGAATTGGAAGTGTAAATTCTCACCGTTCTGCCTTACATCAAATTCTCCCCAAATCGGGTTTACATATTTTCCTTCAAGGGATTTTTTACCAATATCTGTCTTCGATAATTTTAATCCCTTTGAGGCATCTAAGTTTGGCTGCCGGGACATTCTTTTTTGAATTCTCTCCTCTAGTTTCAATTTATACTTTTCTATTTCTTCGTCTAAAATTGTATCCGCTTTCGAAGGGTTTACTTCTATATTCAAAATGTAATTGGCGATTATTACCTGTGAGAAAAAGGGAATAACATTTTCGTTCGATATTATTGATATTCCAATTCCGGTTTCAGGCATTACAGCCATGTAAGATTTGTAGCCTATCCTGTTACTGCCGTTATGTGTTGCGAGTTTTTTCCCTGTGTAATCAGCTATTTCCCAACCGATGCCATAACAATAAAATTCATACGGGAAATTCCTGTTAATATTTGACTGATTAGCTAAAGCTTCGTTAACCTGATATTTACTTAAAATTTCTTTGTCATTATATAAACCGTTGTTCAAAATCATTTTCATGTAGTTACTAATATTCTCTGAAGTTGAGAATACACCACCGGAAGGTAGTAAAGTGCCGGAATGTATAAACATTGCTTTTTTGTTTTTGGCTGCTATAGAGTAATCCTTCTTCAATGAATGAGGTTTTGCGACACTCTCGTAATTGTCGATTTTGAAATCGGCAAAAGAATTATTCATCTCTAAAGGAACAAACAGTTTCTCATTAAGCAATTTTTTCCACGAACTGTTTGTTGCTCTGTCTATTATTATCCCGAGCATGATATAGTTCAAGTTGCTGTAATTATGTTTTCTTCCGGTATACCTTGATTTTGAAAATAGTTTCAGCAATGTCTCGTTATTTTGTTGACCTGTAAAAGTTGTCCTTATTTCAATTATCTGGTTTTGCAGACCTGTTCTGTGTGTTAATAAATCTCTTACAGTTATCCATTCTGTTGAAAGATTCGGATCGTCAAATTGAAAATCTTCGGGTAAGTATTCCTTTATTGGTGCATCGATATCTATTTTGCCTTCTTTCTCTAAAATTAAAATCAGTGAAGCGACCAAGGATTTAGTTGTTGAAGCAATATAAAACGGGGTGTCTTTTGTTATTTTTGTTTTCCGTTCGGAATCTGCATAGCCAAATGAATTGGAGTATACAGTTTCATTTTTATTGACAACTGTAATTTGGATTCCGCTTTTATCGTTTAATTCGGAACGGACTTTTTCAATTGCAGCTGTTATTTTTTTTAATGAGTTTAAATTTGGGCTTTTTTCAAAACCCTTTGCCAATGAATTGATGTTCACAGATATTATCAACAAAAGAATGATAAATAATTTCATAATACTTCTCCTTTTTATCTAATAAGTTTTGTCAAAATAAACGGTCAAAGAAGAAGCATTACAACTTGATGGAATAGACATACTTTTTTTGGTTGCTAACAGCATTGTTTTGTAGCTAAATAAATTAAAGCCATAATTCGTTTGTTCGAAACCATAATTAGCTTTTTTAAACCAAGTTTGTTGAAAGCATTGTTTTATTATTTATTTTTAGCTCATGAAGAAAATTCAAAACAAATCTCAACTGACAGAGATATTAATTATCTCGTTGTTAATAAGTATTTCCTACTTTCTTATTATTATGGATGGAACCCCAATTTTTATCGGACCATTTAATAATATTGATAACAGTATCGCTCCTGCTAGAACTGTCGATGTTTTAGTTTCCTTGGGAATAATTTTTTCTTTTTTGTATTACCTTTATCCAAAGCTGTTGATCAAACGTGAGTACAAAAAATTTCTTTACCATTCTTTTATAATATTAATCGGCTTTTCCGCTTTTGAATTTTTTTCAGACGAAATTATTTTATACTATTATCAAATTCCAGCTGAGCCTGAATTAGTTTATGAGTTATACAATCTCGAATCACGTCAATCGTATGATTTCACGATTCTTCCCGGAAACCTTATTGTCTTCTTATTTTCTTTGCTGTATGCATTTACAAAGGCATGGATAATTAACGAGCGGAACAAAGTTAAATCAGAAAAGGAAAAATTAAAAGCAGAAGTAGATTTTTTACGTTCCCAGATAAATCCTCATTTCTTATTTAATTCACTTAATAATATTTATGCTATTACCCAGCGGAACAAAGATGACGAGGCAGGAAAAGCAATTACGAAACTTTCTTCATTGTTAAGATTTATGATTTATGAGGGTAGTGAAAACAAAATCTTACTTCAGCAGGAAATCGAACTAATCAATAATTTTATCGAAATAAATAAACTACGCTTTTCTCAAGAAGATAATATTAAAATTAATTTTATTGTTAAAGGTGATATCAAGAGTTATAAAATTGCTCCTCTTATTTTGATTCCTTTTGTTGAAAACGCCTTCAAGCATGGCATTAGCACAAAGCCTGAAGGGGAAATTCTTATTTCTATTATCTTAAAAGACGATTACATAAATTTTACCGTAGAAAATGCAGTATTCAAAAAATCTTACAACTTGAATAGTTATTCCGGAATTGGATTGTTAAATGTAAAAAAAAGACTTTCGCTTTTATATAAAGATGATCATTCTTTAGTAATCGAAGAAAAGGAAGATCGTTATATTTCTTTACTAAAAATTAAACTAGAAAAATGCTAACGTGTATTGTTATTGATGATGAATTTGGTGCTATCGAAGTACTATCGGGTTTTGTCGAAAGAACACCGTATCTTCAATTAAAAGAAACATTCAGGGATTCGGTTGAAGCTGTTGCTTTTCTTCAAAAGGAAAAAGTAGATCTTATTTTTTTAGATATTAATATGCCGAATTTAAGTGGAATGCAATTTCTAGATGCGTTGAAAGATCCGCCGATGGTTATATTTTGTACTGCATACAAAGAATTTGCTTTGGAGAGTTATGATAAGAATGCTATCGATTATTTATTAAAACCAATCGAGTTCGAAAGGTTTTTAAAGGCTACAACTAAAGCAATGAATTCCATTGAGAAAAAGGAAAATGCCATACCGGATTCAAAAAACGAGGATGATTCAATTGTTATTAAAAGCGGAAATAAAATGCACGTATTAAAGTTTAGTGAAATACTTTTTTTGGAAAAGCAAAAACACTATGTTAATTTCCAAACCACTAAAGGCAGTTTTCTTTCTAGAATGAACATGAATGAAATTACTAATTTTCTGCCAAACGAAAAATTCGTTAGAATTCATCGTTCATTCATAATAGCTTTGGACCAAATTGAGGTTATACAAAGCTATCAGGTTTTGATAGGTAAGTACAAAATTCCGATCGGTGCAAGCTATAGGGAAGGTTTCTTCAAACTCTTTAATCCAACCGGATCTTAAATTACTCGTCCCTT
>JANQHR010000099.1 GCA_028282585.1 Bacteroidales bacterium | reverse complement strand
CAATTTTTTTCATAAATAATTAATTTTCAGGCATTCCAGCATTAATCCATGCTTCTATTTTTTTTATATTACAATCTGATAATTTGGGTAAACCATTAGGCATTTGTGGAGAGCCCGGCTCATGATTTATTGCAGGTACAACTTTTCCTGTATTAACAGAAGATCTAACATTCTCGTACGTGTCCATTCTAATACCATTATAACTGATAGCTGCACCGTGACATTGTTCACATATTCCATTAAAAATGTTTGTTAAATCACTATAAACTAAACCAATGCTATCGCATATGTAATCTTCCAGGAGATCTTCCTCATTATCAAAAGTACATGAGGAAAGGAATATAGAAAGAAAAAATAAAATAAGGATATTAAAAAGTACGAATTGAATTAAGTTCTTCATTTCCCCTGATTTTGGATAAAAATACTTAATTTAAATATAAAAAGCCAAAATATTCGAACTTGAAAAGCTAGTTTTTAATGATTTTTTTGGAATAAATAAAATCAGTTGATTTCAATTGAATTATGTAAGCACCGGATGATAAATATGAAGCATCTAACTGAATTTGATCACTAGTCGGCGGTATTTTTTCACTTAATTTCACTCGTCCCGTTAGGTCATAAATGTTCAGACTTACCTCAGAAGTATTATTTGAAATATTCACATTTATTATTGAAGAACCGGTTAAAGGATTTGGATAAATACGAATATTTTTTGAGTTTAAAACATGAACATCAGTGGTAGTTGAAACTATTATTTTTCCTTTCATGCCATTTCCAACATGATTTTCGCAAATATAATAATGAGTACCTTCAGAATCGAAAGTTACTTTTCCGGTTCCTGATGGAAATGCAAATCCCCCCGACAACGCAGTACTACCATTACTGTTCCAGGTATTTTCATCTACTTCCAATATTGGATGATTTGATGAACCATTGAAAAAAACAGTATCTCCAACCGCTATGGTAACTTCATTCGGTGTAAATGACAAGCCACTTACATTAATGGTGTGTGTCGTTTGAGATATAGCTGAAAGGAATAAAAAAAACACAAAAACCGAACTTAGTATGTATCGAATCATGATTCGTCGTATTGGTACTAGATTAAAACAATGCTACACTTTATAATGTTCATTATCAGAATAATCTCTGATAAGTCTTTTTAAAGATATTTTAGAATTGATTAAATGGGAATGAAAAGTATCAATAAAATTTAGTATAAAAAAAGGCGGCCTTTAGCCGCCTGTAATTACTTTGTCCATTTGTTATAAACTGTCGGACCTTTCATCAAATTGAAATGAACAAAGCAGAATATATAATTATGGTAGTATAACTTCATCGATAACATGAATTACACCATTTGTTCCTAATATATCAGTATCAATGATTTCTGCATCGCTTGTACCCAGACTTAAAGCAGCATCAGAATCTTCAATTTCTAAGGTGCTTAAATTCAGGATGAAGTCGCCGCCCAATGATGTAACTGTAGTACTTGGTAAATTGGGCAAATCTGTAGAGAACACTCTAGCTCCAACCACGTGGTATTTTAAAACAGCTTCTATATTTCCTATTCCAACAGCTGTAAGTAATTCATTAAAATCTTCTACACCAGCTAAATCATATAATGACTCAAAAGCTTCGTCAGTTGGTGCAAATACAGTAAACGGCCCTTCACCTTTTAAAATAGTTATTAACTCATCGGTGCTTTCATCTTGCTCAACAGCGGTAAGAGCTGCTACCAATTGTCCGAACTCCGCGCCTTCCATTAAGTCAGAAGCTTCTACAGCAATTTCCACAATATCTTTGGATGCAGGTTTCAATGTTCTGTCAATCAAATGAACTACACCATTATCATAATCTAATGCTTCTCCGGAAAGGGTTGCGCCTGTTATTTTAGTAAGGCCATTTAAGAATGATCCATTGTCATTAATACTTAAATAAAGATCTCCATTTAAAGTTGGAATGGGTGAACCTGTTGCAGGTAAACCATCACCAAATACTTCACCTCCAAGAACATGATAGGTAAGAATTGGTGTTAAATCATCTGCAGTTAAGTTATCTAAACTTGTTATTCCGGCAGCTTCAAATGCTTCATCATTAGGTGCAAATAACGTATAAATAGCAGATTTCTTAGTCAACGTATCAACTAAATTTGCCTTTACTACTGCTTCAGTCAAGATTGAAAAACCTTTGTTAAAGTAAGCAGGTTCAACAATAGTGTTAAGAATTTTAGCTTCTAATTCTGGTATCAATACAGCATCTATTATGTGTACTACACCGTTTGATGCTTCGACATCGGCAGTTTCTACATTTGCATCATCTATCATTACAGAATTTCCCGATTTACTTACGGTTATATCTTCACCAAGCAATGTAGTTTCCATTTGGTCATTACTTAAATCTGAAGACATTAATGCAGCAGTTGAAATTACATGATATTTCAAAAGCCTTTCAATTACATCCTCTGGCACATCTGCCAATTTAGTTTGTCCAATTAAACCCAAAAGAGTATTAAAAGCATCATCTGTTGGAGCAAATACAGTATAAGTTCCATCCATGCTTAGGTCATCCAACAGGTCAGGAAACATTTTAAGTGCGTCTACTAAAATACTAAGCGAAGCAGTTTCGGAAGCTAAGCTTACAATATCAGGTTTTGGTAATTCGAAGCCTTCAGGTAATAAAACTTCATCAATGAGATGGATTACACCATTTGAAGCTTCTAAGTCAGCTGTTGTTACTTTTGCAGAACCATTTAACGTAACCATTCCATCTGCAACCACTACACTTATTGTTTTACCGGTAAGTAGAGTTGGAACATCAGAATTAGATAAATTGGATGACATTACCTTTCCGCTCACAACGTGATATTGAAGAACTTCTGCCAAAGCATCAGGGTTAGCAAGTAAGGTTTCCAATACACCTTCCTCAAGTTTATCGAATGCGGCATCGGTTGGAGCAAAAATAGTAAATGGACCAGTACCTTTCAAAGTGTTTGTTAAATCAGCTGTAGTTATTGCGGTAACCAATGTGCTTAGATCAGAGATAGAGCCTGCTAATACAACTACATCGTTGGGAAGTATCATTTCATCATCATCATCATCGCATGAAGTAAAAGCGAAAACTGCAATGAGAACAATAGCCAACATGCTTATAAGTTTCTTAGAAATAGTTTTCATAATTTTTGGTTTTAGTTAATAATTTATTTCCGACATCCAAGAAACAATGAAAAAATTTCTTTGTTTAAATATTAATTTAAATTATTAAACAATTCTAAATAACTAAATTAATCTTATCTCTTTATAATTAAGGGTTTTATAATCAAATGTAGTGCTTATTATAAATTGCAATAATTTAAATTTTGTTTGATTTAATAGCTTGAAAGAATTTGATTTATAGCATGTTTATTTCAAAAAAGAGTCTGTTTCAACCTTTTAAAACAACCCTTTAATATTTTCGAATTGAAATCTATACAACTGTTAAATACATGAATGCATAAGAGAAGCGTCCGCTTTCAGGAACCATCACAAGGATCTTCTCTCCTTTTTTTAATTTACCGGAATGAAATAATTCATCTAATATAATATAAATTGATGCCGATCCAACATTTCCTACTTTGGTTAAATTTGTGAACCACTTTTCTTCAGGAATTTCAATTCCCTGATCTTTCATTTCATCATATAACCTTTGTTTAAAGAACATAGAAGACAAGTGTGGCAAAAAGTAATCCACGTTTTTAAAGCTGTTTATATTTCTCTTATTAAGTGAAGCGGCAAGAGGAGTAATACAACGATTAACAACAAATTTGTCCAATAGTCTAACATCCTGTTTTACCGCAAAAATTGAGTGTTCTAACCATACTTCAGGATCGTATTCTTTCCAACCCTTCAAACTGCCATTTTCATTTTTCTCGGAACCAGCATACATGCACGCTTCCAGTTCGTTTGCATATGATATTGTATCGATCCATTCAATTTGTAATGATATACCATTTTCATTCGGTTTATTCTCAAGTAACATGGCTCCTGCTCCATCGGAGAGCATCCAACGTAAGAAATCTTTCTCGAATGCAATAATAGGATTCTTTTCCAAATGGTTTGTACAGTTTAACTCCTTTGCAAATTTATCTGCGCGCAATAAGGTTGAAATAACTTCCGATCCGGTCGAAACAGCATTATTAGACTCTCCCGATCTTACGGATAGATAGGCATATTTCATGGAGTGCATTCCCGCACAACATACTCCGGATGGTGAAATAACTTCTAAAGTTCTGTTTTCAAGTTTTCCATGGACCATCGAAGCATGAGAAGGGAGTAATTGATCTGGTAATGAAGTTCCGCAAGACAAAACCTCAATATCTTTAACTGAAAAACTTTCATTCTCAAGGTTTTTAACTGCGTTTGCAGTTATTTCTGCGTTATTATATTTAATCTCGCCATTTTTATTGATTACATAATACCTGTTTTGAATACCGTTTTGTCGCAATACAATTCTTCTTGATCGAGAGGGATTACCATTTACCATCCCGAGTATTGACTCCATTTCATCATTAGAAACAGGTTTGTTGGGTAGAAATTTTGCTATGTTGTTTATATAAACGTTTGGCATTTTTATATATCGTTCTAAATATTTGACTTAAAATCAGTTCCTGAATAATATTTAATTTCTTTTTTTATTATTCTCAATCTGAGAGGTGCAAAAATAAGAAAAAATATATACTTAATGGGTGCAATTAACAAAATAGCGAAAGGAAAGTAAAAAGCAAAAGCCCTTACTCTGCCTTTTCTTTCAGGATTTCCAGGTCCTCCTTTCTTCAACATAAATGCAGACCATTTAAGAAATACTCTTTTATACGCAGTTCTTTCAGTTGAAACTAAGTATGGATTTATCTTAACTGCTTTTTCTGAAACAAGTTCAGTTTGCAGTTTGTTTAAATTATTATTTTCAAAACTGCTTTTAGCAAGCTCCCCAAATCTTGTAACACCCTCTATATCTTTTTGTGAAATACCCGCCTTTGGAAAGAACCATGCAAAGCGACCTTTTTTACCCGAAAACATAAAGTATGATATCGTTATAATTCCTGTAAGATTTTCGGCCCGATCGCGTAGTACAATGTTACCAACCAAATTTCCACCATTTTCGACAATTTTTTCTTTTACATATTCTTGTGCAACGACCCACATATTGCGTATTCCAAGCAATGTAATTACCGGCTTATTCTTAAATATCCTTTTGGCTTGATCTGATAGTAAAAATGAATTACACGGAATGCAAGGTGACATATACCAAACACTGTAAGCAAATACAATTAAATCGTAATTTTCATCACCCAGATCCAATGGTTTTATCTCACAGGGAATTCTTTCAACTGATTCAGGGAAGGCATCGAAAAACCTGTAACCGCTCCAGGGAAACTCATATTCTTTTACTGGTTCGATATTAGCATAAGTTACCGAATAATTATCTGAGTTCTCAAATGGTTTAGCAAAATTTCTTACAATTTCAGTTAATTGTCCAGATTGAGAATAATATAATAAAAGTATTTTGTTCATTATATGCCCTAAACAAAATTTAAACGCTCTTTCAAATGAAGGCTAAAATTAAATGAAAATATTATAAAACAAAGCATGTTCTGTAATATTTTCACTTTAAAGAAATATTAAGTAAGTCTATTTTCCGTTTGGATTGGCAAGGAAGAATATTGCAATACTTGCTACTAAAAAGTTAATTATTAATTCTGTATCCAATCCGCCATCAATCGTATTAATCACATTATAAATAGAAATTAAGGTTATAATGAATCCGGAAATAACCGTTAGAGCAGATCTTTTTTTAATACCGGTTATAAAGATTATTGCACTAAAAATCAAAAATAAAAAAGCAATGTAAAATTCAACTTTATCAAGATTAAATTTTGTGAATGTTTTGAAATACTCATCGTAAGCATATAAAACCAGGCCAATTCTCATTAGCCATAAAGAAACCGGTAATAAAGCTTTAATAGGTTGCATAGTTTGGTTGGTTAAATGTTAATAATAAAGTTTTGTTTAAAAAAAAATTAAATATTTTGAACAAAAAAACATCAATGCTGTTTATGAATAAAAACTTTAATATTATGAAAAAATTTCGAAACTTAATAATAATGTTTAGTATAACAGCATTGCTTTTGGGATCGTTTAAGCTATTTGCTAAAAGCCCAGATAAAACGATTGCACATGTGGAACTAAATGCTCCTTATGATGCAATTATAGTGCCCGGAGTACCTTATAAAGATGATTACTGGGGCAGAGTTTTAATGGGCAGAATTTACTGGTCATATTATCTTTATAAAAATGGATATGCCAAGAATATTATCTATTCCGGATCGGCGGTTTACACTCCATATATTGAATCAAAAATTATGGCCATGTATGGCGAACAAATGGGAATTCCAAAACAAAACATATTTGTTGAAACCGATGCGGAACACAGTGTTGAAAATGTTTATTATTCTTATAACCTGGCAAAGGAACTGGGTTTTGAAAAAGTTGCACTAGCGACCGACCCGTTTCAATCCAGGATGGTTAAAATACCTTCAAAAAGACTAGGTGTACAAATCGACTTTATACCTTTTTCAATTGGTTTACTGGACACATTGCAAATACCCGAATTTGATGAAATACCTTCAGAACAAGCATATGTGGAAGATTTTGTTTCTTTAACAGAAAGAAAAGGTTTTTTTAAACGCTTAGGAGGTACTTTAGGAAGAAATATTGAGTTTAAAGAGTAGTTCTACACAGCAAAACAATATATTATCAAAGTGCATTCAGTGATGGGTGCACTTTTTATTTCTAGTTGATACTTAAAAGTTCATTTCCTAAAATTGTGTAATTAAGCAATATGTTTTATTTTAGCCATGAACAAATTAACTCTCTAAAGTATAACTATGTTTAACATTGCATTATTTGGCCCACCAGGTGCTGGAAAAGGAACCCAATCTCGTAAATTGATTGAAAAGTATAACCTGGCATATATTTCAACCGGAGATATATTACGAGAAGAAATTGCTGAAGGATCTGAGCTTGGAATGCAGGCAAAATCGGTAATTGAAAAAGGAGGACTTGTTTCTGATGAAATCATTGTTCAAATTATAGAAAAGAAAATAAAAACAAATACTGAGGTAAACGGGTTTTTATTTGATGGTTTTCCGCGTACAGTTGTTCAGGCATATATTCTTGAAGGTTTACTCCTAAAATTAAATACTTCATTAAACTGTATGGTAACGCTTGAAGTTCCGCAGGATATTTTAATGGAGCGCATGTTAGAACGTGCTCAAAAAGAAAATAGAATTGATGATACCATGGAAGTTATTGAGAACAGATTGCAAGAATATAAGAACAAAACTATTCCCGTAGCAGGTTTCTACAAGGATAAGGGAATTTGTTATTCTGTGGATGGCGTTGGTACAATTGATGAGATATTCCAGAGAATTATGAATGTTGTAGAACAATCTCTTACTAAAACATGGTTAAATGTTGTTTTATTTGGTCCTCCCGGTTCCGGAAAAGGTACTCAAGGAAAGTTACTTGCTGAAAAATATGATCTGGTATACATTTCGACAGGCTCATTATTACGCAAGGAAATTGAAAAAGGAAGTAAGACAGGTTTATTAGCAAAAGAATATATGGAGCGTGGAGAAATTGTACCTGATGAGTTTGCGATAAAATTGATTGAAAAACACATACAAACGCATCCCGAAGCACGTGGATTTTTCTTTAAAGGATACCCAAGAACTATAGTTCAGGCATATATTTTAGATGGATTACTTCGTAAATTAGGATCTTCTGTATCATGCGTATTTAATTTGGATGTTCCAACGTTGGAATCAATTAAACGCTTAACAGCAAGAAGTAAAACTCGCAGAGCCCGTTACTATGATATGGAGACTGAGGTAATAATTCGAAGACTTGAAAATTTTCAAAAGCGTACAACACCTGTATTAGATTATTATGAAAAACAGAAAAACATTTACAACATTGATGGTATAGGAACTCAAGAAGAAGTATATAAGCGATTAGTAGAAAAACTTGAATTAGCTTTTAAAAACGCCCGATAAACAAAAGTGTATTATCCAGACTGTATAATGCGCTTTTGTTATAAGCTAACCTATTTCAATTTATCTTTAAAAACTTTTTTAAACTTTTCAATTTTAGGAGTTATAACAAAGTTACAATATGGTTGAGTTTTATTATTTTCGTAATATTCCTGGTGATAATCTTCAGCTTTGTAAAAAATATCAAATTCTGTAATTTCTGTAACAATAGGATTATTGAATATTCTGGCTTCGTCAAGCTTTTGTTTATATCCTTCAGCTAGTTTTTTTTGCTCTTCATTATGGTAAAAAATAGCGGATCTATATTGAGTTCCCACATCGGCTCCTTGCCTGTTTAATGTAGTTGGGTCATGAGTTTGCCAGAAGACTTCTAATAATTCTGTGAAACTAATAATTTCGGGATTATAAGTAATATTTATTACCTCTGCATGCCCTGTATTACCAGTAGTAACCTCTTTGTATGTTGGATTCTTAACTGTTCCGCCTGAATATCCGGAGATAGCTGATTCCACGCCTTTTAATTGCTGAAAAATTGCTTCTGTACACCAAAAGCACCCTGATCCAAATGTTGCAATTTCCATATTTATATTTTTTTGCGAGTAGGTTTTGTAAGTTATAAAAACCAGAAAAAACACCACTCCTGCTTTGAGAACCGATTTCATTGTATATTTTTTACTATTAACAGATTTAACAATTAAATGTTTATTCAATAGTTCGTATTTTTATGTTCTTAAATTAGGATATAATGAATTTTAGAGAACAACTGCTTGCTGAACTGTCAAAGCAGAATACAGACTATATAGCATCGGTCATTGATAAAGATGAGAAACTCTTCAGACAACTAGTAGAACTTGCTTTAACAAACGAAAAATATGTTTCGGGAAGAGCAGCATGGGTAATTGAAGTATTATGGTTAAAATACCCAACGATAATTGATCCATATCTTAATGAAATAATCGATTTTTTGCCCAAATCAAAATATGATAACCAAAAGAGACATTTTGCAAAAATTCTTTCAGAAAAAAAATTAAGCGAATTGGACGAAAATCGGTTGGGTATTCTAATAGATCGTTGTTTTTCGTGGTTAGAAGATCCCGCCTACCCTACAGCTGTTAAAATGTTTTCGATGCAGATATTATTTAATTATGTTAAAATAGAACCTGTTTTGGCTTCAGAGTTAATTGCGATAATTGAAAATCAATTTGAAGATAGTACTCCCGGATTTAAAAATAGAGGCGAAAAAGTCCTTAAGGAACTTTATAAAATTACTGATTGACTTCACAATATTAATTATTTAAAAATTAACATATCTATATGTTGGAATATAAAATATTTCATTTAGATTTGCATACGTTTAAAACCAAATTGGAATTATTATGAAAAAAAATATTGTTGTTAACGAAAAGTTTTGTCCTCAAAATCATCCTTGTCCTTCTATGGGAATATGTCCGGTAGGCGCAATTAGTCAAAAAGACTCTTTTAGCGCTCCTGAGATTGATTATGGTAAATGTACAGGTTGTGGAATATGTGCACGATCATGCATGGCATTTCAATGCACAAATTGTTAAAAGAAAAAACACCCCAAATGTTATGTTCAACTTTTGGGGTGCTGGTTCATATACTAGCTTCTATTATTATTTAGGTTCCCAAAAACAAACTTTAGGAGATACTATTTTTTCCTCCTTTTTAAGAACTTTCATTGCCTTGTCTACTTCTTTCCTTTCCATTCCCGCCAGTTCTGCAATTTCCCCGGCTTTTAAAGCCTTTCCAGCTTTTTTCATTGTATCAAGTACTTTTTCCGTAGTTTCCATATCAAATTAATTTAGGTTTAACTTTTATTTATCGTTTTAAAATTAAAACTTATCAATTAAATAACACAATAATTAATAAATAAATTATAAAAATCATAAAATCAGTTGTTTAGAATTAATTAACGTATTAAATACGAAAATAATCGTAGAGAAATTTGGAAGTACGAAATTTCTCGTATATATTTGTTTACGAAATTTTTCGTAATGCATCAGTTAATATAACAAATCGTCTTTATAATATGAGTTTAAAAAGTAATCATAACCCAACGGAAACAGAGCTGGAAATATTGCAATTATTATGGGAACATGGGCCTTCTACTGTAAGATTTATTAATGAGAAGCAAAATGAAGAAAAAGAAGTTGGTTATACCACAAGCTTAAAAATAATGCAAATTATGGCGGAGAAAGGAATGCTTGATGTAAATAAAGAAAACAGACAACACATTTATACACCTACTATTGATGAGAATGAAACAAAAAGTCGTTTATTAGACGGTTTTTTGAAAAAAACCTTTTCAGGATCTGCTTCAAAGTTGGTAATGCAAGCTTTAGGAAACCATAAAACGAGTAAAAAGGAATTGGATGAGATAAAAACTTTGATTAATGAAATCGAAAACCAGCAAGATAAAACTAATTAACCATGAAATTATTTTCAGAATTTTTAAGTGATCATTTAGTTAACGCATTAGGCTGGAGCCTTTTTCACATATTATGGCAAGGATTTGTTATTGCTATTTTTTTAGGGCTCCTACTATGGATTTTAAGGAATAAAGCAGCTCAAATTAGATATTTAATTGCGTTTTCGAGTCTTTTAATATTCGTAGGTTTAACCGTATTTAACTTTAGTAATAACTTTAATAATGGACTTTCCGAACAAGAGTTCAAAGACAATCAAAATCAAAAAATAAATGAATTCTTGTTAATCGAATTAAAAGCAGAAAATGCTGCAATAGTATCTAATCAATTTATATCAGGTATAAAAAATGAACTGACAAAAATTGATAAACACTTCCCTGTTGTTGTAAATGTTTGGATTATAGGGCTTTTTGTTTTTATTCTAAAACTTATTCTTGGTTTTATTTATTCTAATCGGTTAAAATTTATAAACACTAATGAAGTTTGTGAAAAATGGATTCAAAGATTTCAAACTATTCAGCATTATATGAAAGTTAACAGAACAATTAGGTACATAGAATCTAACCTGATAAAAGTCCCAATGGTTATTGGCTATTTTAAACCAGTTGTGATTATCCCGGTGGAAATGCTAACCCAGATGCCATTTAATCAAATCGAGGCGATTATAGCACATGAAATAGCTCATATTAGACGTAACGATTATATTTTTAATGTATTACAAACAGTTGTTGAAACCTTGTTTTTCTTTCATCCGGCAGTTTGGTATATCTCGAATCAAATTAGAAAAGAGAGAGAAAACTGTTGTGATGACCTGGCATTATCCGTATGCGAAGAATCATTGGTTTATGCAAAGGCGCTGGTTTCTATACAACAACTTACTTTCAGAAAACATTATTCCGCGGTTGCTTTCTCTGGTAAGAAAAAACATTTATTAAACAGAGTAAAAAGATTAATTATGAAACCAAAAGTAAAATCAAACCTTATTGATAGAATTATTGCCGCTGTTGTTATATTATCGGGTGTTTTAGCATTATCATTTACCTATTCTGCTAAAACCTATAATTATCCAACAGATTTAAACAATGAATACCAAACATTAGAAACAATTAAAGACCTGGATAGCAAGGAATCCTTAAAACCGGTTGTGAATCTGACAGAGTTTAAAAAAGATACCCTAAAATCCACAAAAGGTAAATATAATGACCAAATTGAAGTTGAGGATAATACAATTTTTAAAACATACAGAAAGAATGGAACTAAACATCAAATTGAATTCAAAATAAAAAATGGGAAAGCATATGATTTATATATTAATGAAGAAAAAATTCCTGAAAAAGAATATTCAAAATATCAGGATGAAATAGATGAAACAATTAATGATTTGAAAGAAGCAAAAGATGATATTCGGGAGGCTATGAAGGATATTGAAGAAGTTGATTATGAACAGATTCATAAGGAAGTAAAGGAAGCAATGAAAGACGTTCATATCGATGTTGTTGAAATTCAGGAGGAAATTGCTAAAGCTATGGAAGAGGTTGAAATGATTGATGTAGAGGATATTATGAAAGAAGTTGAAATGAACATGGAACATTTGGAAAACCTTGATTTTGATTTTGTTATGGATTTCAATATAGATGAACTCGGAGAAATCAATATTAATTTGGAAGAAATTAGGGTTGAAATGGCAAAAACTCATGAAACTATAAAAGAAAGTATTGATGTTGAGGTTATTGAAAAAGAAATGCAAAGAATACAGGAAGAACTTAATAATTTTGATAAAGAAAAAATTCAAGTAAAAATTGAGGAAAGTCTAAGGCATTTTGAAGAAAACGATAAGCAAGAAATTATAAAAGAATTAGAAGAGAAATTGGAAGAGCTAGAAGAGCTGGAGTTAGAAGAAAAATAAAAATGGAATATTTCCATTTAGAGCCTGCTAATTGATAAAATTAGCAGGCTTTATATAATTATATATTTGCCTTTATTTCATTTCATCGGTAATTTTGAATTTGCATGAAAAAAGTAAGATTAAGTGGTAAAGAATTAAGAAGAATTGGTTTTCCAACTGAAACCTCTAAGAGTTTGGCCAAAACAATTATATCTAAGTATTACAAAGGATCGACAAAAGCAGAAATTCTTGATCTTTTATCAGACGTAATAAAAAATCAAGACAATTATGAGAACCACCAACATTTTTCCGGATTAATTGATGTCTTTAAATCAAAACCTAAACAAGCTCAAGAAGAAATAAAGCTTAGGTCTACCCCACTTAACTATAAAATATATGGGAAAAAAGAAATTGAGGAAAGTCCTATAAAACAAATGGATGTTGCTATGCGCTTACCTATAACGATAAAAGGTGCGTTAATGGCAGATGCACACCAAGGGTATGGCCTACCAATTGGAGGTGTTCTTGCTACTAAAAATGCGGTAATACCTTATGGTGTAGGAATGGATATTGGTTGTAGAATGTGTATAAGTGTTTATGACTTAACGGTTAATAAAATAGAGATTGATAAGACCAAATTGAAACAAATATTATTGGATGAGACTCGTTTTGGAAATGATGAATTTAACATTCCGATGGAGCATTCGGTATTGGATAGAGAAGAATTTAAAGAAATTCCATTATTAAGATCTTTAAAATCTAAAGCTTATAGTCAGATTGGAACTTCAGGCCATGGTAATCATTTTGTTGATATAGGAGTACTTGATATAATAGATATTGAAAATGAATGGAAATTACCAACAGGTAAATATTTTGCAATTCTCTCACATTCCGGATCACGTGGCATGGGAGCCGAAATAGCTAAGTATTATACGAAAATAGCTAAAGATTTATGTCATTTACCTAAGGGCGCAACTAATCTTTCATGGCTCAATCTAAATTCCGAAGAAGGACAAGAATATTGGCTTGCTATGACATTAGCGGGCGATTATTCTGCTGCAAACCATGAACAAATTCATTTGAGATTATCCAAAGCTTTGGGTGAGAAACCGATTTTCAAAGTTGAAAATCATCACAATTTTGCATGGAAGGAAAAACTAGAAGATGGCAGTGATGTAATTATACATAGAAAGGGTGCAACTCCAACAGGAAAAAGAGTTCTGGGTATAATTCCCGGTTCAATGGCTACACCTGCATTTATTATTAGAGGTAAAGAAAATTCAGAATCGATGAATTCTGCAGCTCATGGAGCGGGTCGTATTTTATCGAGAAAAGCTGCTAAACAATCGGTATCAAAAAAAGAGATGCAAAAATACTTATCTAAACAAAATGTTACGTTAATAGGTGGAAATATTGACGAAGCTCCCTGGGTATATAAAGACATCAGAAAGATTATGGAGTATCAAAAAGATTTAGTTGAAGTGGTAGCTAAGTTTACACCAAAAATAGTGAGGATGGCAAAGTAAAAAACCCCGAATAAATCGAGGTTTCAGTACTGTATTTATAAATATGAATTAACAATCTAGTCCAGCTAAGATATCTTCATATTCATCTTTAAGAGCTTGTGCAATATCACAATCTAAATATTCATTAATTGCATTTTTATATTTATTGCAATTCTCAGATGAAGGGTCATTTCCAAAATCTTCTGCTGCATTAGCTACGTCAATAGCTTTCTGGGTACAACTGATTGGGTTGTCATCATCACAAGAGGTTACAGTAAAAATAGTTCCTGCTGCAAATAAAGCTAAAGCTCCAAATAAAAAAACTTTTTTCATAGTGGTTGGTTTTATTGTAAATATTAGTTAATTGAAATTCTAATATACAAAAAATACGTATAAGAAAAAAGATTAGTTATTACGCATTAATTTTTCTCCACAATTTGAACAGAAATTATGACCGGAACTAATTTCATGCTTGCAGTTATTGCATTTTAGTTTTTCTATACTCAGATGTTGCCTGGTTATTTCTGATGAAACAATTCCAGTTGGCACAGCTATTATTGCGTATCCTACAATCATTATAATTGATGAAATAAATTGGCCTAAGGAAGTTTGCGGAGATATATCTCCATAGCCAACCGTAGTAATTGTTACTATTGCCCAGTATATACTTCGAGGAATACTGTCGAATCCATTTGATTCTCCTTCAATTACATACATTGCAGCGCCTATTATAACCACTATATTAAGTATTGCAAAAAGAAAAACTCCTATTTTTCTAAAACTAGCTTTTAATGCTATTACAATTAATTCTCCTTGATTAAGGAAATAATTAAGCTTTAAAATTCGAAAAACTCTTAGTAAACGAATAGCTCTAATAACAACCAAATAATGAGTTCCTGTTAATACTAAACTTAGATAAGTTGGAATAATTGATAAAAGGTCAACCAATCCCAAAAAACTAAAAATATATTTAAGAGGTTTTGGCGAAATCCATATTCTGGTAAAATACTCAACAGTAAAAAGAACAGTAAAAAACCATTCGGAGTAAATAAAAAAGGAAAAATATTCTGTTCTTAATGATTTTAAACTTTCGAATACGACAACAGATATACTTAAAAGAATTGCCCATAAGAGTATAATATCAAATAATCGCCCAAGTTTAGTGTCTGTACCAAATATTATTTGATGTAGTTTTTCTTTTAATGAATTCATGAACATGGCTTTTTGCAAATTTAGCCATTAAAATTATTCATCAAAAATGTCATTTCTTGAGTAATGACCAATTACATCAAAATCAAACTTACTTTTAATTAACTCCTTTTCAGTTAAATTAGCGTATAAGATTCCCTCTTTACCAAACAATGGTCCTGCAAGCACTTTTCCGGAAGGAGAAACAATAACACTTCCTCCTTTGCTCATGATTTCCGGCTCATTATTCAACTCTTCTTTAAATTCTTCAGGGTACATTTCTTTTGTAACAAATTGGTTACATCCTAATACATAGCATCTTCCTTCAGATGCGATATGAATCATCGTTGATTGCCAGGTATCTCTATGATCTGCAGTCGGTGCCAGATAAATTTCCACATTTTTTTTATAAAGCTCCATGCGTGCCTGTGGCATATAGTTTTCCCAGCATATTAAGCCTCCTACCTGGCCTATTTTACTATTAATTACAACTAATGAAGATTTATCACCTTCGCCCCAAATAATTCTTTCTAATGCGGTTGGTTTAATTTTTCGGTGTTTACCACTTAATTTACCGTCAGGAGTAAAATAAAGTAATGTACAATATAGTGTTCCCCGACCTCGTTCAACAACTCCAATATTTAAATAAATTTTAAATTCTTTGGCCCATTTGGCAAACTGCTCAGTCTCCTTCCCCGGAACGTTAATAGCATTTTGGTAATATTTATGCCATATTTCCTTTCCTTTTTCCGACCTACTGCCTACTATTGTGCCAAAGCTTAGCCCTCTTGGGTAATCTCCTATATAAGCCTCTGGGAAAAGTAATAGATTAGCTTTATTTTTAAACGCTTCTTGAATATAATTATATGTTCGTTTAATTGTTTTTTCTTTATTGAAAAGAATGGGACTTGATTGTACTACAGCTACTTTTATATCTTTCATTCTATCAATTAGATTGGTTTTACAGATGCATCTTCAACGGCTCTAAAAACCCTTAAAAAGTTTTCTCCCCATATCTTCTTTATTCCTTCTTTAGTATATCCCCTTTTCAATAATTCAATAGTAATATTTTTCATTTCGCTGGCATCTCTACAATCAGCCAAACCTCCTCCTCCATCGAAATCAGTTCCTATTCCAACGTAATCAATACCAATTTTATTAACAACATAATCTATATGATCTACCGCATCAGCAACTGTTGCTAATTCTTTAGGGTATTTTATCTGTAATGCGCGCCATTCTTTACTTGCTTGATTATATTGCTCTTCCGTTAACCCTTGATAGCCATTCCATTTAATTCTTAAAGCCTTAAAAGCAGAGTCCCTTTCAGGATATGGTTTAGGCTGTTTAATATAATCGCTTAATATACATATTTGTATAACTCCACCATTTTCCTTTAAAGCATATAACATTTCATCTGAAAAATTCCTCGGGTTATCGCAAATAGCCCTAATGCTTGAATGTGAAGCTATTACCGGAGTTTTAGAAAGTTCTAACACATCAAAATATGCTGAGTCAGAAATATGAGAAACGTCGACAATCAAACCCAAACGGTTCATTTCCTTTATAACTTCTTCACCAAATTCGCTTAAACCGTTAAATTCAGGTCCTTTTTTATCGGTTGATGAGTCACAAATATCATTATTTTTAGTATGACACAATGTAATATAACGTGCACCTAAATCATAGAACTCTTTAATATTATTAATGTCATTTCCAATGGTATATCCATTTTCAACACCGATATAAACGGTACTTTTACCTTTATTTTTTATTTTATATACATCATCGGAATTATAACCAATTTCGGCTTGCTCCGGGTATTTTCCAACCTTTTCGTACAACGCATTAAAAATCTTTAATGCACGTTTTTTTGCATTTGAATTTCCTTCCTCGGTTCTTTCTCCTTGTCCAATAAAAACAGCCATAAAAACAGCATCTAATTTACCAGCCTTCATTCTTGGAAAATCGATTCTTGTGCGGGTCGAATCAAAATTGTTCCATTTTCCAATGTCAAAATCCTCATCTAGAAAGTTTAAAGGTGTATCTGCGTGTGTGTCAATAGAGACAATTTCTTCATGGATTTTATCCGCTTTTTTATTCAGATCTTGTTCACAAGAAACAAATAAAATTACAGCCAAAAGGCTTAAAAGGTTCTTAAGTTTCATCTAAGTAGAATTTTTTAAAGTATACAATGCCTTAGACGAAAAGAATTTCAAAATGTTTAACTCTTAAAGAAAAAAAGAGCTGCAAAAAGCAGCTCCTCTCATTTATTTTTTCAATTCTTTGTTTTTGACATATTTTTCAAGCCATTGATCTTGTTCCCAGAGAGTGTGAAGAACTGATTCTCTTGCCACATAGCCATGGCTTTCTTTTGGAAGAAGAACTAAACGAACAGTTGCTCCTAATCCTTTTAAAGCATTAAAATAACGTTCACTTTGCATGGTATATGTTCCTGAATTATTATCAGCTGCTCCATGGATAAGTAGTAACGGAGTTTTCATTTTATCCGCATGCATAAACGGAGACATTTCATAATAAATCTCAGGTGCTTCCCAATAGTTTCTTTCTTCTGACTGGAATCCAAATGGTGTTAAAGTTCTGTTATAAGCTCCACTTCTGGCAATACCTGCTGCATAATCATTAGAATGAGTTAAAAGGTTTGCTGTCATAAATGCACCATATGAGTGACCACCAACAGCGACTTTATTTCTATCAATATAACCTAATTCATCAACAGCATCTATTGCTGCTTTTCCATTAGCAACTAACTGAGGTATAAATGAATCATTGGGTTCTTCTTCACCTTCACCAACAATTGGGAAAGAAGCATCATCTAATACAACATAACCTCGCGTTACCCAAAATATAGGTGAACCATACCAAGGATAAACAAATTCATGTTCAGATGAAGTTACCTGGCCTGCAGTACTTTTATCTTTAAATTCTTCCGGATATGCCCACATAACCATTGGATATTTTTTCCCTTCTTCATATTCAACAGGTAAATATAATGTTCCTGACAACTCTAGTCCATCATCTCTTTTATACTTTATTACTTCTTTGTGCACGCCTTGAAGACTTTTAAAAGGATTTTCAAATTGCGTAACAGGAATTACACCTCCGGTTTTAATATTTCTGAAATAATAATTTGGGTATCTACTTTTTGATTCAATACGAGTTAAAATCTTTCCTTCTTTTATATCTTTTATAGCATAAATACTTTCTAAAGTTTCTTTTCCGTCAGCTTGCCATAATCTGTTGGATTCTTTAGTTTCGATATTAAACTCGTCAATAAATGGCCTAATACCTTCATCAGAGTATCCATCACCAATTAAGAACATATTACTGCCTTCAAGTAGAAGTACCCTTTTACCATATTCATTTCTTACCATTTGAGGGGTTCCAGGATCATTATAACGATCTTGGTAATTGTAATCCTGAATAATTTTTGGTTCCTGCTTTGAATCCGAAGGATTAAAAACATAAGCTTTTACATTTCTATTATTCCACCAAAAATCAATTGCAATAGCTATTTTGTCATTACCCCAATTCAATTGGTAAAATCTATTCTTTGTTTTTAATAAGCTTCTTTTTTCTGCAGTAAATGGAGCATTTAATTCGAAAATTTCATCACGATATTCCACTTCTATTTCGGGATCGCCTTCATCTAACACTTCTGCCCAATATAAAGTCGCAGGTTTGTCAGCTCTCCAGTTAAGATCTCTCATACCTTTACGTTCGGCCATGAAGCCTTTTGGTAATTCCTCAATTAGTGGTACTTCCAATATTTTTTTAACTTCTTTACCTTGTTTATCATAAATCATTGTGGTTTGTGGAAACCTGTAATAAGGAACTATATATGAGAACGGCCTTTCAATGGTTGTTACCAATATGTAATTCCCATCAGGAGAGAAACTTAATTGACGATACATTGCTGTTTCTTTCCAAAGCGTTTTACTTCCATTTAAATCTACTTTATAAATATCTGAACGTGCCAATTGTTCAAAATTAAATTCGTCACTTTTATCTTTAAGTAAGTCCTGGTAAGTTCTATTTTGAGCTTTTTGGCCTTCATTTATTGAAACAGTTGGTCCTGTTGGAATAGAAATTGTTTTATCAATTAGTTCTTTTTTATCTTTAGGTAATGTCTTAACCAATAAAGCTGAACCATTCCGAAACCACTCATATGGGATACCAACATTTGCATTCAAATTATCTTCTGTAATTTTTGTTGCCAAAGCTTCCTTTATATCCAAAACCCATAATTCTACTCCTTTATGAGTTGTGTTGGTAAAGGCCATTTTAGATTGATCAGGTGACCATGAAAAGTTAGATAATCTTACTTTTTCTGGCAGATTTTTTATCTCAGTATTTTTTTCATTTTTTACATCTAATATTTCAATTTTATTAAAATAGCGAGTTCTGCTATAGATATTTGTTACAGGATTAATTCTTAGTCCACCTAGCCTTAGCTCAGTTTCGGAAAGTTCCTCAATGCTTTTATATTGATTCCTATACATTAATAATGCATAAGTTCCTTCTTCATTCATTTGCACCCGAGGTGGTTGTTTCGTATCAGCTAGCTCCATAATTTCTTGTGGTGGAGTCTGATATTTAAGGTCGACTTGACTGTAAGCACTGAAAAATATTGTGCTTAGTAAGGTTAACATTAAAATTCTTTTCATATAAAGTGTTTTTTTAGGTTATGATTTTCTAATAGACGTAAAAAAAAATAAAAAGTTTAATAACGTTTCCCATCATTACGAACCATTGGTACAAAACGAACTGAGCTAACTTGTTTTCTGATCAATTTACCCTCACTTTTTTCAATTAAAACCAGTTCCTGGGCAATACTTCCACCAACAGGGATAATCATTTTTCCACCTTCTTTAAGCTGTTCTTCGAGTGGTTTAGGAATATTTGTAGGAGCACATGTTACAATTATTGCGTCGAAAGGAGCTTTTTCTTTCCAACCTTTATATCCATCCCCAATTTTGAAGTCAATGTTGTTATAACCCAGACTTTCAAGTGTTTTTTTTGCCTTTAATCCAAGCGACTCAATGATTTCAATGGTATAAACCTCTTTTACAATTTCTGCCAGTATTGCAGCTTGATAGCCAGAACCTGTACCAATTTCCAAAACACTCATGCTTTTATCTAACTCCAATTGCTCAGTCATTAAAGCTACAATATAGGGTTGCGAGATAGTTTGCCCCTCTCCAATTGGTAATGGTCGATCTTCATACGCCATTCTTTCCTGGCTTTTGGGCACAAATAGGTGACGCTGTACATTAATCATTGCCTGGATAACCTTTTGATCCTTAACACCACGTGCAACAATTTGCTCACGCACCATACGTTGCCGTACCTTTTCATACTTATCTAAATAAAATTTAGAGCTAGTAAATGATCCAAAAAGAATTATTAAGGAAAGTATTAATAATATGATTTTAGAGTTTTTAATCATTTTAGTTAGTTTTTGTAATAAAGTTAGAAAATTATTTTTCATTTATTAAATCACTAACATAAATTAATTATATATGTTTATCAAACTCGTATATTCAACTGGATATTTTAGTTTTAAAAATATTCACCAAAGCACCAACTAAAAACCCTATAATGCACGATATTATTGCATAAATTACTAAAGACGTAGAGATTCCTACAAATATGGCCGGAATTATTACACCTATCAAACAGAAAATAATGGATAAAATGACGCTGTATTTATTAATTTTTGGATAAATCCAAATTACCACAATTAAAAAACCCAAAGACATAATTAAAGAAACAAAGAAAAATGTTGTGTCAATAATATCACGTAAAATAATTGCAGTTGTAACACCAAATATCATTAATGTTGTCATGATGATCCTCATTGTTACAAATAGTTTTTCTCTTTTAATGGTTCCGGATTTTTCCATAAAATCCTGAGTAATAGAAGAAGCAGCCGTAAAAAGGTATGTGTCTGCCGAAGATGAAACTGCTGAATAAATAATTACAACTGATAGCCCGGCTAATCCCATGGGTAACAAACTACTAAATCCTACAATTAAAGCTATATCTGCATTTATATCAGTTATTTCAGTTCGAATTACTAAACCAATCATTAATAAAATAAAACCGATAATAAAATAAAATACTGAAGATAAAATTAAGCTTCGTTTGAAATGTTTTTGATTCTTTATTGCATAAACTCTTTGCCATAATTCAGGCGAAGCCATAGGAATAAAAAAGCCCGCAAGAAAGAAGTTAATAATCTCTTTTGTTGGAATTGCAAATAAATCGGATATAACTATTTTAGGTTTTGTTTCTGAATTAACCAATAGATAAATCATTAAAACAAAAAATAGGAAAATACCAAGAGTTTGAATAATATCGGTTTTAACAACTGCTTTAAACCCACCTGCAATTAAATATGCTATTATTATTACACCAATAAGTAAAACTGACCAATTATAATTAATCGGAGTATAAGCTTCAACTAATTTGGCACCGGCAGTAAAATTAAGTACAACCCACCCAAACATGATAATTATAACAACTATTGCTGACAAATATCCCGCTGTTTTTCCTTTCGAATAAAAAAAGAAATCCGATAATGTATAGAATTTTTCTTTATCTCCTATTTTCTTTACTTTTTTACCAAAAAAATAAAAAACGAATAACCCGAATACCGAACCGATAAAGTACCAATATGCTCCTAATCCATATAAGTACACTAGTGCCGTATAGGTTAGCAAGATTGCAGCACCAATTCTACTTGAAAAGATGGTTGTTGTTGCTTCAAATGACCTTAATTTACGACCTGCTATGAGGTAATCTTCCTTTTCTTCTTTATGTCCGGACCAAAATCCAACTACCAGTATAACAATAAAATATATTGCGATGAATATGAAATCAAGCGTGTTTAGCATTTGGTTCAGTTCAAAATAAGTTCACAATATGCAGAATTACAATGGCATAAACAAATATTCTTAACAAATTGTTAACTTACCATAGTTTTTCGGGGTATTTTCCTTCCATGGTTAGTCGTTTTATTTTTTCAATTACAAGAGGTTTATCTTCTTTATATGTTACACCGAACCATTGATCCGTGGCTTCTAAAACTTTGACCGTTGCTAAACCATTATCCATTTGGTGACTCACAATTGACGGAATGTAGTATTCAGATTTTATATTTTGATAATTATCTACAATGAACCTTTTAAATTCAGATTCTAACTCTGGAAAAACATCAGGTGTAAATCCCCAAAAATTCATTGAAACAAACAGATTTCCATTTAATGCCAAATCTTTTCCGTTTTCATCAGTAATAATCTTATTGTCTTTCCAACCTATCTTAGTTCTTTCGGTAATTTCAACCAATTCATTGTTATCATTAACCTTACAAACCCCTCTTGATACAGTACCATGTTTCGATAATGTATTTTGAAGCCTGTAACCTGCCATACAGTTCTTACCTTTTAAATTTTTTTGCTGACTTTTCATATAATCCGCAACCACTTTAAAGGCACTTTTACCGTAAAAATCATCTGCATTAATAACTACAAATGGTTCTTCGATAACATCCTTTGCCATTAAAACAGCATGGCCCGTTCCCCACGGTTTAACACGATCTTCCGGTAATTCAATACCTTCCGGAATTTTATCCAATTCCTGAAAAACATATTCGATCTTAACCTTTTGACTATATTTATCAAAAAGCAATTCTTTCATATCTTTTTCGATATCTTTTCTTATAATAAAAACTATTTTGTTAAACCCGGCTTCAATTGCATCGTATACTGAATAATCAATAATGGTTTCACCGCTAGGACCTACCTGGTCTAATTGTTTTAATCCACCATACCGGCTACCCATACCCGCTGCTAATACTAATAGTGTTAAATCCATAATCAAGAAAAATTTAAAATTTAATTTTCAGAATGCAAACATACTAATTTGAAAACTTAAACCTAAAATCCGAGCTTTAATTTGCCCTTAATTTACCGAAATATTTAAATAAGAAAAAAGTTCCTATGCCTGCAATAGTAAGTAAAATAAATCCATATATTGTTTTGCCATAAACAAAGTTTCCGATAGCAAATAAACTGGAATAAATTACCATACAACCAATAAATACTAACAAAATCTGTATTGGCATTTCCCATGGTCTTCCTAATTCATTTTCATTTATTATTTCACCATCATTTTTAGCTTCTTCAATAATTCTTTTCCATCCGGGTCCTCCGGGGTGTGTAAGCTTATAAAATTCCCTTAAAATCATTTTATTCTCTGGCCTGGTGATTATGGTTGTTAATATCCAAATAATTGAAGTTATGGTTACTGCAATCAAAAGTTTCATGGTGAATCCATCCAGAACTTTAGTTGCAACAGAAGAATCTTCAATAAAAAATACCAGTACTATAGCCACAAAAGTTGCACCAATCATAGCTATAATTTCGGTCCAGGCGTTAATTCTCCACCAGAACCACCTTAATAAATATATTGCACCAGAACCAGCTCCTGAAAGTAGCAGTATATTAAAAGCCTGAGTCGCATTATTTAAGAAAAACAAAGCAACTACCGCTGCTAAAATCATTAAAATCAAAGTTGAAATACGTCCCATTAAAACAAATTCTTTTTCTGATGCATTAGGACGGACAAACCGTTTATAAAAATCATTTACAACATACGATGATCCCCAGTTTAAATGTGTTCCAATAGTTGACATATACGCCGCAATTAGTGATGCTACCACCAAACCTAACCAGCCAGGCTTTAATTTTGAAAGCATTACAGGGTAAGCAATGTCATCTTTTAAGTAAGTTGGGTCTATATTAGGAAATTCAGATTTTATTGAAGCTAAATCCGGATAAATTACCATTGAAGCCAAAGCTACAATTATCCAGGGCCAAGGTCGTAAAGCATAATGTGCAAAATTAAACAAAAGGGTTGCTCCAATTGCATTTTTTTCGTTTTTAGCAGCTAACATTCTTTGTGCTATGTAACCACCACCTCCCGGTTCGGCTCCCGGATACCAGACGCTCCACCATTGAACAGCTATTGGAATAATAAGTAAAGGAATATAAGTTGAAGCATTCGTAAAATCAGGTACGAACTTAACTGTATCTCCTAACTGACTTAACATTCCCTGCATACCCCCGATTGATTGAATTTCCGGTTGTTGTATGGCAACAATAGCTGCATACACAGCCCCTACCATAGCTATTGAATATTGGAAAAAATCTGCCCAAATTACGCCTTTTAAACCTCCCAATCCTGCATATATAACAACTGTGGCAGAAGCAATTAAAACGGTGGTTAACGGCTTTAATCCGAACATAACAGCACCTATTTTAATAGCAGCAAGGGTAACTGTGCCCATAATTAAAACATTAAAAAACAAGCCTAAATAAAGAGATCTAAAACCTCTTAAAAACGCTGCTGGTTTTCCTCCGTAACGTTTCTCATAGAATTCCAAATCGGTCATTACATTCGAACGGCGCCATAATTTAGCATAGATAAATACGGTTACCATACCTGTTATAAGAAAAGCCCACCATGCCCAATTTTTAGCCACCCCATTTTCACGAACCATTCCTGTAACAAGATTTGGTGTATCGGCAGAAAAAGTACATGCTACCATTGAAATACCTAATAACCACCAAGGCATTCCACGACCACCTAAAAAGAATTCTGAAGTATTCTTTCCTGCTGTTTTCGAAGCAAACCAGCCTATAGAAATTACAATTAAAAAGAAAATTAATAAGATAATCCAATCGATTCTGCTTAGTATCATGGCTAATTTTTAAATAAAATACTAAGAAAGGATTTTATTCTGGAAATGTTCATAAAATGTTACGCGGATTTATTAACAGTTTTTTAAATTTGATTTTTTGATAAAAAATGTAATAAATCACAATATTAGTATACTAATTGGTCAAAAATAATTTTAAAACTCGTATTATGACTAACAAATACTTATTAAATGCTTATCAAGGAAAGAACGAATTTTGGCGTTATTTAATAATGATAATTGCATTATTTGCAGCAACTCAAATTGGTAGTTTACCTTATGGTATTATAGCTGGTATTAAAGCTATGAAAAACGGTGTAGAGATGAATACCAGTAATTTAACGAATTTTGAGTTATTGGGTATTGATCCAAACCTGGGATTATTTCTAATGTTATTATCATTTGTGTTTGGATTTTTTGCTATTTGGTTTTTGGTTAAACCTTTGCATAACAGAAGTATAAAAACTACTTTAACTTCAAGAGAACGATTTGATTGGAATCGTTTCTTTTTTGCAGCGGGTATATGGGGAGGTATGATGGTCTTAAGTTTTATTATTTCCTACGTCACTGATCCGGAAGGAATAGAATTTCGGTTTAATGTACAACAATTTATCATTCTTATTTTAGTAACTGTTTCATGTTTAAGTTTACAGTCGGCATTTGAAGAAATACTTTTTAGAGGATATTTACAACAAGGTTTGGCTATATTAACTAAAAATACATGGATTCCGGTTTTATTGACATCTCTTATGTTTGGTTTACTGCATATTATGAATCCCGAAGTAAAAGAATATGGAGTTGGTATTATGTTACCTCAATATATGATTCTCGGACTAATTTTGGCTGTATTGACAATAATGGATGAAGGTCTTGAATTAGCTATTGGTGTTCATGTTATTAACAATGTGTTAAGTGCTCTTATGGTAACTCATGATAGTTCAGTATTACAAACACCGGCCTTATTCAAAATTGAAAAAGTAGATCCTGTAGCAAGTTTGTACGAAATTTTAATTGTATCAATTATATTCATTGGAATTATGGCTTATAAATATAAATGGGGCTCTTTTAAAAAGCTATTTTTAAATGTTAAACCAGAAAACAGGTAACACGAAAAGCTGCCAATAAAGGCAGCTTTTTTTAAACTCTAATGCTGTTAATGTTTATACCTAATTGAACCAATTAATACTAGTGCCGATGTTAGGAGGAAAAAACTTGCACCAATGAAACCTAAATAGTCAAACGTGTTAGCTGGGTAAACCTTTCCCCTTAAAAACAATGCTAACGGCATTATAACCATTAAAATTCCGGACCATGAAGTGAGATTTTTTACTTTATCTGGCAATCTAAGGAACGGAATAACAAATGCCAAGATTAAATTATAGAGTGCAAAAGGCATTCCATGTGTGTGTGCAGCACGAATCATTGCTTCTCCTTTTTCTATCATATAATAACCATTATATTCTGATGGGAAACGAATAGCATAATTCATTCCAATTGACATACCTATAAACGCTGAAATAAGAAATAGAATTGCTGCAGTAATTGCGTTTCGTTTATAAAATTTCATAGCTAATTAAATTACTTTTTTGAATGTAGCGCAATTCTATTGCCTTCCAAGTCAATAAAGTGAGCAATAAAACCGTGTTCGCCTATTGAGGTTTTAGGATTTAGTATTTTTCCTCCAAATTCCTCAATTCTTTTTAGTTCAACGTCTAAATCTTCACAATGAAAATAAACAGTTGTACCTTCGATTGTTGGTACTAAACCTTCTCCTTTCACCAATGCCCCTGTTGAATTTGGAGCGTCCTGCACCATTGGAAATGCAGCCATTTTCATCCAAGGCATTTCCATTGGCATTAGCTCCACATTAAATACTTTCGAGTAAAAATTAACAGCTCTATCCATGTCTGTTACCGGAATTTCAAACCAATTTACTGGATTCATAATTTTTATAGTTTTAGTTGATAATAAATTTTACAAAACAAAAATACTTGTTGAATTAGCATGCTAAAAGAGGCAATATTGACATTAAAAAGTGGGTATCTTGCCAATGTTTATTTTAATTACTGATTTTTAGTAATTTTACATCGAACTAATAAACTTCTTTATTTATGATGAAAATCGGTATTTTGGTATTAGAAGATTGTACATCGATGGCAATGATAGGTCCAATGGAAATACTGAACAAAGCAGGTCGATATTACAATGAATTAAATGGAATTGAGACTAATGATTCCTTTTTTGAAGTTAAATTAGTTTCACTAAATTCAAAAATGGTAAATACAGCTAATAATTACCCGCTTTATTGCCATAATACAATTTATGATGTTGGCAAACTTAACATGGTTATAGTTCCGGGGTTAGATGGTGATATTGAAGAGCAGCTTGAACAAAATTACAAGTTTGTTGAGTGGATCAAGCAAAAGCATGAAGAAGGCACTGAAATTGCAAGTATCTGCACAGGTGCTTTTATTTTGGCAGAAACTGGCTTGCTTGATGGAAAATCTGCTGCAACTCATTGGGCTGCTGCCGATTATTTTAAACTGAAGTATCCTAAAATAGATCTTCTTCCTCAGGAAATTATTGTAGATGCAGGCAATGTATATACTTCCGGGGGAGCCACGTCATTTCATAATTTGATGATATATATTATCGAGAAATTTTGCGGGGTGGAAGTTGCTAATTATACTTCTAAAATGCTTTTAATTGATATACATAAAGAACCGCAATCTTCATATGCTATTTTTAGCTCACAGAAGCAACACGCCGATAAGGAAGTATTAATTGCTCAAAAATATATTGAGAATAATTACAATAAGCGAATCTCTTTAGACGAGATATCTGGTGAGGTAGCTATTAGTAAAAGAAATTTTATTCGAAGATTTAAAAATGCAACAGGAAATACACCAATAGAATATATTCAAAGAGTTAGAGTTGAGGCTGTAAAAAAAGCTTTGGAAACAACTCAAAAAACCATAGAAGAAATTGTCCACAATGTTGGTTATGATGATATAACTACATTCCGTAAGCTATTTAAAAGAATTACAGGAATATCACCTAATGAGTATAGAAAAAAATATACCAGGTTAGTATATATGCTTAATTAGTAGCTTTTAACTTGATTTGTTTCCTATATTTTATTTCAACTCTAAGCATTAAAATCATTAGAATAGCCGTTGATGCTATGGCTCTTACTGCATATACTGTTGCTAAAATTCCTTTACTTGATAATAAAGAGAATACAGGAACAATCATTAGTAAAATCCATACCGAAAATGGTTCGGTATTTTCTTTGGATTGCCACAATCTTCTGATTACTGGAAAATATGCAATTACTAAAATACCCTGAATTAAAATATGAGATAAAAAATGAGTTTTAGTTATAAACCAGAATATGGTTATTAAAATTACCAGTAACAAACAAAATTTGTCAAATCGAGTGAATTTTGTACTTGTATCACCAAAAATCAGTATAAATACGGTTACCACAGAAACCAGTAATAAATCTGTAGTATTTAGAATATTATCCCAAAGACTATAATCTCCTTCCGCCATATAGGTAGTTAAACTCATTGCAACAGCCAACGTAAAAAAGGACCACATAGCCAAAGCAGGTTTTATTTCTTGTTTATATGTTAAAAGACAATACCTTACTCCTATAATAATATTGATGATCGATACTGATATAATTGAGAATTCTTTCATTTTTAAGCTTTATAATTATTCAAATTTGACAACTTACTTATTTTTTTACCTTGTTCAATTTCAAAAATAGTAGTTTTAATACTTTCTACAACTTTTGGAATCATAATTGGATTTATTGTATATGGTGGAAAAATATTCAGCATATTGTATTTAATAGAAATACCTATAATTACTCCTTTTTTAACCAATTTATGATATATTTCTTCTACGATAATATTTTTACTAATCTGTATTCCAATTAAAAGTCCAATTCCTCTAATTTCCTCTACACAATTCATATCATATAATTCCTGTTTTAATTTAGATAAAAGCGAAATACCCAATTCTTTTGAAACATCGATCAATCCATTTTCTTGGATTTCTTTTATAACTCCCTCTGCAATTTTGCAACCCATAGGGTCATTTTGATGTGATTGGTAATATCCAAATTCCGTCTTTTCTACTTTTTTGATAATAAATTCATCAATAAGTACAGCACTTACAGGATAACCATTTCCAAGCGATTTTCCAAGAACGATCATATCAGGTTTTATTCCAAAATGATTATAACCAAACCATTTACCAGTTCTTCCCATACCAGTTGTTATCTCATCAACGATTAATATTCCATTATTTAATTTAATTTCTCTTTCAATTCTTTTTATGAGCTTTTGTGGTGGTAATAATACTAACCTAGAAAAACAAAATGGATCAAAAATAAAAATTGCATTTTTATCAATCTTATCTTTTAATACCTTACAAGCCTTATTACATTCTTCTTTTTCGCATTTTAAGCATGACGCGATATTTATTTTTTCATCAATTTGAGTAGCTTGACCATATGCGGAAACATAATTATCTTCAAAAGAAATAACTTTTGCTTTCTTATGGATAAGCTTTGCAAGAATCATTGAAAATTCAATGGCCTCACTTCCTGTATTCAGGAACATAGTTTTACCTTGCATATCTGCAAGGTTGAGTAATTTTTCTGCAATTTTATCAATATCTGAGGGTAAAACACGTTTGCTTATATGACTTAAGCTATTTAGTTGATCATGTATTATTTTATTAATACTGTTGTGATTATGGCCAATCGAAGCACACCAGATTCCCGATTCTAAATCAATGTATCTTTTGTTATCAGAAGTATAATAATACTCGTTTTTTGCCTTAATAATATTGTTTATTCCGGAATGTGGTAAAGGGTTAAATAAATAGTTCATGTTTAATTATTTAATGAATTAAGCACTTGTGATATTACGTTAATCCCTCTTTCAATTTCACCTTCATTGCGATGTGCAATTGAAATTCGAAAACAGGTTGAATTTGTATTTGAATAATAAGATTGGCTACCTGGAGTAACTAGTACACCATCTTGTTGTATTAATTTAGTTAGTTGGCTTTCAGTAATTTTAGAACCTTTACTTTCAAACCAAATTGTATAACCTCCAATCGGTTTGGTATATTTAAAATCATTCGAGTGTAAATTTTCTCGTAAAGTTTTTAGTGCAACTCCCATTCTCTTTTTATAAACTGTATGGATTTTTTTCAATTGCTTCTCATAAAATCCATTCTTGCAAAATAGCTCCAACGCAGCTTGATTAATTGTATTCATTGATATTTCAGTAACTTTTCTTATTTCGGAGAATCGTTTTGTACAATATTCATTAGAAGCTATCCAACCAATACGAATACCCGGAAATAAGACTTTTGAAAAAGTGCCAATATAAAATACGAATCCTTTTTTATCCATCGACTTTATTGGTAATATGTTCTTTCCAAAATATTTCATTTCTTCAACAAAGCCATCTTCAATTATGGGTAAATTATATTTTTCGCAAATACTTAACAACTTTTCTCTATGTGCCTGACTTGTGGTTGTTCCTGTAGGATTTTGAAAGTTAGGCATGGTATATAAAAACTTGGGATGATGCTTTTGAAGAACCTGTTCAAGTTCCTTTAGATTCAAACCGTCTTCATAAACGGTTAATTCAATAATATTTGCATTATAATATTTAAAGATAGGTATAGCTTCTGAATAAGTAGGTTTTTCAATTAATATGGTATCTCCCTGATCAATTAACAGTTTAACGATCATGTCTAGAGCATTTTGTGCACCATTGGTTATTATAATATCATTTATATTGACATTAATTGTATGTAATTGCATATGCCTGGCTAAAAATGCGCGTAACGGATAAAACCCTTCTGGTTCACCATATAGCAATATTTCTGATCTGTCGGACTTTAGAACATCATTTAAACACTTTCTGAATTCAATGTTAGGAAGTATTTTGGGATCAGGTGAAAGCGGCCTAAAGTCTATTTTAGTTTTGGAGTTTATCTCAACTATTTTCTTCTGTGTTGATTTTCTAAGTAGATTGGAACTTTTACTAATAATATTCTCCCAGTTATAAGTTTGATTTTTTTTGTCTGGTTCAGTAATCACTTTAATAATTCGTTTCCTTACTTTAGAATAAGAGCCTGAGCTACTTTCAATATAACCCAGGGCCCATAGTTCTTCATATGCTTTGCATATTGTATTTCTGTTAAGATTATGTTGTTTTGCCAATACCCTGGTCGATGGTAACTTATCACCAGGTTTTAATAATTCACTGTCGATCAAGTGTTTTATTTGTTCTATAACCTGTTTATACAGAGGGTTGCTACTTGAGGTATTTAAGTTTAATAACAACATAAAGTATTGTATAATAATTTACAAGACAAAATTATATGTTAATTGGAATATACACAAGAGCCAATTTATATTTTGTTTTAATAGTCCAATTATCGTTTATTTCCCAAAAATAATACACTAACATCTTGAATATTGAACTATATGTAGGTTTCAATAATGATAAAGGCTTTTTTTCATTTGATGTATATCGTTCAGTATAAACATTCTGTTTAAAACAACGAACTCATTTTACAATTACCTTCTATATGTTCTATTTATTCATAACAAAACTGAGGAAAAGAAAGACCCTGCTTAACTTTACTCTTTCAACTGCTTTATGTCAATTCCTTAAACATAAAAATACCCCCAAATAGTTTCCAACTTTATGGGGGTGGGCAGTTCAATTAGTCTATTTTATTTGTTTATTGTATAACCAATTATCAATGATAATTTATTGAAGTTTGATGTAACGTTATAATAGTCAAACAAACCATTAGATATATCTAAACGATACCTAACTTCACCACTTATTCTTCCAAATTGAATACCTCCTCCAATATTTATTCCGGCTGAATAGTTTTTGGTACTAACAAAATCATTTTCAATAGTGGGCTGTTCTCTTGTTGGGTTTACCGATTTAGATTCACTTTTTTTATCAATCGGAAAACCAAATGAAAATCCTAGATTACCATATATGAAATTATTTTTAACAGGATATTTATAACGTAGCATTGAGTTTAATTCAATAAATTTAAAATCAAATTTTAAATATTCAGTTGTGTTTATACCGATATAATTTGTGCCTTCTGCACCATACTGCGTGTAAGCTAGTTCATTATACCAAGATATTTTATAAAAGTTTCTTGGGAAAGCCAAATCAGAATAAATTCCAAAAGTATAATCATACGAATCTTTCCCATTAAACGATAAAACTTTATGATTTATATTTGATTCTATATTTATAAATGTAAAAGTGGCCCCTGCCAAAATACCAAATTTGTTTTGAGCGGTTTCTTTTGGTTTTATATATTCAAATTTAGAATTAGAACATTCAATATATTTATCGAATAACTTGGTAATGCTTGATTTTGTATATTCCAGTTTATTAATATCAGATTGAATTTTAAGGCAATCACTGAAGTGAAACGCTAATATCCTCTTATATCGTTCATTTTTCATTACAGTAGTATGAGGTTTTTGATCATATGAAGTATTAGTATGTGTTTTCTTATATTTTTTATAAACTAAATATTCTATATTCTCTTCACTTCTAATATAAAAGTGATTTGTTCCACCTCCTAACCTATACATTAGTAAATCTTTACTACCCTTATACAATAACAATAAAAAAACCTCCTTTTCAATATAGTTTAGTGTTGGATTATCATCTAATTTAGATGTATTTCTTGATGAAACTTCTATTTTTACATTAGCAGATTCATAAATATCCGATGCAACGGAAAACTCTAAAATATCAGTTGGACCAAATTTTGATTCTTTACTATTGGTTTCTTCTTTAAAATTTATAAAATCTGGGTTGCTGCGCCAGTTTCGATAATCAATGTATCCTTCAATTTTTTTTCCATTGTTATCAATAATGTAACCAGGTTGATAATTTTCCTGAGAATAAAGATAATTTAACAAAATACTGAATATTATCAGTAAGGTAATTTTTTTCATAATACTTTTAAATTTAAATGGTTAATTACGTAAAATTCGAATATAATCAAATTCAGTTTTTGAATGTGGAATAAAAATATGTTTTAAAATATAATTTTATTGGAATTTATATACGCAAATTGCTATTGATAGCTGTATCGTTTTTTAATATAAAATACTTTCTTTATTTTCGAATAGAATTTAACACTTCCTAAAATATGACACTAGAAAAGATTGAAAGTATTGTCTTTCAAAGTAAAACCAAAGATCAACTTATTGAAGAAACGTTAACTAATTTAAGTGGTATTTTGGCAGATGCATTTACAGGTGATGATGTAAATGAATTAAGAAAAATTCTCCATGATAAAATACAGATTGAAGACATTGGAATAAAACTAAAAAATGTTTCTGTGCATTTGGACAATATTGATTATAATGCTCCTTGCGTGGAAGTTAGTATCGTAATGATTTTAGAAGTTAAAGAATTCGAAATTGGCGTATATTCAATTATATATGACGATAATGGAGAACAAGTAGACGAAATATTGATTATTAATTAGTTTTACCTAAAATCTCGAATTCACGAATTAGAATCTCTCCTTTTTCATCAACAAGAGTAAGTAAATGTTTCCCTGGTTCAGGGTTAAGGCTCATTTCATGTATTCCTTGTGTTTTACCAATATAATTATCATCTAAATGCCAAAAAATTGTTGATTCACGATTTCTATGTGCAACCTGAAATACTACTTCACTAACAGTTCCATCCAGATCAATCGGAATAAAAATGCGAGATAAATGCTTAGGATAAATAATATCCATCATTCTTGTTTCTTCTACAGGGTCACAATCCGATGCAAACGGTGGCAGAACTTTATAATCAGAATGCCTGCTTCTATAATACCACTCTTGCACAGGTGGTAAAACAAACCATGGCTCCTGATGAATTTCATATACGCTCCTGCAATCACTATTTACTCTAAAGCCATTTTTATCTAAATTAATTAGTTTATGATAATTACATTGTACTGATTTTAATCCTGAAATATGAATAAAAACCGAATCAGTTTCAAGGCAATATTTTGAAGCTCTGTGCCCACTCTTTTTACAAACCGGAACCTTAACTAATTCATCATATGGTGGATTAAACCACGTATTGGAGGGCAAAAGCTTAAATATATCGAATAACAGGGGACCTGCGGTATTTAAACCTGTGAGTCCGGGCCTGCCTTCTCCTGTTGCGTTCCCGATCCAAACTCCAACCGCATAATAAGGAGTAACACCAACTGCCCACCCATCACGAAAACCAAAGCTTGTTCCCGTTTTCCATGCTATATTTCTTGATGACACATAACTTTCCCAACCAGTTTCCTGGAATGGCCTGTTTACATTTGTTAAAGTCTCAAATGTAAGCCATATCGAACCTGCATCTAATACACTTATATCATTTTCTCCTCTTTTTGCAGGATAAATGGTTTTGTTCAAATCGTAATTCGGTGCATGAAAGTCTTGCTTATTATATTTCGAACTGTAATTATTGAAGTGGTTAAGTGTTCTGGCCATACTGGCATAAACACCTGTTATTTCCCATAAATTGCCCTCTGCACCTCCTAAAATGATTGATAATCCATAATGGTCAGCCGGTTTATTTATTGTGCTTAACTTTAATTTTTTTAGTTTATGATGAAACTTATCAAGGCCATATTGTTGCAACATTCTTACGGCTGGAATATTTAACGACCTGTATAGAGCCTCGCTAGCAGGTACTGCACCATCATATGTTCTATAGAAATTTTTCGGTGTGTAACCCGAAATCTGAGTTGGAATATCTGCTATAAGTGTTTCCGGTAAAATAGTTCCGTCCATCTGCATGCATGCAAATAATAAAGGCTTAAGTATACTACCTGTACTTCTTGGCGAATCAATTATATCAACATGGTTTTCATGTGAATTATTTGCATCATAAGTATTTCCGATATACGCTAATACATTACCTGTCTTAACATCTATAACAATTGCGGCCGCATTGTGTATTTGATTTAATTTCAATGTATTATAATGTCTTTTAACTACTTCTTCAGTTCGATCCTGAAGATAACCGTCTATTGTAGAATGCACATAATCTCCTTTATAACCATCTTTAATGGCTCTATTTAATAAATGCATGGTCTTTTGTGGTAACGAATAAGGCTTATCTGGTAAAGGTTCTTCTAACGCAAGTTCAAGATCCAGTTCATCTATTATCTTTTTATCAAATAGTTTTTTTAATAAAAAATCTCTCTTCTTTTTAAGCTCATCTCTGTTTCTTCCCGGGTGAATTAATGCCGGAGAATTTGGTAATACTGCTAATAATGCTGCTTCTGCCCATGAAAGATTCTTAGGTGTTTGCCGGAAATATCTCCATGATGCTGCTTCTAATCCAACCACATTTCCTCCGAAAGGAGCATTAGATGCATAGAGTTGTAATATTTCCTCTTTAGAATACTTTATTTCGGTTCGTGTTGCTAAAATACATTCAACTAGTTTTTGATAAACATTTCTGGGTTTACCTTTTCTCGAAAGCCTTATAACCTGCATAGTTAATGTACTACCTCCACTAACAATTCTTCCCGCTTTGATATTTTGCCTGGTTGCACGATACAGCGAAACCGGATTTATACCAGGATGCTTATAGAAATACTCATCTTCAAAATATAAAAGTGCTTTTTCAAATTTATACGGTATCGAATCAATGTCAGGGAAGCGCCATTGACCATCTTTAGCGATTTTAGCAGCTAGTAATTGATTTTGGTTATCAACCAAAACAGTACTTGTTGGATCATTAAATAGTGGCTTGGGTAAGCAGAAAGCATACCAAAATAGCAATAATACTGCTACAGCAGAAAAGATATATTTTATTTTAAAGTATTGCTTTAACATAATAAGAAAAGAGGAACGGTAGTCATTCCTTCGTCCTTTAATTTAAACAGGACGAAGGAATCTTTAAATACCAGTTCTTGATTTATAGATTACTTCTGCATCCTAATTATAAAACCAGGTTGCATAGTAATGACTCTGTATTTTTTATTTACCAGGTTCAATGACTTCAATCCATTTTCCTGCCTTCTTCGCATTCACTTCGTTATCATACATTGCTTCACAATATACGGTTGGAAGATAAAACTTCCCTAAATAAGCAGCATTCAATTGTATTCTAAATGTTTTTCGCTCATTCTTTCTTAAATCAAAATACGTATAAACCCTATCGTCTCGAATATCCTGATATTCCGGTTTATCACCGGCATAACTTACATCAAATTCATCCATACGGGTATTTCTAATTTCCCATCCTGAAGGGAATATCTGATTCAATGCCATTTCCTGATAGTCTGTTCTAATTCCGGGATGGTGCACTGTAACTTCAGCTATTAAATCTGTACCTTGGATAATCCTGTCTGCATTAATTTCGTAACCATCCATATTTAGGTAACGAACAGTCATTCTTAGATCACTTTCAGATGATATTTCTTCGCTTGTTGAAGGAATTCCATCAAGCATAATTCGTGCAAATACAACTGCTTTTCCATTATTTGTAACACTTACCGTTCCATCAGGATTATTTTTCGTGTCCAACTTAAACTGAGCTAATGGCATTTCGGTAACGGCATTCTTTTGTTTTTCGTTATTCAGTTTATAAGCAAATTTTAAGGTTTTATCTTCAGAATCGGATCCCAGGAACTTAGATATTGCAATTAAACTATATGCCGTTGTCTGGGTACTATACCAACGATTAGAACCCAGATCTTTCGCTAAATCATCAATTAATGATTTGGCTTTTGCGCGATTATTCATTAAAGCAAGGGCTTCAATAATCATTGCCTGATCTCGTTGTGAAGAACCATAGGTATAACCAAACTCTTTGTATTCTTTGATTGTGGTTTCGCTATCTTTAATAATTTCTTCTGCAACTTCAGATTTTCCTGCTAAGAAATAGGCAGCTGCCAAACGCCATTTGGCTTGAACAGATAGTCCATTCATTTCTCTCATGCGATTCATTGCAGATAATGATGGTTCGCCGGCTAGAGCAAGTGTATATAATCTATATGCCTGGATAAGGTCATTTCGATTATAATAATGATATTTTGATCCGGATCGATCAGGGGACCATTTTCTTGCTGTTTTCTTTTGATATTTAACCCAGGCATCTAACCAGCCAATTGGTAAATCATAACCTTTTTCTTTAGCTTCCAATAAGAAATGTCCTGCATAATTACTTCCCCATTCATTAGATCCATCATAATTTCCCGGCCAATAACTCATACCTCCATCAGGCTGTTGGAAAGTTCTTAAACGATCTATTCCGGCCTTGATGTTCTGCTCAATTTCGTTCTTTTCTGACTGGGTCAACTCCATAAAATTACCTAGGAACAATTGAGGAAATACTGATGAAGTAGTTTGCTCTATACAGCCGTGTGGATATCTTATTAAGAACTTAAGGCGATTTTCCAGATTTATCGGAACAATTCTCGAAACTTCGAGTAGTCCGTTATTAGTACCTTTAATACCAATAGCCTGATAAGATTCGGTCCAGGTCTGACCAGGATCTATAGCTGTGCTAATTACTTTCGAAATTCTCGGGTTTGATGCCCTAACGTCAAGCTCTATTTCATATTCTGCCTTTTCTTTTCCACTTTCGGCAATAACTTTTACTTTTCCAATTCCCAGTTCGGAAGCAACTTGATAGTCAAAATAAACTACCTGATCCCCTTCTTTTTCGAATAGAATATTTTGTTTTGTTGTTCCCTGTGCTATCAGCAATTCATTAGATTCAATACTTACTTTTACATTTTTTATTGAAGGATCCATTGCAAATACCGTTACAGGAAGTTTGACCTGCTCATCTGGCCCGACAACGCGTGGTAAAGTAGCTAAAACCATTAAAGGTTTCTTTACAGGTGTTGTTTTTTCAGTTGAACCATATGCTCCATTATTTGACGCAACTACCATGGTTCTTACCGATCCAACGTAATTAGGCATAGTGAATGAATGTTTAGCTTTACCACCCGATTTCAGCTTAAATGGGCCCAAGAATTTAACTACAGGTTTAAAACGATTGGCTTGCTTAGCCTCTTCCTTATCTTCAAACTCATCACCACCAATCTCCAATAATCCGGCCATTTCTCCTGAAAATGCTCCCATTACATAATCATACATATCCCATGTGTTTACTCCCAGAGCATCGCGCGCATAGAAATGATTCCATGCATTTGGAGTAGTGAAATTTGTTAAATCCAATAAACCATCATCTACGACAGCTAGTGTATAATACATTTCCTGGCCAAATTCTTCGCTTACCTGAATAGTTACATCACCATTTGGTTCTAATACATCAGGCATTGAAATTAGTGGTTTTAAGTGTGTTTCCGGATTTTCAACCATCATAGGTTGCACACCATACAAACGAATTGGTAAATCATTTATGGCTTGATTATGCGGTTGTATTAATGATACGTGAATGTATACATTCGGAGCCATTTCTTCGGTCACATCAAATTTATAGCTTGTTGAACCATCCATGGTCTTAACCCAATTTGCACCAACCACATTTGAACCTGATTCTATGCTTACCAATGCTCTTCCTCCTGCCGATGAAGGAAAAGTTATTACTGCCTGTTCACCAACCTGGTATGATTTTTTATCCAAAGCAAACGTTAACATGGTTGCACCGCCCGGTGCGTCTTTATCTTTTCTTGCCCACCACCCTGAGTAATCCATATAAATAATCTTACCGGTACTATGACCACTCGCAGGATCAGTAACCATCACCAACATCCTACCCCAATAATTCTTCTTCAACTTTAGCTCAAAGTTACCCTCTCCATTCTTTGTTGAGGCATTGGTTGTAAATTCAAGCGTACTGCTTGTATTTCTTATATACCTTGCAACATCATCATTTTCATTACGCTCCCACCACCATCTCCAGCGTAATTTGTATACTTTTACTTTTAAGTTATTTCTGCTCACAGGATTCCCATTTTCATCAACAGTAACAAGAGGAACAGTATGAGCTTTATCAGACATTAAAGCACCGTTCCACCCTTTCCCTTCAGGAATTTTCACACCAACATAACTGGAATAAGGAGAATAAAGGATTGATTTTGAGCCTATGCTAAATTCACCGCTTGCTTCGAAAGCACGCATTTTAAAGCCGGCCTTGAGCATGCCGGGTGCATTACTTTGAGCATATAATGACGGAGAGAAACTTGCTTGTCCGTTTGCATCCAATTGTCCATCAAATACCATATATTCATCGCCGTAATATTCCTTCGAAGGATCATCAAAAATAAAACCAGGATAATCTTTAAAAGCTGTTTTTGTTTTAGATAGTTTCATTTCGATATCAGCACTTAAATTGGAAGCAACTGCACCATGAAGCCATTTAACACTTAATTCACCTTGTCCGGTGAAATTTCGTGTTAAAATATCCTGACCAAAATCTAACTCTAATTTTAGGCGATTTGGCTTGATAGTTTCAATTTTAAGTGTTTTTTCAAATACCGATCCACCAACTTTGATTTTTGCTAACCAATTACCGGTTGGTGCATCGTTTGTTGTACTAGTGCGGAAATCATATATTCCGCCAACGCTTTCCGATTTAACCTGACGCGAATATACTTGACCACGAGGATCAATCAAGTCAAATACCACAGGGTGGCTTTCAGGAAGTACATCGTTTTTATCTTCTAAAACAAAACTTACAAATAGAGAGTCTCCCGGCCTCCAAACACCACGTTCACCATATATGTAACCTTTGATCCCTTTGTTTGATCTGTTACCTCCTACATTAAACATACTCAACGATAGTGCTGAACCTTCGTCTAATCTTAAATAACCAAATTGAGTTCCTTTTTTAGCAACCAATATAAATGGTTTCTTATTCATCTCAATTTTTGCCATACCATCGCTTCCGGTAGTAGTCGATGCAATTTTTTGTTGTTGGAAATTATAAATCTCTACATTTACGCCAGATAAGGGTTCTGTTGTTATTAAATCAGTAACCGCAAAAAACATTTCCTTACCGTTACCGCCTTTTGCAATTATACCCAGATCGGATGCCAGTACATTTCTTGAAACCAGTTGGTTGTTGCGCATGTAATATGATTTGGAACATGGATCATCACGATCTCTCCAACTATAATCATAGGAATAATCATAGGTATCATATCCGCTCCAGGCCCAATAATCAACATCACTAAGATCAACTTCCTCTTCCTTTTCTTCAAATTCATCAATTTCTTCTTCTTCTCCTGAACAAGGATATAGCGATTGCGATTTATCAAAGTTGATTTGTACCCGATAAATCGCACCTGGTTCTGTCTGAATAAGCTTAGATAAGTCGAGTGAAAATGTGTTCCATTGACCATAATCAACCGCACGATCGGCCGTAAGCGGAACTTCGTCATTAAATACAATTCTACCAACTCTTTTTAAACGATCATAACCATTATAATGATTTTCCTGAAAAAACTGTAAAATATTATTCTCATATATTTTAATAATTCGAACATTTACAGCGCTTAAGTTCACCGATTTAAACGGAAAAATTAATCCATTTGAACTCGGAAGTATATTTCCTTTGCCGATAAGTTTAACTTTAGGTTTTATGCTCTGAAATTCGACACTGGAAGTAAATGATTCTTTTAGTTTATATCCTAAAATGTTCTTTATACCCGGATCAACAATCAATCTCGAGGTAGATAACTGTCTTACGTTTGGATAAATCTTTACATCATTATCTTCTATAATAAAACGCAGGGATGTTCCATTTTCCAAACGAATTAATCCATCCAGATTTTGTCTTTCATTTAACGGATCAGAAAAAGACAAGGTTATAAATTGAGAAGGTTGTTGTGTAACAGCTATATTCATTATTTTGAAATCGCCTAACGCAGGTATATCTACTTTATCTTCAGCTTTTTCATCCGAACCAATAACTTCTCCTTTCCATTTTAATATTACAGTTTCCTGCTGCTCTGTTCTTTTTATGGAATCAACTTGAAACATATGTTCTTTTCCTTCCGCATTCGACATCCATTTAACAGACAATATTTTGCTACCTTGTTTTGCTTCTAAGATATTCTCAATGTCTTCAGCACTGGCAAAATCAGCAGTCTTAATATCTCCAACTAATGATTGTAATTTTAAATTCTTTTTATCGTATGGTTTAATACCCTTTACATATGTTACGAACGATTGCTTTATTACTTGAAAATCAAAATCGAACTTTTGTAATTTGGCAGGAACCTGTTTTACTTTTCCCAGGTTGAACTCAGCCTTAAACATTTGCCCTGAAGGTAAGGGTTCATCAGGCCTAAATTCTATCGTTCTATCGTTAATCCATAAAGCTTGTCCCCTTAAGGCCGGTTTAAAATTTAAAATACCTTTTGGTGCTTCGGTATTATCTTCAATTTCCGGAACTCCATCCAGCAAAACAACTCTAATATATGATTGGCTTGATACTGTACCTGAAGTAAAACCTGAAATATAACTTGTAAATCCAGGATCAATTTTTTGTGGTTTTTTTGAGGTTTTTTTAGTTAAAAATAAGTAACCTACAGCAATTAGTAAAATAAAAACTAATGCCGAAATAATAATAGTTTTCTTTTTCATTGGGTTAATTTTAAATTTTGAGTAATTAGATCAAATATAATAAATTAAAAAGATTTTTACTGTTAAGGAATTATTATATGATGGAAGATAAAGTTAAAAGTTTGAGGTTAAAAAATAAACAAAGAGATTTAAAATCAATTATAGAGCAAATCAGGTATCTTTAAACTTTATTTATGAATGAATGTCTTATCTAAAATTAAATGAAAGATTAAACCGATGAAAAAAACGCTTATATTTATAATTCTTGTAGTTGTTCAATTCACAATACACGGGCAAAATAATTTGTTAACCTACTACGAAAAATCAAACTATCTTGAAACCCCCAGGTATGATGAAACAATCAGGTATGCTAAAACTTTAGCAGCTTCGTCAGAATTTATCGAATATACAACTTTCGGCAAGAGTCTGCAGGGAAGAGATTTACCGTTACTAATTGTTGATAAGAATAAAAACTTTACCCCCGAAAGTGCAAGAAAATCAGGTAATGCGGTTTTATTGGTACAAGCATGTATACATCCTGGTGAATCGGAAGGAAAAGAGGCCGGTTTTATGCTTATTAGAGATATTGTGGTTTACAAGAAATATGAAGATCTATTAGAAAATACGACCCTCCTTTTTATCCCAATCTTTAATACCGATGGTCATGAACGTTTTGGTCCTTATAACAGAATTAATCAGAATGGTCCGAAAGAAATGGGTTGGCGAACTACTGCCAACAATTTAAATTTAAACCGGGATTTTTTAAAAGCTGATGCCGTTGAAATGCAACAATGGCTTACATTATTTAATAAATGGTTACCCGATATGCTGATGGATATCCACACAACTAATGGCGCTGATTATCAATACCAAATGACGTATGGAATGCTGACAATGGGTGATATGAACAAGGAACATACCGAATGGCAAAAAAAGTATTTAGATAAAATTGAAAAAGATCTTTTGAATGATAAGGTTTTAATGTTTCCATATGTATCTTTCCGAAGATGGCACGATCCAAGAAGTGGGTTAATCAGAAGAACAGCTTCTCCAAGATACTCAACAGGATATTCGGCATATCAGAACCGTCCGGCTTTACTGGTTGAAACACATATGTTAAAAGATTACAAAACACGAGTGGATGCAACTTATCATTTACTGAAACACTCCATTGCTTTTGTTGACAAAGAACACAAGAATATCCGGAAAATAAACCTAAAAGCGGATCAAGAAGCAAAAGAATTAGCAGGGAAACAATTCGTGCTGAATTATTATACCTCTCAGGAGGATAGTACAACTGTTAAATTCATAGGAGTTGAATATGAAATTGTACATAGTGATCTAAGCGATGGTATATGGGTACAATTTAGTGATAAACCAAAAGATTATGAATTGGTTCTATTTGAAAAATTAATGCCTGGTGCTTCTGCTAAAATTCCTGAATCATACATAATACCAGTTGAATGGACGGAAGTGATAGAACGCATTAAAGCACACGGAATTGATTATACTGTTTTAGAAGAAAGCAAGGAAATAGAGGTTGAAACATATCGCTTTAGCAATGTACAATTTGCTTCGAGCCCTTATGAAGGCAGACAAATGGTACAGAATTTTGATTTAAATGAAATTAAAACTAAGAAGGTTTATGCCGCGGGTTCTGTTATTGTGCCTACAAATCAAAGAGCAGCAAAAATAATTGCTCATATGCTGGAACCTGTTGGCCCTGATTCATTCGTTCGCTGGGGGTTCTTCAACACTATATTTGAACGAAAAGAATATGTCGAAACCTATGTAATGGAGAAAATGGCTCGTGAAATGATCAAAGAAAAACCTGAGTTACTCGACCAATATAAGCAAGCAGTAAAAGAAGATCCTGAGAAGTATAATAACCAGTGGGCAAAACTATTCTGGTTTTATGCTTTAACTCCTTATTGGGATGATCAAAAGGATATATATCCGGTTGGAAGAATACTTAATTAGAATTTGGAAGTTAGAATAAAACATGGGCCTCGATCAATTCGGGGCTTTTTTATAAGTTTGTAATATTCTGAAATAACTTGACACAAAATTCAAGTAAAATGCAACAGAAAAAAGAAATTAAATTAACAGATCATGTTGATTGTTTTAAAGAAAA
>JANQHR010000137.1 GCA_028282585.1 Bacteroidales bacterium | reverse complement strand
ACATTAAGGGGAGTGGTGGATATTAAATTTTTCTTATTTCGTGTAGCTAAAATATGGGCTTAACTTTTTATAAATCCACCATAATTTTCAAGTGATCCATTAGTCCTTTAATAAAACCGTAGAGTGATTCATAAAAGAATTTTCCAAGAGGAAAGGTTTTTGATTTAGTCGCCCTTACAGAAACAATTTTCATGGCTACCAAGACACCTATAAACATTATAAGACTATAATTGCCATCTAAAAGGATTGCTTCAGAATTTGAATGATAGAACGTAATCCAGGCAATTACTGCCATAACGATATTGGCAGCGGCTCCAATCAATAAAGCACGGTTTTCTTTTTTTCTTTGCATAATAACGTCTCCTTTATTAACAATATTGTTTGTTAAACATTAACACAAAGTTAGAATGGCTGATTTTGAAAAAACTTGATGTATGGTAAGAAAACTTTAGAGGGTAATTTTTTTTCGAATTCTACTAAAGCTTTCGGGAGTAATTCCCAAGTAGGAGGCAATGTGTTTTTGAGAAGTTCGTTGTACAATTTCTGGCTGGCGTTCGAGTAGTTTTAAATACCGCTCTTCGGCAGTAAGCATAAGTAATTCTATTTGTTGCGTTTGCTTGTCAATGAAAAGTGACTCTGCTGCTACTCTACTGATATGCATCCCTATTTGAGACCTTTTATATAATTCATTTAAATCCAAATATGAGATTGAGAGTATTTCAGTGGGTTCAATAGCCTGTGTAAATAATTCTGTGGGCTTTTGGGTTAAGAACGACATATAATCCCCGAAGAATTCATTTTCATAGCACAAGTCAAGACATACCGTTGAATTCTCTTTCCATAAGAATATAGCGGCCGAACCTTCTATGATAATACTTAGGTGTTTTTCTGTTTTATTGACTCCTTTAATAATTTCATTCTTCTTGTAGGAACTTTGCTTCAAAAAAGATGCAAATGTTTCCCATACCTCAAGTGGAGCCTCAAAATGCGGGTCAAATATTTTCTTTATTAAAATTCCTGTTTTATTCATTTGTATGACGCACAACGGCCCTTGTTTACCCTATCGTTTGGGAGTTACAGCACTTTTGCTGTCAGACGGTTTAATTAAATCCGAAGATACTAAAACTTAGTCAGACCGACAACTGATACCCGAATGTAGGGTGAAACTATGTTATGCATTGTGTGTTCTGTTAATTAGAGGTAGTTTGCCTACTGCTTCAATCAAGGGTAAGAGAGCCCCAAGCGTTTTGTTTACCTTCAGTATCTATTACAAAGGTTTGTATTATAAATCTTAATCCCGAAATGCTGGACAACTAAATAAGACTGCTTTCTTTTGCATCGCCAAAAAGAAAGCAGTAAAGAAAACGCCAGGACTGCACCGGCCTGGCAAGAAAATCTACGGATTGCTCCCTAAAAACTTTGATCGTGCCGATGGCACCAAAATTTTCTTCACGCTCGCTCCCCTTGATTTTTAAGCCAATCCGCTGATGTCCTTTAACGCTTTCTAGAAAGGCTTGAATAAACTCGTAAAATTCATTAACTTATAAAAACTTTCCAAGCCTTTAAAAATAATTTTTCAGCCTTGTCAGCTTTTATAAGTACCTCGCTAAATGTTTCCTGGCTAACCCTGCTCGAAATGCCCGGAAGGCATGATGAATAAAGGTCTTCGAGCATGGATCGAGGTGGATTCAGATAGCTATCGGGAGGATTACAAGCTTATTAGCTAACCTGAAAAGGTTTGATAATGTATTTGTAAATGTGTTAGGTTTTGTTTGAAGATTTAAGGAATAAATAATACATTCACATAATTGTTTTAGAAGAGATTATTATAATGCTTGATTTTATTAAACCAACAAGAATTTTAAGCAAATACATACAAAACTATTTTATTGTTGAAACGAACAATCCAATGGAATTCTTACCTAAAGAAAGAGTCTATCCTTGCGGAAATGCAACTATGGTTTTTCATTATGGTTCTCCATCTAAATTCCAAAAGAAGAATTCAAGCGAATATATTGAACCAAGTTTGGTAATTTGTGGTCAACAAACCAATTTCTATGACTTATCATTATCTGGAAAGACAGGCATGATTCTTATTGTATTCAAACCGCATGGTGTAAAATCCTTTTTTAACTTTCCAATTACTGAATTATTAAATGAAAATATTTCGCTTCAGGATTTGGCTAAAAGTGAAGCTATAGAATTGGAAGACAAATTACTTTACTCTGAAAATAACAAGCAAAGAATTATTCATATAGAAAACTTTCTTTTTAACAGACTTACTCAAAATAGCGACTTTGATAGAATTGAACATACAGTAAATTTTATAGAGAACTCTAAGGGGCAAATTAAAACTCAAGATATTGCAAAAGAAGTATGTCTGGGAATTAAACAATTTGAAAGAAACTTCTCTAAATATGTTGGCTTAAATCCCAAAAAGTTTGCAAGTATTGTCAGGTTTCAAAACATATTACAAATGAAAAGGAAGTTTAAAAATGCAAATATGTATCAATTAGCTTTTGATAATGGATATTACGACCAGTCTCATTTCAATCATGATTTTAAAAGTATAACTGGTCTTACACCAAAGAAATTTTTTAACAATATTAAATAAAGACCATTTTTTACAATTTTTATATTTCTGCACTTACTATTTTTACAACAAAACAATCATAATGGATAAATTAAAATTAAAACATAAGGAAATAGTTGAATTCTGTCTAAATAATTCAGATGATTCGGTCATAAAAAAATATTCAAGATATTTTAAAGAGGGCTATGATGGTTATGGTATAGATTCTAAAATATTCGAATCGCAGAAAACAAAATGGTTGGATTCGTGGAAAAATGAAATGACAATTATAGACTACTTGAATTTTGGAGATTTACTAATATCTACCGGAAAGTTTGAAGAAGCAAGCTATGCAATTTCTTTTATTGCTTCATTTAAAGAAGAATTTACAACTGAAACATTTGATAGAATTGGAAATTGGTTAGAAAATGGAATACAAAACTGGGCAAATACAGATGTATTATGTATGCTGGTATTGTGCGAATTTGTTTTTAATGAAATTATTCAACCCGAAGACTTTATAAAATGGACTACTTCTGAATCAAAATGGAAAAGAAGGGCTGTTCCTGTTACGTTTGTTGAAACAATTAAAAAAGGGCATAAACCTGAACCTGTACTATCTGTAATTGAGAATTTAATGGAAGATAAAGAAGATGATGTTCAAAAAGGCTTAGGTACACTCTTACGAGAAATATGGAAAAAACAACCAAAAATAGCAGAAACATTCCTTTTAAAATGGAAAGATACGTGTGGGAGAAAAATTATTCAATACGCAACAGAAAAAATGGATAAGGAAACTAAAGCAAAATTCAAAAAAACTAAAAAATAAAACTATGGAGCAAATAAATACTGATCTGGTTTCGTATTGTGGATTTTACTGTGGTGCTTGTCCATCATATATAAAAGGAAAATGTGAAGGATGTAAAGGTGATAGTCCAAAATGTGCTGTAGGTTACAAAGGATGCAAAGTCAGACCTTGTTGCATTGAAAAAGATATAAGTTCTTGTGCAAATTGTAATGAATTTGAATCAGTAAAAGATTGTAATATTTATAATCCCTTCATGATAAGATTCGGTCAATTCGTAACAAGAACAAATCGTAGAAAAGGAATTGAAATGATTAAGGAGAAAGGAGAAGTTGAATTTACCAAATTTATGACTGCCAAAAATTGGGTAACAATTAAAAATAAAGGTTAATAAGCTTAAAGCTATTTTGCTCAATGAAGCGGAGCAAAAAGCAAGCTTTTTTGCATTATTGCAAATGTGCTTGCTAATTGTTCTTTATCTCTCTTTAAAATATTTATTCCTTGCTAGCATTAAGAGATTGAGAAAGTTCTTCTGCGATTGACTCGCTCTCCAGACCATAAATCATAGCAATACCCCTATTAATTTCGGAATTAACCAATGGCATTGAATAAATTTGATCGTCAATAACAAATGCTATCGTGTTACCAACATTATTTTTGGTCATATCTGCCCACTTTTTAGCTCCTTTAAAATTAAACTCGATATCAACATGATTACCATTTGTTTTTGTAGTTCGAATATCAGCATTAACCATTACTGGATTTAACTTTAATGCAGCAATTATATAATATTCTTTATCAGAATCAACAACATAATTAATTTTACTTGCATCTACCTTATTATATGTCTTTAATAACTTGATATTATCTCTTGAAAAATTAAGCTCCAATACTGAAAGATCTGCACCTGAGATATATCCAATTATACTCGATTCTGGATTGTTCTGTAGTTCTACATTAAAAGCCTGTAGAGAATCTATAATGTAATTAGGTAGGCTATCGGCTGTAACCATTTCATACACACCAAAGTCAACTTTTTTAACATCAGTTTTAACTTGAGTTTTGCATGAGCAGAATATTAATAACAAAACTATTGTAATTAGATTTAACGTTTTCATGTTTTTAGGTTTTATTGTTTCTTAAATTCTTTAAAATAATCATCAAGGGCATTAACGTATATTTCATACGCCTTACTCCCTTTTTCTGTAATCTGTAAAGTAGTTAACGGGTAGCTTCCTTTAAAAGATTTAGTTATTTCAATATAGCCTGCATCTTTTAATTTTGTCATCTGGAAGCTTAAATTTCCCTTTGTTGTTTTAATATTTTCTAAGAGAAAACTAAACTCTGCTGATTTAACACCAATTAGAATTGACATAATGGCAAGCCTGACTTGCGAATGCAATATAGGATCTAAATCTTTGAACATAGTATTATTGTTTACGTTTTGCGTATAAAAGATGACCTGGCACTATAAAGGCTACAAGCCATGCTGCAGCTTCAAAAAGCATTTGAATCTCTAAACTAAAATATGAACAAGTATAAGCCAGTGCTCCAAAAACTATACCTCCAATTATAACAAGTTTATATCGCAGAATACCACCAGTAACAACCGTAGCAAATGCTATAAACATCATAAAAATTGGATGTAGTAATTCAAAATTAATTTGTTGTAAAACATTGTGGATAATCATACTTGCTAAGACCAAACTAACGCTTAATGAAACCCAAACATACTTTAATGAAATTCCAATATATGTTTTCACTTTCGTTGATTTCTTAAAAACATAATAAAGCGTATAAACAATTGCAATTATGGTAATCGCAAATCTTAGATTCTGGGATATTCTTTCCATTTGACGGGTTATAACAACGTTGTACATTATGTAGTTGGTTACATAACTAATAAACATTAGCCACCCCCATAGTAAAAAAAGAATGCCATCATTCTTAAAACTCTTTTGAGAAACCTGAATCATTTCTTTTATCACCTGAATTGATTGATTCTCATCAAAAGCATTTAAAGTTTTATCATTTTCTTCCATTTCTTAACTTATTAGTTTAATAATTAAAACCGGTTTGCATTACAAACCTAATTAAGTTTGTGTTACAAACCAAATATTTTAATAGTTTTTTTCATTTAGTTAAATATTACACATTTGTTTAATACTAAAATTGCCAGAGTGCAGAAAAAGACCATAAAATTTGCACTTAACAAGAAAGAGCAGAATTGCTCCTTTTTCAGAATTTTTGGCAGCTTATTTATAACGATCCCGCATTAAGTTTCGTGCGGGTTTATTCGCCTTATGGCTCATGAGAATAGTTCTCCTTCCTTACTTATCAGTCCCCCATTATTAATTTTACTAAGATAAAATTTAGTCAGCAAGCTACCAAGCTCCCGCATTTAGTTTGATCCAATGTTAACGGTTGTTTATAAATTGTATTCAATTCCAAGATTAATATTTAAATCTTCTAAACCCGGTTCCTTATGATATGTTAAAAAAGACTTAATATAGAACTTATTCATTTTCACTTTTGCTAAGAAACCATAATAAAGCTTATCTACTGTTTTTTCAGAGGTAAAATTAGATTCAGTTATATTATAAGCAATTTCAGGATTAAGTATTACAATATCATTAATTGGAAGTGATAGTCCAATAGCTAATTTATTAATTTCATAAGTGTTTAAATGTAAAAACTTTAAATAGATTCTTTCAAACGAGTTAGGATTTAACTTGAAAAATAAGGAACTTGAAAAATACGATGATATTGTAACGAATGAGTAAGGACCAAATGGTTCATAGGTTGGTCCGGAAGATACTATTGTTCCTTTAGGGTTATAAAAATTTTCATTAAATTGATTGCCGATCAGATTTGTAATAAGCATTATTCTTTTATATTCAAACAATAATGTACTACTTAAACCAATTTCAGCATCAATGTTCTGATAATAATTTGATAAGGTTGGTGCAATACCTAAAGAAAATTTTAAGTCTCTATTAAAAAATTGATAAATTAATCCAACAGAAATAAAGTATCCGTCTTTTGAAAAGTCAATTTTTTCATTATCAATAGGATCTTCAAAATAATATGACTTATTAAAATAGCTTCTAACATTTGAAATTATTGATAAACTGTTTATTTCTCTTTTATCTTTATGGATACCATATAATGCTCCAATTTCAATAGTATTACCAGTCAAATGCTTGGAATTCGTTGTCACATCTAAACCGATTTTTCCTTTTCTGCTTGTATCTTGTAAAGCTATTTTTGAACTAAAAAGGTGGTTGTTATATTCAAAAAATTGACTTTTGCTCTGAAATGAAATTATAAAAAAAAATAGGAAAAGTAGATGTTTAATTTTATTCATGTGTATTTTCAATTTATAAATTACCGTTAACAGTCCGCAGGTAATGCACGTGCGGGTTTACTCGCCTTACGGCTCATGAGAACAGTTCCCGAACCTTACTTATCAGTCCCCCCATTATTAATTTTATTAAGATAAAATTTAGTCAGCAAGCTACCACCCCCGCATATAGTTTGACCCAATGTTAGTAATTGTACGCCGAGCTTAGTATTCAGTTAACAAAGAGTCATAAGGTATCTTTAGTTTCTTATGAAGCTGTCTTATCATCTTTAAAGATAGTTTTCTCTTTCTACTAAGAATCTCTGAAACACGACTTTTATAGCCAAGCACTTCGGCTAAATCTTTCTTTTTCATATTCATTTGCTCCATTCGAAATCTAATTGCTTCAATTGGGTCTGGAGCTTTTATAGAATAATGCTCTTCTTCATATTTTTCAATAAGAACAGTCAATAATTCAGCTTCGTCTCCATCTGGAGAATTAACAGGAGCATCAAATATTTCTTCGAGTCTAATTAATGCACTGTTATAATCTTCTTCAGTTTTTATTACTTTAATTTCCATAACTTAAATATTTTTTGCGTCAACATTATCATATTCTTTGTGAGTTCCAATAAATCTTATAAAAACCCACTGTCTCTCATAATTTATTTCCACTATCAAACGGTACTTGTTTCCACAAATATCAAATACCACTCGATTATCTCCTATAATGCTAGCCCTTGCATATTCTTTCTTTATGTCATCTGAAGAACTCCATTTCGCATTTGATGCTTCTTTGTACCAGGTTTTCAGTTGCTGTTCTGAGTCTGTGTACTTGTCCCAGAATTCTCTTAATATCTTTTTCGCAATTACTCTCATTATCCAATTGTTTATAATACAAATATAAAAAAAGTTACCAATTTGGTAATTACCCTTCAAAAAGTTTCAGAAATTTCGCGACAGTGTATTATTGCTAAAGGTCTCTGGTTAAAAGCTGTTTGGGATTAAATCCCAGCGTAATCATCTCCCGTTAATTGATTTTAAAGATAACAAAAAACACAAAAAAACCACTAAAACTCACTAAATTTGAACTGATTACTTACCTATGCCTTTACATAGCAACGCGTGTTACCAACTGTAATTTTAGTTACTTTTAAGAATACTTGTCACTTTTTTCCAAATTTGAACAACTTTCTCAAAATTCCAGTTTCGCTTCTCTCGCTCTTTAATTTCAGATTGTCATTTGAAGGTATTAGCTTCTCTTCTTCAAAATTCTTCTGATAAATCCATCGATATGCTGCCTTGTCATCAGATTTGCACTTAGGACACGGTAACGTCCATTTTCCATCCCCTTCAGTCAGTTTAATACCAGAATTCTCTGTAGCTGAAATAATTTTGCTTCTGAGTTCTTCAACTTGTTTATTATTCTTTAATTCCGAAATGTCAAGTATGCTTTTTACATTTCCATTTTTAATTTTCTCAGTCAAAATTGTTGGAACCATTTTATTTGAAACAAAGGTTTCAATTGCAACTTTAGAGATTTCTGAGTATCCACATTCTAAACATCTCCAACCTTGAATAATTATCCCTTTTGATAAAGTGTCAACAAGCTCCGCTCTACCGATACCTTTTCTGGTAGCTAATGAATATGAAAGAGACTTGACATGGTCAAAAATTGCATTTTTCCAACTACCATCAATATCATTCCCACCAACCCATAAGTCATTTATTGAACCCATTCCACCATAGGCAGAAAGATGGTGTTTTGTACTTTTATTTTCATTCCACTCTAATATATCCTGATTTATCCAATTCGCCCAATGAGAATTATCGCTTTCTTCAAGAAGAATTTTTAAGACATTTAATACTTCAAGATACAGTGTCATATTGTTCAAATTTCTCAAGTTTTTTTCGACTAAAATTATCGTTGGTAACGGCCCTTGTTTACCCTATCTTTTGGGAGTTGCAGCACTTTTGCTGTCAGACCGTTTAATTAAACCCGAAGATACCAAAACTTTGTCAAACCGCCAACAGGCACCCGAATGTAGAGTGAAATAATGTTATAAGGCGTTTTTTAAGAACTTTCAATTAAATCATTGCCAAGCCCTGTCTTTTTCAAAGCTTTGATAATAATATTTCTAAAGTGTCTTTTCGAAACAAATACTCCTATAATTGACAAAGGAAAAACTATCAAAACTGCAATTAATAATTTATCAAGTGCGTAGTTGAAATCACTAAACATATAAAATATCAGAAAGAAAGCGGCTGTCAGAAGTAATGTTGCAAATGAATGTAAGTACCATTTGAATTGACAATTTATTATTACTTTCTCATTTTCTTTCAGCACTATCAGTTTACCTTGATTGATTCCTTTAGCTACTTCTAACAAGGGCATAAGTTTATTATGTCTTTTGTCAGTCTTTCGTAGAAAATCAATCTCAGCACCATGCAATTCAGTATTAAATCCATTTTCAACTAATAAATTGTTAATTGAATTAACCACTTCATCAACACTAGAATAATCAGAATTTACTATAACTTTCATTTGCTTTAAAATAAATTGACAATTCAAATTCTCTCATGAAAAATGCCTTTATAACGGTCTTCGGGTATGAAGCGAGGTGGGAGATCGCCGCGTTTCAGTGTCACCCGTTGACACTGAAACAAATATAACAAAACCACAAGACCCCACCAACCCCCCGGATGCTAGCTGACCCGATGTTAGGGTGTCGTGTTTTCTGATTCTTCATTTGAATTATAAAAATTATCTTTATTTTCGATTGATTTAGTACTAAACTTTTCTTTATAAATATCATTTAGTACTTTCAATATAAAGATAGCTAATATGTTAATATAGAGGAAATACTCGGTAT
>JANQHR010000109.1 GCA_028282585.1 Bacteroidales bacterium | reverse complement strand
CTCTGACCCTTATGAAAACGCTATTGCTGAAAGGGTAAATGGAATACTCAAATATGAGTTCTTAATCGGTGAAGGTTTTAAAAACTACGATTCTGCCCTGAATGAAGTTAAAAAATCAGTAACTATCTATAACACTCGCAGGCCGCATAGAAGTTGTGAAATGCTTACCCCTGAAAATGCGCATCTGATTGGAAAATATAAACTATCATCATATTCTTTCAAAACGAAAACTAAAAATGATTTATCTTTAACAAAAAACTGCTAAAATTATGTCAACCTATTTTAGCACGAGACATCATGACAAAATATAATTTAATGAAGAGAATAAATATGTTTTTGGTTTGTTTTACAAGTTTAGTTTTATTCGCATGTAATAACAATGAAGAAGTTATTCCACTTTACAAAGTGTCAACTCCAATCCCTGAACATGGATCAGAAGATGTAAGTATTCAGTGGGGTACCAAGTTTTCATTTGAGTCAGAAAATTCTTATAAAGATGGAACTAATTATGAAGTATTTTTTGATACTATAAACCCTCCTAAAATAAAATATAGTGTTCTTGGGTCAGGAACAGTGGAATTTGAAAGAACAGATTTGCTAGCAAATAAAACTTATTATTGGCAGGTAAATTCAAAAAGCAAAGATGGGGAAATAAAGGAAGGTATTATATGGGAATTTTCAACCACAAACAAATACTATCATAATTCAAGCTCCTGGGATCAAGAAGAAGTTAATGAAGTTGGAATGAAGGGATATACATATATTGATGGGAATCTATCGATTTATAAAGATTATATCAGCGACCTAACCCCATTATCTTGCGTAAATGAAATAAAAGGTGAATTAAGTATTTGGAGCACTTCATTTAATAACCTTGAAGGCTTAGGAAATTTGGAGAAAATAAATGGTTTATATATTAGGGATAATGAATTCTTGACTGATATAGATGAATTAAGCAATCTTCAATTTTTGACAGGTGGACTGCATATTGACTATAATAAAGAATTAACTAATCTTTCTGGACTAGATAGTATTACTGGTGAAATAAACACTTTGTACATTTCTGGTAATCCAAATTTGATTAAGCTTCCAGAGATTTTGTCATTATCTGATACTTTGGAAAGTGTTTTTATATCAAGTAATGCTTTATTGAATCTGTATGAGTTAAGAAACCTAAAGTATGTTTCTGGAGATTTCAAGTTAGTTTTATATGAATCTGCAAAATCATTTGGATTAATGAATCTTGAAGAAGTCTTAGGAGTTGCATATTTTAATATCGCAGATACTACAATGGAAAGCTTTACCAGTTTATCAAAAGTTGGTGGTGAAATGATGATATGGGAATCTGAAAATTTGATATCATTAAAAGGTTTGGAAAAACTTGTCACAATAGGTGAATATTTTACAATAGAGTATAATAGGAAACTGAAGACTTTGTCTGGAATTGATAATTTAAATCGAGCCGGATATATATGGATATATGGAAATAACCTTTTAACAGAATATTGTGCATTATATAATCTTGTACTTTCGCAAAATATTTCATGGGACAATTTTCTTATTAATTCGAAAGAAGAAACATCATATGTATTGGATGATATTTACAATAACTGTGGAAAATGAATTAAAATCGCTTTATAACACGCGGTGGCTGCTATGTAAAGGCATAGGTAAGTAATCAGTTCAAATTTAATGAGTTTTCTTCATTTTTTCAACTCTTAGATATTTCATAAATTACAAAAAAAGGTTCGGTCATACCCCTTGTGGGTTGACGGGTTCTTCGTTGTTATTATCTTTAGAAAGAGTTTAAAAAATATAAATCAAATTAATCACGCTGCTATTTGTGATCA